>NZ_JBVJIR010000018.1:0-238239 GCF_055586185.1 Actinoplanes sp. NPDC051405
GCGATCCAGCACCGGGCCGGCATGCAGACCTCGAAGACCATCGTCGCGGTCAACAAGGACCCCGAGGCGCCGATCTTCGAGCTGGCCGACTTCGGCGTGGTCGGCGACCTGTTCAAGGTCGTACCCCAGGCCAACGACGAAATCCGCAAGCGTAAGTAACCAGCGCGAAGAAGCGGCCCGGCGGGTCCTCCGCCGGGCCGTTGCGCGCTCCGACCATCCGGATCGTTTCGGTTGACGGCTCAAGGCATAAGCTTCACTTGATGGCCTACCTGGATCACGCGGCGACCACGCCGATGCTCGCCGAAGCGCTCGACGCCTACGTCGCGGCCGCCCGCGAGGTCGGCAATCCGTCGTCCCTGCACGCGGCCGGCCGCTGGGCCCGCCGCCAGGTCGAGGAGTCCCGCGAACGCATCGCCGCGGTGCTCGGCGCCCGCCCGTCCGAGGTGATCTTCACCAGCGGCGGGACGGAGAGCGACAACCTCGCGACCAAGGGCATCTACTGGGCCCGCCGAGGCGCCGACCGCCGCCGCAACCGGGTGGTGGCCTCGGCCGTCGAGCACCACGCGGTCCTGGACGCGGTCGAATGGCTGGCCACCCACGAGGGCGCCGAGGTGAGCTGGCTGCCGGTCGACGCGGCGGGCCGGGTCGACCCGGAATCACTGGCGACCCTGCTGGCCGAGCACGGCGACGAGATCGCGGTGATCAGCACCCAGTGGGCGAACAACGAGGTCGGCACGATCCAGCCGGTCGACGAGCTGTCCCGCCTGGCGACAGCAGCCGGAATCCCCTTCCACACCGACGCGGTGCAGGCGGTGGGCCAGGTCCCGGTCGACTTCGCCGCCAGCGGCGTGGCCGCCCTCACGGTGACCGGCCACAAGCTGGGCGGCCCGATCGGCGTCGGCGCGCTGCTGCTGGGCCGCGACATCGCCGCGACCCCGCTGCTGCACGGCGGCGGCCAGGAGCGCGACGTGCGCTCGGGGACCCTGGACACCCCGGGAGTGGTGGCGTTCGCGGTGGCGGTCGAGGCCGCGGTCAAAACCCGCGAGGAGTACGCCCAGCGGGTGGCCGCCCTCCGCGACGAACTGGTGGAACGGGTCCACAAGGCGATCCCGGACGCGGTCTTCAACGGCCACGCCACCGACCGCCTGCCGGGCAACGCCCACTTCTCCTTCCCGGGATGCGAGGGGGACGCGTTGCTGCTGCTCCTGGACGCTCAGGGGATCGCGTGCTCGACGGGGTCGGCGTGCTCGGCCGGGGTGGCGCAGCCGTCGCACGTCCTGCTGGCCATGGGCGCGGACAACGACCGGGCCCGATCGTCGCTGCGCTTCACCCTGGGCCACACGTCGACGACCGAGGACGTGGACACACTGCTGGCGGCGTTGCCGGGGGCGGTCGAGCGCGCCCGCCGGGCGACGGCCTGGAAAACACCCCGCTGACCCAGCGGACAACCGCCCAACCGCCCCGCTGCGACCTGCCGCCGCCCGCCGCCCGCCGCTGCCGCTGCCCGCCGCCGCTGCCGCTGCCCGCCGCCGCTGCCGGGCGCCCGCTGCCCGCCTGCTGCCGGCCGCCTGCCGCCGGCCGCCCGCTGCCCGCCGCTGCCCGCCGCCGGCCGCCCGCTGCCGCTGCCCGCCGCTGCTGGCCGCTGCCGCTGCCCGCCGCCCGCCGCTGCCGCTCTGCGCTTCGCGCAGCTCGGCCCGCCGCTGCCGCTGCCGCTGCCGCTGCCGCCCGCCTGCCGCCGGCCGCCGGCCGCCTGCCGCCGGCCGCTGGCCGCCTGCCGCCCGCTGCCGCTGCCGCTGCCGCCCGCCGCCCGCCGCCCGCCGGCCGCCCCGCGCCCGCTGCCCGCTGCCGGGCGGCTGCGGAGCAGCCCTCCACCGCTCTCAGCCCGGATGGTGGCGCGGCGAGGCCGGGACGGCAGAGCCTGGGCCTGTGTGCCACTGGACTTTGCGGTGCGCGTACGGGAAAAGGTTCGGCGGTTGAGATGGGGGTTGAGGCGGCAATGGGGGATGTCGGTGGGGGCGGATAGGCTGAACGGGTGCGAGTTCTTGCAGCTATGTCCGGCGGGGTCGACTCCGCTGTCGCTGCCGCGCGCGCTCGGGATGCCGGCCACGATGTGACCGGGGTGCACCTGGCGCTGGCGCGGAATCCTCAGACCTACCGGACCGGGGCGCGGGGGTGCTGCACGCTCGAGGATTCGCGGGACGCGCGGCGGGCCGCCGATGTCATCGGGATCCCGTTCTACGTGTGGGACATGGCTGAGCAGTTCCACGACAACGTGGTTGACGACTTCGTCGCGGAGTATGCGGCCGGGCGCACCCCGAACCCGTGTCTGCGGTGCAACGAGAAGATCAAGTTCACCGCGGTGCTGGATCGGGCGGTTGCGCTGGGCTTCGACGCCGTGGTCACCGGGCATCACGCCCGGCTGGGGGCGGACGGTCTGCTGCGGCGCAGTGTCGACATCGCCAAGGACCAGTCGTACGTGCTGGCTGTGCTGACCCGCGCGCAGCTCGATCGGGCTGTGTTCCCGCTGGGGGATTCGACCAAGGAGCGGGTCCGGCAGGAGGCGGCCGAGCGTGGGCTCGCCGTCGCCGACAAGCCCGACTCGCATGACATCTGCTTCATCGCCGACGGTGACACCAAGGGATTCCTCGCCGAGCGCCTGGGTGCGACACCGGGCGACATCGTGGACGGTCGCACCGGGGCTGTGCTCGGGCAGCACGACGGGGCTTACTCGTACACGATCGGTCAGCGTAAGGGTCTCGACCTGCGGGTTCCGGCGCCGGACGGGCGTCCTCGATATGTGCTTTCGATCACCCCGAAGACCAACACAGTGACGGTCGGGCCGCGGGAGGATCTTGCCGTCGACACTGTGACAGCGACCCGGCCGATCTGGCACGGAGAGCAGACTCCGGTGGAGTGCGACGTGCAGCTGCGTGCCCACGGCGAGGTGGTCCCGGCCGTGGTGAGCGTCGGTCCGGACGGGCTGGTGGCTCACCTGCGTGCGCCGGCTCGGGGGGTTGCGGCTGGTCAGGCCATCGTCGCCTATCGGCCGGATCCGGCTGGTGACATCGTTCTCGGCTCCGCGACGATCGCTTCCGGCACCTTGAGCACGGGCGGCCCGGGCTCGGCCGCTTCGGGTGCGGGTCTTTCGGGCGCCGGCGGTTCGGGCGCGGGCAGTGGCGGCGGATCCGGAGACGGTTCGGCTGACCGGGTGTCGGCGGGCTCCGACGGGGTCGGGCCGGCGCGTCGTGCCTGATTTTCCCTGGCCGGCCGGTGCGGCCACCGGGGTCGGCTCGCTGCCCGGGACCGACATCGCCGAGGCCCAGCGCCTGATCATGGGCGAGTTGCCCGAGTTCCCACACCTGGCCGAGCTGCCCGACCGCGGTCCCGGCGCCGACATGATCGGGCGCACCGCCGGCCTGCTGGTCGAGCTGCCGGTGCAGATCTACGTCGGCCGCTGGCAGATGGCTCCCCGCCCCGGCCGGGACCAGCGCCGCATCGCCGACCTGATGGAACGTGACCTCGATCAGCTCTCCGAGCAGGCCGACCGGTTCACCGGCCCTGTCAAGCTTCAGGCCGCGGGCCCGTGGACGTTGGCGGCGAGCCTGGATCTGCCGATCGGCGGCCGCATGCTGCGCGATTCCGGTGCCGTGCGTCACCTGACCGAGTCGCTGGCCGAGGGGCTGCGCCGGCACGTGGCCGACGTGCAGAAGCGGCTTCCGCAGGCGTCGGTGCTGCTCCAGCTCGACGAGCCTTCGCTGCCGGCCGTTCTCGCCGGACGCATCCCTACGGAGAGTGGACTGGGGGCGTACAAGGTCGTCGACGGGCCCGATGCCGCAACGGGGCTGCGGACGGTGGTCGAGGCTGTCGGGGTGCCGGTCATCGTGCACTGCTGTGCTCCGGCCGTACCGCTGCAGGTGGTCCGGGATGCGCGGGCCGCCGCCGTCGCGCTCGACCTGTCGCTGATCAAGGATCTTGATCCGCTGGGGGAGGCCCTGGAGGCCGGTCTCGGCCTCTTCGCCGGTGCGGCACCCACCCGGCTGCCGGCCGACGGCCGGGCGTTGACGTCGGCGCAGGTCGCCGACCGGGCGCGGAAGCTGTGGAGCCGGCTCGGCTTCCCGGCGGCCCGGCTGCCGCAGCAGGTCGTCATCACGCCTGCCTGCGGGCTCGCCGGCGCTTCGCAGTCCTACGTGCGTGAGGTGCTCAAGGCCTGCCGAGACGCCGGCCGGCGGCTGACCGAGGTCTGACCCCCGGCTTCACCGGGACCGGCTGCGGAAGCGGGCGACCTGGCGGCGGGTGCGCAGGTCCGCCGCGCCCGCGCGGCGCTGGAAGGCCGCCGGGCGGACGACGATCGGTTCACCCAGATTCAGGTACGAGTCATGGCTCGCCCGCGCGTCCCAGCGTCGGGTCGGGATCAGCACGTGGTCGCGGCGATGGCTCTTGTCCTGACTGGTGATCTTCAGGACCACGATGCCATCCCTACGGCGGCGCAGCACCAGGCACGGGCGCAGCTTCGAGCCCTGCCCGCGGGCATAGGGCACGTCGGCCCACCAGATGTCGCCGCTGCTCGGCCGCCCGGCCCGCCACCGCCGGCGCAGCCACCATCCGGCCGCGACCAGCGCCGCAGCTCCACCCGCCCACAGCCACCAGTCCGCCACCGGCAGAACGTACCCGGGCGCCGCCGGCCGCGCATGTCGATGGTTTTGTCGGACCGGGCGACTAACGTGCCGGTAGAGAAGAACGAACCACGGAGGTCTCCCGGTGCCGGAAAAGCAGCCTGTCGATACGCCCGCCGACGGTGCCGAGGCGGCTGCGGTCGCCGAGCAGCTCGCGGAGGGCCGGCCGACCGCCGAGCAGGTCGCCGCCGCCGGCGCCGAGCCGACCCCGGAGGCCAGCGCCCGGCACGCCGAGCTGAGCGACGAGGTCCGCGGCCATCAGTACCGCTACTACGTCCTCGACTCCCCGACGGTCTCCGACGCCGAGTTCGACAAGCTCCTGCACGAGCTGGAGGCGTTGGAGGAGCAGTTCCCGGCGCTGCGCACCCCCGATTCCCCGACGCAGAATGTCGGGGGCACCTTCTCCACCCTGTTCACCCCGGTCGAGCACGCCGAGCGCATGCTGTCCCTCGACAACGTCTTCGACGACGCCGAGCTGGGCGCCTGGGCCGAGCGCACCGAGCGGGACGCGGGCGGTCCGGTGCAGTTCATCTGCGAGCTCAAGGTCGACGGCCTCGCCATCAACCTGACCTATGAGAAGGGCCGCCTGGTGCGGGGCGCCACCCGCGGCGACGGGCGCACCGGCGAGGACGTGACCTCCAACGTCCGCACCATCCGCGAGATCCCCGACCGGCTGGCCGACGACAACCCGCCCGAGCTGCTCGAGGTGCGCGGCGAGATCTACTTTCCGGCGTCCGCGTTCGCCGACCTCAACGCCTCGCTGGTCGAGCAGGGCAAGGCCCCGTTCGCCAACCCGCGCAACGCTGCCGCCGGCAGCCTGCGGCAGAAGGACCCGCGGATCACCGCGTCCCGCGGCCTGCGGATGGTCGTGCACGGCATCGGCGCCCGGAAAGGCTTCCGGCCGGATTCGCAGTCCCACGCGTACGAGGCCCTGCGCTCCTGGGGGCTGCCCACCAGTGACCGCTGGCGGCTCGTCGACGGGATGGCCGAGGTACGCGACTACATCGCCTACTACGGCCAGCACCGGCACGACGTCGAGCACGAGATCGACGGCGTGGTGGTCAAGGTGGACTCGGTCGCCATCCAGGGCCGGCTCGGCTCGACCAGCCGGGCGCCCCGCTGGGCGATCGCCTTCAAATATCCGCCCGAGGAGGTCACCACCGAGCTCCTCGACATCTTGGTCAACGTGGGACGCACCGGGCGGGTCACGCCGTACGCGGTGCTGCAGCCCGTGCTGGTGGCCGGTTCCACGGTGGCCCAGGCGACGCTGCACAACGCCCGCGAGGTCGAGCGCAAGGGCGTCTGGATCGGCGACACCGTGGTGCTGCGCAAGGCCGGCGACGTGATCCCCGAGGTCCTCGGGCCGGTCATGGACCTGCGTCCCGAGGACGCGCACCCGTTCGTGATGCCGACCCGGTGCCCCGAGTGCGACACCCCGCTCGCTCCCGCCAAGGAGAGCGACATCGACATCCGCTGCCCCAACCAGCACTACTGCCCGGGGCAGCTTCGCGAACGGCTCTTCTACCTGGCCAGCCGCAACGCGCTGGACATCGAGGTTCTCGGCTACAAGGCCGCCCGCGCGCTCTACGAGTCCTCGGTGCTGACCGACGAGAGCGACCTGTTCGGCCTGACCGCCGACGACCTGCTGCGCTCGCCGTTCTTCGTCAACATGGACGGCACTCTGGGCACCAACGCGGTCAAGCTGCTGGAAAAGCTCGAGGAGGCCAAGAGCCGGCCACTGTGGCGGGTCCTGGTGGCGTTGTCGATCCGGCACGTCGGCCCGACCGCCTCCCGGGCGCTGGCGCTGGAGTTCGGCTCGATGGCGGCCATCGAGGCCGCGATCGAGGAAGGCCGGATCGAGGAGTTGTCGGCGGTCGACGGCGTCGGGCCCACGATCGCCGAAAGCCTGCGGGAGTGGTTCGCCGTCGACTGGCACCGGGAGATCGTCCGCAAGTGGCGCGAGGCCGGCGTCAAGATGGCCGAGGAACGCACCGACACGGGACTGCGGCCGCTGGCGGGCATGACCCTGGTGGTGACCGGCACCCTGTCGACCCACACCCGCGACGAGGCCTCCGAGGCGGTGCTGGCCCGGGGCGGCAAGGTCAGCGGCTCGGTCTCCAAGAAGACGGCGTTCGTGGTGGTGGGGGACAACCCGGGCAGCAAGTACGACAAGGCGTTGTCGCTGAAGGTGCCGGTGCTCAACGAGGACGGGTTCGCGGTGCTGCTGGCTGACGGGCCGGAGGCGGCTCGGGCGGTGGCCGAGATCGCCGAGGACGCGCCCAAGGAGGCGGCGGACGGCGAGCCGAAGAAGGCCGCGGCGGCCCGGAAGCCGAGGAAGAAGGCGGCTGAGCCGGCCGAATAGGACACGCCGAGCAGGCGGCCGCGGCGCTCGGCGTGCCGACGGCGAAGATCCACGAACGGGTGAATCCGGGGAGGTTCCACGTTCAGGTCGATACGGCAATTTGGTAACGGCGAGTCTGTTTCGCGTAGTTTTGTCCATGCGGATCTATGGTGAGGAAGATCGTTCGGTCGACGCCACCGTGGAGGTCGCATGGGTGCCGCAGAACAGCGCAGCTCCATGCCGGGTGCAGAACAGCCGGCCGGCGAGCCGATCACCGACGTGCGCGCGGATAGCGGTTCGCTGGATCATGCATCGCCCGGCGGGGGAACGGCCGGCCGGCGGTCTGACGACCGCGCGGCCCGCGGTCGGGAGTCGCGCGGGCGAGAGCCAGGCGGCCGAGGGGCACGGGGTGGATGGCCGCGGGGCTGGAGGTCGCGCGGCTGGGGGGCAGTTGGCTGGCGGTCCAGGCGGGCCGGCGCCGGGAAGTCCGCGGCGCCGCCGGAAACGCCGGCATCGGCGCTACTCGGAGCGCCGTTCGAGTCGTCACCGGCCGGGCCCAGCCCGGTTACCGCCCGGCGGGGCGCGGTCACAGCCGTCGGCGGCGCCCTCCTGGTCGACCTTGTCCTCTGGCTCACTTCGCCGCGCACCTTCGAGGCCCTGCCCACCGCCTTCTGGGTCATGGCCGCCCTCGCCCTGGCCGTCGACGCGCGGCCCTACGTCGTCGCCAACCGGCGGGCCAGTTCCGTGATCCTGCCGTCCATCTGCTTCACCTTCGGCATCGTGCTCGCCTGGGGTTTCGTGCCCGCGCTGGCCGTACAACTGGCGGCCATGGCCGTCGCCGGCGTACGGATGCGCCAGTCTCCCCGCCGCGCCCTGCACCTGGCCGTGCAGCACGCCGTGGCCCTGGCCGGAGCCGCCGCCGTCGCCGCGCTGGCCGGTCTCCACGTCGGCGCCCAGCCGCACTGGGACGACGCCCTGCTCACCGTCGCGGCCGCGGCCGCGTGGATCGCCGCCCGCACCGGCCTCGACGTGCTCTCCGCCCGCTGCGCGAGTGCCGGCCGCCGCCGTCGCCGGGTGCAGCGCTGGGGAATGGAGTTGTTCGCCACCGCCGCGCTTCTGCTGCTCGGGCCCGTGGTGCTGGCCGCGGCCCAGGTCGGCATCGCCCTTGTGCCACTGGTACTTCTTGCTCTGCATGCCGTGCATCGGATGGTGCGTTCCGCCGGTGAGTACGAGCGGGCCGCCCGGGTCGACTCCCTCACCGGGCTGCCCAACCGGCGCGCCCTGCAGACCTCAGTCGCTGAGCGGGGAGCCGCGCGCGGACTGCACCGCTCCGAGCGCGGGCTCGCCCTCCTCCTTCTTGACCTCGACCGGTTCCGTACCGTCAATGACGCCCTGGGGCACACGACCGGGGACCGACTGCTCGTCGAGGTCGCTCGCCGGCTGGCTGCGGTCGTACCGTCGCATGATCTTGTGGTCCGGCTCGGCGGTGACGAGTTCGCTGTGCTGGCCACCCGGGTCGACGGGCCGGCCGCGGCCCGGCGGCTCGCGGCGCATCTGGCCGAGGAGCTCGGCCGGCCGTTCGCCCTCGACGGCCTGCCGATCGACGTCAGCGCCTCCATCGGCATCGCCCTGCAGGGCGAGCGCGGCGGCGACGGCGCATCCCTGCTGCGCCAGGCCGAGGCGGCCATGTACGACGCCAAGGAGCGCGGCGATCACGTCGCCGTCTATGCGCGCGACTCCGAGCACCACACGCCCGACCTGACCCTGCTCGCCGATCTGCGCCGCGCTGTGCAGGCCGAGCCGGGCAGCGACCCCGCTGCCGACGGGATCACCCTCTACTACCAGCCGCAGATCGCCATCGCGACCGGTGAGCTGGTCGGTGTCGAGGCGCTGCTGCGCTGGCGGCATCCCGTGCGCGGCATGGTCGGGCCGAGCGAGCTGCTGCGGGTCGCCGAGCAGACGCCCGTCATGCGGCTGCTCACCAGCCGGGTGCTGCGCGAGGTGATCGCTCAGCTCGGCGCCTGGCGCGCGGCCGGCCGGCCGCTGCGCGCGTCCGTCAACGTCAGCGTCCGGGACCTGCATGCGGCGGACATCGTGGTGGAGATCGACACCCTGTTGCACCGGTACGACGTACCGCCCGACCTGCTGCAGCTCGAGATCACCGAGAGTGCGCTGATGGCCGACCCGCACCGGGTGCTCGACACGATCACCCGGCTGGACCGGATGGGGGTGGCGATCTCCCTGGACGACTTCGGCACCGGCTACTCGTCGTTGCAGCATCTGCGCCGGCTGCCGTTCGCCGAGGTCAAGATCGACCGCTCGTTCGTGCTGGGGATGGCCGCCGACCGGGGTGACGCCGCGATCGTGCGGTCGGTGATCGCGCTGGGCGACTCGCTGGGGCTGCGGGTCGTCGCGGAGGGCGTCGAGGACGAGCGGACCTGGCGGTTGCTCGCCGCGGCCGGCTGTCACGCGGCGCAGGGCTGGTTCCACGCACGGCCGATGCCCGCACCGGATCTGGCGGTCTGGCTGTCCCGCTATCGTCCTCTGCGACCCGGCCGTGAACCCGGCGCCCTGGCGGTGCCGACGTCCTGAGGAGTGCCATGGCGATCGAGGTGCGTCCCGTCACGCCCGCCGACATCGCGTACGTGCGGCAGTCGCTGACCGCCGCGTTCCATGGCACGGTGGTCGCCGTCCACGGCGAACTGATCGACGCCAGTGATCTTCCCGGCGGGATCGCCTGGGAGGACGACGAACCCGTGGGGCTGCTCACCTACCGCGCCGTCGGGACGGATTGGGAGATCGTCTCGATCGCGGCGGACCGTCCAGGGGCAGGCGCCGGTGGAGCTCTGCTCGCCTGGATCTTCGACGTGGCGGCCAGGTCGGGGGCCGCCCGCGTCTGGCTGGTCACCACGAATGACAACGTCAGGGCCCTGCGTTTCTACCAGCGGCACGGCTTCGACCTGGTCGCCGTGCACCGGGACGCGGTGACCCGGGCCCGCGCCCTGAAGCCGGCCATTCCGCGCGAGCTGGACGGGATTCCGTTGCGCCACGAGATCGAATTGGAAGTTCGGTTCTGAGGTCTTGGCTCCCGCAGCCGGCGATCGGCGGGAGCGACGGTCAGAGCCAGGCAACCACGCACGTCATCCGGAATTTGATCTCCGGATTGCCGGGTTATCCACAGACCGGGGAGCCGCCGCCCGCCGCCCGCGGCGAAAGAAATAGACTTCCCCGGTCAGCGACATCCATACCAAGGGGGCACGATGGCCGCCATCTCCCGCGAAGAGGTCGCGCATCTGGCGCGCCTGTCGCGGCTCGCCGTGACCGAGCAGGAGCTCGACCAGTTCGCCGGTCAGCTCGACGTCATCCTGCAGTCGGTCGCCCGGATCGGTGATGTGGCCGCCGAGGACATCCCGCCGACCTCGCACTCCGTGCCGCTGACCAACATCTACCGCGACGACGTCGTGACACCGTGCCTCACGCAGGAGGAGGCGCTCTCCGGCGCGCCCGATTCCGCCGAGGGCCGGTTCCGCGTGCCGCGCATCCTGGACGAGGAGGACTGAGCGCCGTGACTGACGTCACCAGGATGACCGCTGCGCAGGTCGCAGGCCTGATCAGCGGCGGCGACGCCTCCGCCGTCGAGGTTGCGACCGCGCACCTCGACCGGATCGCCGCCGTCGACGGGCAGGTGCACGCCTTCCTGCACGTGGACCGCGACGGCGCGCTGGCCGCGGCCCGCGCCGTCGACGAGCAGCGGGCCCGGGGCGAGGAGCTCGGACCGCTGGCCGGGGTGCCGGTCGCGGTCAAGGACGTGATCGCCACGCGTGGCATCCCGACCACCGCCGCCTCCAAGATCCTCGAAGGCTGGAGGCCGCCTTACGACGCGACGGTTGTCGAGCGGCTGCGCGCTGCCGGCACGGTCATGCTCGGCAAGACCAACATGGACGAGTTCGCGATGGGCTCCTCCACCGAGTATTCGGCCTACGGCCCCACCAACAACCCGTGGGACCTCGGGCGCATCCCCGGCGGCTCCGGCGGCGGCAGTGCCGCGTCGCTGGCCGCCTACGAGGCGCCGCTGGCGATCGGCACGGACACCGGTGGCTCCATCCGGCAGCCCGGCGCGGTCACCGGCACGGTCGGCGCCAAGCCGACGTACGGCGGCACGTCCCGTTACGGCCTGATCGCCTTCTCGTCCTCGCTCGACACCCCCGGGCCCTGCGCCCGCAACGTGGAGGACGCGGCGCTGCTGCACTCGGTCATCGCCGGCCACGACGTGCGCGACTCGACCTCCATCCCACAGCCCGTGCCCGACGTCGTCGCCGCCGCCCGGCTCGGTGCCACCGGCGACCTCACCGGGGTCAAGCTCGGCCTGGTCAAGGAGTTCGCGGGCGACGGCGCCGAGCCCGGCGTGCTGGCGGCCTTCCGCGAGTCGGTCGAAGCGCTGGTCAAGCTGGGTGCCGAGGTCGTCGAGGTGTCCTGCCCGCACTTCGCGTACGCGCTGCCGGCCTACTACCTCATCGCGCCCAGCGAGGCCTCGTCCAACCTGGCCCGCTTCGACGGCGTGCGCTACGGCCTGCGGGTCGGCGACGACGGCAACCGTTCGCTCGAAGAGGTCATGTCGCTGACCCGGGACGCCGGTTTCGGTCCCGAGGTCAAGCGCCGGATCATCCTCGGCACGTACGCGCTGTCCAGCGGCTACTACGACGCGTACTACGGCCAGGCGCAGAAGGTCCGCACGCTCATCACGCGCGACTTCACCACCGCCTTCGAGCAGGTCGACGTGCTGGTCTCGCCGACCACGCCGTTCGTGGCGTTCCCGTTCGGCTCGCGTACGAGCGACCCCTACCAGATGTATCTGGCCGACCTCTACACCATCCCGACCAACCTCTACGGCGGCCCGGCGATCTCGGTGCCGTGCGGGCTCTCCGAGGGACTGCCGGTCGGTTTCCAGGTGATGGCGCCGACGATGGCCGACGACCGGATGTACAGGGTCGCCGCCGCGCTCGAGTCCGCGGTCGGCACCCTGACCCCACCGACGCTGGAGGCGTGAGCATGACCACCACCGCGTTGCCCTCCTACGAGGACGCGATCGCCCGCTACGAGCCGGTCATCGGCCTGGAGACGCACGTCGAGCTGGGCACGAACACCAAGATGTTCTGCGGCTGCCCGACCGAGTTCGGCGCGGAGCCCAACACCCAGGTCTGCCCGGTCTGTCTCGGCCTGCCCGGCGCGCTGCCGGTGGCCAACCGCGCCGCGATCGAGGCCACCATCCGGATCGGGCTCGCCCTCAACTGCGACATCGCGTCGTGGTGCCGGATGGCCCGGAAGAACTACTTCTACCCGGACATGCCGAAGAACTTCCAGACCAGCCAGTACGACGAGCCGCTCTGCGTGGACGGCTACGTCGACGTGCTGGTCGACGGCGAGACGGTGCGCATCGAGATCGAGCGGGTCCACCTCGAGGAGGACACCGGCAAGTCGCTGCACGTCGGCGGGGCCACCGGGCGCATCCACGGCGCGACCGAGTCGCTGGTGGACTACAACCGGGCCGGCATCCCGCTGGTCGAGATCGTCACCAAGCCCGTACCCGGCATCGGCGCCAAGGCCCCCGAGGTCGCCAAGGCGTACGTGACGGAGCTGCGCGACATCATCCGCTCGCTCAACGTCTCCGACGTGCGCATGGAGCAGGGCTCGATGCGCTGCGACGTGAACACCTCGCTGAACCTGCCGGGCGAGGAGTGGGGCACCCGGACCGAGACGAAGAACGTCAACTCGCTGCGTTCGGTCGAGCGTGCGGTCCGTTCCGAGATCATCCGCCAGGCCAGCCTGCTCAGCCAGGGCACCCGGATCTTCCAGGAGACCCGGCACTTCCAGGAGACCACCGGCGACACCCGGCCGGGCCGCTCCAAGGAGACCGCGACCGACTACCGCTACTTCCCCGAGCCCGACCTGGTGCCGATCGCGCCCGACACGGCGTGGGTGGCCGACCTCAAGGCGGCCCTGCCCGAGCTGCCCAGCGTCAAGCGCGCCCGGCTCGCCGAGGAGTGGGGCATCTCCACGCTCGATATGCAGTCGGTGGCCAACGCCGGCGCGATCGAGCTGATCGAGGAGACCATCGCCGCGGGCACCACCCCGGCCGGTGCCCGCAAGTGGTGGATGGGCGAGCTGGCCCGCCGCGCGAACGAGACGGGCGTCGAGCTCGCCGCGGTCGGCGTGACGCCGGCCCAGGTCGCGCAGCTGCAGGGCCTGGTCGACGAGGGCAAGCTCAACGACAAGCTGGCCCGCCAGGTGCTCGAGGGCGTCGTGGCCGGCGAGGGCGACCCGGCAGCGGTGATCGAGGCCCGCGGCCTGGGCGTCGTCTCCGACACGGGCGCGCTCACGGCGGCGGTCGACGAGGCCATCGCCGCCAACCCGGACATCGCGGCGAAGATCCGCGACGGCAAGGTCGCAGCGGCGGGCGCGCTGGTCGGCGCGGTCATGAAGACGACCCGCGGCCAGGCGGACGCCAAGACCGTCCGGGAGCTGATCCTCTCCCGGCTCTCCTGATCTTCGCGATATTTCTTACGGTCGGCGCCCGGTCCTGTGACACACAGGGCCGGGCGCTGCCGTCCCGGCCTCGTGACGCCGCCGGTCCGGGCTGAGAGTGGTGGTTGAGCTCTGGCCACTCCCGCGCCGGGTGGGTCAGCGGCCGGGGGGCACGCTGCCGTTGGGGCGGATCTCGGGGGTCACGCCGCTGATCGCCGACGGGTCCGTGGTCGGTTCCGGTTCGTCCTTGCCGACGACCTTGCGCTGCATCGTCACGTTCTGCTCGCCCGTGCCGCCCAGCTGGATGTCGTCGTAGGCCTTCAGCGCGTGCGTCTCGTCGAAGTACAGCACCGACATCATCAGCGGCGTCGGTTCCTCCTTCTCCAGCCCGCGCAGGCCCGCGCCACCGCTCGACCCCTCCACCAGCAGTCGCGTCTGCTGCGGCGGCGCCGTCACCCCGGCCGACGCGCTCGGCACCGGCACGCTCGGGGTCACCGACGACGAGGGTGCCGGGGACGGCGCCGCCAGCACACTCACCTCCCGCTTGTGGGTGTGGCCGGCCAGGACCACCGGCACCACCCCCGACAGCGGTGGCGCCATCGCCGGGTCGTGCACCAGCGCCACGTCCACCTTCGTCTGCGCCGCGCGGATCGTTGCCGCCAGGCGTTCGCCGCTGGTCAGCAGGGGGGACGTGACCGGCTCGTCCGCATCGGCCGGCGGGTTCTCGCTCTTGTCCGGTGTGAACTCCGGGTCGCCGATGCCCGCGAAAGTCAGGCCGTCGATCGTCACCGTGGTGTCGTCGAGCACGATCGCGTTCTTCTGCCGGGCCACGGCCTCCTGGATCGCCAGCGAGTCGTGGTTGCCGCGCACGTACACGTACGGCACCCCGAGCTGGCCGATGTTGCTCACGTACGAGGTCTCGGCGTTGCTGCCCCAGTCCACGATGTCGCCGGTGTCCACCACGGCGTCGATGTCCCACTGCTTCACGACCGTACGGATCACGCCCCACGACGTCGGGTTCAGGTGCAGGTCGGACACGTGCAGGACGCGGGTGGTGTTACCGGACGGCTCGAAGACCGGCAGCGCCGACACCGTCGTGTAGATCCGGCTGACGTTGCTGACCAGTTGCTGGAGCTGGTCGGCGTACCGGCCGTAGTTGTCCGCGATGCGCCGCGCGTCACCGACCACCGCGGGCGCGTTGACCAGCAGGCCCTCGTACCTCGGCTCGCTGATCGAGTCCGGCCGGATCGTGCCCGCGGCCAGCCCCAGGCTGCCGCCGGTCACCACCAGCGCCAGCACCCCGGCCGCCGCCACCCGCCGGACGTTGCGGAAGATCAGCGCCGACAGGATCAGCGCGCACACGATCGCCGCGCCCAGTGCCCGCAGGCCCAGCTGCAGCACGCCCTTGGTCACGTCGTCCACCGCCGACTGCCCGGCCGCGCTGATCGCCGTCGGGTCGTCGATCAGCGCCTCGGTGCGTTCCTGGTCCAGCGAGCCCAGGTCCACCTTCAGGTGGATCGGGCCGTCGTGGCTGTCCAGATGTAGCGACCCCAGCGGCGGGATCTGCACCTCGGTGCCGCCCTCGATCGACGGGCTGATCGACATGTCGGCCCGGAACGGGCCCACCGCGATCTCCGACTGGGCGAACAACATCGTGCCGACGACGACGCCGGTCAGGCTGACGGCCACAACCGCCGCCCAGACGCTCAGGCGCCGGGCCCACGGCCGCTGCCAGGTACGTTTCACCGCGTCGCGGGCCCGCAAGATCTTCTCGTTCATGGTCGCCGGCTCACCTGCCCCCGTACGCTGGTCGTCAAACAGTGACGACGGTCAGCTCCGGCCGGCTCCGCCGTCGGAGAACACCAGCCGGATGATCTGGTCGTCGTCCGGTCCCGGCTCGGCGCCTTTCTCCCGGTTGGACGTGGTGACCCAGAACGAGCCGTCCGGGGCGGCGACCAGCCCGCGCAGCCGGCCGTACTCACCGGCGAGCACCGACTTGGGCTGCCCCAGCAGGGTGCCGTTCTCGGTCATGTCGACCATCCACACCCGCTGGCCCAGCAGGCAGGCCGTCGCGACCATGCGCTCCAGCACCGCCACACCCGCGCAGGACGAGTCGCCGATCGGCCAGCTCACCACCGGGGCGGTGAGCTTGGCGTCCGAGCTGGCACCGTCCGCCTTGGGCCACCCGTAGTTCTTGCCTTTCTGGATCACGTTCAGCTCGCCGGACTTCTTCTGGTCCGACTCACTCGCGTACATCTTCTTGGCCGCGTCCCAAGCTATGCCCTGCACGTTACGGTGACCGGACGACCAGACCGGCGAGTTCTTGGCCGGATTCCCCGGTGCGGGTTTGCCGGCGGTGGTGATCCGCAGGATCTTGCCGCCGAGGCTCTTCGGGTTCGGCGCCTGGTTGCCGGTCGCCGAGCCGTCGCCCGTGGTGACGTAGAGCATGCCGTCCGGGCCGAACGCGAGCTGACCGCCGTTGTCGTTCGCCGAGCGCGGGATGCCGGTGAGGATCGGCTCCGGCTTGCCCTTGAGCTTGAGCTTGGCGACGCGGTTGTCCTTCGCCGTCGAGTAGTAGACGAAGACGGTCGCGTCGGTCTCGTATTTCGGGGAGATTGCGATGCCCAGCAGGCCGCCGTCGCCGCCCGGCTCCGGCTCGGTGAGCCGCTGCACCTCGGTCACCTTGAGCCCCTCGGCGTCCGACTCCGGGCCGACCTGCAGGATGCGGGCGGTGTCACGCTCGGTCACCAGGGCGGCGCCGTCGGGCAAAAAGGCCAGGCCCCACGGCACCTCGAGGTCCTTGGCCAGGACCGTGGCCGCTGCCGTGGCCTCGCCGGCACTGCTGCTGTCCGGGTCGGCGGAGACGGACGGGGCCGGCAGGTTCGGCGGTTCCCCGGCCACGTCGGGCTCCGGCGGGCCGAAACTGCACGCGGTGGTCAGAGCCAGCACGGCACCAAGTGTCACGGCGCCCGCTCGGAACCGGCGACTGCGCTCGATCACACGACCTCCTCGTTTCCCCGGTCCAGGGTAGCGGGGCCGGCTGGGACGTCCGGCACACCTGGATCTCCGGCCGGGCAGCCGGCGCCCGGCGCGGCTAGGTTGGCACGGTGAAGGTCTGGATCGCCCATGAGAAGGGCCGCGAGCTGCTCGGCGACGTGCCGGCCGGCGTCGCGGTCGAGGTCTGCGCCGACGCGGCCACGCTGCCGTCGGACCCCACGGACGTCCGGTTCTGGGTGCCGCCGTTCAGCTCCACCGTGCGCGCCTCCGACCTGCTGCCGAAGCTCACCGGCCTGCGGGTCGTGCAGCTGCTCTCGGCGGGCGCGGACAACTGGGTCGGCCACGTGCCCGCCGGCGTGCAGCTGTGCGACGCGGCCGGGGTGCACGACGCGGCGGTCGCGGAATGGGTGCTGGGCGCCACGATCGGCTCGCTGCGGCAGTTCCCGGCCTTCGCCCGCGCCCAGCAGCGGCGCGAGTGGGCCCCGGCGGCGTTCACGCCCACCGAGGAGCTCACCGGCAAGCGGGTGCTCATCGTGGGAGCCGGTTCCATCGGCCGGGCCGTCGAGCAGCGGCTGACGCCGTTCGAGGTCACCGTGACCCGGGTGGCCCGCACCGCGCGTCCCGACCAGGACGTGCACGGGGTCGGCGAGTTGCCCGGCCTGCTGCCGCAGGCCGAGATCGTGGTGCTGCTCGTGCCGCTGACCGAGCAGACCCGCGGGCTGGTCGACGGTTCCTTCCTGGCGGCGCTGCCCGACGGGGCACTGCTGGTCAACGCGGCACGCGGGCCGGTCGTCGACACCGCGGCGCTGCTCACCGAGGTGGCCTCCGGGCGGATCGGCGCGGCGCTCGACGTGACCGATCCGGAGCCCCTGCCCGTGGGGCACCCGCTGTGGGAGCTGCCCAACGTCTTCATCACCCCGCACGTCGGCGGGGCCGTCGTGGGTCTGCTGCCCCGGGCCTACCGCCTGGCGGGGGAGCAGCTACGTCGGTTCGCCGCCGGGGAGCCGCTCGTCAACCGGGTCGTCGACGGCTACTGAGTCGTCCCGCAACTCCTGCCCGCCGGCCGCGATCACCGCGGGCAGATTCGCGGTGGTGACCCCGGTCAGCCGGATCACCGTGCCGTCGGTGAGCAGGGCGGACACCCGGCCGCGGTCGTCCGGCCCGAGCTGGTCGACCCGGGACCACGGGATGTCGACGCTGCCGAAGAGCGCCCGCACCCGCAGGCCGGCGGGACCCACGTCGGTGCCGGCCCGCACCGCCCAGATCAGCACGGCCAGCGGGATCAGCAGCAACGGGGTCAGCTGCCAGGTCGCTCCGGCGAACGGGGCGGTGCCCACGAACGCGATCAGCGCGGCGACGACGAGGGCGCCGGACTTGCGGACGCGCAGGGCGGGTCGACTCACGTTCTCATCCTCGCACCCGCCGGATGCGGCGTTTTTGTCGGACCGGGCGGGGATACTGCTGGCCATGACCGAGCTGATAGCCATCGGCACCAAGAAAGGCCTCTTCCTGGCCACGAGTGAGGACGACCGGCGGAGCTGGCAGCTGAGCTCCGCGCACTTCCCCGGCATGTCCATCTATGCCGTCGCCATCGACAACCGCGGACCGCGGCCCCGCCTGCTGGCCGGGGTGGACAGCTCCCACTTCGGCCCGAGCGTCGCCATCAGCGACGACCTGGGCGCCACCTGGGAGGAGCCCGACGTCGCCCCGCTGGCCTTCCCGGCCGACGCCGGCGTGGCGGTCGAGCGGGTCTGGCAGATCACGCCGGCCGCGTCCGGCGTCGTCTACGCCGGGGTCCAGCCGTCCGCGCTGTTCCGCTCCGAGGACGGCGGCCGGACGTACGAGCTGGTCCGCGCCCTGTGGGACCACCCGCACCGGCCCGAGTGGGGCGCCGGCTTCGGCGGGCAGGCGGTGCACACGGTGCTGCCGCACCCCGAGGACCCCGACCGGGTGCTGGTCGCCATGTCCACCGGCGGCGTCTATCGCACCACCGACGGCGGCGCGTCCTGGGCGCCGGCCAACACCGGCATCAAGGCCTACTTCCTGCCCGACCCGTGGCCCGAGTTCGGCCAGTGCGTGCACAAGGTGGCCCGCGACGGCGCCGACCCGGAGCGCTACTACGCGCAGAACCACCACGGCGTCTACCGCACGGTGGACGGTGGTGACACCTGGGAGTCGATCGCCGGGACGCTGCCGGCCGACTTCGGCTTCCCGATCGTCGCGCATCCCCGGCGCGGCGGCACGATCTGGAGCTTCCCGCTGGTCAGCGACGGGCAGCGGGAGCCGGTCGATCTGCGCTGCCGGGTGTTCCGTTCCACCGATGCGGGCGAGCACTGGGAGCCGCAGCAGGCGGGTCTGCCCGAGGAGCCGTTCTATCAGGTGGTGCTGCGCGACGCGATGTGCGCCGACGACGCGGAGCCGGCCGGTGTCTACTTCGGCACCCGCTCGGGCGAGGTGTTCGCCAGCCGGGACGAGGGCGAGAGCTGGACGTCCGTGGCGGCGCACCTGCCTGACGTGCTGTGCGTGCGGGCGGCGAGTCTCTGATGCCGACAGTGCTGGTCCCGGGAGTGCTGCGTGCCGAGGCCGGCGGCGCGGCGCACCTCGAGGTGGGAGACGGCGGGACGCTGGGCGCGATCCTGGATGAGATCCAGGAGCGGTGGCCCCGGCTGGAACGGAGGATCCGCGACGAGAGCGGTGCGCTGCGGCGGTACGTGAACGTCTATGTGGACGGGGAGGACTGCCGCCGCTCCGGCGGCCTGGATACCCCGGTTCCGGCCGGCGCCGAGATCCAGGTGCTCCCGTCGGTCGCCGGCGGCTGACGGCACTAAGGCGGCCGCCTCCGGCCGCCCGGCAGGTGATCCGCGCGGCCAGGCGGCCGCTGTGCCGCTGTGCCGCTGTGCCGCTGTGCCGCTGTGCCGCCGGGCCGCTGTGCCGCCGGGCCGCCGGGCCGCCGGGTCGCCGGGCCGCTGTGCCGCCGGGTCGCCGGGCCGCTGTGCCGCCGGGCCGCTGTGCCGCTGTGCCGCCGGGTCGCCGGGCCGCTGTGCCGCCGGGCCGCCGGGCCGCCGGGAAACGCTCGTGGAATCTTTCGGCTGGATTGCCCTGCGGCTGTCCATACCCGACGATCTCGACGTGCGAAGCGATACCGCGCGCACGTAACCTGTCCGGGGGACACTCGTTACCCGGTGTGGGTGCAGTGACTTCCCCTGGTCACCGCCGCCTGTTCCGCCCAGCCCTCACCGTCCGCAGAGGATCACCCCCCACGTGGCAGTGCAGCCCACCGCGCGTATAGGCACCTGGCGCCACCGGGTGGCCTTCCTGGCCGCCCCGGCGGCGGGCGCCCTTGTGCTGGTCGCGGGCCTGATCGGCCTGATCTCCCACCCGGCCGCGCTGACCGCCGGCGTCGGCGGCGTCGCCGTCTGGGCCACCGTGGTGCTCGTGCACACCGCCCTGGCGATCCACCACCGGGACGGCACGTTCGCGGCCTGTCGCGGCGCCGGCTACATCGGGATGGGCGCCCTGGCCACCGGTGCGACCACCGCCGTGCTCGTCGCCGACCCACCCGGCCGGGGCATCTTCGCCTCCGCCGGGGTGGGCGCGGCCGCGGTTCTCTACATTCTCGGCACCATGCTGCTGCCCGGCGCGGCCTCTACGGTCGCGGTCCGGCTGCGGCGCGCGTTTGACGGGCTGGGGCTCGGCGTCGCCCTGGGCTTCGCGGCGTACCTGGTCACGCCGATGAAGAACACCCCGGCCGCGGCGCTGATCTGTGTCCTGCTCGCCGCGGCGGGGATCTCGATCGTCACCGTCATCGTGCTGCGGGCCCGGTTGCACCGACCGGCCGCCCTGCGGTGCGGGGGTGGCGCCATTCTCGTGCTGCTCTCCCTCTGCGCCGCGGCCAACCTGATCCTGTCGGACCGCGCCGGCTGGGTGGTGACGATCCTGGGCCTGCCGATCGTGGCCGGGCTGGGTCTCACCGCCGAGGGTGGCTCCCGGCGCAACCTGCCTGATGCCACCGCGCCCCGTGAGCAGGACCAGTACCTCTCCGGTTATCCGCTGCTCGCGGTGCCCGCCGGCATCGGGGTCGTCGCCGCGCTGTACCACCTGGCCTTCCTCGGGCAGTTCGACAGGACCGCCGTGCTGCTCGGCATCTCGATGGTCGCCGTGCTGACCATGCGTGAGCTGCTGGTCGTCAGCGACATCCGCCGCTACACCGGGCAGCTGCGGACCAAGGAGGCGCACTTCCGTTCGCTGGTCGCCGGGGCCACCGATCTGACGCTGGTGCTCGACGACAAGCTGACCGTCCGGTGGCAGTCACCGGCCGCGGCCCGGCTCTTCGGTCTCGCCGACTCCGAGGTCATCGGCCGCACATTCCTGCAGCTCATCCACCCTGAGGACGTCCCCGGTGCGCAGGCCGGCCTAGAGACGCTGCTTTCCGGCGAGCACGACGACGGCCCGCCCGCCCTGCTGAACGCCCGGATCCGCGACGGGCACGGGATGTGGCGCGACACCGAGTCCACCGTGGCCGACCAGCGGTCGGTGCCCGAGGTCGCCGCCCTGGTTGTGCACGTCCGTGACGTCGGCGAGCGCCGGCACCTGGAACGCACCCTGCACAAGCTGTCGTACACCGACCAGCTCACCGGCCTGGCCAACCGGCGGGCGCTGATGCGGGACCTGCTCGAGCACCGGCGCCGCGCCGGGCAGCACGGCACCCTGCTGGTGATCGACCTGCACGGGCTTGCGGAGATCAACGACAGCAAGGGCCGCGAGATCGGCGACGCCGTCCTGATCCAGGTGGGCCGGCGGATCCGCAGCCTGCTCGCCGAGGACGACGTGGCGGCCCGCCTCGGCGGTGACGAGTTCGCGGTGCTGACCACCGACGGTGCGGTGCTGGCCTACGCGCTGGCCACCCGGATCGTGACGCTGCTGATGGAGCCGTACCAGCTGCCCGGCACGATCGTCGAGCTGCACACCAGCGTCGGCCTGGCCGAGCTGACCGGCGGCAGCGACTCCGAGGAGGTGCTGCGCCACGCCGACCTGGCCCGCAGCCGGGCCCGGCAGCTCGGCCACGACCGCGTCGAGTGGTACGACACCGACATCGAGATGCAGCTGCACCGCCGGATGGACCTGGAACGCGAGCTGCTCGGCGCGGTCGAGCGCGGCGAGCTCGACCTGGTCTTCCAGCCGGTCGTCTCGCTGCGCGACGAGCAGCCGGTCGGCGTCGAGGCGCTGCTGCGCTGGCGGCACCCGAAGCTGGGCACGATCATGCCGGCCGAGCTGCTGCCGATCGCCCGCGCGGTCGGCTGCGCCGCCGAACTGGACGAATGGGTCCTCGACGCGGCCTGCCGCCACCTGGCCGGCTGGAGCGCCGGCGGCAGCGACTTCTGGCTGTCGGTGAACGTGTCGCCCCGCGAGCTGCTGACGGCCCGCTTCCCGGAACGGGTGGCGGAGATCCTCGACCGTCACGACCTGGAACCGGAACGCCTGGTCGTGGAGGTCCAGGAAACCTGGGTCGCCGAGGACCTGCCGGCGGTGGTGGCGTCCCTGACCAGCCTGCGCAAGCTGGGCGTCCGGGCCGCGCTGGACGACTTCGGTGCGGGCCAGGCGTCGCTGTCGCACCTGCGCCGGCTGCCGGTCGACATGCTCAAGCTGGACCAGGTCCTGGTGAACACCCCACCGGAGCCGGCGGTCGGCCCGGCGGTGATCGACGTGGTGGTCAGCCTGGGTCGCCGGCTGGGCCTGGAGACGGTGGCCAAGGGCCTGGAGACGGCGGAGCAGATCGAGCGCGCCCGGCGCGCGGGCTGCCTCTACGGGCAGGGATTCGCGCTGGCCAGACCGGCGCCGGCGGAACGCATGGAAGCCTATCTGGACACGCACCGAGCGTCCTGAGCACGCGGATCGGGCAGATCAAGGGCAAGATCCTGTCGTGCCTGATTGCATGGCACCGGCCGTCGCTCCCGCCGAGACCGGGCGGGGGCGGCCAATCGCCTGGCGGCTCATGAGCGGCCACCCCCGCCCTGCCAGGTCCGTGCGTGGCAAAATCCAGGACCGGGCAGGGCGGACCGTCAGTGCTCGCGGGGTGGGGCGGTGCTTCCCCGAGGGGTCAGATGGGCGGTTCCTTCTTCGACGTCGTCCACCGGTTCGCCGGCTATCGCGGCCAGGAGCTGGCGGGCCGCGTGTGCCCCGTACGCCGCGATGTCCCTGGTCAGGGCGGTCAGCGGCGGGTGGACCAGGGAGCACAGCGGGGAGTCGTCCCAGGCCACGATCGACAGGTCGCCCGGCACCGACAGGCCCATCTCCTGCGCCACGGACAGGCCCGCCACGGCCATCACGTCGTTGTCGTAGATGATCGCCGTCGGGCGTTCCGCGTTGATCAGCAGGCGGCGGGTCGCCCGGCCGCCCTCCTCGCCGGTGTAGTCCGACGGCACCGTGATCGCCTCGCTCAGGCCCAGTTTCGCGCAGACCTCGGTGAACGCCCGGGTGCGGGTCTGCGTGTGCAGCAGGTCCGGCAGACCGCCGACGCGGGCGATGCGCCGGTGCCCGAGCGCCATCAGGTAGCCCACCGCCTCGGTGATCGCGCCGGCGTCGTCGGACCAGAGCTGGGCCAGCTTCCCGGTGTCGCCGGGGCCGCCGATCACCACCGCCGGTAGCTGGAGCTCGTTCAGCACCGGGATGCGGATGTCGTTCTCCCGCAGGTCGGTCACGAACACGCCGTCGACCCGGCGTTCGCCCCACCACCGGCGGTAGACCTCGGTCTCGGTCTGCGGGGTGGCCACCACCTGCAGTGTCAGCGCGTACGACCGGGCGGCCAGCTCCTGCTCGAAACCGCTGATCAGGCCCATGAAGAACGGCTCGATGCTCAGTATGCGGGCGGGCCGGCACAGGGTGAGGCCGACCGCGCGGGCGCTGGCCCCGGAGAGGGCGCGGGCCGCGCTGTTGGGGTTGAAGCCGATCTCCTGGGCGATGGCCACGATCCGCTGCCGGGTCGCGTCGGAGACGCCCGGTTGCCCGTTCAGCGCGTACGACACCGCCCCTTTGGACACGCCGGCTCTGCGCGCGATGTCGGCGATCGTCGGCCGCTTCACTCGGGTCGCCTCTCTCTTCCAGGAACATCGCCAGTGGAGCGCTCTCACGCTACCTCGCTCCACCATGCCCCTGGTGGGGGCAGGGCACTTGATCGGTTAAGTGTTGCAGACCACAACCGATCGCGTAACCCCACGGAAGCATAGTGGTGGTTTTGACCAGCTTTACGGGTGCTTACAGCGGTTGGTAACGGGCGAGGACATCAATATGAAACACACTCTTGACACCACGTGAGCCGCGTCATACGGTCGCGTCACTTATCCGGTTCAGTAAATTCTTACAGCACTTTCCCTGGGTGGAGGAGTAATGGAACGGTTCGCCAAGCGGGGCGTGGCGCTGATCGCCGCCGGCCTTGCCGGAAGCCTGGTTCTTGCGGGCTGCAGTGGCCAGGACCTGGAGGGTGGCAGCGACAACAAGGCCGCCGAAGGGCAGGTCACCCTGAAGGTCAACTTCTGGGGTGACATGGGTCTTGACAAGCTCAAGGCCGCGTACGAGAAGGACCACCCGAACGTCAAGATCGTGCTGAACTCGGGCGAGTACAACGCCCAGCACGAGGACCTGCAGAAGAAGCTGGTCGCCGGTAGCGGCGCCCCGGACATCTCCGCGGTCGACGAGGGCTTCATCGTCCAGTTCCGCGGGCAGAGCGACAAGTTCGTCAACCTGCTCGACAAGGGTGCGGCGAGCTACGAGGCGAAGTACCTGCCATGGAAGTGGCAGCAGTCGATGTCCACCGACAAGAAGGCCCAGATCGGTCTCGGCACCGACGTCGGCGGCCTGGCCATGTGCTACCGCTCCGACCTGTTCAAGAAGGCCGGCCTGCCGACCGACCGCGAGTCGGTCTCGAAGCTCTGGACGACCTGGGACGACTTCATCGCCACCGGCCAGAAGTACACCAAGGCCACCGGCAAGAAGTTCGTGGACTCCGGCACCAACATGTTCAACCCGGTGCTCGCGCAGCAGCCGCAGGGCTTCTACGACGAGTCGGAGCAGCTGCAGATGGAGGGCGGCCCCAAGGTCGCGTTCGACGTCGCCATGAAGACGATCGACGCCGGGCTCTCGGCCAACCTCGCCAGCTTCCAGCCCAACTGGGACCAGGGTTTCAAGAAGGACCAGTTCGCCGTGCTGGCCTGCCCGGCGTGGATGCTCGGCCACATCCAGGACACCGCGCCCGACCAGAAGGGCAAGTGGGACATCGCCACGATCCCCGGCGGCGGCGGTAACTGGGGCGGTTCCTGGTGGACCATCCCGAAGCAGGGCAAGAACGCCGACGAGGCCTACAAGTTCGTCGAGTGGATGGTCCAGCCGGCGCAGCAGATCGAGGTCTTCAAGACCGTCGGCAACCTGCCGTCGCAGCCCGCGCTCTACAAGGACCCCGCGGTGCTGGACTACAAGAAGGAGTTCATGAGCAACGCGCCCACCGGGCAGATCTTCGCGTCCACCGCGGAGGGCCTGAAGCCGCAGTACCTGGGCAAGAAGAACGGCCCGACCCGGGTCGCGGTGGAGAACGTGATCACCCGCGTCCAGCAGGGCTCGCTCAAGTCGAACGCGGCCTGGCCCGAGGCGGTCAAGGCGGCCCAGAAGGCAGCCACTTCTTAAAGCGAAACGACGGCGGGGGGGCCCGGGTGGCCGCCCCGCTGCTCCCTGGAAGGAGTGGCCGTGTCCCTCACCCGTAGCGCGCCGCCGACCGCGAATCCCGAACCGGCGCACCGCCGCGCCTCCGAGTCTGCGCCCAAGCAACGCAACTGGCTCCACCGCTTCGACAACAAGCGCGTCCCGTACCTGTTGATCTCGCCGTTCTTCCTGCTCTTCGCGATTTTCGGGTTGTTCCCGATCGTCTTCAACGGCATCGTCGCGCTGCGCAACTGGCGGCTCGACGACCCGACTCTGACCGGCTGGGCGGGCCTGGCCAACTTCGAGAAGCTCATCCACGACGAGGCCTTCTGGAACGCCCTGGGCAACACGTTCGGCATCTTCATCCTGGCCACCGTGCCGCAGCTGCTGATCGCGCTGATGGTGGCCAACCTGCTCAACCGCAAGCTGCGCGGCAACACCTGGTGGCGGGTCGGCGTGCTGCTGCCGTACGTGACCCCGGTGGCCGCGTCGACGCTGGTCTTCGCCGTGTTCTTCTCCCGTGACAACGGCATGGCCAACTGGCTGCTGTCGCTCGTCGGCTTCGGTCAGGACACGCCGCTGGACTGGCGGGCGTACAAGTGGAGCTCCTGGATCGCCATCGCCACGATGGTCAACTGGAAGTGGATCGGCTACAACGCCCTGCTGTACCTGTCGGCGATGCAGTCCATCCCGAAGGACGTCTACGAGGCGGCGGCCGTCGACGGCGCCGGGCCGTGGCGGCAGTTGTGGCGCATCACCGTGCCGATGATCCAGCCGGTGCTGATCTTCACAGTGGTCCTGTCGACCATCGGCGGTCTGCAGCTCTTCAACGAGCCGATGCTCTTCGAGGAGAACCCCGCGGCCGCGTCCGGCGGCTCGAACGGGCAGTGGCAGACCATCGCCCAGCTGATCTACAAGGTCGGCTGGAAGGACCTCAACCTCGGATACGCGGCCGCCATGTCGTGGGCGCTGTTCGTGATCATCCTCATCGTCGCCGCCCTGAACGCCCTGGCGACGAACCGCCTCGGAGGAGGACGCCGATGACCGCCACCGCACCGCGGTTGAAGCCACGCCGCCGGGCCGAGATCGGCCGCGCACCGCAGGACACCGGCGGGAACTGGCGCACGTACATCGCCCTGGTGGCGGTACTGGCGCTGTCGGCGTTCCCGCTGTACTGGATGTTCGTCATCGCCACCAGCACCGACGAGGCGGTCGCGCAGATCCCGCCCTCGGTGATCCCCGGCGGCGAGTTCGTCAACAACCTGCGCGAGGTCTTCACCCTGCAGCAGGTGTACTTCGCCGCCTCGCTGATCAACAGCTTCATCGTCGCCCTCGTGGTGACGGCGTCCACGCTGTTCTTCTGTTCGCTGGCCGGCTTCGCGTTCGCCAAGCTGCGGTTCCCGGGCCGGGACAAGCTCATGATCGTGGTGATCCTGACCCTGACCGTGCCCAACCAGCTCGGCATCGTGGCGCTGTACATCCTGATGGGCAAGCTGGGCTGGAACGGGACCCTGCTGTCGGTCATCGCGCCGTTCCTGGTCAGCGCGTTCGGCGTGTTCTACATGCGGCAGTTCATCATGCACGCGGTGCCGGACGAGCTGATCGAGTCGGCGCGCATGGACGGCGCGCTGACCATGCGGGTGTACTGGAGCATCGTGCTGCCGGCCATCCGGCCCGCGCTGGCGGTGCTCGGCCTGCTGACCTTCGTGGCCACCTGGAACGAGTTCCAGTGGCCGCTGATCCAGCTCAACGGCACCGAGTTCCCCACCTCGATGGTGGCCCTGTCCGACCTCGCCAGTGGTAACTACGTCATCTACCGCCGGGTGCTCGCGGGCGCGTTCGCGGCCACGGTTCCGCTGCTCGTGCTGCTGGTACTGGGTGGGCGGCAGATCGTGCGAGGGATCATGGAAGGCGCCGTCAAGTCCTGACCACAGGACGTATAAGGAGAAGCGTGACCTCGTACCGACCTCTGCACGAGGGTTGGGCGCTCAGCGGCGGCGACGTGGACAGCGTCGCCGCCACCGTGCCCGGCTGTGTGCACACCGACCTGCTCGCCGCGGGCCTGATCGACGACCCGTACTTGGACGAGAACGAGAAGAAGCTCGCCTGGATCGGGCGCACCGACTGGGTCTACGACACCGTGTTTCAGCACGAGCCCGGCCCCGGCCGCACGGACCTGGTCTGTGCCGGGCTCGACACCGTCGCCACCGTCGTGCTCAACGGCGTCGAGCTGGGCCGCACCGCCAACCAGCATCGCGGCTACCGCTTCGACGTGCGGGATGCGCTGCGCGACGGTGAGAACCAGCTGCGGATCCACTTCACCTCGGCGTACAGCTATGCCGAGGCGCAGCGGGACCGGCTCGGCGACCGGCCCAACGCCTATCCCGAGCCGTTCAACTTCATCCGCAAGACGGCCTGCAACTTCGGCTGGGACTGGGGTCCGACGCTGGTCACCGCCGGCATCTGGCAGGAGATCGGCCTGCAGAGCTGGTCGCTGGCCCGGCTGGCCGAGGTCCGCCCGCAGGCCACCGTGGCCGGCGGGGTGGGCACGGTCGAGGTGCGCGTGCGCCTCGAACGGGAGACCCCCGGACCGGTCACGCTCACCGCGACCGTCGCCGGCGAGCGCGTGGAGACCACGACCGAGGGCGACGAGGCTGTCCTCTCGCTCACCGTGCGCGATCCCGAGCTCTGGTGGCCCATCGGGTACGGGGACCAGCCGCGCTACGACCTCGAGGTGACGGCGTCGGGGCCGGACGGTGACCTGGACAGCTGGTCCCGCAAGGTCGGCTTCCGTGACGTGCGCATCGACACCGCACCGGACGCCGACGGCAGCGCGTTCACCCTGATCGTCAACGACGTCCCCGTTTTCGTGCGTGGCGTCAACTGGATCCCCGACGACGTCTTCGCCAACCGGGTAACCCGCGAGCGCCTCGCCGCCCGCTTCACCCAGGCGATCGACGCGAACGTCAACTTCCTGCGAATCTGGGGCGGCGGCCGGTACGAGTCCGAGGACTTCTACGACCTCGCCGACGAGCTCGGGCTGATGGTGGGGCAGGACTTCCTGTTCGCCTGCGCGGCGTACCCGGAGGAGGAGCCTTTCGCCTCGGAGCTGGCGGCGGAGGCCCGCGAGCAGGTGGTGCGCCTGGCGTCGCATCCCAGCCTGATGATGTGGACCGGCAACAACGAGAACATCTGGGGCCACGAGGACTGGGAGTGGAAGCCGGCGCTCGGCGACAGGACGTGGGGCGCGGGCTTCTACTTCGACCTGCTCCCGGGCATCGTCGCCGCCGAGGACCCGAGCCGGCCGTACTGGCCCGGCAGCCCGTACTCGGGCCGGGACGACAAGCATCCCAACGATCCCGCGTACGGCACCATGCACATCTGGGACGTGTGGAACACCGACGACTACACCAAGTACCGCGAGTACCGGCCGCGGTTCGTCGCCGAGTTCGGTTACCAGGCACCCCCGGCGTACGCGACCCTGCGCCGGGCCATCGCCGACGAGCCGCTGACCCACGACTCACCGGGGATGCAGGCGCACCAGAAGGCAGCGGACGGCGACGCCAAACTGCAGCGCGGCCTCGACGCCCACCTGCCCGCGCCCCGCGACTTCGACGACTGGCACTACCTGACCCAGCTGAACCAGGCCAGGGCGCTGTCGCTGGGGATCGAGCACTTCCGGTCGTTGCGCCCGCACTGTATGGGCACGATCATGTGGCAGCTCAACGACTGCTGGCCGGTCACCTCCTGGGCGGCCGTGGACGGCGACGGCCGCAAGAAGCCGCTCTGGTACGCCCTGCGCCGCTCCTTCGCCCCGCGACTGCTGACCGTGCAGCCGCGCGACGGCGGTCCGGCCCTGGTGGCGGTCAACGACTCGGTCGAGCCGTGGACGGTGTCGGCGGTCGTCTCCCGCCGTACCCTCGACGGGCTCGTGCTGGCCGAGGTGACGCTCGACGCGACCGTCGCACCCGGCGCGGCCACGACGCTGCCGTTGCCCGCGGAGGTCGGCGCAGCCGCCGACCCCACGGGGGAGGTGCTGGTCGCCGTGGCCGAGGAGCACCGGGCCTGGTGGTTCTTCGCCGAGGACAAGGACATCGCCTGGCCACCGGCGAAGTTCGACGCCGTTTTCGAGGCGGTGGGCCCGGACGCGCGGGTCAAGATCACCGCGCATCGCATCCTGCGGGACCTGACCCTGTCGCCGGATCGCCTCGACCCGGCGGCCGAAGCCGACGAGGTGGGCGTGACGTTGCTGCCGGGTGAGTCGGCGACGTTCATCATCCGCGGCGGGGCGGGGCTGGAACCGACGGCCCTGTCCACCCGTCCGGTGCTGCGCTGCGTCAACGACCTGGTCTGACCGCCGGCGCCGCCGCGCCCAGCCTCGGGAACACCGGGCGCGGCGGCCCGTCGCAGCGCAGTTGTCCGGCCAGCCGATCGGCGCCGGAGGGCAGGAACGGCCGTAGCTCGCCGGCCAGCAGGTGGCACAGGCCGAGCACCTCGGCCAGCACCGGCCCGGGGTCGGCCAGCTTCCAGGGTTGCGTGGCCTCGATGAGCCGGTTGCCGCGGTCGACCTCGGCCCACAGTGCGCCGGTGGCCGCCCGGAAGTCACCGGCGCGCAGCGCGGCATCAACGCGCCCCGGCAGTCCCGATTCCACACCGGCCGGCCGGATCCGCCCGTGCCGGCGAGCCAGGGTCAGCGTCCGGTTGACCAGATTGCCGAGGCCGTTGGCGAGATCCCGATCGGCCCGCGCTACCAGCCGCTCGACGGTGAAGTCCGTGTCCCCGACCGGCGCGACCTCGCTGAGCAGCCACCAGCGCACCGCGTCCACGCCGAAGCGGCCGATCAGCGCGACCGGATCCACGGCGTTGCCGGCGCTCTTGGCCAGCTTCGCGCCGTCCACGGTCAGGTAGTCGTGCACCAGGATCGTGGTGGGTAGCGGCAACCCGGCGGACAGCAGCAACGCCAGCCAGTACACGGCGTGGAAGCGCACGATGCCCTTGCCGATGACGTGGACGCGTTCGTCCGAGCCGAGCCACCAGGTGCGCAGCTCATCCCCGTCGCCCAGCGCGGTGACGTAGTTCGCCAGCGCGTCCCACCAGACGTAGACGGTCTGGCCGGGATCGTCCGGCACCGGGATGCCCCAGCCGCCGGCGCGCGCGGCGGGCCGAGAGACGCTGATGTCGCGCAGCCCGGCCCGGACGAAGGCCAACGCCTCGTTGCGCCGGGCCGCGGGCTCGACGCGCACCTGCCCGGACTCCAGCAACTCCAGGATCTGCCCCTGGTAGCGGGACAACCGGAAGAACCAGTTCGTCTCCTCCACCCGTTCCGGGACGGCCGGATGCTCCGCACAGCCGGTGCCGTCCAGAAACTGCTCACAACCGGCGCAGTAGAGACCGGTGTAGCTGTGCCGGTAGAAATCCCGCGCGGACCGCCGCCACAGCGCGGCCACGCCGGGCGCGTGCCGCGGATCGGACCCGGTCCGGATGAAGTCGTCGAACGACAACTCCAGCGGCTCCCGCAAGGCGGCGAACCGGTCGGCGTTGGTGCGGACGAACGCGCCGACCTCGACCCCGGCAGCGCGGGCGGCAGCGACGTTCTTGAGCGCGTTGTCGTCGGTCCCGGTGAGGAACCGGACGCGCTCACCGCGCTGCCGGCGGTGCCGGGCAAGCACATCGGCCTGCACGAGCTCAAGCGCGTGACCGAGATGCGGCGGCGCGTTCACGTACGGAATGGCGGTGGTGACGTAGCAGGTCATGCTCCCTCTTCCGCCCCGCCCCGAGCACGCCGTCCCCGCCCGAGGCGAGGACTTGTCCGGTGCTGACTACCGCACGCCGAACGGCCCCGCGAGGGGGCGCGTCATCGACGAACGAGGCAGCTGCATGAACCTCATGCTGGCAGCGCGCCGCACCCGCAGCCAACGGTTTACCGGTGATCAGAGAGCGGCGGCGACAACCTATGTGATTTCGGTCATCGGCGGTGATCGCTATTCCCTTCCGGCGTTGGTTGGGCCAAGGTGGTCGTCGCGTCATCGAAGCGACGGAGGATTTTCGTGGATCGGCTCTGGAGCCGGATCGGCATCCGGGTGGGCTCGGTGGGTCTGCTCGTGAGCGGCCTCGTCGGCGGTGTGTATCTCGGTGAGCATCAGACCGACCAGCTCGCCGGCGATCAGGCCGGCCTCGTCGTGCAGGCCGACGCCGCGGATCTGCGGTTGCTCAAGGAGCGGCACGGTGAGCACGCGGCGGCTCGGGCGCAGCGGCGGCAAGCCGAGGAGGAGGCCGCGGCCAAGGCCGGCACGGCGGCCAAAGCTGCTGCCGGCCAGGCGCGCATGCTGGACCGCCGGGCCATCGAGAAGAAGGCCGACGAGAAGCGCCGGGCCGAGGCCAAGAAGAACGGGACCGTGGGCTTCGACGGGCCGATTCCCTCCTCGTGCAACGAGTTCAAGGGCAACCGGGCCATCGGGTGCGCGTTGATGATCGACGCCGGCTTCCCGATCAGCCAGTTCGGCTGCCTCAACAAGCTGTGGAACAAAGAGAGCGGCTGGAACCACCGGGCCAAGAATCCGAGCTCTGGTGCGTACGGCATCCCGCAGGCCTACCCGGGCACCAAGATGAGCTCGGCCGGCTCGGACTGGCAGAACAACCCGGCGACGCAGATCAAGTGGGGTCTCGGCTACATCAAGGGCCGGTACAAGACGCCGTGCGGGGCCTGGTCCCGCTCCGAGAGCACCGGGTCCTACTGATGGGCTACACCGGCCGGATCGTGGTCGCGCGATCGGAAGAGCCCCTCACCGCGCTGGCCGACGCCGACGTGCTTGACGAGTCGTCCTACGCGGGCGGGTGGCGGGCAGCGCAGTTGGACGGCGACCTGCGCAACGCCCTGCGGATGCTGGTGGCGGAGACCGGAGCACCGGTCATCACCGCCTTCATCCTCGACAGCGACGTCGCCGATGTCGAAGCGGCGACGCCGGCCGGTGGCTACTGGCATGTCTACCTGCATCCGAAGAAGGCCGCCGATTACGGCGCTCCCGAGCTCGGGACGACCCCGGCCGAGGTGACGGAGCCGGCGCTGGCCTGGGCCGCCGAGGCCGGTCTCACGGCGGACGGCGAGGCGGTGCGGACGGCTCTGGACGCCACGAACGTCTTCGCCGAGGAGACCTTCGACGAACTGCTCGCGGCTCTCGGTATCAAACCGGCTTAGCCCGGAAGCCGGTCGACCGGCCGGCCACGCACGAAGCTCCGTGCGTGGCGGCCGGTCGGCCGGTGCTGCTTCTGCTGTTCTCTGACTGCGTACGGGATTATTCGGGAACCTTGCGGTAGGCGCCGTCGCTCGCGCTGGTCGCCATCGAGGCGTAGGCGCGCAGCGCCGCCGAGACCGGGCGCTGCCGGTCGGCCGGGGTGTACGGCTTCGGCCGGCGCTCCTGGACGTGCCGGCGCTGGGCCAGCTCCTCGTCCGAGACGTTCAGGGTGATCGTGCGGCCGGGGATGTCGATGGTGATCTCGTCGCCGGTCTCGACCAGGGCGATCAGGCCGCCGGACGCCGCCTCCGGGGAGACGTGCCCGATGGACAGGCCCGAGGTGCCGCCGGAGAACCGGCCGTCCGTGATCAGCGCGCACGCCTTGCCCAGGCCGCGGCCCTTCAGGAACGAGGTCGGGTAGAGCATCTCCTGCATGCCCGGGCCGCCGCGGGGTCCCTCGTAGCGGATCACCACGACGTCACCGGCCAGGACCTTCTTGCCGAGGATGCCGTCGACCGCCGCGTCCTGGCTCTCGAAGACGCGCGCCGGGCCGCTGAACTTCCACAGCTCCTCGGCCACGCCGGCGGTCTTGACGACGCAGCCGTCGGGCGCCAGGTTGCCGAACAGGATCGCCAGGCCGCCGTCGACCGTGTACGCGTGCTCGACCGAGCGGATGCAGCCCCCGGCCGCGTCCGTGTCGAGCGTCGCCCAGCGGTTGGTCGTGGAGAACGGCTGGGTGGTGCGCACGCCGCCCGGCGCGGCGTGGAAGAGCTCCAGCGCTTCCTCGCTCGCGTTGCCGCTGCGGATGTCCCAGGTCTCCAGCCAGCTGGTCAGGTCGGGGGAATGCACCGAGCGCACGTTCTGCCGCAGGGCGCCGCCGCGGTTCAGCTCGCCGAGCAGCGCCGGGATGCCACCCGCGCGGTGCACGTCCTCCATGTGGTACTTCGGGCTGTTCGGCGCGACCTTGGACAGGCACGGCACCCGGCGCGACACCGCGTCGATGTCGGCCACGCTGAAGTCCAGCTCGGCCTCGCGGGCCGCGGCCAGCAGGTGCAGCACCGTGTTGGTCGAGCCGCCCATCGCCACGTCCAGGGCGACCGCGTTCTCGAAGGCGTCGCGGCTGGCGATGGCCCGCGGCAGCACGCTCTCGTCGTCGTTCTCGTAGTACTGCTTCGCGATGTCGACGATCAGCGAACCGGCCCGCTCGAACAGGGCCTTGCGGGCGGCGTGGGTGGCCAGCGTCGAGCCGTTGCCCGGCAGGGCCAGGCCGATCGCCTCGGTCAGGCAGTTCATCGAGTTGGCGGTGAACATGCCGGAACAGGAGCCGCAGGTCGGGCAGGCCGAACGCTCGATGGTGTCGAGCTGGGCGTCGGTGACGTTCTCGTTGGCGCTGGCGCTCATGGCGTCGACCAGGTCGAGCTTCTCGTGCACCACGCCCTCGATGGCGACGGTCTTGCCGGCCTCCATCGGGCCGCCGGAGACGAAGACCGTCGGGATGTTGAGCCGCAGGGCGGCGATCAGCATGCCCGGGGTGATCTTGTCGCAGTTCGAGATGCAGACCAGGGCGTCGGCGCAGTGCGCGTTCACCATGTACTCCACCGCGTCGGCGATCAGCTCGCGGCTGGGCAGCGAGTAGAGCATGCCGCCGTGGCCCATGGCGATGCCGTCGTCCACCGCGATGGTGTTGAACTCGCGCCCGATACCCCCGGCCTCGAACACCGCGTCGGCGACCAGACCGCCCATGTCCTTGAGATGGACGTGACCGGGCACGAACTGGGTGAAGCTGTTGGCAATGGCGACGATCGGCTTGCCGAAATCGTCGTCGGTCATGCCGGTGGCGCGCCACAGGGCGCGCGCGCCGGCCATCGTCCGACCGTGGGTCGAGGTCCGGGAGCGCAGCTCAGGCATTACTACATACTGCCACCGCGGGTAAGGACCGCGCCTGTGCCGGGCGACACCCAGTCCACTGCGCGGGACGCGATCATGTGTTGCGGTTCGAAACCGGTCGATCGGTCAGCTCCCGAAACGCGCTCCGGTACGGCAGAGTGTTCCCGTGCACTCACCGTCCGGCGTGGAGCTGGCCGGGCTGGCGAGCCTCGTGGTCGCGGTCCCGGCTGTCGCCCTCCTGGCCAACTCCGGCCGTAAGCACACCGGTGCTGCCCGCCGGGCCCATCTGCTCCTCGCCGCGGGCGCCGCGATAGCCACGGCCGCCGCGCTCGCCGGGTTGCTCAGCAGCCTGTTCCTGGTGCACGCCCCGATGCGGCTGGCCTCGGCCGTCGCCGTGGCGATGGCCCTGGGCACTCTGACACTGCTGGTCGGCACGCTGATGTTGCCGGGCGCGGCGGAGAGCCCGGGCGCGGCGGTCCGGCACCTGCTCGACGGTTTCGTCGTCGCGGCCGCGCTGTGGTTCGTGGGCTGGGTGCTGGTCTCCCAGCCGACCCGGCTGCTCGGCGATCAGACCCCCGCGCGGTGCCTGTCGATGCTGCTGCCCGCGGGTGTCGCGGTGATCGCTCTCGGTCTGACCGCGGTGCTCGCCATGCACGCCCACCGGCCGCGGCACGTCACGGTCCGGGTGGCCGCCGGAGTCAGTCTGGTCTCCCTGGCCGCCACCGCGCTGTCCGGCGGCATCTGCCGCGGCTGGGCCGGGGTCGTGCTGCTCGGCGCCGTGCTGCTGCCCGGCGGGCTGGTCGTGGTGGCGCGCGCCGTCAAGATCGCCGACCGGCCGGTCGAGGTGGTCGGCGACGTCACCCAGCGCAACACCGGGTACGCCTTCGTGCCGATGTCCGCCCTGGTCGCCGCGCTCGGCTACCACCTGGCCGTCGGCGGCCGCCTCGACGTCTTCGGCTTCCTCGGCGTGAGCATCGAGGGCTTCGCGCTGGTGGCCCGCCAGTATCTGGCCCTGGCCGACGTCAAGCGGCACACCCTGCGGCTGCGCCAGCGGGAGACGCACTTCCGCGAGCTCGCCCACACCGACCCGCTGACCGGGCTGGCCAACCGGCGCGGCCTGGTCCGGGCGCTGCGCGAACCGCCGGTCCGCGAGCGCGCCCGGGTCCTGGTCGGCCTCGACCTGGACGGTTTCAAGAACGTCAACGACATGCGCGGGCACGACGTCGGTGACGCCGTGCTCACCGAGGTGGGCCGGCGGCTCGGGGCCAACCTGCGCGAGGGCGACGTCGCCGCCCGCCTCGGCGGCGACGAGTTCGCGGTGCTGATGTGGGCCACGCCCGAGGAGGCGATGGTCGCCGGCAAGCGGCTGCTGGCGGTGCTCAGCGAGCCCTACGAGACCGACGACGGTTCGGTCTTCCTCTCCGCGAGCGTCGGCGTCGCCGACTCGCCCGCACCGGGGGACACCGGCGAGCTGATGCGCGACGCCGACCTGGCCTTGCGGTACGCGAAACAGCGCGGCAAGAACCGCGTCGAGCGCTACCAGAAGCGCTACGACGAGCTGCTGCGCCGGCACAGCGTCCTGGAGAACGAGCTGCGTCACGCCATCGAACGGGAGCAGCTGCGCCTGGTCTTCCAGCCGGTCGTCGCTCTGCCGTCGATGCGGCCGGTCGGCGCCGAGGCCCTGCTCCGCTGGCAGCACCCGGAGCTGGGCGCGGTACGGCCCGACGAGTTCATCCCGGTGGCCGAGGAGTCCGGGTTGATCAGCATGATCGGCTCCTGGGTGCTGGACCAGGCCTGCCGCCAGCTCGCCCAGTGGCTGGCCGGCGGCCACGACGTCTGGGTGTCGGTCAACATGTCACCCAAGGAGCTGCACGCCGCCGACTACGCCGCGCAGGTCGCCGAGGTGCTGGAGCGCTACCACGTGCCACCGCAGCGGCTGGTCCTCGAAGTGACCGAGCACGCGGTGGCCACCGACATGGACGAGCTGATCCGCCGGCTGTGCGAGCTGCGGTCCACCGGCGTACGGATCGCGCTGGACGACTTCGGCGCGGGCTACTCCTCGCTCGGGCAGCTGCGCAACCTCCCGGTGGACATCCTGAAGATCGACCACGCGCTGGTCGCCGAGCCGGAGTCACGCACCGGCACGGCGGCGCCGCTGGTCGACGTGGTCGTCCGGCTGGGCCACCGCCTCGGCCTGGAGGTGCTGGCCGAGGGCATCGGCACCCCGGCGCAGCGGGCGATCGTCGAGGAGGCCGGCTGCCGGCTCGGCCAGGGTTCGCTGTTCGGCTGGGGCGTGCCCGCCGAGCACCTGCAGGCCCAGCTGGAGACCGTACGGTCGTCCGGCGCCCGCCTGGTTCCGGTCCAGCGGGCGCGTCCGCCGGTGCCGTCCAGCCAGCCCGCACGCAGTCAGGTGATCATGCTGGGCCCGGGAATGCGGCAGGTCAGGGCGCTCCTGCCCACCGACCCGGCCTTCGTGACGGAGGACGGCTCGCGAACGGGTGACCAAGATGTGAGATCAGTTGACGCACCCCGTGAGATGGGGCAGTCTTAGCCGCATGTGCTTGTCGTCCCGAGTACTTATGTGAGCGCACTGTCCCTCGATCACGAGAGATGACAGTGCGCTAGGTCCCGTGCTTCGGCACGAGGACCTTTTTTGTTGCTCCGGGACTGTCCAGGCTCACCCATCCCGAACGAAGGTCTGAATCGCCATGACAAGACCCACACCCGAGACCCTCGCCCACCGCGCCACCCCGGCCACCGTCGCCGCGGCAGCCGGCACCCCGGCCGTAGTCACAGTGTCCCCGACCCCTGTCACCGGGGCCGGCTCGCTCGTGCGGTCGCTCGAGGCGCTCGGCGTCGAGGTGGCGTTCGGGATCCCCGGCGGGGCGATCCTGCCCGCCTACGACCCGCTGTACGACTCCAAGGTCCGGCACATCCTGGTCCGCCACGAGCAGGGCGCGGGTCACGCCGCGACCGGCTACGCGCAGGCCACCGGCAAGGTCGGCGTCTGCATCGCCACCTCCGGCCCGGGCGCGACCAACCTGGTCACCCCGATCGCCGACGCCTACATGGACTCGGTGCCGATCGTCGCGATCACCGGCCAGGTGGCCCGGCCCGCGATCGGCACGGACGCCTTCCAGGAGGCGGACATCCAGGGCATCACGCTGCCGATCACGAAGCACAACTTCCTGATCCAGACGCCCGAGGAGATCCCGCGGATCATGGCGGAGGCGTTCCACCTCGCCCTGAGCGGCCGTCCCGGCCCGGTGCTCGTCGACGTGCCCAAGGACGTGCTGCAGGCGGCGACCACCTTCGCCTGGCCGCCCACCCTGGACCTGCCCGGCTACCGCCCCACGCTGCACCCGCACGGCAAGCAGATCCGCGAGGCGGCCCGGCTGATCGCCCAGGCCAAGCGCCCGGTGCTGTACGTCGGCGGCGGTGTGCTCAAGGCCGGCGCCACCGACGGGCTGCGCAAGCTCGCCGAGCTGACCGGCATCCCGGTGGTCACCACGCTGATGGCCCTGGGCGCGTTCCCCGACTCGCACCCGCAGCACCTGGGCATGCCCGGCATGCACGGCACGGTCCCGGCGGTGTACGCGCTGCAGAAGGCCGACCTGCTGGTCACCCTGGGCGCCCGCTTCGACGACCGGGTCACCGGCAAGCTGGACTCGTTCGCCCCGGACGCCAAGGTCGTGCACGCCGACATCGACCCGGCCGAGATCGGCAAGAACCGGCACGCCGACGTCCCGATCGTGGGCGACGCCCGGCACGTCATCGACGAGCTGATCGCGGCGGTCTCCGCCACGGCGGGCGGCACCGCGGCGTACGAGCCGTGGTGGGCGCAGCTCAACGACCTGCGCGAGCGGTACCCGCTGGGCTACGACGAGCCCACCGACGGCACCCTCGCCCCGCAGTACGTGATCCAGCGGATCGGCGAGCTGGTCGGCCCGGAGGCGATCTACGTGGCCGGGGTCGGCCAGCACCAGATGTGGGCCTCGCAGTTCATCAGCTACGAGAAGCCGGGCACCTGGCTCAACTCCGGCGGCGCCGGCACGATGGGCTACGCGGTGCCGGCCGCGATGGGGGCCAAGGTCGGCCGCCCGGACACCGCGGTGTGGGCGATCGACGGCGACGGCTGCTTCCAGATGACCAACCAGGAGCTGGCCACCTGCGCGCTGGAGGGCATCCCGGTCAAGATCGCCGTCATCAACAACGGCAACCTGGGCATGGTCCGGCAGTGGCAGACCCTGTTCTACGAGGGCCGCTACTCCAACACCGAGCTGGGCACCCACAAGCACCGCATCCCCGACTTCGTGAAGCTGGCCGAGGCGCTGGGCTGCGTGGGCCTGCGCTGCGAGTCCAAGGCGGACGTGGACGCCACCATCAAGGCGGCCATGGAGATCAACGACCGCCCGGTGGTCATCGACTTCACCGTCGGCAAGGACGCCATGGTCTGGCCGATGGTCGCGGCCGGCACCAGCAACGACGAGATCATGTTCGCCCGGGACGTGCGCCCGGCCTTCGACGAGGACGACCTGTGACCAGTATGAACAAGCACACCCTGTCCGTGCTCGTGGAGAACAAGCCCGGTGTGCTGGCCCGGGTGTCCGGACTGTTCTCGAGGCGCAGCTTCAACATCGATTCGCTCGCGGTGGGCGAGACGGAGAACCCGGACGTCTCCCGCATCACGATCGTGGTCAACGCCGACTCCTCACCCCTGGAGCAGGTGACCAAGCAGCTCAACAAGCTGGTGAACGTCCTGAAGATCGTCGAGCTGGACCCGCAGCAGTCGGTCCAGCGCGAGCTCCTGCTGGTCAAGGTGCGCGCCGACCGCACCGTGCGCGGCCAGGTGCTCGAGACGGTCGAGCTGTTCAGGGCAAAGGTGATCGACGTCGCACCGGACACCCTCACGATCGAGGCGACCGGCAACCCCGACAAACTCGATGCGTTGCTGCGCGACCTCGAGCCGTACGGCATCAAGGAAATGGTCCAGTCCGGCCTGGTCGCGATCGGCCGCGGATCCCGTTCCATCACCACCGGCCCGGCGCTCCGCGCCGCCTGATTCCCAGAGGATTTATCAATGACCGCCGAAGTGTTCTACGACGACGACGCCGACCTGTCCATCATCCAGGGACGCAAGGTCGCCGTTATCGGGTACGGCAGCCAGGGCCACGCGCACTCGCTGTCGCTGCGCGACTCGGGCGTCGACGTGGTGGTCGGCCTGAAGGAAGGCTCGAAGAGCCGCGCCAAGGCCGAGGAGCAGGGCCTCAAGGTGCTCACGCCGGCCGAGGCGTCCGCCTGGGCCGACGTGATCATGGTGCTGGCGCCGGACACCGCCCAGCGGAAGATCTACGCCGAGTCGATCGAGCCGAACCTGACCGCCGGCAAGGCGCTCTTCTTCGGCCACGGCCTCAACATCCGGTTCGAGCTGATCAAGCCGCCGGCGAACGTGGACGTGGCGATGGTCGCCCCCAAGGGCCCCGGCCACCTGGTCCGCCGCCAGTACGTGGACGGCAAGGGCGTGCCCGCGCTCATCGCGGTGGAGCAGGACGCCAGCGGTGGCGCCCAGGCGCTCGCGCTGTCGTACGCGAAGGCGATCGGCGGCACCCGGGCCGGCGTCATCAAGACCACCTTCAAGGAGGAGACGGAGACCGACCTCTTCGGCGAGCAGGCGGTCCTCTGCGGCGGTACGGCCGCGCTCGTGCAGACGGGCTTCGAGGTGCTCACCGAGGCCGGCTACGCCCCGGAGATCGCCTACTTCGAGTGCCTGCACGAGCTCAAGCTGATCGTCGACCTCATGTACGAGGGCGGCATCTCCCGGATGCGCTACAGCGTCTCGGACACCGCCGAGTTCGGTGACTACGTCAGCGGCCCCCGCGTCATCAACGCCGGGGTGAAGCAGGAGATGAAGAAGATCCTGGCCGAGATCCAGTCCGGCGAGTTCACCAAGGCGCTCATCGCCGACGACGAGGCCGGCGGCACCCGCCTGCAGCAGTACCGCAAGGAAGGCGCCGAGCACCCCATCGAGGTCACCGGCAAGAAGCTGCGCGACATGATGAGCTGGGTCGACCGGCCGATCACCGAAACAGCCTGACCTTTCCGCCCGGCGAACGCCGGATCGCAGTGCCGCCAGGTGCCGCGATCCGGCGTTTTTGCGTAACCATTCGACTACCTGAAACATGGGCGTTACGTCCCGCTTACCAAAGCGGCGTCGTCATCGAATTGTGTACTGTTCGGGCGCGGCGGACTAGACAGCAGCGGGTAGATTCGCCGCATGCGACTGGCTGATTCTTTTCGGAGCGAGCGCTTCGGCGCGGTCCGGATCCACGAGCTTCAGAGGGTCATCGAGCTGGACTCGGGCGCCCTGGGCGACGCCTTTTCGGCGGGCAGCCGAGTCGTGTCCTTCGAAGCTTTACGCGCGGTCGAGTCGCAAATGGTAATCGTCGTGCCCTGCATGAATGAGTCACGAAGCGTCATCGAGGGCGTGCTCTCCGGAATTCCGCACGACTGTCTCATTGTGCTGGTCTCCAACAGCGACAAGCTGCCGGTGGACCGATACGAGATCGAGGCGCAGACCCTCGAGCAGTTCTGCCGGCTGGCCGGCCGCTCGGCGATCAGCGTGCACCAGAAAGACCCCGGACTGGCCGCCGCGTTCAAGGCGGCCGGGATGGAGGAGCTGATCGGCGAGGACGGGCTGGTCCGGGCCGGCAAGGGCGAGGCCATGCTGATCGGGATGGCGCTGGCCGCGATGACGGGCCGCCGCTACCTCGGCTACGTCGACGCCGACAACTACGTCCCCGGCGCGGTCCACGAATACTGCAAGGCCTACGCGGCCGGGCTGCACCTGGCCGACAGCCCGTACTCGATGGTCCGCATCTCCTGGCACTCCAAGCCGAAACTGCGCGAGGGAAGACTGTTCTTCAGCCGGCGCGGCCGCAGCTCCGAGATCACCAACGAGTGGCTCAACCGCTTCCTCGCCGAATACTCGGGCTTCGGCACCGAGGTGATCGCCACCGGCAACGCGGGCGAGCACGCGATGACCCTGGACCTGGGCCTGAAACTGCGGCTGGCGGGCGGCTTCGCCGTCGAACCGTACGAGTACATGGACCTGTTCGAGCAGTTCGGCGGAATCCTGGAGAGCGCCAGCCCGGACGTGATGGCCAGCTCGGTGCCGGTGCTGCAGATCGAGACCCGCAACCCGCACTTCCACGACAACAAGGGCGAGGAACACGTGCAGGGGATGCGGATGCAGGCCCTGAACGTGGTCTACCACTCGCCGGTGACGCTGCCGTCGGTCCGCCAGGCGATCATCGAATTCATGGTGGCGCAGGGGGCTCTCGAGGTGGGTCAGGAGCCGCCGCGGGAGCGGGTTTATCCGCCGGTGGGGAGTTTGGATCTGGAGCTGCTGTACGACGGGCTGGATGCGGAGGCGCTGACCTTCCGGCAGTTTGATGGGCGGGCGTCGGCGGGTTATGCGGCGGCGCCGCCGATCGAGCGGCACAGCATTCCGCGCCCGACGGTCTAAGCCGCGCTCGGCCTGCCGGTGCTGGGCCTGGGCCGGCGCGGCCTCACTGCGGGGGCGCGGCCTCACCGCGCGGGCGCGGCCTCACCGCGCGGGCGCGGCCTCACCGCGCGGGCGCGGCCTCACCGCGCGGGCGCGGCCTCACCGCGCGGGCGCGGCCCCACCGCGCGGGCGCGGCCCCACCGCGCGGGCGCGGCCCCACCGCGCGGGCGCGGCCTCACTGCGGGGCGCCTACTGCGGCGGCGCAGCCGGGTGCTGCGGTGCGGTCGGATCGGCCGGCCTGATCTGCTCAGTCGGCGCCTGCTGAGCCGCGGCCAGCGGTATCGGCTGCGGCTGCGACTGACCCCCATCCCCTGAAGCCGTCGTCTGCCCGGAAACGCTGCCGGTCTCAGGCTGCGCCGTCACGACCGGCGCCGGTGGGCCCGAGGCGGGCTGCACCGGCGGCTGCTGCCCGGACCACGGCGGCACCGCCGCCTCCGGCCAGGCCTGATGCTGCTGAGCGCCCCAGCCCTGCGCCTGCTGCGGCGGATATTGGTACTGCGCCGGGTAACCCGGCTGTGCCGCGAACCCGGCCTGCCCCGGATAGCCGGGCGGCGGAACATAGTGCGGCTGCGGCACCGCGCCCCACTGCTGCGGCTGCTGAGGCGGCGGGTAGTGCCCCGGCCCCCACGGCTGCTGCGTCGGAGCCTCCGGCGTCGTCAGCTCGTGCAGCCAGTCCCGCTCGGCGCGCGACCACACCCGGCGGGCCGCCAGGTAGGCCGGGGCCTGTCCGAGCAGCGGCACCAGCAGCACACCCAGACCGACCACCAGGGCCAGCACGCCCAACCGCAGCACCTCGGTCTCGGGGTCGCTCCCGGCCACCCCGGCGACCAGGAGGATCAGACCGGCCACCAGCGTCAGGCCGCCGACGATCATCGCGCCGGCTGTGACGCCGTCGCGCACGAAGGACCAGGCGACCGCGGCCACCAGAGCCGCGCAGACGGCGACGAGCGCGGCAGCCAGCCCCTGCGCGGTGGCCTCGCCCACACCCTGCCGGAACGAGCCGGCCGACAACGCCACCAGCGCCGTAACCAGCAGCAGCACTGACAGCAGGCCGAGCAGCGCCGCGGTGACGGCCACTGCGAACGGCACCCGCCGGGGCGGCTCGGGGATCGCCGAGCCGTGATCGTCGTCGATTTCCTCGGCGTCGGCCGGTGCTTGGGACATGCCGAGGAGGCTAGCGGTCCGGTGCGACAGAAAAGTGCTCCGGGTATTTCGTACGTGTGAGGCCGGTCACCATGAGATGACATGCCGTAATGGTCCCGGCACACCCTACGATCGCGGAAAGGTCGGCGGCCGGCCGCCTGCGAGACAAACAGGTGGAGACGCATGACTCCCGTGGTACTGATCGCTGAGGAACTGGCCCCCGCCGCAATCGACGTGCTGGCCTACGACTTCGACGTCCGCCACGTGGACGGCACCGACCGGGCCGCCCTGCTCGCCGCGCTGGCCGAGGCCGACGCGGTCATCGTGCGCAGTGCCACCAAGATCGACGCGGAGGCGGTTGCCGCCGCGCCGCGGCTCAAGGTGGTGGCCCGGGCCGGTGTGGGCCTCGACAACGTCGACGTGCCCGCCGCCACCGCGCGGGGCGTCATGGTCGTCAACGCGCCGACCTCCAACATCGTCTCCGCCGCCGAGCAGGCGATCGCCCTGCTGCTCTCCGTGGCCCGGAACACCGCCGCCGCCAGTGCCGCGCTCAAACGGGGCGAGTGGAAGCGCGCGAAGTACACCGGTGTCGAGGTGCAGGGCAAGACCGTCGGGGTGGTCGGGCTCGGGCGCATCGGGGTGCTGTTCGCGCAACGCATGGCCGCGTTCGGGACCCGGCTGATCGCGTACGACCCGTACATCCAGCCGGCCCGGGCCGCGCAGCTGGGCGTGCGCCTGGTCGGGTTGGACGAGTTGCTGCGGGAGAGCGACTTCATCTCGATCCACTTGCCGCGTACCCCGGAGACGTTGGGCCTGATCGGGGAGAAGGAGCTGGCCACGGTCAAGCCGGGGGTGCGCATCATCAATGCCGCCCGCGGCGGCCTGGTCGACGAGCGCGCGCTGGCCGACGCGCTCGCCGAGGGCCGCGTCGGCGGCGCCGGCATCGACGTCTTCGTCACCGAGCCGACCACCGATTCCCCGCTGTTCGCCTTCGACAACGTCGTGGTCACCCCGCACCTGGGTGCCTCCACCGCCGAGGCACAGGACAAGGCCGGGCTGTCGGTCGCCCGCAGCGTCAAGCTGGCGTTGCAGGGCGAGTTCGTGCCGGACGCGGTGAACGTGCAGGCCGGCGGCGTGGTCGACGAGGACGTCCGCCCGCTGCTCGGGCTCGCCGAGCGGCTCGGCAAGGTCTTCACCGCGGTCGCGGGCGGCATCGCGGCCAGCGTGACCGTGGAGGTGCGCGGCGAGATCGTGTCGCACGACGTGGCGGTGCTCAAGCTGGCCGCGACCAAGGGCCTCTTCGCCTCGGTGGTGGAGGAGCAGGTCACCTACGTCAATGCCCCGCAGCTCGCGGCGGACCGCGGCGTCGAGGTCGAGCTGGTCGTCGACCGCGAGGTCTCCGACCACCAGAACCTGGTCACGGTACGCGGCGCGCTGCCGGACGGGCGCACGGTCAGCGTGGCCGGCACAGTCACCGGTACGGGCACCCGCGAGGCGCGCAAGCTCACCCAGGTCGACGAGTTCGATCTGGAGCTCGGCGCGGGCGGCGTGCTGCTGTTCTTCCGTTACGCGGACCGCCCGGGCGTGGTCGGCGCGATCGGTTCCATCCTGGGCGAGGCCGGCGTCAACATCGCGGCGATGCAGGTGGCCCGCCGTCAGCTGGGCGGCGAGGCGCTGATGGCGCTGACCGTCGACTCCTCGGTGGACGCCGAGCTGCTCTCCGCGGTCGCGGCCTCGATCGGCTCCGCCAAGGGCAGCATCGTCGACCTGCGCGACGAGGACTGACCGGCGCGGGCTGGCCGGGCCGACGCGGGCTGGCCGGGCCGGCGCGGATTGGCCGGGCCGGCGCGGATTGGCCGGGCCGGCGCGGATTAGCGAGTTTTTACCGGGGGCGGATACACCGTGCCGTCCTGGAGGTCGAGCAGGTCGAGATTGAGCTCGCCGGCGAGTTTCTCGATCGTCTCGAGCACCGCGTCCGGGCACTGCTCGTCCAGCCGCATCTGGATGTGGTCCGCCGCGGCGTGCAGCGGGGCGCTCGCCCAGGGCGTGCCGGGCAGCGTCGCGCGCGGCCCGCGGTCGGGGTAGTTGCTGGTCAGGGCGTCATAGAAGGCAACGACGCGCGGATCGGCGGGGCGCTGTGGGTGCTCGCCGCGGGCGCACCGGGCGTTCGCGGCACGCACGTCATCCGGCATGGCCGTGTTGTCCATGGCCCACACCACGAGGTCGAAACTCACCGGCGCATGGTGCCATACCGCCGGGCGGTGAAGTCGGTTGTCGCCCCGACACGCGGGGGATGCGTCTTGCGCGACATTAGTCCGCATCGCTAGCGTTGGTCCTGCCGCGCGGGCTCCATGGCCGTGTCTTCGGGTGATGCTGTCGTGTCGCTCCGCGTGGAGGATGCACCCCCGGCGGGCGCGAGCCACGCGTACCTGTCGTGACAGCCCCCGCGATCGTTGCCGCGATCGACGGGGGTTGTTCGCGTCCGGGTCCTTAACGAATCTTCACCCATACTCTGGGACCGCCGTGTCAGTGAGCGGGACGGCGGACTAAGGTCGAGCGGTCGGACCGACTGAGGGAGTGGACGTGACGGTGGCGCGGATCGCGGTGGTGGCCGGCGACGGCATCGGGACCGAGGTGACCGCGCAGGCGCGCAAGGTGATCGAGGCCGTCCTCCCGGATGCGGAGTTCGACGACTACGACCTGGGCGCGCGCTTCTACAACCGCACCAAAGAGGTTCTCCCGCAGGCCATCCAGGACGAGCTGGCCGCGCACGACGCCATCCTGCTCGGCGCCATCGGTGACCCCAGCGTCCCGCCCGGCGTCCTCGAGCGTGGCCTGTTGCTCAAGCTCCGCTTCGACTTCGACCAGTACGTGAACCTGCGCCCGTCCCGGCTCTGGCCCGGCACGGTCAGCCCGCTCGCCGGCCTCAAGCCCGGCGAGATCGACATGGTCGTGGTCCGCGAGGGCACCGAGGGTCTCTACGTCGGCGCCGGCGGCGTCCTGCACAAGGGCACCCCCGCCGAGATCGCCACCGAGGAGAGCCTGAACACCCGGCACGGCGTCGAGCGGGTCGTGCGCGACGCGTTCGGCCGGGCGCAGCGCCGCGAGCGGCGCCACCTGACCCTCGTGCACAAGACGAACGTGCTCACCCACGCGGGCGGGCTCTGGGCGCGCACCTTCGCCGCGGTCGCCGCCGAGTTCCCCGACGTCACCACGGAATACCAGCACATCGACGCCGCGAGCATGTTCATGGTGAGCAACCCGCAGCGCTACGACGTGGTGGTGACCGACAACCTCTTCGGTGACATCCTCACCGACATCGCCGCTGCCGTGACCGGCGGCATCGGCATGGCAGCCAGCGGCTCCGTCAACCCGGAGCGCAAGTACCCCTCGACCTTCGAGCCGGTGCACGGCTCCGCGCCGGACATCGCCGGCCAGGGCATCGCCGACCCGGCGGCCGCCATCCTGTCCGCTTCGCTGCTGCTGGAGCATCTCGGGCACCCCGACGAGGCCCGCCGAGTATCCGAGGCGGTCGCGGCCGAGGTCGCGTCCCGCACACCGGGCGCGCCGCTGCGTACCGCCGAAGTAGGAGACCGGGTCGCCGCCACCGCGGCCGCCTGACCTCACCCTCTCCCCGTCATCCCGCCGGCCCGCCGGCGGTCGATGAAGGCTGCCTCCAGCCCGGCCAAGGGCCGTGGCGGGGTGGCCGGAAGGGCTGCCCGGCTGTCGGCTTTGAACGACCGTTCGGGGTAAGTTCATGGAGCACTACGGGTGCTACCTCTTCATTCTTTGTGACAGAAAGCAGGTCAACTGCCATGAGTGGTGGTGACAACCTCGACTTCGAGATCCGTCCGAACCCGGCGCCCGTAAGCGACGCGGACAGGACCACACTGCTGGCCAACCCGGGCTTCGGCCGGATCTTCACCGATCACATGGTCACCGTCCGGTATGCGGAGGGCAAAGGCTGGTACGAGCCCCGGGTGGAAGCCCGCGCCCCCATCCCGATGGACCCCGCGTCCGCGGTGCTGCACTACGCGCAGGAGATCTTCGAGGGCCTGAAGGCCTACACGACTGCGGACGGCGGCGTGACGATGTTCCGCCCGGACGCCAACGCCGCCCGCTTCGGGCAGTCCGCCCAGCGGATGGCCATGCCGGTGCTGCCGCAGTCGATGTTCCTGGAGTCCCTGCGCCAGCTGATCAAGATCGACCGGGGCTGGATCCCGGAGAGCGACGAGGGCAGCCTGTACCTGCGCCCGTTCGCGTACGCCAGCGAGGTCTTCCTCGGTGTGCGCCCGTCGATGGAATACCTCTACCTGGTGATCGCCTCGCCGGTGGGCGCCTACTTCAGCGGCGGGGTCAAGCCGGTGACGGTCTGGATCACGCCCGACTACACCCGGGCGGCGCCCGGCGGCACGGGCGCGGCGAAGTGCGGCGGCAACTACGCGGCCGGCCTCTCCGCCCAGGCCGAGGCGATCGAGCACGGCTGCGACCAGGTGGTCTACCTGGACGCCGTCGAGCGCAAGTACGTCGACGAGCTCGGCGGCATGAACGTCTTCTTCGTGCTGGACGACGGCTCGCTGGCGACGCCGCCGCTGACCGGCACGATCCTGCCCGGCATCACCCGCGACTCGGTCATCAAGCTGGCCGAGCGGGACGGGCGCCGGGTCGAGGAGCGGCCGGTCAGCTTCGAGGAATGGCGTTCCGGGGCGGCCTCGGGCCGGATCCGCGAGGCCTTCGCCTGTGGCACCGCGGCTGTCATCACCCCGATCGGCACCGTGCGGTCGCCGGAGGGCGAGTTCACCGTGGCCGACGGCGGTTCGGGAGAGGTGACCATGGGGCTGCGTCAGCAGCTCGTGGACATCCAGCGGGGCCGGGCCGAGGATCCGTTCGGCTGGGTGCACCGAGTTCTCTGAATTGCTGGTGGCGGGGATCGCGACGCGGTCCCCGCCCGGGCGTCAGTACCGTTGCCGCATGGACATGCCGGGCCGGGCGCAACTGCCGATCATCACCGTCGCCAGTGGCAAAGGCGGAGTGGGCAAGTCGAGCATCGCCGTCGCGCTCGGGCGGGAGCTGGTCCGGGCCGGATATCGGACCGGGCTGGTCGATGCCGACATTGCCGGTCCCGACGTGCCACGGATGCTCGGCCTGCGCCGTGATGTGCCGGCCCGGTCGGTCACTCTCGCGCGGTGGACCCGCGGCGGTTCCGGGCTGGAAGCCATGGAGGTGAACGGCCTCAAGGTCGCGTCCGCGGGGTTTCTGATGGCCGGCGGCCAGGGTCTGGCGCTCGGGTCCGACCTGGCCGACCTCATGCTCGGCCGGCTCATCGGGGAAACGGCCTGGGGTGACGTCGAGGTTCTCGTCGTTGATTTGCCGCCCGGCATCAGCTTCACCCAGCAGGGCATGCTGTCCGGAGCCGGCCGGGTGGCGACGATTCTGGTGGTCACGCCGGCCGAGGTCTCCCATCTGGACACCGGCCGGGCCCTCGCCACACTGCGCGAGGTGCGGACGCCGGTGCTGGGCGGGGTGGAGAACATGGCGTACTTCCGGTGCCCCTGCTGCGGTGAGAAGACCGAGCTGCACGCGCCGGCGCCTGACGACCGCACCATCTGGGCCGGTGGGGTCGAACGGCTCGCGCGGCTTCCGTTCCGGCCCGACGCGGCGATCGACGCCGCCGAGCTCGCCCCCGTCGTGCACGCCGCAGCAGCCCACATCGCGGGGTGACGCCCGCCCACATCGCGGGTGACCCGCCCGCGCACACCGGCGGGGTGACCGGCCGTGCTCAGCGCGGGGTGTCCAGGAGCGTCTGCAGGACCTCCTCGGCGGCCGGCATGCCGTTGATCTCGGCCTGAACGACCCGGGCCCGGCGGGTCAGAGCCGTGTCCTCCAGCAGCTTGGTCGCGGTGTGCGCGACCGTCTCCACAGAGAGCTCCGCCGGCGGCACCACCAGGGCCACACCGGCCTCCACGGCTGTCGCGCTGTTGGCGAACTGGTCCGCGCCCTGCGGCAGGATCAGGTGCGGCAGGCCGTGGCAGAGCGCGGCGACGATCGTGCTCGCGCCGCCCTGGGTGACCAGACCCGCGCAGTGCGGCAGCAGCAGGGCGTGCGGTGCGAAGTCGGCGATGCGGACGTTCGCCGGCTGCGGTCCGAACCGTTCCGGGTCGCTGCCGGGGCCGGCCGTGACCAGTACGTTGACCGGCAGGTCGCGGAGGCCGGCCAGCGCCGTCTGGAAGACGTCGGTCGCGCCGAAGAACAATGTGCCCAGGGTCAGGTGCAGGCTGCGTTCGTAAGGCAGCTCGTCCGCGTTCCACGGCAGGCGTTCGCCGGGCAGGACTTCGCCCGAGGTCGGGCGCAGCGGCCGGCGGTTGCGGAAGGCGCGGACGGCGTCCGCCTGCAGAGCCGGTGGGCAGTTGTCCAGGTACGGAGTGTCGAGGATGGTGGCCGGCAGGTCCGGCACCTCCCATTGGCTGCTCAGGTCGCCGAGCCGGGCACCGAACCAGTCCCAGGCCTCGGCCGGCAGGGGACCGAGGCCGTGCACCGCGTGCCGGGCGCCGGTGCGGGCCGCGGCCACCGCCCCGGCGAGTTCGGTGATCGGGTGCACCACCAGGTCGGGCTTCCACTCCTCGGCGCGGGGCACCAGGGCGGCGGCCCGTTCGAACGCCGCCGCGCCGAACATGCCGCCGATCACCGTGGCCATCCGGCGTTCCGGCGGGACCGCCCCCAGGTCCGGCACGCGTGAGCGGAAGGCCGCGTCGGATTCCGTACGGCTCGGGCCGATGTCCCAGGTCGTCAACCCGCGCCGGCGCGCCTCCGCGACACCCTCGGCGCCGGAGGCGACGAGGACGTCGTGGCCCGCCTGCTGGGCCGCCCGGATCAGGGGAAGCAGGGGGAGCAGGTGCCCATGGGCCGGCCAGGTGCTGACGAGGACTCGCATGGACGGCAAGTAGACACCCGCCGCGCCGCCTTGTCTGTCAGGCGGGCGTCAGCAGGTGCTCGCGCATGCTCGCCAGCTGCCCGGTGGTGAGGCCGATCTCGCGGACGTACTTCTCCACCGAGCCGTGGCGCTCGCGCAGGTCCCGCAGGAACAGCAGCATGGCGTCCTGCGGACAGTCGAACATGTGGTACTTGTCGTGCACGAGCTCCGGCTTGGTCCGCAACAGGTACGCCGTCAGCGACTCCATCGCCGCCTCGGTCAGCGCATAGTCCTGCGCGATGTCCGTATCGGACACTCCGAGCAGGGACAGCGTCAGCGCGCACACCACGCCGGTGCGGTCCTTGCCGGCCATGCAGTGCACGACCACCGGGGCCGCCGCCGGATCCGCGATCACGCCCAGCGCCGCGGCCAGCCCGGCCCGCCCGTCCTCGGCGAAGTTGAGGTAACGGTCGGCGAGCCAGCGCTCGTGCGGGATGTCCCCGGAGTGCTCGACCGACTCCCAGTCGACGTGCTCCAGCACCAGGTTGCGGTAGTCCAGCCCCTCGGAGTGCGGCACCCGCCCGTGCTGCTCCACCTCGAACGGCCGGCGCAGGTCGACGACGGTGCGCACGCCCAGCGCCTGGAAGGTCTCGAGGTCGGTGCCCTTGAGCCGGTGCAGGGAGTCGGCGCGGAACAACCGCCGCCAGCTCACCGTGCGCCCGTCGAGGCCGGGATAGCCACCGACGTCGCGGAAGTTGTAGCTGGTGGAGAAGGTCAGGCTGCGGGGGTGATTGTCGACGGCCACCCGTCCAACCTAACCGCCACCGTCACCGGTGGGCCTTGTCGATTTCCTCACCCGGCCCGACCATGCGCTCGTCGTCCATCGGCGGCGGCTGCGGGTCGTCGCCGTCGTCCGGCGCGGCCGGGGAGGCGGCAGCCGGGGTGGCGCGGAACGTGCGCGGGTCGAAGGCGCCACCCGGCTCCTCTTCGACGAACTCCCCCTGTGCGTCGGGGATGAGGCCGCCCGCCCGGTCGGGATCGTTCTGCAGGAAACGTTCGCTCATGGACCCGGGGTACCCCGGGCGGGCGACCTCGACACCGTGATGGTGGACCTTCCGTCTCAGCTTGTGGATTCTGCGGTCCCATCGTGGCGGCGCGTGGCATGCTTCGGGGCGTGACCCACTCCGTGCTGATTATTCGCACCTAGCGCGCCGGCTGAATCTCCGCCGACGTGCAGACCTCCCGCATCCGCGGGGGGTCTTTTTGTTGGGTCGTCAGTCTCGGAAAGGAACCCCCATGACCTACCAGGTGTTCGACACGACGCTGCGCGACGGCGGGCAGCGCGAGGGCATCAGCTACTCGGTCGTCGACAAACTCGCAGTCGCGCGGTTGCTGGACGAGTTCGGTGTCGGCTTCATCGAGGGCGGGTGGCCCGGTGCCATGCCCAAGGACACCGAGTTCTTCGCCCGGGCGCGCACCGAGCTCCAGCTGAAGAACGCGGTGCTCGTGGCGTTCGGGGCGACCCGCAAGGCCAACGTCGACGTGGCGCAGGACCCGCAGGTGCAGGCGCTGCTGGACGCCGAGACGCCGGTCGTCTGCGTGGTCGCCAAGTCGGACATCCGGCACGTCGAGCGGGCCCTGCGCACCACCGGCGAGGAGAACCTGGCGATGGTCCGCGACACCGTCGCGCACCTGGTCGCCAACGGCCGCCGCGCGTTCGTCGACTGCGAGCACTTCTTCGACGGCTTCCGCTACGACCCCGATTACACCGCCTCCGTGGTCACGGCCGCGTTCGAGGCCGGCGCCGAGCGCGTCGTCATGTGTGACACCAACGGCGGCATGCTTCCGTCGATGATCACCGCCGCGATCAACGACGTGGTGGCGCGCACCGGGGTCGCCCCGGACCAGCTCGGCATCCACTGCCAGAACGACACGTCCTGCGCGGTCGCCAACACCGTCGCCGCCGTCGAGGCGGGCGTCGAACACTTCCAGTGCACGGCCAACGGCTACGGCGAGCGGCCCGGCAACGCCGACCTGTTCGCCGTGGTCAGCAACCTGCAACTCAAGCTCGGGCTGAAGGTCCTACCGGACGGATGCCTCGAGAAGGCGACGCGGGTGTCCACCGCGCTCGCCGAGATCGCCAACATCGCCCCCGACACCCACCAGGCCTACGTCGGGGCCGCGGCATTCGCTCACAAGGCGGGGCTGCACGCGAGCGCGATCAAGGTGGATCCGCTGCTCTACAACCACGTCGACCCGTCGGTGGTGGGCAACGACATGCGGATCCTGGTGACCGAGATGGCCGGCCGGGCCAGCATCGAGCTCAAGAGTCGCGAGCTCGGACTGGACCTGGCCGGCCACCCCGAGACCCTCACGGCGGTGACCCGCAAGGTCAAGGAACTGGAGGCGGGTGGCTGGTCCTTCGAGGCCGCGGACGCGTCCTTCGAGCTTCTCGTACGGGGTGAGCTGCCCGGTGCCGACTTCGTGCGCCCGTTCGCGCTGGAGTCGTACCGGGTGCAGGTCGAGCACCGCGAGGACGGCTCGGTGGTCTCCGAGGCCACCGTCAAGGTCCGCGTACGCGGCGAGCGCGTCATCGCCACCGCCGAGGGCAACGGCCCGGTCAACGCCCTCGACGAGGCGCTGCGAGTGGCGCTGTCCAAGCACTACCCGGAGCTGAAGTCCTTCGAGCTGGCCGACTTCAAGGTCCGCATCCTGGAGGGCTCGCACGGCTCGAACGCGATCACCCGGGTCCTGGTGGAGACCAGCGACGGCGCCCGCGACTGGACCACGGTGGGCGTGCACGAGAACGTGGTCGAGGCGAGCTGGAAGGCCCTCACCGACGCGCTCACCTACGGCCTGGCCCGCGCCGCCGCGGCCAGCACGAGCACCAGCACCGCCGCCTGACCGGCTCAGTCGCGCCTGGCCATCACCCGCAACGTGATGGCCAGGCCGGCCGCGCCCCAGGCCGCCAGCACCAGGAACGGCGGCATCGACACGCCGTCCGGTGGCGTGGCGAGCGTTTCGCGGACGGCCCGCGCCATGGACTCGAACGGCAGCACCCGGTGGACGTCCTGCAGCCACTGCGGAAGCCGGTCGGCCGGGAAGTTGATCGGCGAGAACATCAGCGCGATGAAGACGATCAACTGGCTGACCATGTTCGTCACCGGTGGCGTGGCCGCGTACGCGATCGCGAAGCCCACGGTGGTCGCGGTCAGCGCGACCAGCAGCACCGCCGGGACGACCAGCCAGCTCACCCGCAGGGTGAGGTCGAAGCGCAGCACCGCGACCAGCAGTCCCAGCAGCAGTCCCGGAGTGCCGGCCACCAGCCAGGTGGTGATGTCCGCACCGAGCACCGCGGTGCGCGGCACCGGCAGCGTGCGGTTGTATGCGAACGTGCCCGCGGTCTTGGCCTCGGCCACCAGTTGCGGGGCCAGCACCATGCCGATCGTGATGAGGGCCAGCGTGGGCGCGCCGGTGGTGAGGTGCAGCGCGGTCGCCGGGTCGACCGACGGCAGCAGGAACGCGAAGCCGAGGACGATGCCGATCGACATCATGGTCTGGATGACCAGGATCATCGGCAGCAGGTAGCGCAGCCGGATCGCCGACCAGCGCAGCAGGAGCAGGTAACTACGCAGCCAGTGCCGCATCGCCGGTGACCTCCTCGGTCAGGCGGACGTAGACGTCCTCGAGGCTGACGGGGTTGAGGGAGAAGCGTGTCGTCCGGCTCTGCGCCCACGCGACCGCGAGGTGCGCGTCGGCCGCGGCGACCGTCAACGTGCGCCGGCCGCCCTCCCGGTGCTCGGCCAGCGACCAGCTCGGTGCGGGGTGGTCGTCCGCGCCGGTGAACTCGAGCCGCATCTCGCGGCCGGCGGCGAGGGTGGCCGGGGTGCCCGCGGCGGCCACCCGGCCGTGGTCCAGCACCACGACGCGGTCGATCGCGCGTTCCGCCTCGGTGATGTTGTGGGTGACCAGCACGACGCCGTGCCCGGCGGCGGCCAGCGCGCGCACCTGCTCCCAGAGCAGCCGGCGGCGCACCGGGTCGACGTCGTTGGTCGGTTCGTCGAGCATCACCAGGCGGCCGGGCTCGACGATCGCCATGCAGAACGCGGTGAGCCGGCGCACGCCGCCCGACAACCGCTCGCCGGCCTGGTCGGCCCACTCACCGAGGTCCAGTGCGGCCAGCAGTTCATCGGTGCGCCGGCGGACCGCCCGGCGGTCGCCACCGCGGAGCCGGCCGACGATCTCGATCGCCTGCCGGGTGGTGACGCCGTTGAGCGGCGCCTGCGCCTGCGGCTGGAACGAGCAGACCGTGCGGGCCCAGGCCGGCTCGGCGACCGGGTCGCGGCCGAGCAGGGTGATCCGGCCGGAGGTCGGCCGGACCAGCCCGACGATCTGGCTGAGCAGGGTGGTCTTGCCGGCGCCGTTGTGCCCGAGCAGGCCGAGCACCTCGCCCGGGGCCACGTCGAGGCTGATGCCGTCGTTGGCCCGCACGTCGCGGCGGTAGACCTTGGTCAGGGTGTTGATGTGCAGCACCGTCGCCTCACATACCAATCGCCGGTCTGACCAAGGGCGCCATCTACGCCAACTTCGGCAGCAAGAAGGACCTGATCACCGCGATCCTGGAGCGCAAGCTGGCCGCCGACGACGGCGCCGGCGACCGGCCGCCCGGTGAGAAGCTGCCCGCCTGGGCGGACGTGCTCGGCGCCAGTTACGAGCGGAACGTCGGCCGCCCGGAGATCCAGCGCTTCGCGATGGCTTTCGTCGAGCTGTGGCTCTACGGCATGCGCGAGGAGTCCGGCCGGGAACCGGTCGGCCACTGGCTGCGGACGGTGCGCGCGTCGAGTGCGGAGGAGCTCACCGAGCTGGCCGGCGACGATCTGCCGATGCCCGCCGACCAGCTGGCCGCCCTGGTGCTGGCCCTGGACATCGGGGTCGGGCTGCAGCACTGGCTGGACCCGGAGGCGGTGCCGGCGGACACCTACCGGGCCGGGCTGCGGGCCGTCTTCGGCCGGGAGCTCAGGCCGCCGGGAGACGCAGCGTCGCGATGATCGCGCGGTGGTCGCTGTCCGGGATGCCGTGCACGCTGACCGCGCCCACCCCCAGGCGGCGGTCGGCCAGCACGTGGTCGATGGTCACCGGCGGCAGCGGGTCGCCGTCGTACGGGCCCCACGTGCCGATCAGACCCTGTCCCGCGGCGTCGGCGGCGTCCCGGTAGCCATCGCCGATCAGGTCCCGCATCGCCGCGTGGTCCAGCGTCGCGTTGAAGTCGCCGAGCAGGATCCGGGGCGCGCCGTTCGGGTCCGGGCGCGGCTCGGCGTCCAGGTCGTCGCGCCAGCCGTCGAGCATCTCCAGCGAGGCCGGCGCGAGCGGATGGGCCGACTCGACCGTGACGGCGACCGCGCCCGGCGGCTGGACCGTCCCGTACGCCTGGTTGAAGCCACCGTCGTTGCGCCGTACGCCCGGGTCGGTGATCGGGTAGCGGGAGTAGAGCCCCGAGCCGCTCGCCCCGTACTCCCCGCCCAGCGACGAGTACGGCAGCAGCTCGCCCAGCCCGGCCGCGGCGAGATTGCGCTGGCCGTTCGGGCTGAACTCCTGCACGGCCAGCACCGCCACGTCGTTGTCGCGGACCAGCTTGACGATTGTGGCCGCGTCGGCGTTGCCGAAGAGCATGTTCGACGTCATCACGTGCAGCGCCACGCCACCCTGGGGGCCCCGGTCACTGTCGGCGAAGGCGCGCGGCAGCACCGCCACCGCGAAGAGCGCGAAGGTGACCGTCGCGACCGCCGCCGCCAGCCAGCGCCGGGTCGCCAGCGCCGCGATCAGCGGCACCACCGACCACGCCGCGACGTACGGCGTGAACGCGAGGAGCTGCACCAGCGCGCCCCGCTCCCAGCCGCCGAGCCGGAGCAGCACCCAGGCCGCGCCCGGCAGCACGAGCAGCCACAGCAGCACGTGCCAGACCGCCCGCCGGACCCGGACCGGTTTCGCCACGGGCGCCGAGCTGGTGATCGTCATGGCGGCGACGGTATCCGGCCGGGGCCACCATCACCGAGCGATCCCGGGGCACGTCACATCATCGGTAGGGGTTGAAGTTCTGCCCCGCCATCAGGAACCAGGCGGTCGCGCCGACGTGCTGGCGCGGGAAGTAGCCGAACGCGAACCCGGTGTCGAACGTGCTGGTGGCGGCCACGATGCCGGCCGCGGCGGGCAGCGGGGTGCCGGTCCAGGTGCCGCCCTCGCCCGGGTTGGACAGCTTGCCGTGGTCGGCGTCGGCGGTCAGGCCCACGGTCTGCCCGGCGCCGAGGGTCCGCTGGGCCACGGCGGTCTGCCGCAGCAGCCGCTTGGCCAGCGCCGTGTCGCCGCGGTCGTCGCGCTTGAGCAGAGCCAGGGCCGTGTGCCCGTTGCCCTCCAGCCAGACGGCGTCGCGGTTGTTCTCCACGGTGCTGCCGGAGACCGGCCCGGTACGGATCTTGGCCTGGCTGCTGTACGTCACGCCGGAGACGGCACCGTCGGTGTTCCAGAGGTTCTCGGTGACCCAGTCGACGGCGTCGTCGTAGCGCCGGTCGTCGAGGCTCAGCAACGCCCAGGTCTGCACGTCCTCGGGGATGTTGCCGATGTTGATCAGGTTCGGGTCCTCGCCCGGTACGCCGCCGAGCGTGCCGGTCCAGAGGAAGCGCTCGGAACGGTTCCACATGGCCCGGACGAAGTCCTCGGCCACGTCGGCGCGGGCCGTCCAGCGCCGGTCCCTGGTCAGCTTGGCCAGCAGCGTGAAGAGCCCGTACGCGTCGATGTTGTGCTCGGTCGAGGCCCACGGCTGCGGCGTCTCACCGTCGCCCTGCAGGCCGCCGTGGTAGCCGCCGAAACGGTACGGCGACTTCTTGTCCGCGATCCACTGGCCCAGGGCCACTGCGCCGTCGAGGTACTTGGTGATCCGGGTGTCGACGTAGAGCTGGGCCAGGGCGAGCGCCACCCAGGCCATGTCGCCGGTCGAGGAGCCACCGAAGCCGTACGGCCACAGGAACGCCGCCTTGCCGTCCTCGCGCTTGAGGCCGGGGAAGTACGGGCCGCCGCCGTAGAAGAGCATCGGCCCGGCCGCGTACGCCTGCCGGACCCGCCCGTCGGTGTACTTCTCGTCGTTGGCCTGGATCCACAGCAGGGCGTCGCCGATGAGCCGGGCCCGGCGCACGTTGGCCACCGTCGGGTTGGCCAGGTAGGCCAGCGCCGCGAGCGCGTTGTCGTAGACGAACGCGGTCGTCATCAGCTCGCTCTCGTTGTTGTAGCTCTGCAGCAGCCGCGGTTCGCCGCCCTTGACGTAGGCGTCCTGCACCACGTCGAGGTAGTGGTAGGCGCGGCTCACCGGCTCGGCCAGCGTCCGGTCCACCAGGTGCCGCGGCGCGCAGGTGCCGGCGGCGGCGGAGTCCGGGGCGAGCAGCGGGGCGGCCACAGTGGCGGCGGCCGCCGCGGCGGGCAGGGTGAGCAGGCGCCGGCGGGAGAACGCTCCTGAGGTGGAGCTGAGGTTGGTGGGCATGTCGCGGAACTCCAACAGGTGTGAGAGCGCTCTCACGACGAGCGCTGGGCGCCATTGAAACCTGTCGCGCCTCGCCTGGCAAGCCGCGGGCCGCCGGCGACATCGCCGGCGGCCCGCGGAACACCTCAGACCTCGGCGTCGACGACCTCGCCCAGGCCACCGGCCACCAGCTCGTCGCGGATCACCGCGGCGTCACCCTCGACGACGACTGTCAGCCCGTCCGGGTGCAGGTGCTTCGCCGCGGCGGCGGATACCTCGGCCACCGTCGCGTCGAGCAGGCTGCGCCGCAGGGTCGCGTAGTAGTCGTCGGGCAGCCCGTGCACGACCAGCGTGGCCAGCGCACCGGCGATCGAACCCGACGTCTGCATGTCGACCGTGAGCTGACCGGCCCGCCACGTGCGGGCCACCTCCAGCTCCTCCTCGGTGACGCCGTCCAGCCGGGTGCGGGTCACCTCGCCGATGGTGTCGGTCAGCGCCGGCGCGGTCACCGCGGTCTGCACCGAGGTGCTGATGCCGAAACGGCCGAACCGGCGGGTCATCGCGAAATCGGAGCGGATGCCGTACGTGTAGCCCTTCACCTCGCGGATCAGGTGGTTGAGCCGGGACGTGAACGCCCCGCCCAGCACCGTCGCCACCAGCGTCATTGCCACATAGTCCGGGTTTGCGCGTTCCGGCGCGCGGTGCCCGAGCCGCAGCGTCGACTGCACCGAGCCCGGGCGGTCCACCAGCAGCACCCGGCGGCCGGCGGCGATCGGCACCCCCAGCGGTCCGGCCGGTGCGGTCGGCTCCCCGGTCGCCCCGGCGAACGCGGCCGCCCCCAGCTCGGCCAGATCCAGCTGGTCCAGATCACCGGCGACCAGCAGCACGCCCGGCCGCTTCAGCCAGGACTCGTGGAACGCGGTCACGTCCTCGACGGTGACGGCCGCGACCGACGTGGGATCACCGTGCAGCGGCCGGCCGTACCGCTCGGCCGCCCCGAAGAGATCCATCCGCAGGGCCGCGTCCGCCCGCGGGCCGGGCTGCGCCCAGTCCATCCGCAGCGCGGTCACCTCGTCGTCGCGCACCCGCGCGACATCGGCCGGATCCAGGCGCGGGGTGCGGGCGGCCTCGGCGAGCAGGGTCACGGCCCGGGACAGCAGCGCCACCGGTACGGACACACCGACCCGGAACGAGTCCCAGTCGACCGAGGTGGACAACTCGGCACCGAGCCCCTCCAGCGCCAGCGCGAACGCGGCGGAGTCCCGGGTCGTGGTGCCCTCCTCCAGGCACTTGGCGAGCACGGTGGCCGTGCCCTCGCGGCCCGGGGACTCCCGCGCGCCACCGGCGTCGAGCAGCAGCGCGGCTGTGGCCAGGTGCTGACCCGGCATGTGCGCGGCGACGACCTCACCACCGGCCACCGAGACCCGCTGGATGTCCGGGAACGTGTACGGCCGGGAGTCGCCGGGGCCGGGCTGGGTGGCAACGAGACTCACTGGTCGGTCCCTTCGTCGGGCAGGTAGGTGAGGGTGGCCCGGGACTCCGGGTTCAGCGTGCGGGCGGCGTCGAGGATGTCGCCGGCCGTGACCGACTGCCACTGCGGCAACCGGTAGGCCGCGCTGGTGGCGTCGCCGAACTGGGTGGCGTACCGGCTCAGGGTGTCGGCGCGACCGCCGACTGTGGACATCTGCCGCCACCACGAGGTGGTGAGCAGGGCCTTGGCCCGTTCCAGCTCGGCCTCGGTCACCGGCTCGGTGGCCATGCTGTCCAGCACCTCGGCGACGCCGGCCTCCAGCCGCTCGGCGTCGACGCCGTCCTTGGCTGTGGCCGTGACGATCAGCGGGGCCGGGGCGTGGGCCAGGTCGACGCCGTACGCGCCGACGTAGTCCGGCTGGGCGATTCGGGCACCGTCGGCCAGCCGCTGGTAGAGCCGGCTGCCCCGGCCACTGCCGAGCACTGTGGCCAGGACGGTGATGGCGTCGTAGCCGGCCGTGCCGAACGGGTGGGTGCGGTGCGACAGGTAGACCCGCGGGGCCGGGACCTTGCCGGTGACCGTCTCGCGGACCGGCTCGGTGGCCGCCCCGCTGATGTGCCCGCGCGGCGCCGGCGGGATGTCCGAGACCGACTCCAGCGCGCCGAAGTACTTCTCCGCCAGGGCGAAGACCTCGGCCGGGGTGACGTCACCGGCGACGGTCAGCACCGCGTTGTTCGGCGCGTAGTACTGCTGGTGGAACGCCTTGAACGTGTCCAGACCGGCAGCGTTCAGGTCTTCCATCGACCCGATCGTCGCGTGGTGGTACGGGTGCCCCGGCGGATACAGCAGCGGCAACAGGCGCAGCCACGCGTCGCCGTACGGGACGTTGTCGTAACGCTGGCGCCGTTCGTTCTTGACGACCTCGCGCTGGTTGTCGAGCGTCTCCTGGGTCAGCGCCGGGACCAGACCGCCCATCCGGTCCGCCTCCAGCCAGAGCCCCAGCTCCAGGTGCTCGACCGGCAGCGTCTCGAAATAGTTGGTCCGGTCCGGGTTGGTGGTCGCGTTGAGCGAGCCACCGGAGCCCTGGATCAGGCGCATGTGCTCGGTCTTGGCGACGTGCACCGACCCCTCGAACATCAGGTGCTCGAAGAGATGCGCGAAGCCGGTCTGGCCGGCCGGCTCATGCCTCGAGCCGACGTCGTACCAGAGGTTCACGCACACCACCGGCGCGGTGTGATCCTCGCTGACGACCACGCGCAACCCGTTGTCCAGGCGCGCGGTTTCGATGGGCCACGGATAGCCGGTCTCGGCGACCGGCGCGGGCTGAGCAGACACGCAACCTCCCTGTAGCGGCGGCCGGCTTCCGCCGGCGCCGCCACCAGTATCGCGGCTGAGCAGGCCCGCGCGCTCCTTCGCTTCGCTTTCGGCCCCGCTTGGTGTCATCGATACCAAGGGCGGGCGTCCGGCGTAACCCCCAGGTCCGCGGCGCCCGCCCCCCGCACCGTTGCCGAGAAGGGGACCCATGACAGACATCGCATCCGACACCGACGCGCGGCTGCTGGAGCAGACGTTGTTCGAGGTCAAGAAGGTGATCGTGGGGCAGGACCGGCTCATCGAGCGGCTGCTGACCGCGCTGCTCGCCGGTGGGCACTGCCTGCTCGAAGGCGTGCCGGGGGTGGCCAAGACGCTGGCCGCGGAGACGCTCGCCGTGGCGGTCGGTGGCAGTTTCCACCGCATCCAGTTCACGCCGGACCTGGTGCCCTCCGACATCATCGGCACCCGCATCTACCGGGCGTCGCGGGAGGACTTCGACGTCGAGCTGGGCCCGGTGATGGCGAACCTGGTGCTGGCCGACGAGATCAACCGGGCGCCCGCCAAGGTGCAGTCGGCGCTGCTGGAGGTGATGGCCGAGGGGCACGTGTCGATCGGCGGCCGGAGGAATCCGGTGCCGCGGCCGTTCCTGGTGCTGGCGACCCAGAACCCGATCGAGAGCGAGGGCGTCTACCAGCTGCCCGAGGCGCAGCGCGACCGGTTCCTGATGCGGGTGGTCGTCGGCTACCCCAGCGACCAGGACGAGCTCGGCATCCTCTACCGGATGGGCGGCGTGCGCCCGGTCGCCCGGCCGGTGCTGGACACCAGCATGCTGCTGCGGCTGCAGGCCCGGGCCCGCGAGGTGTTCGTGCACCACGCGCTGGCCGAGTACGTGGTCCGGCTGGTGCTGGCCACCCGCGACCCGGCCCGCTTCGGCCTGCCGGAGGTGGCCGGGCAGCTCGCGTACGGGGCCAGCCCGCGGGCCACGCTCGGGCTGGTGGCGGCCGGGCGGGCGCTGGCGCTGTTGCGCGGACGGGACTACGTCCTGCCGGGCGACCTGCTCGACATCGCACCCGACGTCCTCGCCCACCGGCTGGTGCTCTCCTTCGACGCGGTCGCCGACGGGGTCGCCCCCGAGTCGATCGTCCAGCGCATCGTGGACTCCGTACCGCTGCCGGTGATCGCTCCGGCGCAGGAGCAACACGGCCCCGGCCTGGGCATCGCCGCATGAACGAGGGCGCTTCCATCAACGAACTCGCCCCGGAACGGCGGCTGCGGCGGCTCGAGCTCATGGTCACGCGCCGGCTCGACGGGATGCTGCACGGCTCGTACCTCGGGTTGCTGCCCGGCATCGGCAGCGAGCCGGCCGGCAGCCGGGAGTACCGGCCCGGCGAGGACGAGGTCCGCCGGATGGACTGGGCGGTCACCGCGCGGACCTCGGTCGCCCACGTCCGCCAGGTCGACGCGGACCGGGAACTGGCCACCTGGGTGCTGGTCGACGCCACCGCGAGCATGGACTTCGGCACCGCCGAGTTCGAGAAGCGGGAACTGGCCGTCGCGTCGGTCGCCGCGGTGGGCTTCCTCACCACCGGCGCCGGCAACCGGCTGGGCGCGCACCTGCTCGGCCCCGACGGGGTACGCCGGTTCCCGGCCCGGGGCGGCCGCACCCATCTGCTCGGCATGTTGCGCACCTTGCTGGCCGTGCCCCGTTCCGCGCCGACGACCGAGCCCGTGCCGCTGGCCGAGGCCATCGACGGCATGCACCGCGCGGTCAACCGCCGCGGGCTGGCGGTGGTGGTCTCGGACTTCCTCGACGGTCTCGACGAGGACGGGCTCGGGCCCGGCGCCCCCGCCTGGGAACTGCCGTTGCGCCGGCTCGCCGCCCGGCACCAGGTGCTCGCCGTGCAGATCCGTGATCCGCGCGAGCAGGAACTGCCGGACGTGGGACTGCTGACGCTGGTGGACCCGGAGACCGGGCGCCGGCGGGAGGTGCCGACCGCCAGCCGCAAGCTGCGCGAGCGGTACGCCGAGGCAGCTCGACGACAGCAGGCGTCCATCGAGACCGGCCTGAAACGGGCCGGTGCCGCCCACCTCAGCCTGCGCACCGACCGCGACTGGGTCGCGGACATCGTCCGGCACGTGTACGCCCAGCGCCGCCTGGGCCGAGCCTCGCGAACAGGAGCAAGACCATGACGTGGCTTTCCCCGGAACGGCTGTGGCTGCTGGCCGCCGTCGCGGCGCTGGCCGTCGCGTACGTCGTGCTGCAACGCCGCCGCAGCCGGTACGCCGTCCGCTTCACCAACCTCAAGTTGCTCGACCGGGTCGCACCGGCCCGGCCGCAGTGGCGCCGGCACGTCCCCGCCGGGCTGTTCCTGGCGATGCTGGCCCTGCTCGTGGTCGGCTTCGCCCGGCCGCAGTCCGAGGTGCAGGTGCCCCGGGAACGGGCCACCGTGCTGGTCGCGGTGGACGTCTCCCGGTCGATGCTGGCCACCGACGTCGACCCGGACCGGCTCACCGCGGCCAAGGCCGCGGCGCGCGAGTTCGTGGCCGAACTGCCCGAGCAGTTCAACGTCGGCCTGGTCGGTTTCGCCGGCACCGCCTCGGTGTTCGTGCCGCCGGTGACCGACCGGGCCGCCGTCGAGACCGGGATCGACCGGCTCGCCGAGGGCACCGCCGGCCGGGCCGGTACCGCCATCGGTGACGCCATCGCCACCTCGCTGGAGGCGATCCGCACGCTGGACGCCGCGGCCGGTGAGGACGTGCCACCGGCCCGGGTCGTTGTGCTCTCCGACGGCGCCAACACCGCCGGGCAGGATCCGGCCGAGGCGGCGGCCCAGGCCACCGAGCTCGGTGTGCCCGTCGACGCGATCTCCTTCGGCACCGAGAACGGGACCATCGGCGGCAGCGCCCTCGGCGGTGGTGGCGGGGGCGGCAACCAGCCCGTGCCGGTCGACGGGCAGACGCTGCAGGCGGTCGCGGACGCCACCGGCGGCAACTACTTCGAGGCCGGCAGCGCCGAGGAGCTGCGGTCCGCGTACGCCGACATCGGCAGCTCGGTCGGCTACGAGACCGAGACGCAGGACGTGTCGGCGCGCTTCATCGGTATCGGCCTGCTGTTCGCGGCGCTGGCCGCACTGGCCTCCATGTTCTGGTTCGCCCGCCTCCCGTAGAGGAGTTCTCTGATGACAATGACCACTGGGCTGGGCGGGTCGCCCCGGGGACCCGAGTTCCTCTCACCCGGCATCGACGAGCGGGCTGCGGGCGTACCGCCGGCCACCGCTGGTGGGGCGCCCGCGCGCGCCGCCCGGCGCTGGCCGCTGGTCGCCGCGGCCGGATTGACCGTGGTGGCGATCTCCGCCGGCACCGGCGGAGCGGCCGGCTACCTGGCCGCGCCGGAAGCCACTCCCACCGACCCGGCGTCCGCGCCGCCGCCGGCCGCTCCCGGCGTGCCGTCCGATCTCGTCGGCGCCGCCGCCCGGGCCCTGCCCGGCGTTGTGTCCGTGCAGGTGCGCACCGGCTCGGGTGGCGCGTCCGGCTCCGGGTTCGTCTTCGACGACCGCGGTCACATCGTCACCAACAACCACGTGGTCGCGGCCCGGGGCGGGGGAGCGGTCAGCGTGGTCGGCTCGGACGGGCGCCGGCTCACCGCCGAGGTCGTCGGCACCGACCCGAGCAGCGACATTGCGGTGCTGCGGGTCACCCCGTCAGCCGCGCTGCGCCCGCTGGACCGCGCCGACCTCAGGGCCACCAGGGTGGGGGAGCCGGTGCTGGCGGTCGGCTCACCGCTCGGTCTCTCCGGCACGGTCACCGCCGGCATCATCAGCGCGCTGGACCGGCAGGTGCGGCTGGGCGGAACCGTGCGGCAGACCGCGGTGCAGACCGACGCGTCCATCAACCCCGGCAATTCGGGCGGGCCGCTGGTGAACGCGCGCGGTGAGGTGGTCGGCGTAAACACCGCGATCGCCACCCTGGAGGGCGGCGGTTCCATCGGGATCGGCTTCGCCGTGCCGATCGACCGGGCCGCTCAGGTGGCCACGACCCTCATCGGCCGTGGATAGTCGACAGATGCGGCTGCTGGTGGTGGAGGACGAGGAAGACCTGGCGGAGGGCCTGCGGGTCGGTCTCGCCCGGACGGGGTACGCGGTCGACGTCGCGCTCGACGCCGCCGAGGCGTACGACCGGCTGACCGTGAACGAGTACGACCTGATGCTGCTCGACGTGAACCTGCCCGACGGTGACGGATTCACCCTGTGCCGCTCGTTGCGCAGCGGCGAGGTGGATACCCCAGGCGAAACCGACCTGCGGGTGCTCATGCTCACCGCCCGCGGCGGCCTCGAGGACCGGGTCCGCGGGCTGGACGAGGGCGCGGACGACTACCTGGTGAAGCCGTTCGCCCTGGCCGAGCTGCTGGCCCGGGTCCGCGCCCTGCTGCGCCGCGACACGGCCGGCACGTCGTCGGTGCTGACCGTCGGCGACGTGGTGCTGGACGTGGCCCGGCACGTCGCGACGCTGCGCGGTGAGCGGCTGACGTTGACGCCCAAGGAGTTCGGCGTCCTGGAGTATCTGATGACCCGGCCCGGGCACGTGGTGTCGAGCGAGGAACTGCTCGAGCACGTGTGGGACGCCAACGCCGACCCGTTCACCCAGACCGTACGGGTCACGGTGGGCACGTTGCGGCGCAAGCTCGGCGAGGGCTCGATCGAGACGGTGGTCGGGCGGGGCTACCGGCTGCGGGACGGGGCGGCGTGAAGCGCCCGGAGCTGTTCCGGTCGATCCGGTTCCGGCTCACGGTGATCTACTCCACGCTGCTCTTCGCGCTGGCCGGGGCGGCCCTGGCGATCACCTACTTCGCGGTGGCGATGACCACCGACCCGCGGCCGATCACCGAGCAGGTGGCGTACCTCAAGCAAGGTCGGGTGATCATCGATCAGGTCACCGTCGCGGAGGTCAGCGAGATCGAGGCGGCGATCAACTACAACACCCTGCAGACTCTGCGCACCTATTCGTTGATCGTGCTGGGTGGGCTCTTCGTCGCCAGCCTGGGGATCGGCTGGGTGCTCTCCGGCCGGGCGCTGCGCCCGGTGGGCGCGATCGCCCGGACCGCCCGGGAGATCCAGGCCACGGACCTCTCCCGGCGCATCCGGCTCAGCGGTCCCCGCGACGAGCTGCGGGACCTCGCCGACACCATCGACTCCATGTTGGACAGGCTGGACGAGGCCTTCCAGTCACAACGCCAGCTGATCGACGACGCCTCGCACGAGCTGCGCAGCCCGCTGGCCATCATCCGGACGAACCTCGACGCCTCGCTCACCCCGGCGGAGGCGACCCCGGAGGAACGCGAACGGGCGGTGGCCGTGGTGGACCGGGCCACGACGCGGATGTCGCGGCTGGTGGAGGACCTGCTGGCCACCGCCCGCCGGGACGCGCACGGGCTGTCGGACGCCGACGTGGAGCTGACCACGATCGCCCGCGAGGCCGGCGAGGAGTCCTTCATCACCGACCGCGGCCTGCGACTGCGCTACCACCTGCCCGGGGAGCTGCACCTGATCGGGGACGCCGACGGGCTGCGCCGGGCCGTCGGCAACCTGCTGTCCAACGCCGTACGGCTGGCCCCGGGGTCCTCCACCGTGACGGTCGCGACCGGCCGTACCGGATCATGGTTGTGGCTGGCCGTGGCCGACGAGGGTCCGGGGATCGCCCCGGAGGACCTGCCCCGGGTCTTCGACCGTTTCTGGCGCGGGAAACCGGAATCCGGCGCGGAACGCTCCCGGCAGCGCCGCACCGGGCTGGGCCTGGCGATCGTCCGGCAGATCGTGGAGTCGCACGGCGGCCACGTCGCGGCGTTCTCCGAGCTCGGCAAGGGCAGCACCTTCGTGCTGTGGCTGCCGGCGGCCGACCGAACGGACAACGAAGCACCGCCGGCGGTCAGTCCCTGGCCGTAACCGCCTGCTGTACGCCGAGCGACGCGCATACTCACGACCATGCGTACTTGGAAGGTGCTCGCTGCCTGCTCAGCGGGTCTGCTCCTCGCCGGTACCGTGAGTCCCACCGCCGGCCTGGCTGCGGCAACCACAACCATCACCTCCTTGACCGTGCCGTCCGAACCGGTCGACCTCGAAGCCTCGCCCGGTGTGATCATCCGGGCCCACATCGTCGACTCGGTCGGGGTGATCGCCGGCGAGACGAGCGAGCATGACGACGGCGCCACGTACCTCTGCCTGATGGACGCGAACCCCCCGAAATACAACGCCTGCGGCATCGTGCAGGGCCACCTGATCAGCGGCACCCCTCAGGACGGGGAATGGGAGTTCGACCCGATCCGCGAGCAGCGGGCCCACGGCGGCTTCGAGGTCTGGACCCTGCAGGTCATGCGGCTCGACGGCACCCGCCAGCGGATCGACCTGAGGCCGTTGCCGTACAACCGGATCTTCCACACGATCGGCCGTTTCGGCGCGTTCTTCGACCGCCAGTCGCCGCTGACCAACGAGAACACCACCATCCCGTACGGCGGCACCGTGACCCTGCGCGCCCGCGCGTTCTGGATCGACGAGCTCGTCAAGCGGCACCCGATCGGCAACCGGCAGGTCCGGGTCATGCAGGAGGACCAGACCGAGCCGATCATCGACGGTGACGAGCGGTTGCTGACCACCGTGACCACTGCGGCGGACGGGACGCTCACTGTCACCGTCAAACCGGAGCGCAAAGCCTTCCGGCTGTACCTGATGATGGACCCGGGCACGACCACCGACGGCTTCCGCTACATGGACAACACCACCTGGACCGGGCGGGTCGACGTCAAGGTGGGCCTCGGCATCAGATCCAAGCCGTCGAGCCTGCCCGCCGGCACCGTCGGCTACGTCGACGGAAACGTCGTCCCGGCCACCCACGCCGGGCAGAACGCTTATCTCCAGCGGTACAGCGGCGGCGCCTGGAAGATCGTGAGCAGCGCGAAGATCCGCAGCTCGGGACGGTTCACCCTGGCCGTGCAGCCGCCCGGCAAGGGCACGTACCGCTACCGCGTGTACAAGGCGAGCGATGCTCTGCACGTCTACAACGTGACCCGCGAATTCACCGTCGCCGGCAAGTGAGACCCGCGATGGCGGGCCGGGTGCGCGCGGTGCGATGCTGGGCGCGTGGCGGACGACGTACGGGTCAGTGACCGGTTGACGATCCCGGCTGCTGAGCTCTCCTGGCGGTTCTCCCGCTCCAGCGGGCCCGGCGGCCAGGGCGTCAACACCACCGACTCGCGGGTGGAGCTGTCCTGGGATCTGGCCGGCTCCGAGCTGCTGCCGCCCACGTTGCGGGAGCGCGCCCTCGAGCAGCTCGGCGGCCGGCTGGTCAACGGGGTGCTGACGATCACCGCCTCGGAGCATCGCTCGCAGCTGCGTAACCGCGAGGCGGCCGCCGCCCGGCTGGCCGCCCTCGTCGCCGGGGCCATCGCGCCGCCGCCGCGGGCCCGGCGGGCCACCCGGCCGTCGCGGGGCTCCGTCGAGCGGCGGATCGCCGAGAAGAAGCGGCGCGGTCAGACCAAGCGCAACCGGCGGGCCGACACCGACTGACGGCTCAGCTGTTGTGCGGGGCCACGGCTTCGCGGTTCTCCGCCGCCAGCGCCGGGCCCAGCAACTCCTCGCAGACCCGGATCAGCCGGGCCCGCAACGCCGACGCGCGGCGGGCGAACTCGCGCTGGCGGGCGACGTACTCCGCCTTGCCCTCGGCTGTCTCGATCTTCACCGGGTCTTGCCCGTACGACGTCAGGTCGTACGGGCTGGCCTGCATGTCCAGCAGGCGGATGTCGCCGGCCAGGGCGAAGCAGTCCAGCGCGAGGGCGCCGGGCACCGCGGGGCCGAGCTTGCTCGCCCACTTGTGGCAGTCCATCGCCGCGTGCAGGCAGCCCGGCTGGTCCAGGTCGACCTGGGTGGCCCGGGTGGGCTGGAGGCGGTTGAGCCCCACCGCCTCGGGGGTGAAGAAGCGGAAGGCGTCGAAGTGGGTGCAGCGGATCGGGTGCTCCTCGACCACCTTGTCCGTCTCGGCCTGGCCCAGCCGCAGTGGCAGCGAGTGCCGGTGCTCCGGCTGGCGGTAGACCATCGCCCACTCGTGCAGGCCGAAGCAGCCGGAGAACGCGGGCCGCGATGCCGTGGCCGTGAGCAGACCGTGGATGTAGCGGACGCTCTCGCCGCGGGCGTGCATGTAGGCCTCTGTGTCGAGGGTCACGACGCCGTCCGGATGCGCCTTGTACCACTTCCAGGCGGCGTGCTCGGCCAGCCCGGTCGGCGCCGCGGCCAGCCCGGTGCCCACTCCAGGGTGCCAGCGGCGGAGCTGGGCCGGGCGGGTGCCGTAGTAGTCGTACAGGAAATCCTCTATGGCGTGCTTCTCGCCCGCCGCCTTGCGCGCGCGGTGCCCGGCCGTCATCTCGTCCGCCCGCTCGGCGTGGGCGCGGGCCAGCGGGATCCAGCTGACCGAGGGCAGCACAGTGGTCAGCGCGTGAGTTTCGCTGATCCGCATCGCACCAGCGTATCCAGCAAGTCCACTCCTATCGAGCCTCGGCGTCGTCTGTGGTGAGGAACGCCCGAACGAGGTCCGCCACCGCCGCGGGTGCGCTCTGGTCGGGAGCGTTGTGGTCGAGTTCCGGAAGCAGGGCGTAGCGGGCGTGCGGGACGAGCTCCGCGAGCCGTGGTTGGACCCGGCGCAGCCATTCCGGGCTGCGGCCGCCCGCGATGATCAGGGTCGGTGAGGTGATGGCCGCGTACCGGCTGCCGTCCGAGTCCAGGCCGGCGGTGACCCGGCACTCGGCCGGCAGCGTCGGCAGCAGCTCACGGTTCTCCCGGCCCTCGGGCGTCTGCAACAGGAACCAGGCGAAGGCGGTGTAGACCGGCATCGGTACGACACCGACCGGGGCGAAGCCCAGCCCGGTGAGGAAGGTGGCCATCGCCCCGGCGGACCGTCCGCGCGCCAGCCGGCGCTCGAACTCGGGCAGGAACGTCGTGTCGATCGAGCCGTCGAGGCTGACCGCGGGCTCGTGGACCACCAGCCTGGTCAAGTCGCGGCGGAGCGCGACGTGCAGCGCGGCCAGGCCGCCGTAGCTGTGCCCGAACAGCTCGCCGGAGCCGGTGGCGGCCAGCACCGCGAGCGCGTCCTCGACCTCCCGCTCGATCGAGTACGCCGGGCCCGGTGGGCCGCTGCCGCCGCGGCCGCGGCGCTCGATGACGTGCACGGTGCGGGAGTCCGCGAGGGACTCGGCGAGCCGGCGGTAGTGGTGCGAACGGCGCAGACCGCCGGGGATGACGACCAGGCCGGGGCCCGATCCGGTGCTCGTCACGTCGAGCCGGGTGCCGTCGGCGCTGGTGATAGTTGGCATGCGAGCGAATGTAGTACATCTACTACATCCTTGATAGTGTGCTCGACATGGAGACCATGACGGGGGCGCAGGTGACGGGAGCGGGCATGGTGCCGGACGAGACCGTGCTCGACGTCCGCGACCTGCGCATGCGATACGGCAGCACGGACGTCCTGCACGGGGTGTCGTTCACGGCCCGGCGCGGCGAGGTGCTCGCCCTGCTCGGGCCCAACGGGGCCGGCAAGACCACCACCATCGAGATCCTCGAGGGCTTCCGGATGCGCTCGGCCGGCACGGTCCGGGTGCTCGGCGTCGACCCGGCCACCGGCGGTGAGCAGTGGCGGGCCCGCCTCGGCGTGGTGCTGCAGTCCTGGCGCGACCACGGCAAGTGGCGCGTCCGCGAGCTGCTGAACCACCTCGGCAGCTACTACGCCGACTACTCCACGCCCGCCGTCAGCCGCCCGTGGCCGGCCGACGAGCTGATCGAGCTCGTCGGCCTCGGCGCGCAGGGCGGCACCCGGATCAACCGGCTCTCCGGCGGCCAGCGCCGCCGGCTGGACGTGGCGATCGGCATCGTGGGCCGGCCGGAGGTGCTCTTCCTCGACGAGCCGACGGTCGGCTTCGACCCCGCGGCCCGCCGCGAGTTCCACGACCTCGTGCACCGGCTGACCGATGTGGACGACACCACCGTCCTGCTCACCACCCACGACCTGGACGAGGCGGAGAAGCTGGCCGACCGGATCGTCATCCTGGCCGGCGGCCGGATCATCGCGGACGGCTCGGCCGACCAGCTCTCCCGCCGGGTCGCGGGGGAGTCCGAGATCCGGTGGACCCGCGCCGGCTCCCGCTACGTGCACAGCGCCGCCGACGCCACCCGCTTCGTCCGGGAGCTCTTCCAGCAGTACGGCGACGACATCACCGACCTGGAAGTGCGCCGCGCCAGTCTGGAGGACACCTACATGACCCTGGTCCGCGACTCCGAGGCCGGCCGGGCGGCCGCCACCTCCGCCTTCGAGGTGGTCCGATGAGCGCCGTCTCCACCGCCGCCCGCACCGGGCTGGCCCGCGGCGGCATCGAGCTGCGGCAGACCCTGACCAACGTGCTGGACCTGTGGACCTATTTCTTCCCGGCGGCCCTGCTGGTCGGCACCGTCTACTTCATGCGCGACGCCACCGTGCCGGGCACCGACCTGTCGCTGGGCGCCCGCACGCTCCCGAGCACGGTGGGCATGGGCCTGGCCTTCGCGGGACTGCTCACGGTGGCCACGCTGCTGGTGACCGACCGCGAGGACGGCACCCTGCTGCGGGCCAAGGCCACACCGAACGGGATGGCCGGCTACCTGGTCGGCAAGCTGGTCCTGGTCGGCGGCATGTCGGCGATCAGCTTCGGGCTGCAGATGGTGCCGAGTCTGTTCATCGTCGACGGGCTGGAGATCGACGCGGGCGGGTGGCTCACCCTGTGCTGGCTGCTGCCCCTCGGCTTCGCCGCCACCATCCCGCTGGGCGCGGTCTTCGGCTCGCTGCTGGAGAATCCGCGCAACATCGGACTGCTCCTGCTGCCGCTGGGCGGTCTGGTCGCCATCTCCGGCATCTTCTACCCGATCAGCGCCATGCCGGGCTGGCTGCACGGGGTCGCGCAGGCCTTCCCGGTCTACTGGCTAGGGTTGGGCATGCGCTCCGTGTTCCTGCCCGACGCGCTGGCTTCGGTCGAGCTGGGTCACTCCTGGCGGCACGCGGAGACATTCGGCGTGCTGGGCCTGTGGGCGGTTCTCGGCCTGGTGCTCGCGCCGGTCGTGCTGCGCCGGATGGCCCGCCGGGAGTCGGGCTCGGCGGTCGCCGCCCGGCGCGAGAAGGCCATGACGCGGATCGGGTGACGGACGACGCATGAGCAGTGAGATCACGTACAACCGCATCGCGATGCTGCGCGCCGAGCGCGGCATCTCGCGGCGCCAGCTCGCCGACGCCCTCGGCGTGCACTACCAGACCGTGGGCTATCTCGAACGGGGTGAGTTCAGCCCGTCCCTGCACCTGGCCCTGCGGATCTGTGACTACTTCGAGGTGCCCGTCGAGGTGGTGTTCTCGCTCAGCCCGTTCCCCCGGCTGGGCACCGAGCCCGTGCCGCGCAGCGCGTAGCCTCGATCCTGCGTTTTCATCGCTCAATGGATGGGGTTATCCGTGCGTTTCGCTCGTTTTGTTCATGCCGGTGGCGTGTCCTTCGGGGTCGTCGAGGGTGAGTCCGGGGCCGGGGCCAAGGGCCTGACCATCGCCGAGATCGGCAGCCTCCCCTTCGAGCAGGTGCGCTTCACCGGGCAGCGCTGGGCCCTGGCCGACGTCCGGCTGCTCGCGCCGATCTTCTCCAGCAAGGTGATCGGGGTCGGCCGCAACTACGCCGACCACGCGGCCGAGCTCGGCAACGAGGTGCCCAAGGAGCCGCTGATCTTCATCAAGCCGTCCACCTCGGTGATCGGCCCGAACGACGCCATCCGGATTCCGCCGCAGTCCCAGCAGGTCGAGCACGAGGCCGAGCTGGCCGTGGTGATCGGCGCCACCGGCGCCCGCCGAGTGGACCGGGCCGGTGCCCAGCGGGCCATCTTCGGCTACACGGTCGGCAACGACGTGACCGCCCGCGACCTGCAGCGCACCGACCCGCAGTGGACCCGGGCCAAGGGCTTCGACTCGTTCTGCCCGATCGGGCCGTGGATCGAGACCGACCTCGACGTCAGTGACCTCGAGGTGCGCTGCGAGGTGGGCCGCAACCCGGATGAGATGGAGGTGCGCCAGCTCGGCCGGACCAAGGACATGGTCTTCGACGTGCCGACCCTGGTGTCGTACGTCTCGCACGTGATGACCCTGCTGCCCGGCGACATCATCCTGACCGGCACCCCGGCCGGGGTGAGCCAGATCGTCTCCGGCGAGACCGTGATGGTCAGCGTTCAGGGCATCGGCGAGCTGCGCAACCCGGTCGTCTCGCTGGACTGAGCCGCGTCAGCCTGACGTTCGATGCCGTCGAGCAGCAGCCCCAGGCCATAGGCGAAGGCGTCCGTGGCCTGCTGGTCCGGGCCCCGGTCGAAGCCGCCGGCGTTCCACAGCGCGGTCATCGCGGGATGCTGCTCGACGTCGAACCAGTCCTCCCAGAGCTGACCCCGCCGGCCCCACCAGCTGTCGTTCGATTCGCCGCTGGCTCGGCGCAGCTGGGCGTTCTCGCCCTCCTGCCGGGCCGCGGCGGTCACGAACATGGTGATCGTCACGGCGGCCGTGTTGCGGCGCGACGCCGGCAGGCCGCCCAGCGTGGACAGCACGTACTCGCTCTCGCGCAGCGTGCCGGGGCCCAGCGGCGGGCGGATCCGGGAGACCTGGCACAGCCACGGATGCTCCCGGTACATCGTGATCGTGCGGTCGGCGTACAGCTGGATCTGCTCGCGCCAGTGCGCCGGCCGTTCCTCGCCCGGTCCGGGCAGCCGGCGGCTGCCGAGGACCTCGTCGACCATCAGCTCCACCAGCTCGGCCCTTGACGGCACGTAGGTGTAGAGCGTCATCGTCGCCACTCCGAGCCGGGTGGCGACCTGGGCCATCGAGGCCGCGGCCAGTGCTTCCTCGTCGGCCACGGCGATGCCGGCCGCCACCACCTGATCCAGGGTGAGCCGGGGCGGGCGCCCGGTGGTCGCTTTGCGCACCTGCTTGTGCCGCCACAGCAGCGGCAGGATCCGGTCGGGATCGGTGGCCCCGCTGTACTCGGTCATCTCGTATACCCTACGAGAAGAGTTTCCGTAGGGCATACGAGAACTGGGAGGGCACATGAAGATCCTCGTTACCGGTGCGACGGGCGGCGTGGGCCGGCTGGTCGTGGACGAGCTGCTGGCGCTCGGCGCGACCGACGTGCGGGCGCTGACCGTCAACCCGGCCAAGGCCGGCCTGCCGCCGCAGGTCGAGGCCGTCCGGGGCTATCTGGGCCGGCCTGAGACGCTGCCGGCCGCCCTGGCGGGCGTGGACCGGATGTATCTGGCCCCGCTGGTGGAGACCAACGAGCAGGTGTGCCGGCTGGCCGCGGCCGCGGGGGTACGCCGGATCGTCGACATGGCCGGCGCCAAGGGTGACCATTGGCAGGTCATCGAGGACGGCGTCGAGGCGTGCGGGGTGCCGTTCGTGCACCTGGAGCCGGGAGAGTTCATGACCAACTCGGGGATCTGGTCGGCCCAGATCGCCGCGGGGGACGTGGTCCGCGACGGCTACGGCGACGTCGCGAACGCGCCCATCGCGCTGGAGGACATCGCGGCCGTCGCGGCCCGGTGCCTGCTGGAGGAGGGTCACGAGGGCCACTCGTACGAGCTGACCGGTCCGGAGTCCCTGACCCGCCGCGAACGGGTGCTGAGCATCGGGGCGGCGCTGGGCCGCGAGCTGACCTACGTCGACCTCCCGCACGACGAACTGGTCGAGCAGCTGACCCTGGCCATGGGCGAGTACGGCGGCTGGTACGCCGACGGCCTGCGCCAGATGGTCGGACATCCGCAGGTGGCGGTGCAGACGGTGGCCGAGCTGACCGGCCGTCCGGGGATCACCTTCGCCGCCTGGGCGCGGGACAACACGGACATGTTCCGGTAGTCACGCGGTCACGGAAACGCCGGGTGGTAACCCGATTTGTTCGCCACCATGGGCTCGGGTAGAGTTTCCACTCGGTACGGCAAGCCGTACCAATGGGGTATGGGGTAATTGGCAGCCCGACTGATTCTGGTTCAGTTAGTCTAGGTTCGAGTCCTGGTACCCCAGCGCGACCGACTCCCGCAAGGGCGGTGGTGCTGGACTTCTGATAGAGTTCCGCACCGTTGCTCACGCCAAAGAGCCGGAAGCAGCAGGTAAGGCACCACAGAAGTGCAGCGTTTCTGCAGTACAGCGTGTTCTGGCCCCGTCGTCTAGCGGCCTAGGACGCCGCCCTCTCAAGGCGGTAGCGAGGGTTCGAATCCCTTCGGGGCTACAAGCAGCAAGCGGCTCGTGTCGAGAGACACGGGCCGCTTTTGTCTGCCCGGCTTTGTCTGCTCTGGGCGTATTCCCCGGGCCGTTCTCCAGCCGGTGCAGACGGCAGACTGGCTTCTGTGACGGACATCAACGTGCGACGCGTCGACTTCGGCTACTTCATCCGGCCCGCCGAGGAGACGGGCACGGGCTCACCCCGGGTCGAGCCGTGCCTCGGTTACCTCGTCGAGCATCCCGCCGGCCTGCTGCTGGTCGACACCGGCATGGGCGCGGACCCGGACGTGGACGCGCACTACCGGCCCCACCGCGTGCCGCTGCCCGAGGCGCTCGCCGCCGTCGGTGCGCGGCCCGAGGACATCCGGCACATCGTCAACTGCCACCTGCACTTCGACCACAGCGGCGGCAACCCGGCGCTGCCCGGCCGGCCTGTCTACACCCAGCGGCTCGAGCTCGACATCGCCCGTACCGTCGAGGACCACACGCTGCCCTGGCTCATCGACCACCCGGGCGCCGTCTACGTCGAGCTCGACGGCGAAGCCGAGATCCTGCCCGGGGTGGTGATCGTGCCCACGCCCGGGCACACCGCCGGCCACCAGTCCCTGGTGGTCCGCCGCGGGGACGGCACGGTCATCGTCGCGGGGCAGAGTCACGATCACGCGGTCGGCTTCACCGCGGACGTGCTCGCCCGGCGGGCCGGGCTGGACGGTGCCGAGGCGCCACTGCCGTTCCCGCCGGCCTGGGTCGAACGGCTGCTGAGCTTCGACCCGGCGCGCGTGGTCTTCGCCCACGACAACGCCGTGTGGACGCCCTGACGCGGTGCGGGGTGGTCGCTGGGCCGGTGTGCCCCGCGGGATCCGGGTCATCGTCGCGGTGCCGGTGGTCCTGTTCGCCTACGGCACCGTCGTGCACCTGACCGGCCCGGCGCCGTCACGCCGGGCGGGTCGGGCAGGCGATCACGGCGCTCGCCGCCGGCCTGATCGTTGCCACGCCTCGGATCGCGCCCTGGCTGAACCGCCGTGGTCGCTGATTCTGGCGGGGGTCAGAGACCGCTGAGGCGTTGTCCCGCGCGGACGACCGCCATCGCGTGGCGTTCGCCGGGGCGGCGGCCGAGTCGTTCGATCGGACCGCTTATCGAGATGGACGCGATGACCCGGCCCGTCCGGTCCCGGATCGGCGCGGAGACGCTGGCCACACCGGGCTCGCGTTCCGCGACGCTCTGCGCCCAGCCGCGCCGGCGCACCTCGGCCAGCGTGCGACCGGTGAACTTGCACCGCGGCAGCAGCGGCATGACCGCCTCGGGCGGCTCCCAGGCCAGCAGGATCTGGGCCGCGGATCCGGCCACCATCGGCAGCACCGACCCGACCGGCACCGTGTCGCGCAACCCGCTCGCGCGTTCGGTGGCGGCGACGCAGATCCGCTCGTCCGCCCGCCGCAAGTAGAGTTGGGCGCTCTCCCCGGTCGCGTCGCGCAACGCCGACAGCAGCGGCTCGGCCGCTGTCAGCAGCACGTCCGGGGCCGCGTTGGCCAGCTCGCCCAGGCGCGGCCCGGGCCGCCACCGGCCCTGGGTGTCCCGGACCAGCATCCGGTGGATCTCCAGGGCCTGGGCCAGCCGGTGCGCGGTCGCCCGGGGCAGCTTGGTCCGGTCGACTAATTCGGCCAGGCTGGCGCCGTCGACACAGGCGGCGAGGATGACCACCGCCTTGTCGAGAACGCCGACACCGCTCATACTGTGTCCCACAAGCCGAAACATACCTCCCAGAATTTAGGATGTCCAGATGGTGGGAGTCACTCCCGAACAGGGGAAACCCAGGACCCTGGCCGAAAAGGTCTGGGACGACCATGTGGTGCGGTCCGCCGACGGTGAGCCTGATCTGCTCTACATCGACCTGCACCTGCTGCACGAGGTGACCAGCCCGCAGGCCTTCGACGGCCTGCGCCTGGCCGGGCGCAAGGTCCGCCGCACCGATCTCACGCTGGCGACCGAGGACCACAACACCCCGACGGGCTATGCCGATCCGGCCTTCAACACCCGCCGCGGCGACCTGATGACCATCCTCGACACCGTCTCGCGCACCCAGATCGAGACGCTGCGCAAGAACTGCGCCGAGTTCGGCGTGCAGATCCGCTCGCTCGGCGACCAGGACCAGGGCATCGTGCACGTGATCGGCCCGCAGCTGGGGCTCACCCAGCCGGGCACCACGATCGTCTGCGGTGACTCGCACACCGCGACCCACGGCGCGTTCGGCGCGCTGGCCTTCGGCATCGGCACCAGCGAGGTCGAGCACGTGCTGGCCACCCAGACGCTGCCGCAGGCCAAGCCGAAGACGATGGCGGTCGTGGTCAGTGGCGAGCTGCGTCCGGGCGTCTCGGCCAAGGACCTCATCCTTGCGCTGATCACGCAGACCGGCACCGGCGGCGGCAACGGCCACATCGTGGAGTACCGCGGCGACGCCATCCGCAAGCTCTCCATGGAGGGCCGGATGACCATCTGCAACATGAGTATCGAGTGGGGCGCCAAGGCCGGCATGATCGCGCCGGACGAGACCACGTTCGCGTACCTGAAGGGGCGCGAGCACGCGCCGCAGGGCGCCGACTGGGACGCCGCGGTCGAGTACTGGAAGACCCTGCCCAGCGACGAGGGCGCCGAGTACGACACCGAGATCCACATCGACGCCTCCACGATCAGCCCGTTCGTCACCTGGGGCACCAACCCGGGACAGGGTGCCGCGCTCGACAGTGTGGTTCCGGATCCCGAGGAGTTCGTCGAGGAGTCCGACCGCAACGCCGCCCGCCGCGCCCTGGAATACATGGACCTGGCCGCCGGCACCCCGCTCAAGGACGTCGCGGTGGACGTGGTCTTCGTGGGTTCCTGTACCAACGGGCGCCTGGAGGACCTGCGGGCCGCCGCCGACGTGCTGCGCGGGCACCGGGTGGCCGACGGCGTACGGATGATGATCGTGCCCGGTTCATTCCAGGTGCGCGCCGCCGCCGAGGCCGAGGGGCTGGACAAGGTCTTCACCGACGCGGGCGCCGAGTGGCGCTTCGCCGGGTGCTCGATGTGCCTGGGCATGAACCCGGACACCCTGAGCCCCGGTCAGCGCGCCGCGTCCACGTCCAACCGCAACTTCGAGGGCCGGCAGGGCCGCGGTGGGCGTACCCACCTGGTCTCGCCGCAGGTCGCCGCCGCCACCGCCGTGGTCGGCAAGCTGGCCGCCCCGGCCGACCTCTGAGGGGGAGCAGCAACCATGGACAAGTTCACCACCCACGCCGGCACCGTGATGCCGCTGCGCCGCTCCGATGTGGACACCGACCAGATCATCCCGGCTGTCTATCTCAAGCGGGTCACCCGGACCGGTTTCGAGGACGGGCTGTTCAGCGCCTGGCGCGACGACCCGGCCTTCGTGCTCAACAACCCCGCGCACGCGGGCGCGACGATCCTGGTGGCCGGACCCAACTTCGGCACCGGCTCCTCCCGCCAGCACGCCGTCTGGGCCCTGCGCGACTTCGGCTTCAAGGTCGTCATCGCGGCCCGCTTCGGCGACATCTTCCGCGGCAACGCCCTCAAGGAGGGTCTGCTGCCGGTGCAGCTCGACCAGAAAGCCGTCGAGGCGCTCTGGGACATGGCCGACAGCGAACCGGACAAGCGGATCACCGTGGACCTCGGCGAGCGCCAGGTGCGCGTGGACGACGCCGTCTGGACCTTCCCGATCGACGATTTCAGCCGGTGGCGGCTCATGGAGGGCCTCGACGACATCGGACTGACGCTGCGCCACGAGCAGATGATTACCTCGTACGAGAAGGATCGCCCCGGCTTCAAGCCGGTGGTCGTCTGAGGCCGATTTCCTTGCTCTTGCAGGCTTTTTTGCCCCGCCGGGTTCCCGGCGGGGGCAAAATCGTTGCGACACAACGGTTTTTTTTTATGCAGATGTTTGTGTCTGCTGGTCAGAGGGCATACGGTGCGCGCAGAATGGCTCGCATTGGGCCAGTTCTCACGTTCGGGAGGAAACCAGTGAACAAGGCAGAGCTCGTCGAGGCGCTCGCCGCCCGACTGGGGGACCGGAAGACGGCGACAGCGGCGCTGGATGCGGTCATCAGCGAGGTGCAGAACGCCGTTACCAAGGGCGATCGCGTTGCCATTACCGGTTTCGGAGTCTTCGAGAAGCGGGCGCGCAATGCGCGGACCGCGCGCAATCCGCGCACCGGTGAACCGGTGAAGGTGAAGAAGACGTCCGTCCCCGCTTTCAAGCCCGGAACCGGATTCCGGGAGATGGTCGCGAGCGGCAAGGTGGCCAAGGCGACCACCGCGAAGAAGACCACGGCGGCAGTGAAGTCCACCGCCACCAAGGCCGCTCCGGCCAAGTCGACCGCCACGAAGACGGCGGCGGCAACCAAGACGGCGGCCGCCAAGAAGACGACCGCCTCCAAGGCCACCCCGGCCAAGACCGCCACCAAGGCGGCCCCGGCCACGAAGGCCACCGCCACCAAGGCGACGGCTGCGAAGTCGACCGCCAGCAAGGCGACGGCCACCAAGGCAACGGCGACCAAGTCGGCCGCCGCCAAGAGCACCCCGGCCAAGACCACGGCGGCCAAGTCGACGGCGACCAAGTCGGCGACCACCGCGAAGGCCACGCCGGCCCGCAAGACGGCCGCCACCAAGTCGGCGACCGCCACCAAGTCGGCTCCGGCCAAGTCGGCCACGAAGTCGGCCGCCACCACCGCCAAGGCGGCACCGGCCAAGAAGGCGGCGACCAAGACGGCGCCGACCAAGGCCGCGGCCACCAAGTCGACGGCGGCCAAGAAGACGACCGCCGCCAAGAAGACGACGGCAGCCGTCCAGGCCACCCCGGCCAGCAAGGCCACGACCGCGCGCACCAGCACGGCTCGTAAGACCCGCTGATCCAAGGGGCCGTTCCGGCCCGCTCAGCGGCACGCTGAGGTACGAAGGGCGTCCACCCGTACGGTGGACGCCCTTCGCGTGTTCCGGCGCCACAGCGGCCTCGCGGCCTACGGTCCGCTCCATGGAGCGCAGACTCGTCAGCCCTCGTGGTCTCGTGAGCAGGTCGCTGATCGCCGCGGCCGTCTTCGCCGGCGCTGTCGTGCCCGGCTGGACCCTCGGCGACCTGGCCGAGCACTGGACCGGCTGGGGGCTGCTGGACTGGCTCATCACCTGTGGGTGGTGCGGCCTGGCCGTGTTCGCGCTCGGCCCGTACGGGTCCTACCGCCGCCGTGATGTGCTGCTCGGGATGCTGCCGCTCTACGGCTGGTACGTCGCCAGCGTGCTGTCCTGGCGGGTCGCGTTGCTGCCGCTGCGGGACTGGGAGCCGCGCGCCGACGAGCTGTGGCGGGCCCGCTGGCTCCCCGGTGACCAGGTCGGCTACTGGCGAACGGACCCGCTGCCGGAGGACGTCGAGCGTCGCCCGCGCGCCACCGGCCGGCCTGAATCCGGCCGGCCTAGATCCGGCTCAGTGCCAGGAGCCGCTCGCCGGACCAGGTGAGGATCCAGCCGGTGCCCTTCGGCGTCTTGTAGGGCTCGCGGTCCTCGGCACCGTCCAGCAACGCCAGGATCGACGGGATCACCTTGCCCTGGCTGCACACCGCCGCCCGGGGGCCGTCGCGCAGCTCGGTCAGCCGGGCCGCGGCCACCTTGGCCCGGGCCGGCACGTCCGGCACGTCGGCGGGCTCGGCGAACGCCGCGTCCACCACGATCGGCAGGCCCAGCCGTTCGGCCAGCGGCTCGAGAGTCTGCTTGCAGCGCAACGGGGTGGCCGCGAAGAGCCGGCGCGGCCCGACGAGCGACACCACCAGACCCAGCGTCCGCGCCTCGCCCCGGCCCTGCTCGTCGATCGGCCGCAGCGCGTCGTTGCCCTGGAACTCGCTGCGCTTACCGGCGTGCGCGTGCCGGACCAGCGCCGTCACGGCGGTGACCCGTGGCAGCGCGGCGACGTGCTCGACCAGCCGGCGGTCGTCCGGATAGGTCAGCTTCGCCAGCGCGCCGGCCGGCGACAGCCACAGCACGGTGTCCACCTCGGTGGGGTCCATCGGGTCGTCGACAGGGCCCTCGGCGGCGCGCATCAGCCAGAACTCGACCGTCTTGGGCGTGCCGTCGGGCAGCGTGTAGCTCACCTCGGGCAACCGCAGCTGCGGCTCCCCCTGCACGCCAGTCTCCTCCTGCACCTCGCGCACCGCCGCCGCCAGCGGGTGCTCGTCGCCGTCGAGCTTGCCCTTGGGCAGGCTCCAGTCGGTGCGGTACGGCCGGTGCACGACACAGATCTCGATGCCGTCCCCGGCCGGTCGCCAGAGGACGCCGCCGGCGGCCCGGACCGGTCCAGTCGTCAATTCAGCCCGCCTTGCCGATGACCCGGCGCAACAGCGCCTCCTGCAGGTGGATGTGGTGCTCCGACGGCGAGAACGCGCGGCGGTGCCAGGTGCCGTCACCGGCCAGGTCCCAGCCCTCGCTCTCGTCGCTCATGGACAACTCCAGCACATTGCGCAGATCCTCCTGCGCGGAGGGCAGGGTCACCCGGACCAGCGCCTCGACCCGGCGGTCCAGGTTGCGGTGCATGAGGTCGGCCGAGCCGATCCAGTACTCCGCGTCGTCGCCCACGCCGAACCGGAAGACCCGGGAGTGCTCCAGGAACCGGCCGACGATCGAGCGGACCCGGATGTTGTCCGACAGCCCCGCCACGCCCGGGCGCAGCGCGCACATGCCCCGGATGACCAGATCGATGCGGACCCCGGCCTGCGAGGCGCGGTAGAGCGCGTCGCAGGTCTCCTCGTCGACCAGCGAGTTCACCTTGAACTGGACCAGGGCGTCGCCGCCCGCGCGGGCGATCTCGGCCTGCTGCTCGATCCGTTCGATGAGACCGGCCCGGACCCCGTGCGGGGCCACCAGCAGCCGCCGGAACGCGGTCTGCCGGCTGTAGCCGGTGAGCACGTTGAACAGGTCCGTGACGTCCGCGCCGATCTCCGGGTCCGCGGTGAGCATGCCGAAGTCCTCGTAGAGCCGGGCCGTCTTCGGGTGGTAGTTGCCGGTGCCGATGTGGCAGTAGCGGCGGATCTGGTTGCCCTCCTGGCGTACCACCAGGGAGGTCTTGCAGTGCGTCTTGAGACCGACCAGGCCGTAGACCACGTGACAGCCGGCCCGCTCCAGGGTGCGTGCCCAGGCGATGTTGGCCACCTCGTCGAAGCGGGCCTTCACCTCCACCAGCACCACCACCTGCTTGCCGGCGGCCGCGGCGTCGACCAGGGCGTCCACTATCGGCGAGTCACCGCTGGTGCGGTACAGCGTCTGCTTGATGGCCAGCACGTTGGGATCGGCGGCGGCCTGCTCGATGAAACGCTGCACGCTGGTCGAGAACGAGTGGTACGGGTGGTGCACCAGGATGTCGCACTCGCGCAGCCGGTTGAAGACGCTGCGCGGCACCTCGCCGTCGGCCAGCTGGGGGTGGGTCGACGGGACGAACGGCCGGTCCTTGAGATCGTCGCGGTCGCACTCGCCGAAGACCTGCCACAGCCCGGACAGGTCGAGCAGGCCGGGCACCCGGAGCACGTCCTGGCTGTCCATCTCCATCTCGCGGGTGAGCAGGTCGAGCACGTGGTCGCTGATCGAGGCGGCCACCTCCAGGCGCACCGGCGGGCCGAAGCGGCGCTGGGCCAGCTCGCGCTCCAGGGCCTGCAACAGGTCCTCGTCGCGGTCCTCGTCGACCTCCAGCTCGGCGTTGCGGGTGACCCGGAACAGGTGCCACTCCAGGATCCGCATGCCGGAGAAGAGCTGGTCCAGGTGCGCGGCGATGAGCTCCTCGACGGGCAGGAAGCGCGCGCCGCGGCTGTCGTTCTGCACCGTGACGAAGCGCGGCACGTTGTTGGGCACCTTGATCCGGGCGAACAACTCGTTGCCGCTGCCGGCCGGGTCGCGCAGGGCGACGGCGAGATTGAGCGAACGGCTGGAGATGTACGGGAACGGGTGCGCCGGGTCGACCGCGAGCGGGGTCAGCACCGGGAAGACCTGCTCGCGGAAGTACGTCCGCAGCCGCTCGCGTTCCGGCGCGTCCAGCTCGCTCCAGCTGACCAGCTCGATGCCCTCGGCCGACAGCTTGGGCCGGACCTCCTCGCCGAAGCAGGCGGCGTGCCGGGTGACCAGGTCGGCGGCCCGCTCGGTGATCATTTCGAGCTGGTGGCGCAGCGATGAACGGTCGCCGCCGCGCATCGGCAGCCCGGCCTTGAGCCGGCGCTTGAGCCCGGCCACCCGGACCATGTAGAACTCGTCCAGGTTGCCGGCGAAGATGGCCAGGAACTTGGCGCGTTCGAGCAGCGGGGTGCCGGGGTCCTCGGCCAGGGCCAGCACCCGGGCGTTGAAGTCGAGCCAGGACAGCTCCCGGTTGAGGAAGCGGTCCTCCGGCAGCTCGGGGAGGCCGGGACCGGTCTCGGTGGGGTCCTGCGCGATGTCGGCGGTGGTCACAGCGGGCTCCGTCGGCTCGATGTCGGTCTGCTCGGCGTCGGTCTGCTCGGCGCGGGGGAGGAACCGCCCGTCGGAGCCGCGGCGGCGAGCCGCGAGGGGCACGGTCGTGTCGGGTGTCCGGGGCGGGGTGGTCATTGCTCCATCATTGCCCGTCCAGGGTGAACGGGAAATGAACGAAGCTCACCTGATTCCGGGAAGTTCGACCTTGGTGACGGTGCCGTCCGGCCCGGCGGAGATCGTCAGGCGCTGCCCGAGGCGCAGCAGCCGCAACCCCGACGCCTCGAACGCCGCGGCCGGGAAGGACAGCTCACTGCCGTCGTCCAGCAGCAGCGTGCCGCTGCGGCTCTGAGCGTCGAACGTCGCAACGGTCCCCTGCATGCCCCAGACGCTACCGGTGCGAGCGCCCGGCCACACCCGAGGTGCCGCACTCGGCGATGAGTCCGAGATCACGCAGCAGCGCGCAGGTGTACTCACCCGCGCCGAGGGTCAGGACCGTCCGCAGGTCGTCGGCGGTGTCCACGTCCTGACGCAATCCGGGCCACGCCCCGAGCAGCGGCTGAGCCAGCGTGGCGGCGTGCGCCGCGGCCGAGCCCACCCCGAAGTGCGGATCGAGCGCGGCGCCGGCCGCCGCGGCGAGCAGGACCGTGCCGGTGCCGGCGGCGTCGGCCACGAAGCTGCGGCCGGGTCCGGCGGCGGCGAGGGCCTCGCCCAGTTCGGCGGGGCGCAGCGCGGGCAGGTCGCCGGTGAGCACGGCCCGGCGATGTCCGAGACCGGCCACCACGTCGGCGCCGAAGCGCATGGCGGCGTTCAGGCCGGTCGCTGGTGGGTCCGGCACCGCCCGGGCACCCAGGGCCGTCACCGCGGCGACCGCGGCCGGGTCGTCGGTGACGACCAGCACATCGCCCACCGCCGCGCACGCCCGGACCGCGGCGACCGTGTCCCGGACCATCGCGAGCGCGAGCTCCTCGTGCCGGGAATCGGCGACAGCGCCGCGCAGCCGGCTCTTGGCCGCGCTGAGGCTCTTGACGGGGATGACCACCGTCCAGTCCGCTCCTGACACGCCGCCAATCCTGCCACCGTCCCACCGCCGGGCCCCGGCCTGGCTACGGCGAGGATGAGCAGGCATGATTTCGTCCCAGGTGTGGGCGACGGCGGCGCGGGGGCCCGCCGCGGGGAGCAGGGAGGCACCGTGGCGGGGCGCAAGCTCGGATTCTGGCGACGGTTGGCGGTCCTGCTCGTGCTGCCCGCGATGAGCCTCTGGACGAAGCGCACCTGGACCGGCATGGAGAACCTGCCGCCCGGCGGCGGCTTCATCATCACGCCCAACCACATGTCGCAGTTCGACCCGCTGGTGGTCGCGCACTACATCTACGAGTCGGGGCGGTGGCCGCGGTTCCTGGCCAAGGCCAGCATCTGGCGGGTCCCGTTCGTCGGCTTCATGCTGCGCAAGACCCAGCAGATCCCGGTCGAACGCGGCAGTGTGGAGGCGGTGAAGTCCCTCGACTCGCTCATCGAGGCCCTGCACGAGGGCGGGGTCGTGGTGATCTATCCCGAGGGCACGACCACCCGCGAGCCGGATCTGTGGCCGATGCGGGGCAAGACCGGCGCGGCCCGGCTGGCGCTGGTCACCGGCGCCCCGGTGGTGCCGATGGCGACGTGGGGCGCACAGGCGGTGCACGACGTACGGACCGGCCGGGTCAGGGTGGGCCGGCGGGTGCCGGTGCAGGTGACCGTCGGCAAACCGGTGGACCTGAGCCGCTGGCAGGGCGAGGCGCCCACCCGCGCGGTGCTGGAGCAGATGACCGAGGCGATCCAGCTGTCCACCCGGAACCTGCTGGCCGAGCTGCGCGACGAAGCACCACCCCCGCTCTATGAAGTGTCGCGGCGGGCGTGGCGGCCCGGCGCCGACGACTCGGGCGAGCAGGGCAGGCAGAGCGAGGGGCAGGACGACATGCGGGGCGGTGGAGCATGAGGCGAGCGGCGGTGCTGGGCGCGGGCGCCTGGGGTACGGCGTTCGCGAAGATCCTCGCCGAGGCGGGGTCGGAGGTGACCATGTGGGCCCGCCGCGAGTCGGTGGCCGCGGCCATCCGGGCGGACCGGGTCAACGAGGCCTCCCTGCCCGGCGTCAAGCTGCCCGAGCGGGTCACCGCCACCAGCGACCTCGCCGCCGCCCTGTCCGGCGCCGGCCTGGTCTTCCTGGCGGTCCCGTCCCAGACGCTGCGCGGCAACCTCGCCGACTGGGCCGGCCACCTGCCGGCCGACTCGACGCTGGTCTCGCTGATGAAGGGCATCGAGCTCGGCACGACCAAGCGGATGAGCCAGGTCATCGTCGAGACGGCCCGGGTCGACAGGGACCGGGTGGTGGTGGTCTCCGGGCCCAACCTGGCTCCCGAGATCGCCGCCGAGCAGCCGGCCGCGACCGTGGTGGCCGGGACGGACCCCGCTCGCGCGCAACTCGTGCAGCAGGCCATCGCGCTGCCGTACCTGCGGCCGTACACGAGTGACGACGTGATCGGGTGCGAGCTGGGCGGGGCCGTGAAGAACGTCATCGCGCTCGCGTACGGGATGGCCTCCGCGATGGGCATGGGTGACAACACCAAGGCCTCGCTGATCACCCGCGGGCTGGCCGAGACGGCCCGGCTCGGGGTGGCGCTCGGCGCCGACCCGATGACCTTCGCCGGGCTGGCCGGGCTCGGTGACCTGGTCGCCACCTGCTCCTCGCCGCTGTCGCGCAACCGCACCTTCGGCGAGCACCTGGGCCGCGGCGAGTCGCTGGAGGAGGCGCAGCGCGCCACCCGGCAGACCGCCGAGGGGGTCAAGAGCTGCCTGGCCATCCGCGACCTGGCCCGCGCGCAGCACGTCGAGATGCCGATCACCGAACAGGTCGAGCGGGTGTGCCACGAGGGTATCGACCCGCGGGTGGCGGTCAAGCTGCTCATGGGACGGGAGATGAAGCCGGAATGAGCTTCGAGGGAGACGGGACCCGGGTCGTGCACGCCGGGCTGCCCGAGCCGGTGCCGGGACAGCCTTTCCTGCCGGGCCCGGTGTTCGCGGCGCCGTACCACCTGGACCCGGTCGAGGGTCCCGGCGCCAACGGGTACGGGCGCCCGGACAACCCGACCCGCCGGGCGCTCGAGGGCGCGATCGGTGAGCTCGAGGGTGGCGCCGTGCTGGCCTTCGCGAGCGGGCAGGCCGCGATCACCGCGCTGCTGCTCTCGACCCTGCGCAGCGGCGACACGGTGGCGCTGCCCTCGGACGGCTACTTCACCGTGCGGGCGTTCGCCGAGGGGACCCTGCGCGACCTCGGCGTGCGGACGGTGCAGGTGCCGACCGCGGGGCCGTACCCGTCGTTCGAGGGCGTCCGGCTGGTGTTGCTGGAGACACCGGCCAATCCCGGACTGGACGTCTGTGACATCCGTACTGTCGCCGCCGCCGCGCACGCCGCGGGCGCGCTCGTGGCGGTGGACAACACCACGCCGACGCCGCTCGGCCAGCGCCCCCTGGAGCTCGGCGCCGACCTGGTGGTCGCGTCCGGCACGAAGGCCCTGACCGGGCACTCCGACGTGCTGCTGGGCTACGTGGCCACCAACGACGAGGAGCTGCTGGCCAAGGTGACCGTCTGGCGGGCGCAGACCGGCGCGGTGCCGGGCGCGTTCGACGCCTGGCTGGCCCACCGGTCGCTGGCCACCCTGGACCTGCGGCTGGCCCGGCAGAGCGAGAACGCCGTGGTGCTGGCCGAGTTCCTGGCCGGCCGCGACGACGTGCTCCAGGTGCGTTTCCCGGGGCTCGCCGCCGATCCGTCGTACGAGATCGCCCAGGCGCAGATGCGCCGCATCCCGGGCATCATCTCGTTCGATCTGGGCAGCGCCGAGCGGGTGGCGCGGTTCCTGGCCGCCTCCGAGCTGGTCTTCGCGGCCACCTCGTTCGGCGGCCTGCACACGACCGCCGACCGGCGGGCCCAGTGGGGCGACGACACCGCGCCCGGCTTCGTCCGGCTCTCCTGCGGCATCGAGGACGCGCCGGATCTGGTCAGGGATCTGACGGCCGCGCTCGACGCCGCCTGAGTCCCATGTCTTGGAGCAGCTTCACCGGCGATCAGGTGGCGGCGCTGGCGCAGGGCGAAAGCTTGTTCGCCCGGCCGGGTGAGCGGGAGTGTCCGGCCTGTGGCCGGCGCAGCGTCCGGGCGTACGTGAACGCGCCCGAGAACGCCCGGCGCCCGACCCTGGTCAGTTACGTCTGGTGCACCGCCTGCCGCAAGTTCGTCGGCACCCGGGCGAAGCACCCGGCGGGCCTGGTCTTCTCCGACCCGCTGGCCACGCTGTCGGCCACCGAGCGGCGTGAGCTGGAGCGCAGCCTGGTCGGCTTCCTCGCGCACCTGGACGAGCTGTGGGACGCCGGGGCGTTGCCGCAGACCTTCGCCACGGCCTGACGCTGATCCGACGTTGCGTCCCGGCAGTTTCGGCTCTATGGTTCGTTGCATGAGTAATGAACCGCAGAAGTAGGGAGGCTGTCGTGTTCGACGACCGCAGCCCCATCTATCAGCAGATCGCCAACGGCATCAAGGACGACGTCCTGAGCGGGACCCTCAAGGAGGACGAACAGGTCATGTCCACCAACCAGTACGCGGCGTTCTACCAGATCAACCCGGCCACGGCCGCCAAGGGCTTCGCCCAGCTGGTCGACGAGGGCGTGCTCTACAAGAAGCGCGGCATCGGCATGTTCGTCAGCCCGGACGCCCGGGCCCGGCTCCGCGGTCAGCGCCGCGAGCGGTTCTTCACCGACGTCGTCGACCCGATGCTCGCCGAGGCCAGGATGCTCGGCGTCGACGTCGACGAGATCGTGGCCTACCTCAAGGAGGGTCCGCGATGATCTCCCTGCGCGAGCTCACCGTCCGGTACGGCGCCACGGTCGCCGTCGACGGCATCACCCTCGACCTGGCCCCGGACAAGATCTACGGGCTGCTCGGGCGCAACGGTTCGGGCAAGACCAGCCTGCTCAGCGTGCTCGCGTCGTACCGGCGGGCCGCGGCCGGCACGGTCACCGTCGACGGGGTCGACCCCTTCGAGAACCCGGCCCTCATGCGGGGCACCGCGTTCATCCGCGACCAGCTGGACGTCACCACGCAGGACCGGGTCGACCGGGTCCTCGACTTCGCCGCCCGGCTGCGCCCGACCTGGGACGCCGGTTACGCCGAGCACCTGACCGACGTCTTCGAACTCGACCGGCGCAAGCGCGTCTCGGCACTGTCGCGGGGGCAGCGTTCGAGCCTCGGCGTCGTGCTCGGCCTGGCCGCCCGTGCCCCGCTGACCATCCTCGACGAGGTCTACCTCGGCATGGACGCCGCCGCCCGGACGGCCTTCTACCGCGAGCTGCTCGCCGACTACCTGGCCCACCCGCGCACGATCATCCTCTCCACGCACCTCATCGAGGAGGTCGCCGACCTGTTCGAACAGGTGATCGTCATCGACCGGGGCCGGCTGCTCGTGCACGAGGACACCGACACCTTCAAGGCCCGCGGCGTCGCCGTCACCGGCCCGGCCGCGGCGGTCGACGCGTTCGTCGCCGGACGTACGGTGCTCAGCGAGCGGAGCCTGGGCGGCGTCCGGCAGGCCACCCTCTACGGCGCGCTGGACCCCGACGACGTCGAGCGGGCCGGCACTTCCGGGCTCTCGCTGGCCCCGGTAGGGGTCCAGGACCTCTTTGTCCACCTCACCTCGGGTGCCGCCGGCGGCACCCACCGAACGGAGGCCCTGCGATGACCACCCGGCGGCTCGTGGCAGCGACCCTGGTCAGCATCTACCGTCCCGTCGTGCTGTGGTTCTGGGCCACGATGACCGTCTGCGCCGTGGTCGGGGTGACCGCGATCGCCTGGCGCAGCGAGGCGTCGTTCAGCCTCTGGGTGTTGATGGCCGGCTCGGCCGCGAAGTACTGGCTCGGCGTGGTCGGCGCCACGCTGGTCAGCCTCAACCTGCGGCAGTTCGTCGCCAACGGCATCACCCGGCGCGAATTTCTGGGCGGTGCGGCGATCTTCGGCCTGCTCGCCACGGTGGTCTTCGCCGTCGCCGTGGTGGCCGGGCACGGGGTCGAGCAACTGCTGCTGGGCATCGACGGTCCGCTGCCCACGGGGTATCCGAGGCTGACGCCCGGATCGGGGCTGCGCGAGTTCGGTCAGATCCTGCTGTCCGCGCTCGCCTTCCTGGTGGCCGGAGCGGCAGCCACCGCGGGCTTCTACCGCTTCGGTGCGTTGGGCGGACTCGCGGTGCTCCCGATCGCCCTGCTCCCGGTGGCGGCATCGGAGACCTTCTACGGTCTCGACGCCAACCTCGGCTTCTCCGTGCGGTTCGTGCCGTACGCGGCGGCCGTGCTCATCACCCTGGCGGTGACTGCCGTCGGCGTCCTGCTCTATGAGCGGTTGCTGCGCGACGTCACCATCCGGCCCGCCGGCTGACCGGGCCCCCGACGAGCGGCCGGCCGGTCACGGGGGCGCGGCCGTCCGCTCAACCGCCGTGGTTCAGCGCGAACTCGTAGAGCCAGTCGCGCTGAGCCTCGGTGTCGGGCACCGGCAGACCCCGGGCCTGCGCCACCATCTCCAGCGCCCGCTCCGGGCCGACACCCAGCATCACCAGCGTCGCGCAGGCCAGCAGCGTCGAGCGGCCGATGCCGGCGAAACACTGTGTCACCACGAAACGGCCGGCCCGCACGTGCGCGGCCAGCCGTACGCCGAGAGCCACCACGTCACTGTCGGCCATGTCCCGCGCGCGGGGGATGCCCCGGTCCGCGATCGGAAAGGAGAGGAAGTCGATGCCCACCGCAGCGGCGGCCGCGGCTGCCTCGGTCAGGCCCAGCCGGCGGTCCTCCTCCCAGGTCAGCGCGGAGACGAAGACATCGACGCCGGCCCGGGCCAGGCCGGCCATCTCATCGGCCAGCCAGTCGCCGCCGCGCGGATGCGCCATCGTCGCCAATCGCCCCGGACCGTGCCAGGCGATCACGTGCAGTGCTGGTCTCATCGACTCCCCGTCCCCGTCTGCCGTGCCAGCGCCCGCCGTCATCAGAAAGTGGTGTACGCAGAGTAGGGTCACCCCCGGCGTGCCCGCCGCCACCCTCCCGCGCGCAGGCAGCCTAGCTATGTCCGGCAACGAGAGGCCATTTCCATGACGACCCCTCGCAAAACCCGCGTGGCGATCGTGTTCGGCGGGCGCAGCACCGAGCACGCCATCTCCTGCGTCAGCGCGGGCAGCATCCTGGGCGCCCTGGACCCCGACGAGTACGAGGTCGTCCCGGTCGGGATCACCCGCGCGGGCGCCTGGGTGCTCAGCAGCGGCGACCCCGCGGCACTGGCCATCAGCGGCCAGACCCTGCCGGAGATCACCGCCGACTCGGGCCGGGCCGTGGTGCTGCCGGCCGACCCGACCTCGTCCGGCCTGATGGTGCTCGACCCGGCGGACGGCGTGGCCGTGCTCGCCAACGTCGACGTCGTCTTCCCGGCCCTGCACGGCGCGTACGGCGAGGACGGCACCATCCAGGGCATGCTCGAGATGGCCGGCATCCCGTACGTGGGCGCCAACGTCTTCGCCTCCGCGGCCGGCATGGACAAGGAGTTCACCAAGAAGCTCGCCGCCGCCGAGGGCATCCCGGTCGGGCCGTACGCGGTCCTGCGCGCCGGCAGCTCCCTGTCGGAGGCCGACAAGGAACGCCTGGGCCTGCCGGTCTTCGTCAAGCCGTCACGGGCCGGCTCGTCGCACGGCATCAGCAAGGTCACCGACTGGGCGCAGCTGGACGCGGCCGTCGCCAAGGCCCGTCAGATCGACCCCAAGGTGCTCGTCGAGGCCGGGATCGTGGGCCGCGAGATCGAGTGCGGCGTGCTGGAAGGCGAGGCCGGCGGGGTGCCCGAGGCGTCGCTGCTCGCCGAGATCCTCGTCTCCACCGAGGGCGGTGACTTCTACGACTTCGACGCCAAGTATCTGGGCGACGGCACGCCGTACCAGATCCCCGCGGGCCTGGAGCCGGATGTCGCCCGCCAGGTCCAGGAGTACGCCTGCCGCACCTTCACCGCGCTGGACTGCGCCGGCCTGGGCCGGGTCGACTTCTTCGTGACCGCCGACAACGAGATCTTCCTCAACGAGATCAACACGATGCCGGGCTTCACCCCGACGTCGATGTTCCCGCTGATGTGGGCGGCCACCGGCCTGGAATACCCCAAGGTCGTCGACCGCCTGATCCGCACCGCGCTACGCCGCGGCACCGGCCTGCACTAGCGCCCGTTCTACACGCAGCCGCTGGGGACTCCGGCGGTGATCGACTTGTCGGTCTTCACCACGATGTCGGAGAACTCGTTGGCCCACTGGGCCGGCTGCGCGTACTGCTTCGGAACGGTGACCTGGACGGGGACCTCACGGTCCATGGTCGTGAAGACGGCCGCGTCGCCCTGCTGGGAGGCGTACCAGCAGACCTTGTTCATGTTGAGCAGTTCGGTGTCGAGCGGCACACAACCCGTGCCGGTGTCGTCCAGCGACGCGCACATCTTCGGCTGGGCCACCCCGCAGGCCACCGTCAGCGGCGGCTCGCCGTAGGCGGCGTTCTGCTCCGGGCCGGCGCTGACCTTGCGAGCGGCCAGGTCGCGCACCTTGACGGGCAGTTGCGACGTCACCGCGAGGCACACCTCGGCCGGGCGGGTTGCCAGCTTCGGCGCGGCCATCTGCACCGGGGTCGCCGGGACGACCGCCGGCTGGGTGGCCGACGGGCTGGGCGCCGCACTGCCGGCATCCGGGACGATCTTCGTGAAGATCAGCAGGCCGGCCAGCACCGCGACCGGCACGGCGATCACGGTCGCCCACAGGGCGGCGCTGCGCATCGTGCGGTCCGGTGCGGGGGGCTGGGATTCGGGGCGGGTGCGCACGTCGACCATGGTCAGAGATTTACCACGGAGCACGTCACGGTCCGGGTGATGCCCGGCACGTACTGGATTTTGCTCACAATCATCCGGCCGAGCTCGTCGACACTGTGCGCCTCGCCCAGTACCACGACGTCGTAGGGCCCCGTGACCGCGTCGACACGTACCACTCCATTGATTTTGTCGATCGCGGCGGCCACGTCACGGGCCTTTCCGACCTCCGTCTGGATGAGGATGTACGCCTGGACCACGATCAGACTCCTATCCGCCGCCGCCGGCGACCCGAACGTGAAACTACAGTACGAAACCGGTCGGCAGCGCACTTGCGGGGCAGGCCGAACTCGAGAGGAACGGTGGGACGTTGAGCATCGCGGAGACGGGGGAGTTCGGGCTCATCACCCGGATCGTCGCGCGGCTCGAGACCGGCGCCGCGAGTCTGCTCGGTCCGGGCGACGACGCCGCGGTCGTGGCGGCACCGGACAGGCGGGTCGTGGCCAGCACGGACGTCCTGGTCGAAGGCCGGCACTTCCGCCGCGACTGGTCCAGCGCGGCCGACGTGGGGCACCGCGCGGCTGCGGCGAACCTGGCCGACATCGCGGCCATGGGCGCGACCCCGACCGCCCTGCTGGTGGCCCTCTGCGTGCCGACGGACCTGCCGGTGCAATGGGCCGAGGAACTGGCCGGCGGCCTCTCGACCGAGGCGGGCCGGGTCGGCGCGGCGGTGGTCGGCGGCGACATGTCGTCCAGTCCCACCCTGACCATCGCCGTCACCGCCCTGGGCGACCTGGAAGGCCGCGAGCCGGTCCTGAGAAGCGGGGCCCAGCCGGGGGACGTGGTCGCGCTGGCCGGCCGCACCGGGCACGCGGCGGCCGGCTACACCGTGCTCTCCCGTGGCTTCCGGACACCGAAACTGCTGGTCGAGGCGTACCGGCGCCCCGAGGTCGAGTACGCCGCCGGTCCGACCGCGGCGCGGCTGGGAGCCACCTCGATGATCGACATCTCCGACGGGCTGCTGCAGGACCTCGGTCACGTGGCGGCGGCCAGCGTGGTCGGCATCGACATCGACCGGGCGGCCTTCGAAGTGCCCGACCAGATGCGCGACGCGGCCTCGGCGCTCGGCGTGGACCCGTACGTGTGGCTGCTCGCCGGCGGCGACGACCACGCCCTGGCGGCGACCTTCCCGGCCGGGACGCCGCTGCCGCCGGGCTGGCGCGCGGTCGGCAGCGTGCACGAAGGCACCGGCGTCACGGTCGACCGCCGGCCGTGGCAGGGCGGCACGGGCTGGGACCACTTCCGCTGACGATGGTTAATGTTGGTCGGCGTGGACGAGATCAAGGTCCGCGAGGCCCGATTCGACGAGCCCGCGGTGCAGCGACTGATAGCTGAGGCAATGACCGAGCTGAGCCGGCGGTACGGCGGGACGGGCGACGACACGCCCGTGGCAGCGACGGACTTCGCCCCGCCGACGGGGGCGTTTTTCGTCGCCTACACCGACGGTTCCGGCTCCGCTGCCGGCCCGGGTGCTGGCTCGGGCGCCGAATCGGCCGCCGGCTCGGAGGCCGCCGAAGTGCTGCTCGGGTGTGCCGGCTGGCGGGCGCACGGCGAGGACGCGGAACTCAAGCGGATGTTCACGGTGCCGGCGGCCCGAGGTCGCGGAGTGGCCCGCCGAGTCGTGACGGCAATTGAAGACTCAGCCCGCGAGCGAGGCTGCAAGCGGGTGATCCTGGAGACGGGCGACAAGCAGCCGGAAGCGATCGCGTTGTACCTGAAGTGCGGCTATGAGCGCATCGAGGATTTCGGCTACTACGCGGGCGAGGAAGGTGTGCTGTCTTTCGCCCGGATCCTCTGACCTGCGCTTTTGAGGCACGCGAAAAGCCCGCCGGGTCATCGGGACCTGGCGGGCTGTCGCACTGCTGAGGTCAGGCGCGGACGACCTTGCCGGCCTTGATGCACGAGGTGCAGACCTTGAGCTTCTTGGTGTTGCCACCACCGGCAGGGGTGCGCACCGACTGGATGTTCGGGTTCCAGCGGCGGTTGGTCCGCCGGTGCGAGTGGGACACGTTGTGGCCGAAGCCCGGTCCCTTGCCACAGACGTCGCACACGCTAGCCACGGGGTACTCCTGGGATTGAAAGCAACTGAGGGTGCCCCGGACAGCGGACATCCGGGCAACCTGGCCAGATTACCCGATGGTCGGCCGGGACAGCCAATCGCCCCTGGCCGTACCCGCGGTGAAGCCCGGCACCCGGCAATTGTCGGTGCTGGTTAGTACGCTTTTCGCGTGCTGGACTCCCTGGACGCCGCCGCGGTCCGCCGCTGGTGCGGTGGTGGGCTGGCCGCGCTCCGGGCGCATCAGCACGAGATCGACGAGCTGAACGTCTACCCGGTGCCGGACGGCGACACCGGCACCAACCTTGTGCTGACTCTCACGTCGGCCCAGCAGGCCCTGGACGACGCCCCCGACCAGCAGCCCACCGCGGGCTCGACCGCGCTGAGCGGCACCATGCGCCTGATGGCCCGGGGCGCGCTGCTGGGCGCCCGAGGCAACTCCGGCGTGATCGTGTCGCAGATCCTGCGCGGCATGGCCGACACCTTCGCCACGGCGGTGGCTGTGCGAGGCGGCGAGCTGACCAGGGCGCTGCGCACGGCCAGCGAGGCGGCCTACGCGGCGGTGGCCAAGCCGGTCGAGGGCACTGTGCTGTCGGTGGTGGCGGCGGCGGCCGAGGGGGCACGCAAGACCGCGTCGGACGATCTGGTGGCGGTGGCGCGGGCGGCGGCCCGAGCGGCGGCGGAAGCCCTGGCCCGCACGCCCCAGCAACTCCCGATTCTGGCCCGCGCCGGCGTGGTCGATGCCGGGGGTCGCGGGCTGGTCCTGCTCCTGGAAGCCCTCGTCGAAGCCCTGAACAACACCAGCGCCCTGCCGGATACCTCGGCCTCCCCGGCTCCGGCCGATCCGGCCCCGCCGATCTCCTCAACACCGCCCAAAACTGGGCCGCACTCTCCACTCGCGCCCACGGACCCGGCCTCGGTCGACCGATCTCCGGACTCGGTCTTGGCCGACCGATTCCCGGACTCGGTCTTGGCCGACCGATCTCCGGACTCGGTCTTGGCCGACCGATTCCCGGACTCGGTCTTGGCCGACCGATCTCCGGACTCGGTCTTGGCCGACCGATCTCCGGACCCGGTCTTGGCCGACCGATTCCCGGACTCGGTCTTGGCCGACCGATTCCCGGACCCGGTCTTGGCCGACCGATTCCCGGACCCGGGCTCGGCCGACCGATCTTTGGACCCGGGCTCCGCCGACCGATTCCCGGACCTGGGCTCGGTCCCCGCATTGGCTTCGGGCTCGACAACCGGCGTCGGCCTGGTGGCCCCGGCGGGCCCTGGGGACCCCGCCAGGCAGGGCGGCGGCCATGAGGACTTCGGATATGAGGTGCAGTACCTGCTGGACGCGGCGCCCGAGAGTGTCGAATCGCTGCGTGGCGCGCTGGGGGAGATGGGCGACTCGTTGGTGATCGTCGGGACCGGCGACGGTGACCCGCCCACCTGGAACGTCCACGTCCATGTAGCGGTCGCCGACGTCGGCGCCGCGATCGAGGCCGGCGTCGTCGCGGGCCGGCCGCACCGCATCACCGTCACCCGCCTCGAAGACCACCGGCACGAGAGCACCCAGCCCCCGAACGCCCCGCCCGCGAGCGGCCGGCCCGCGAGCGGCCAGCCCGCGAGCGGCCAGTCGCCGAACGCCCAGCCCGCGAACGGCCAGCCCCCGAACGCCCAGCCCGCGAACGGCCAGCCCCCGAACGCCCAGCCCGCGAACGGCCAGCCCGCGAACGGCCAGCCCTCGAATACCCAGCCCTCGAATACCCAGCCCGAGGACGGCCGGTCCGCAAGCGACCAGGCGACGAGCGACCGGTCGAGGATCAGCCGGCACGAAAACGCCGGACCCGAACCCAACCGGCGCAAGGAAGATCGACATGCCCAGGACCGGCTCCCGGAAGGCCGCAGCGGCCAAGATCGGCACCAGGACAACCGGCTGACGATCGGCTGGTCAGAGGATCCGTCCCAGGAGCAGCCGCTCCGGTCCGATGCGCCGGATCCCGGCGCTCGGGCAACAGTTGTCGTCGCCGCCGGGGACGGGCTCACCGCCATCTTCGCCGCCGAGGGGGCCACCGTCGTCGGCCGCAATCCCTCCACAGCCGAGATGCTCGCCGCCATCGCATCCACCGGCGCCGGCCACATCGTGCTCCTGCCCAACGACGCCAACACCCACGCCGTCGCTCGCTCTGCCGCTCAGGAAGCCGCCGCTGACGGCGTACGGGTAAGTGTCGTCCCCACCCGCTCGCCGGTGCAGGCCCTCGCCGCCCTGGCCGTCCGTGATCCGGGGCGGCCGTTCGATGACGATGTCATCGCGATGGCCGAGGCCGCCGGCGCCTGCCGGTACGGCGAGGTCTGCACCGCCAGCCGCGAAGCCCTCACCGTCGCCGGCCGCTGTCATCCCGGCGACCTGCTCGGTCTCGTCGACGGCGAGGTGCACGTCATCGGTGACGATCTCGAACAGGTCTGCCTGCGCCTGCTCGACCGGCTGCTCGGCGGCGGCGGCGAGCTCGTCACCCTGGTGCTCGGCGCGGACGCCCCGCCCGAGCTCGCGGAGCGGTTGCGGGCCCACGTCACCAGCGAGTGGCGCTTCGTCGAGCTGCAAAGCTACGCGGGCGGCCAGCCCCGCTACCACCTGTTGGTAGGAGTGGAATGACCGACACCAAGACCGTCACCACCACCGACACCCCGTTGGAGAAGGTGCTGGGCGCCGCCAAGGCCAAGGCGCTCGCCACCCATCTTGACCTGCACACCGCCGGTGATCTGATCTATCACTTCCCGCGTCGTTACGACGAGCGGGGTGAGCACACCGACATGCGCAAGCTCGAGGTCGGCGAACAGGTCACCCTGCTGGCCCAGGTCAAGAGCACGACGGTACGGCCGATGCGTCAGCGCCGCGGCAACATGCTGGAGATCACCATCGGGGACGGTTCCGGGGCGACGCTGACGTGCACGTTCTTCAATCAGGCGTGGCGGGAGCGGGAGTTGCGCACCGGCCGGTGGGGGCTGTTCGCCGGCAAGGTGACCGACTTCCGCGGCAAGCGCCAGCTCAACGGCCCGGCGTACCAACTGCTCAAGGCGGATGCGACGCAGGACGAGGCGGCCGAGGAGATCGAGGAGTTCGCCGGAGCGCTGATCCCGGTCTATCCCGCCGCGGCCGCCGTGCCGACGTGGACCATCGCCCGGTACGTGCGCGAGGTGCTGGAGACCTTCCAGCCGCCGGATGATCCGTTGCCGGGTACGGTGCGCGCCAGCCGCAACCTGATCGGTATCGGTAAGGCCCTGCGGGAGATCCACCGGCCCAGCTCCGACAAGGATCTGCAACTGGCCCGGTACAGGTTGAAGTGGGACGAGGCTTTCGCCGTACAGCTGACGCTTGTGCAGCGCAAGGCGCGGGCGGCCGCCGCGCCCGGCAGGTCGCGGCCGCGCACCGAGGCCGGGTTGCTCGCCGCTTTCGACGCGGCGCTGCCCTATGAGCTGACCGAGGGGCAGGCCCGGGTCGGTGAGGAGATCGCGGCGGATCTGGCCCGTGCCCATCCGATGCACCGGTTGTTGCAGGGTGAGGTCGGTTCCGGCAAGACACTGGTGGCGGTCCGGGCGATGTTGCAGGTCGTCGACGCGGGCGGGCAGGCCGCGCTGCTCGCGCCGACGGAGGTGCTCGCCACCCAGCATCACCGCAGCATCAGCGCGCAGTTGGGCGCATTGGGCCGGGCCGGGGAGCTCGACGGTGATCCGAACGGCACGCAGCTCACCCTGGTGACCGGTTCGCTCGGTGCGGCGGCCCGGCGGGCCGCGCTGGCCAAGGTCGCCGACGGGACCGCCGGCATCGTGGTGGGCACTCACGCCTTGCTGTACGAGGGGGTCGACTTCCACGATCTCGGCCTGGTGGTCGTGGACGAGCAGCACCGCTTCGGTGTGGAGCAACGCGACGCGCTGCGGGCCAAGGCCGCGCAGCCGCCGCACGTGCTGGTGATGACGGCGACGCCGATTCCCCGCACGGTCGCGATGACCGTGTACGGCGACCTGGAAACGTCCACTTTGTCGCAGCTGCCGCGCGGTCGTTCCCCGATCGCGTCGCACGTCGTGCCGCCCGAGCGTCCGGCCTTCCTGGACCGGGCCTGGCGGCGGGTGCGCGAGGAGGTCCAGGCCGGCCACCAGGCGTACGTGGTGTGCCCGCGGATCGGCTCGTCGGAGGCCGAAGAGGACGAGGAGCCACCGAGCGACAACGAGCCCGCCCGCCGTCCACCCCTGGCTGTGATGGAGGTCGCGCCGATCCTCGAGGAGGGTCCGCTGCACGGGCTGCGCCTCGGCATCCTGCACGGCAAGCTGCCGGCGGACGAGAAGGACGCGGTCATGCGCCGGTTCGCGGCCGGTGACCTGGACGTGCTGATCGCCACGACGGTGATCGAGGTGGGCGTCGACGTGCCCAACTCCACCGTCATGATCATCTTGGACGCCGACCGCTTCGGCGTCTCCCAGCTGCACCAGCTGCGCGGCCGGGTCGGCCGGGGCTCGGCCCCGGGCATCTGCCTGCTGGTGACCGAGGCGGCGGAGGGCACCCCGGCCCGCGAACGCCTCGACGCGGTCGCATCCACAACGGACGGATTCCGCCTCGCGGAGCTGGACCTGGAACAACGCCGCGAAGGTGACGTGCTGGGCGCGTCGCAGTCCGGCAAACACAGCCACCTGCGGCTGCTCTCCCTGCTGCGGGACAGCAAGCTGATCACCGACGCCCGGGCGGAGGCCCAGCAACTCGTGGCCGAAGACCCCACGCTGGCGAAGCACCCGGCGCTGCTGGCCTCGGTCGCAGCCCTGGTGGACGAGGAACGCGCCGAGTATCTGGAGAAGGGATGATCCTGCACTTCTGTCCCCGCGCAGAGTGGGAAGCGGCGGTAGCGGCCGGCAGGTATGCGGCGGACACGCTGGAAATTCAAGGCTTCATCCACTGCTCGACGCCGGAGCAGGTGGCGGTGCCGGCGACGGCGCTGGCCCGGGGGCGGCAGGACATCGTGCTGCTGGAGATCGACGAGAGCAGACTGAGCCGGCCGGTGGTCTGGGAGCAGGGCGATCCGCCGGATCCGGGGGGCATGCTCTTCCCGCACGTGTACGAGCCGATCCCGGTTGCGGCGGTCGTCGGGGTGCATGAGTACCTGCCTGAGCCGGACGGCACCTTTGGGCGGCCCGCCGGCTTCTAGCCCGTGCGGCACCTTCGGTGGCTCGCTGGCCCTAGCCGCGCGGTACCGTCGGCGGCCCGCCGGCCTTTGGCCCGCGGCACGTTTCGACGCCCGCCGCCTTTGGCCCGCTGGCACCCTCCGGCTGTCCGCAGGGTTCTGGTCCGCCCGGGAACTTCCGGCTGCCCGCGTCTCTCGCTCACCCGGGCTTCCGGCTGCCCGCGTCTCTCGCTCGCCCGGCCTTCCGGCTGCCCGCGGATCTTTGGCCCGCCCGGCCTTTTCTTGCGGCCCGCCGGCCTCTGGGCCTGGCCGGGGCCGGGCTCGGGCGAACACGACAAGGGCGCGCCGACCGGGTGGTCGGCGCGCCCTTATTACGTCACGGCTCAGCGCACGGGGTGCAGCGTGGGGCGCCGGCCGGGTGGTCGGCTCGCCCCATCACGTCGCGGCCGCAATCACGGGGTGAAGGTGACGCGGCGGCGCCGGGCCACCACGAAGAGCACGCCGCCGCCGATCAGCAGGACTGCCGCGCCGGCCGCGATCGTGCCGGCCGCCGCGCCGGTCACCGGGAGGCCACCGTCGTCCTCGCCGGCGCCACCTCCACTGCCGGATCCGTCGCCGTCGCCGTTACCAGGGCCGCCGCCGCCCGGGCCGCCGCCGCCGCCCGGGTTGCCGCCGCCGTCACCCGGGGGCGGGCAGTTCTCCGGCCGCTGCCATTCGTAGGCGACGTCCTTCATGCCGTCCGCGGTCACCGTGATCGGGCCGCTGCGGGCCGGCACCCGTACCGTCTCGCCCTTGCCGGGTGCGACGGTCACCGTCGTGGTGAAGTCGCCGGCCCGCACCGTGAAGTCGACCGGGTACTTCGTCTGCTCGCCGGTGTTGCTCAGGTTCACGTCGACCGTGCCGTCGCACTGGGACACCGGCTGCACGGCCGGCTGGTGGCAGCCCTTGGAGCCGCCGTTGTACCAGCCCTGCGGGCCCTTCGAGCGGCTGCCGAGGCCGTTGCCGCTGCCCAGCTTGAGGTTGTCGTAGCGCTCACCACCCTCGGTGATCTCACCGATGATGTCGTCCTCGCCGCCGAAGAACAGGTCGGCCTGGGTGTTGCAGGCCGGCAGCTGCGCGGCCAGGGTGACCGTGCGCTGCTCGTTGCTGATCGTCGCGGTCTGGTGCGCGAAGACGTACTGCGGCACCGAGAACTGCGGCTTCGGCGCGAAGTAGGTCACCAGCGTCACCGGCTCGGCCGTGCAGAGCTTGACGTCGTCGTCCAGCGTCACCGAGGCCGTGGCCTGGCCGTCCTTGATGGCGAACTCGTGGTGGAAGCGCGCCTGCGCCTGCTCCACGCACGGCGGCTCGGGCTTCTCGCACGCGCCGAGCTTGACCGTGGCTTTGTTGTCGGCGTCCTTGGTCTTCGCCCAGACGGCCACGAATGAGACCGAGGCCTCGGCGGGGCTGTTCCGCAGCGCCTGAGTGAAGATCGTCTTGCCGACGGTTCCGCTCTCCTGGCGGCGGTTGAGGAAACCGCCGTTCTCCAGGCCGGGGACCGGAGCCGGCGCGGTGGTCAGTTTGTCCACCTTGGCCATTTCGGTCCAGTTGTTAGTGATCGTCCAGGTGACGGTCCACTCACCGGCGGCTGTGTCGCACGCGGCGACCCCCGTGATGTCGGTCTGGGCCGTAGGCCCATCGGTCCGAGGCGGTACGGGTGCCTGGGCGGGGGTCACGGCCTGGGCTGAGACGGCCTGGGTAGGGGCGGCCTGGGTGGGGGCGGCGGCCATCAGGGTGGTGAGGCCGAGGAGCGCGCCGGCGGTGATCGCCGCGGCGCGGGGGAGCAGGTTCTTCAGCACGTCCGCTCACTTCGGGAGAGAGAAGCGGGGTGCGCCGGCCGCTTCCGGCCGACGCACCCCCTGTGATGCCTTGCTGGTGGATCAGGCGGTGAAGGTCACCTTGCGCCGCCGGGCCATGAAGAAGAACACGCCGCCCGCGACGAGCAGCAGGACCGCGACACCCGCGATGCCGCCGGCCACCGGGCCGGTGACGGGCAGGCCGGGCTCGTCGGTGTCGTCGCCGCCACCGCCGCCGGCACCGCCGCCGTTGTCACAGTCGACCTCGCCGAGCGTGGCCTTGATCGGCTCCACGCCCAGGTCGGGGAACTCGACCGTGGCGTACGTGTCGTCGCCGCGCTTGAAGGTGATCTTCTCGCTCTTGCCGGCCGCCACGGTGACGTCCTTGACGTCGTTGCCGTAGGTGACCCGCGCGGTCGCCGGCTGGACGCCCTTGGGGTTCTCGACGGTGATCGTGACGGTCTTGCAGTCGTTCTCGACGATGACGCTCGGCAGCTCGCAGTCGGCCGGCGGCGTCCAGTCGTAGACGACGTCCTTCATGTCCGGTGCCGAGACCGTGATCGAGCCGGAGCCGGCCGGGACCACGACGGTCTCGCCCTTGCCCTTGGTCACGGTGACCTTCTTGGTGAACTCGCCCGCCTTGACCGTGAACTCGATCGGGTACTTGTCGGTCAGGCCGTCGTTGCTCAGGTTGATCGCCACGGTGCCGTCACACTGCGACAGCGGCTCGACCGCGGGGGTCTGGCAGCCCTTGGAGCCGCCGTTGAACCAGCCTTGCGGGCCCTTCGAGCGGCTGCCGAGGCCGTTGCCGCTGCCCAGCTTGAGGTTGTCGTAGCGCTTACCACCCTCGGTGATCTCACCGATGATGTCGTCCTCGCCGCCGAAGAACAGGTCGACCTGGGTGTTGCACTTCGGCACGTCGACGCTCAGGTCGACCGAGCGCTTCTCGTTGGTGATCGTGCCCGTGTCGGAGTCGAACTTGTACTGCGGCACCGAGAACTGCGGCTTCGGCGCGAAGTAGGAGACCAGCGTGACCGGCTCGCCCTCGCAGAGGGTGATGCCGTCGTCGAGGGAGACGGTCGCGGTCGAACCGTCCTCCTTGACACCGAAGGTGTGGTGGAAGCTGGCCTTGTCCGCGGTGACGCAGGGGGCCTCGTCCTTCACGCACGGCTCGGTGAAGTCCACCGTGCCGGTCCTGCCGTCGTTCACATAGCCGCCCTTGGACCAGCGGGCCTTGAACGACACGGTGGCCTTCTTGGCCGCGCTGTCGCCCACCTGCTGAGTCAGGACCAGCTCGCCGAGCTTGCCGTCGCTCTCGGCCGGGATGACCGTGCCGTTCTGCAGCCCCTCGACAGCGGTGGGCGTCGTCGTGAGCTCGCTGACCGTGGCATCGGCGGGCCAGTCGTTGGTGATGGTCCAGGTGACGATCCGGGTGCCGGTAGCGGTGTCGCACTTCGCGACCCCGGTGATGCCGGTGTCGTGGGCGCTGGCGGGGGACGTGGCGACCGTGAGTCCGGTCAGGCCGAGGACAGCACCTGCGAGGACGGTCGCAGCGCGCCGGAGCGGGGAGTTCAACTTCACGCGTACTCCATGTGACGGCGGAACGAGGGGGCACGGCACAGGGAGACAGTGCGCCACCGCCGGGGGACAGCGGGGCTAGCGACAGCGCCTCCCCGCGCCGTCGAACCGACAGCGTTTCGTCGGTGATGCGGCCTGACGATAGCCACTGGAAGGTTCCTGGGAAACAGCTCAGGACGGCTTAAGACTGTTGAGGCCCAGCCGAGACAAACGATCTACTGAGCGGTACTTCATCAATGCGTTAAGTGTTGATCAATGGGGACTTTCTGTCGCAAGTGGACAGCGAAAGGGCGCGCCGACCGTGACGGTCGACGCGCCCCTCGTGTGGAGCTGCTAGCCGGTGGATCAGGCGGTGAACTTCACCTTGCGACGGCGGGCCATGAAGAACAGGCCGGCGCCGACGGCCAGGAGGGCACCCGCGCCACCCGCGATGCTGCCCGCGGCGGCACCGGTCAGCGGCAGGCCACCACCGCTGCCGCTGTTGTCACAGTCCTCGGGCTGCTCGTACTCGACCGGGATGGTCTCCGAGAAGGCCTTGCCGTCGACCGTGGCCGAGATGGTCAGGTCGATCTTGAAGCCCGTCGTGGCGCTGAAGGTCTCGGTCTTCTTCTCGCCCGGCTTGATGACCAGCGTGCGGGTCTCACCCTTGCTGGTCTTGAACTTCAGCGTGAACTCGATGCCGTCGGCCGGGTTGTCCAGGCCGATCGTGATCGTGTCGCAGTCGGCCTCGAAGATCGGCTCGGGCTCGCCCGGCAGGTCCGACGGGATGACCGGCGGGGTCGAGGGCTCCTCGGTCGGGGTCGACGGCTCCTCGGTGGGGGTCGACGGCTCCTCGGTCGGGGTCTTCTCGCACTTGCCCTCGAAGGTGACCGTGCCGGTCTCCTTCGCGTCGCCGGTGCTCCAGTGGGCCGCGACGGTCAGCGAGGAGCTGAGCTCCTTGCCGGGCACGCGCTGCTTGCCGGTCAGCGGCTTGTTGTTGTCGAGGTCCTTGCCGTTGACCTTGAGGTCATCGTTGTCGATCGTGGTGCCCGCGGGCGTGAGCGTGACCTCGGTCCACTTGTAGGTCGGAGCGTTACCGACGGCCTGGACCGTCCAGTTCACGACCCACTCGCCGGCGACCTTGTCGCAGTCCACGTTGCCGGTGACGATGTTGTGGTGGGCGCTGGCCGGGCCGGCGAGCGCGAACGCACCGCTCAGGCCGATGAGCGCGCCGGCGGCCAGAACCGCGGTGCGGCGCAGGGGGGACTTCAGATTCACGCCTACTCCTGTACAGAGATCGAGGGGTACGGCGCGGGAAAGCAAGGGCGGCAATCGCCAGGCAATGGGTGCGGCGAGAGCCAGCGACGACGCCTCCCCGCATCGTCGAGCCGACAGCGTTTCGTCGGCGGCCGACCGACCATAGCCAAGTCGGCGAACTTGAGTAACACCGAAAGCTCCGCTAACCGGGTTGATACTCATTCGAGATCTTCGTTGAGCCGTCAGCTTCCGGATCGATGCGTTGAGTGATCCCGGAGCCGATCCCGATGGGTAAAAGTTCACTCCGCAGTGGCCGGTCACCGGTGGTGGCGTAGCGTCACATCGTGCTATCTGCAGACCCTCGCGAGGCCGTATGACCAGGATCATCGCCGGTGCACACGGCGGCCGACGGCTGGCCGCACCGGTCGGCGCGCAGACCCGGCCCACCGCCGATCGGGTGCGGGAGGCCTACTTCAGCGCCCTCGGCACCATGACGGACCTGGCCGGCGCCCGGTTCGCCGACCTGTACGCCGGTTCGGGAGCGGTCGGTCTGGAGGCCCTGTCCCGGGGTGCCGCCTACGCCCTGCTCATTGAGGCCGACGCCAAGGCGTCGCGGGCCATCCGCGACAACATCGTCACGCTCCGCGTCGGCAGTGCCGCCCGGCTGATCACGGGCAAGGTCAGCCAGGTGCTCGCCGGCCCGCCCGAGGGCGGTCCGTTCGACGTCGTCTTCGCCGATCCCCCGTACGCGGTGAGCGACGACGAGGTGGCCGAGGTGCAGCAGGCGCTGGTCGAGCACGGCTGGCTCGCGGACGACGCCGTCGTGACCTTCGAGCGGTCCAGCCGTACGGCGGTCCGGGGTGAGCCGTTGAGCTGGGTGGACGGCATCATCGAGGAGCGCAACAGGCGCTACGGCGAGACCACTCTTTGGTACGGTCGCCGATCATGAGACGCGCGGTCTGTCCCGGGTCCTTCGATCCGGTCACCAACGGCCACCTCGACATCATCGGACGGGCCAGCCGGCTCTTCGACGAGGTCATCGTGGGCGTCCTGATCAACCACTCGAAGACCGGGCTGTTCGCCGTCGAGGAACGCATCAGCATGCTGCGGCAGGCCACGGCCGCGTACGACAACGTGCGGGTCGAGTCCTTCCATGGTCTGCTGGTCGACTTCTGCAAGGCCCAGGGCGCCGCGGTGGTCATCAAGGGCCTGCGCGCGGTCAGCGACTTCGACTACGAGTTGCAGATGGCGCAGATGAACATCGGTCTCTCCGGCGTGGAGACGTTGTTCATGCCGACCAATCCGCTGTACTCGTTCCTGTCCTCCAGTCTGGTCAAGGACGTGGTCAAGTGGGGTGGGGACGCCTCGTCCTACGTCCCGGACTTCGTCGGCGAGCGGCTCGTGACCAGACTGCGGCAAAACTGACGGCGTGCCCTTCGCGGATGCATCATCGGGTACGGCAGTAACGTGATCGCACCCACTCAGCGTGAGTGTGAGATGACAGGAGTGAGGCGCCGGTGGATCCGCTCGACCGCATCGACGAGATCATCTCCATGGTGGAGGCGGCACGCTCGGTGCCGATGTCCCGGACCAACTTCATGTTCGACCGCGGCGAGATGATCGCGCTGCTGGAAGAGCTGCGCGCTGAGCTGCCGAGCGACCTGCGCCGGGCGGTGGCGCTGCTCGAGGAACGCGACAAGATCATCGACGCGGGCAAGCGGGAAGCGGACCGGATCATCGGCGAGGGTGAGACGGAGCACGCCCGGCTGGTCTCGGTCAACGAGATCACCGTGTCGGCCGAGCACGAGGGTGCCCGGATCGTCGCGGAGGCCCGTTCCGAGGCGCAGCGGCTGCGCGAGGAGGTCGACGACTACGTCGACACCGCGCTGGCCAACTTCGAACAGTTCCTGACCAGGGCTTTGTCGTCGATAGAGCGGGGCCGCGACAAGATGCACGCGCTGCGCGAGATCGGCACCTTCCAGGGTGAGGAGAACGAGCGGCCGCTGCCGTTCTGAGCCGGCCCGGGCCCGCCGACCCGATTCGACGCTGAGCCCGCTGCTCAGGTAACCTTTCCTGTCGGCCTACCCACAGGCTGAGGAATCATGATGCCCAAGCACACGCAGAACCACCTCGATCCCAGGCAGCCGCTGGTCGTCGACACGACGAAGCTCCCGCGCCAGCCCGGGGCGACGCGCGCCCTGAAACGGGTGGTGCCGGCACCGCCGGACCTCGGTGTGGAACTGATCTCGGTGCCCACGGGTTCCGACCTCGAGCTCGATCTGAGCCTGACGTCGGTCTCCGAGGGTGTCTACGTCAGCGGCAACGTCCGTGGCTCGCTCTCCGGCGAGTGCGGTCGCTGCCTCAACGACATCTCGGAGCCGTTCGACGTCCACATCGCGGAGCTGTACGCCTACGCGGACAGCACCACGGAGGAGACGACGGACGAGGACGAGGTGGGCCGGATGCACGGCGACCTGCTCGACCTGGAGCCGGCGGTACGGGACGCGGTGGTGCTCACACTGCCGACCAACCCGGTCTGCCGGCCGGACTGCCCCGGGTTGTGCCCGGAGTGCGGGGTGCATCTCGACGACGTCCCGGCTGACCACAGCCATGACGAGGTCGATCCCCGCTGGGCCGCCCTGCGCGACCTGTCAGCCGACCTGCCGACGGTGGCGTCACCGCACGACCCGAAGAACTGAAGAACCTGAACTGAGCAAGACCCCGAAGATCTGATCGAGGAGTAGGTACCGTGGCCGTCCCCAAGCGCAAGATGTCGCGCAGCAACACCCGGTCCCGCCGGGCGAACTGGAAGGCGACCGCGGTCCAGACCGTGGCGTGCCCCCAGTGCAAGTCGCCGCACCTGCCGCACACTGCGTGCGGGGTCTGCGGCACCTACAACGGTCGTCAGGTCCTCGAGGTCTGAGCACCACGGAGTGACAAGCCCGATCTTCGGGCGGGTCGCACCTGAGCGGCGAACGTCCGGTGCTCAGGCTCCGGGACAGTCCGGCCGAGTCATCTCGGCCGCGACTGCACCGGAGCCGGGCACCGCGCGGATCGCCGTCGACCTCCTCGGCGGGGACCATGCTCCCGCCGTCGTGGTTGACGGCGCTCTGCGCGCTTGCCAGGCCGATCCGTCCCTCCAGCTGCTTCTCGTCGGCCCCCCTGAGGCTGCCGACGCCCTTCGGCGTGCCCTGGCACCGGCCGACCGCGACCGCGTGAGCAGCATCACCGCCCCCGCCGGCCCGGCCGACCACGAAGCCGCCGGCCGCAGCGCCGGCCATCCCGCCGGCCCGGCCGCCCACCAAGCCGTCGGCCGCAGCGCCGGCCACCAAGCCGGCCCAGACCGCGACGCCGGCCCGAACCGGCCGCTGACCGGCCGAGACCGCGACGCCGGGCCGTCCATCCGCCCGGACCGGGCCTTGAGCCGTGCCGCCGCCCCCGACCAGGCACTCAGCCGCGTCGAATCCGGCGTCCGCACCGCCATACTGGCCGTCGCTCAAGGTCACGCCGACGCGGTCGTCTCCGCCGGCAACACCGGCGCCACCGTCACCTCCGCCGCCCTCGGTCTCGGCCGCTGGGCTGGCGTGCGCCGTCCCGCCCTGGCCGCCGTGCTGCCCACGGTCGCCGGCCGGCTGGTCCTGCTCGACGTGGGTTCCTCCGTCGACCCGGACGAACACACTCTCGCCATGCACGCCCGGCTCGGCGCCGCGTACGCCGCGGTTGTGCACGGCCTCGCCGCCCCCCGCGTCGGCCTGCTCACCATCGGCACCGAGCGCGGCAAAGGCGATCGTCTGCGCCGGGCCGCGCCCGCCGTGCTGGCCGCGCTCGATCTGCCTGCCGGCGGTCACTACATCGGGCTGGTCGAGGGCAACGACGTGGTGACCGGGACCGCCGCCGACGTGGTGGTGACCGACGGCTTCACCGGCAACGTGCTGCTCAAGGGCCTCGAGACGGCGTACGCGCTGATCCGGCCCCCCGGCACCGACGACGTACCGCCCCGGGCGGCCATCCTGCTCGGCGTCGGCGGCACAGTCGTCGTCTGCCACGGCGCCGCGAGCGCCGACGACATCGCCGCGGGCATCGCGCTCGCCGCCGACCTGCACCGGCGGGCCGCGGTGCCGGTCATCGCCGACCTGATCCAGTTCCCGGCGGGGCATCCGAGCCCCGCGGCGCACGAAGACTCCAGAGGTGGTTCATGAGCAGTAACGACAAGCGCCGGCGGCCCTCCACCGAGCCACTGGAGGAGGCGTTCGGCATCCCCATCGAGCCGGGCCTGCTCGAACGCGCGCTGACCCACCGCTCGTACGCGTACGAGAACGGCGGTCTGCCGACCAACGAGCGCCTGGAGTTCCTCGGCGACTCGGTGCTGGGGGTGGTGATCACCTCGGCGCTCTTCCACAACCACCCGGACCTGCCCGAGGGTCAGCTGGCCAAGCTGCGCGCCAGCGTGGTCAACATGCACGCGCTCGCCGACGTGGCCCGTACCCTCGGCCCCCAGGGTCTCGGCCCGCACCTGCTGCTCGGCAAGGGTGAGGAGACCACCGGTGGCCGCGACAAGGCCAGCATCCTGGCCGACACGCTGGAGGCGCTGCTCGGCGCGATCTACCTGGAGCACGGCCTGAGCGTGGCCGGCGACGTGATCCACCGGCTGTTCGACCCGCTGATGGCCGAGTCGGCCGGGCGCGGCGCGGCGCTGGACTGGAAGACCAGCCTGCAGGAGCTGACCGCGGCGCTGGGCCTGGGCGTGCCGGACTACGTGATCGACGACGCCGGCCCGGACCACGCGAAGACGTTCACGGCCTGGGTCGTGGTGGCCGGCGAGCGGTACGGCGGCTCGGACGGGCGCAGCAAGAAGCAGGCCGAGCAGCGCGCCGCCGCGGCCGCCTGGCGCACCCTGACCGAGCGGACCGAGGCACAGACCCCACCACCCGCCGTGGCCGGCGGCGGCCACACCGAACTGCCCGAGGCAGAGACCGCGGGGGACGCGAGGAACGCGGGGACCAAGCCCGAGGCGGAGAGCGGCGGGCACACCGAGCTGCCCGAGGCCTCCTAGCGGTGAGCGTGACGGTGCGGGAGTCCGGCCCGGAGGTGGCCGGCGTCGCGGAGCGGCTCTGGGACAAGGCCGGCCGGTGGCGTGGCGCCGGGATCGCGGTCGGCATCCTGGCCCTGACCCGGCTGGTGCAGCTGCTTTTCCTGGTCGTGCTGGACCACGCCACCGCGGAGCCGGCCGGGCTGCGCAGCAATCTGCTGATCTGGGACGGCGGCTGGTTCCAGCGGGTCGCCGAGGGCTATCCGAGCGGCTACACGTACGGCGCCGACGGTGCGCTGCAGGGCAACGAGCTGGCGTTCTTCCCGCTCTACCCAATGCTGATCCGGTTGCTGTCCGTGCTCGGCCTCGACTCCGGCACGGCGGCGCTCACGGTGAGCTGGCTCGCCTCGGTCGGCGCGGCGGTCGCCCTGCACCTGCTCGGCACCTCGCTCTACGGCCGCCGGGCCGGCTGGGCCCTGGTCGCCATCTGCTGCGGCGCCCCCATGTCGGTGGTGCTGTCGATGGCGTACTCGGAGAGTTTGTTCCTGGCCCTGGTGGCCGGCATGTTCGTCGCCGCGCACCGCCAGGTCTGGTGGGCCGCCGGGCTGCTCGGCCTCGGCGCCGCCCTGACCCGGCCGACCGGCGCGGCCGCCGCGGTGGCCCTGGCCGTCGCCGCGGTCATCGCGGTGCGCCGTGATCCCGGCCGTAAGTGGCCACCGCTGGCCGCGGCCGCCGTCGCCCTCGCCGGGGTGCCCGCCTATCTGGGCTGGGTCGCGTGGCGGGTCGGTGACCTCGACGCCTGGTTCAAGATCCAGACCGCGGGCTGGGGCACGTCGTTCGACTTCGGGGCCAGCACGATCGACTTCCTGGGCAGCACGCTGACCGTCGGCGAGGGCTGGGTGCCGATGAGCGTCGCGCTGATCCTGCTCGCCGCCCTGGCCGCGGCCGGGGTCGCGCTGGCCGGCCGGCCCTGGCTGCCGCTGGCCGTCTACGGGCTCGTCGCGATGGTGCTGGCCTACGGGCAGGCGGGTTTCTACCACTCCAAGCCGCGCCTGCTGCTGCCCGTACTCTTGACGTTGCTGCCTTCGGTCGTCGCCGCCGCCCGCGCCCGCCCCCGGGTCGCGGTCCTCGCGATCGCCGCCTGGGCGGCGTTCGGCCTCTGGTACGGCGCCTACCTGGTCGCCGTCTGGCCCTACACGATCTGACCCCACCCCCGAAGGACCCCCGTGCCCGAGCTTCCCGAGGTCGAGACCGTCCGCCAGGGACTGGCCAAGTGGGTGACCGGCCGGCGCATCGACACCGTCGAGGTGCGCCACCCCCGGGCGATCCGCCGCCACGTGCCCGGCGACGTGCACTTCGCCGCCGTCCTCAAGGGGCGGACCGTCACCGACGTCGCCCGGCGCGGCAAATACCTGTGGCTCCCGCTGGACTCCGGCGACGCGATCATCGCGCACCTCGGCATGAGCGGGCAGCTGCTGATGCAGCCGGCCGGGGCCGAGGACGAGGTGCACCTGCGGGTCCGGGTCACCTTCGCCGACGACGGCCCGCAGCTGCGCTTCGTGGACCAGCGCACGTTCGGCGGCCTGTCCGTCTCCGAGGGCGGTGCCGAGCTGCCCGACGAGATCGCCCACATCGCCCGCGACCCGCTGGACCCGCTGTTCGACGACGAGCTGTTCGTGGCGCGGCTGCGCGGCAAGCACACCGAGATCAAGCGGGCCCTGCTGGACCAGACGCTGATCTCCGGCGTCGGCAACATCTACGCCGACGAGGCGCTGTGGCGGGCCCAGCTGCACGGCGCCCGCCCCACCGACGCGCTCACCCGCCCCGCCGTACGCCGGCTGCTCGCCCATGTCCGCGACGTGCTCAGCGAGGCGATCGTCGCGGGCGGCACCACCTTCGACGCGCTCTACGTCAACGTCAACGGGGAGAGCGGCTACTTCGACCGTTCGCTGAACGCGTACGGGCGCGAGGGGCAGCCTTGCCACCGGTGCGGCTCGATCATGCGCCGCGAGCAGTTCATGAACCGCTCGTCCTACAGCTGTCCGCGTTGCCAGCCGCGCCCCCGCCTGCCGCTGCGCTGACGTAGGGGCTGGTGTCGGTGGCCAGCCCGAAGCCCGCGCCACGGCGGCCCATCAGCCGGCGGGCGGCGGTCAGCAGCGGCGTCGGCACCCCGTGCACCAGGTGACCGTCGCCGGGCCGCACCCCGTCGCCGGCCCAGCCCTGGTAGGCCGACCAGGGCCCGTCGAAGGTGCAGATCCGTACGCCCAGGTCGCGGTAGAGCGGGTGGGTGGGCACGCCCGGGTTGAGCACGATCCGGTGCAGCCCGCGCCGGGCGGCGAGCCGTACGGTCAGCGCCACCGGCCCGACGCCGCCCGAGCCGGCCGGCGCCCGGTCCAGGAAGAGCCCCTCGGCGCCGTCCGCGCGCCATTCGTCCACGTCGGCGAGCACGTCGGCCAGCGAGCGTCCGCCCCAGTCCAGGTCGATGCGGCCGAGGATCCGGTGCGCCGAGCGGCGGGCGCCGGGCCGTTCCTGCACGACCCAGGTGTCCTGGTCGGGCGCGAGGTCGGGCGAGGGCTGGGCGTACGGGGGGAAAAGGGTCTTCACGACGTCCTCCGGGGGTCTGCGGCGGTGTGTGCGACGGTCAGCAGTCCGACGAGGTGGGTCGCCGCCAGGATGGCGACGACGGTGCGGAGCGGGTCCGGCGGCAGCACCGGGAGCAGCGGTGCCGCGACCGCGGCGAGCGGCGGCGCGACGGCGAGCAGGGCGGCGATGAAGGTCCGGCCCCGCGCGGCGAGCAGCAGGGTGATGGCCAGTACGCCGCTGAGCAGGATCCCGCCGGCCACGGCGAGCACTCCCTCCCGCGCGCCCACCACCCCGCCCGGCAACCGGTACGCGGCCAGCGCGAGAGCGATCCCGGCGGCCAGCGGCGGCAGCAGCGCGGCAACGGTCACCACGGTCACGCCACCGACGTGCTCGCGGTGCTCCTCGTCGCTCTCGGCCACGTCGAGGCTGCTCTCGACCTGCCGCCGGTGCCAGCCGATCAGCGCCTCCAGAACGGGGGCGGCGGCCAGCAGCGGCAGCACGGCCGGTGATGTCGCCGCCGGTGGCCCGGCCCGCCAGAGCAGCACGGCCGAGGCCGCCTGACCCGCCCCGAGCACCGCCCGCCCGACCGCGCCGCGCAGGTCGTCACCCCGCAACACGAGGGTGGCCGTACGCCGGAACGCGGGCCGGAACGCACGCAGGGCAGCGGCGGCGACGGCGATCGGCAGCAGCATCGTGACCGGCACCCGGGCGGCCCAGGTGTCACCGATCGCCCCGGCGACGGCGACGGCGGCGAGCAGCCAGCACGGCAGGCTCCACCGCACGACCGCCGCCTCGTTGCGGCTCACCAGCGCCGCGGTGACCGAGGCCAGGCTCCCGAGCCCGCAGACGCCGACGGCGATCGCCCGTCCGGGCTCGGCGCCGGCCACGGAGGCCGGTGCGAGCAGCACGAACGCGCACCACAGGGCGGCCGCCGCCAGGAAGCCGAGCCCGACGAGCCGCGCCCCGGCGCCCGAACCGCCCCGCCTGGCGACGACAGCGCCCGTGCCGGTGAGGATCTGCGTGACGCTCCAGCCGAGCACCAGCGTGCCGGCGGGCACCGGCCAGGGCAGGCTGCCGAGCAGGCCGGCCGCGGCGATCGCGACGCTGAGCGGCCCGAGGTAGAGGGCGCAGCGCAGCAGCAGCGTGACGCCCAGGGCGGGCGCCCGCCGCAGGCCGGGTTCCAGCGCCAGGCCGGTCATCGGTCCTCACCGGCCTCGGCGAGCCAGCGCACGGTAGCCGGCCGGGCTTCGCGCGGGGCGGGCACGGCCAGCGCGAGCTCGTAGGAAGGGGCCGGCGGCGGTCCGGCCAGATCGGTGTAGAGGGCGCCGTAGACGCGGACCACCCGGTCGGCGGTGAAGCAGGCGAGCGCCCGGCGGCGGGCGGCATCACCCAGCGCCCGGCGGCGGGCCGGGGCCCGCAGCAGACTGATGCAGGCGTCAGCGAGGGCCGCCGGATCGTTCTCGGCGACGAGCGTGCCCGCGTCGCCGAGGGTCTCGGCGACCGGGCCCACGTCGATCCCGATCACGGCCCGGCCGGACATCATGGCCTCGATCAACCGGTACGGCGGGTCGGCCGGTCCCGGGACGTGCACGACGAGATGGCCGGTGGCGTACCGGTCGCGCGGGTCGGCGGGCAGCGGGTGCAACCGGATCGCCCGGCCCAGCCCGGTGCGTTCGACCTGCTCGGCGCAGTGGTCCTCGTGCGTGGCGGTGACCCCGACGAGGTGCAGGACGGTCCCGGGCACGGCGGTCGCCACGATCGCGAACGCCTCCAGCAGCCCGCGCAGACCGCTGTCCGGGCCGCCGTTACCGGCCCAGACGATGGCCGGCTGGGTCCTCGCCTCGGGGGCGGACGGGAAGTCGACCGGGTCCACCCCGGCGGGCACCGGGACGAGCCGGCTCGGTTCGGCACCGTGCCCCAGCGCCCACGAGTGGTGGTAGGCGCTCAACGGGGCGATGAGGCCGGCTTCGGCGTACCCGGTGCGGGCGACCGACCGGCGGAAGCGGCGCAGCACCGTGCGCACCGCGGGGGAGAGCCGCTCCTCGCCGGCCCGCGGCCGGGCCACCGGGGCCCGCGCCTCGGTCAGCAGCAGTGGCATCCCGGTCCGCCAGCGTCCGGCCAGGGCGGCCAGCAGCGGCGTCGTGCCGCCGACGCAGTGCACCAGGTCAACGGCGGGCACCGGTACGGACAACGCCCGGGCCGCGTGGCGCAGGAGCGTGGCGGCGGTGCGGGCATCACGCAGGCTGAGCCGCGGCAGCCGGTCCTCACTCGCCGACGTCCGCCCGGTCCGCCAGGCGTCGAGCAGCACGTCGGTCAGCGGTACCGAGTTCAGGGGGTGGCCGGCCGCCTCGGCCAGCACCGAGAGCCCGAGCAGCCCCTTGGCGAACAGGTCGTCCGCAGTCTTGGGCTCGGCCTCGCTGAGCAGCCCCCGGCACAGCAGGACGGCCGCGGCGGTGGCGTTGTCGTCGCTGCCCGGCCGCCGCCGGATCTCGCGGCTCAACGGCACGGCCCGGGCGGACGCTACATGGCGGGGCAGCGGGTACGCCGGCCCGCCGGGTGGTTCGCGGTCGGTGACGGTCAGCAGGTCGAAGGTGTACCGGCCGAGGCCGTCGACGAGCGTGCGGCACCAGCCGCCGAGGGCGTCCCGGCGGAACGGGTAGCCGCCCCCGGTGAGCAGACAGATGCGCATGCGGTCAGCACCACGGGCGCGACGGGGGTGTTATCACGATGGCTGCAACGACGCAGCGGCGAAAAGTAACGGGAGCGTGTCACCTAGGCGACAGTCGGTCGCACTATTTGTCTGTTTTTCGGAGTTATTTGCTCAGGAACGTCCGAAAAGCTGGCCCCAGACGATCGTGCCGTCCACGCCCTTGACCGCACCCACCCCGAGCGCCTTGAAGTCGCAGTTCAGGATGTTGGCGCGGTGCCCGTCACTGTTCATCCAGCTCGTCATGACGTCGGCGGCGTCGCGCTGGCCCCGGGCCACGTTCTCGCCGCCCGGGTCGTTGTAGCCCTGCGCCTTGGCCCGGGTGACGAAGTCCCGGCCGTCGTCACTCACGTGGCTGATGTAGAGGTCACCGTGGGTGCCGAGCTCCTGGACGTGCAACCGCATGGCCGCCCGGAGCTTGGTGTTGAGCTGCACCGAGCCGCAGCCGGCCCGGTCCCGCTCCACGTTGACCAGCCGGATGACCTCGGTCTCCTGGGCGGCCAGCCCGGCACCGACCTCGGGTGCGCTGGTGGTCGGCTTGCGGGTCGGCGTCTTCTTGACCACCGGTTTCTTGGTGGCCGGCTTCTTCGTGGCGGTCCTGCTCGGCTTGGGCGCCGCGGTGGACGGGGTCACCGCCGGCGACGAGGGCGGCGGGGCCGACGGCCGTGCCACCCCGGTGCCGGGTGCCCCGCCACCGGCACCCGGCACCAGGGCGGCGACGGCGGCTTCGGGTTGCTCGGCCGCGGTGCCCGAGCCGGTGAAGCTCGAGGGCAGCAGTGCGGCGCCGGCGCCGACCACGGCGAGCAGGGCGGTCACGGAGAGGCCGAAGGTCACGGGCGACGGCATCGTCTGCCGATCGCGGTGTCGCCCGGTCGGTCTCTGGTCGGCTGGCCCCTGCACGTCGTGCCTCCGTGGTCCTCGAGGGATCGAGAGGTTTCGACCCGGGTGACGGTAAGCAGCCGCGCGCGGCCCGGGCAAACCGGCTAAGAAAGAAATAAGTCCTGGATAAGGCCCGCGGGGTGGCGTGATTCACTGGTCAGGCGGGTGCCACGCGGTTCACACGGCTTGACGGACTGTGGGTATCAGCGCACCATGGAGGTGTCGCCAGTCGCGCCCATCTGTGTCCAGTCGAGTCCTGGGCATGGGAAATCTGCATCCACAGCACGTCCCCGGGTGCAGGAGTTTGTGCTCACGCGTGTCCGTGGGCACAAAGGTGTGCGGTACCACTGGGCGCGCGTTTGGCCGGCCTTTCCGGCAGCGCTTTACAAGGAGACGAAATGGCGAAGGCCCTCTACGGCCACGTAGGTGCGGCGCCCGACCGGCGCCTGCTCGACGAGGTCACCCGACTGCGTTCCAGGGTGCAGGCTCTGGAGTTCGAGATCACCCGCCTCCGGGCGGAGAACGATCGTCTCGCGGCCGCCGCCGCGGAGGCAGACGATCTTCTGCGGCTGACCGAGCCGGCGCTGACCTGAGCTTCACCGGGCGTCGTGACCCGGCGCCCACATCCCCTCGCACCACGTGACGCACCCCGCAAAGCGCGCCTCCACAGCAACAAGTGGCGGCGCGCATCTTTTTGCTCCTTCTGCGCCGCGCCCGTAGAGCCAATTCCGACAAACGCGTCGGGTCGGGTCGAGACCGGCACGATCCAGGACGCGCGGCGTGCACGGACATGGCGTGCGCCTGCGGGTAACCTGCTGACCAGCAGACCACCGCCGACCCCCGGAGATCCGTGCACCTCAAGAGCCTGACGGTGAAGGGTTTCAAGTCCTTCGCCTCCGCTACGACGCTGCGGCTGGAGCCGGGCATCACCTGTGTGGTGGGCCCCAACGGCTCCGGCAAGTCCAACGTCGTCGACGCCATCGCGTGGGTCCTGGGCGAGCAGGGCGCCAAGGCGCTGCGCGGCGGCAAGATGGAGGACGTCATCTTCGCGGGCACCGCCGGGCGGGCCCCGCTCGGCCGCGCCGAGGTGACCCTGACCATCGACAACGGCGACGGCGCCCTGCCCATCGACTACACCGAGGTCTCCATCACCCGCCGGATGTTCCGCTCCGGCGAGAGTGAGTACGAGATCAACGGCAGCTCCTGCCGCCTGCTCGACATCCAGGAGCTGCTCAGCGACTCCGGCATCGGCCGCGAGATGCACATCATCGTCGGCCAGGGCCGGCTCGACGCGATGCTGCACGCCAAGCCCGAGGACCGCCGCTCCTTCATCGAGGAGGCGGCCGGCGTCCTCAAGCATCGCAAGCGCAAAGAGAAGGCGATCCGCAAGCTCGACGCGATGCAGACCAACCTCAACCGGCTCAACGACCTCACCGCCGAGCTGCGCCGCCAGCTCAAGCCGCTGGGCAAGCAGGCCGAGGTGGCCCGCCGCGCGGCCGGCATCCAGGCCGACCTGCGCGACGCCCGGCTGCGGCTGCTCGCCGACGACCTGCACACCCTGCGCACCACGCTGGACAAGGAGATCGCCGACGAGTCGGCGATGCGCGAGCGCCGCCAACAGGTCGAGGAGGAGAACCGCGAGGTCCAGCGCTGGCTCGCCGACCTCGAGGCCGCGCACGCCGAGGACGCGCCGCTGCTGGCCGCCGCCCAGGACACCTGGTACAAACTCTCCGCCCTGCAGGAACGCTTCCGCTCCACCGAGCAGCTGGCCTCCGAGCGGTTGCGGCACCTCGCCGCGGCGCCGGACGACGAGCGTACGGGCCGCGACCCGGATCAGCTCGAGGCCGAGGCGGAACGGGTCCGCGAGCAGGAGGAGGAGCTGCGCGAGGCCCTCACCGAGGACCAGATGCGGCTGGCCGAGGCGGTCGAGCACCGCCAGGAGCTGGAACGGCAACTGCTGCAGGCCGAGGGTGCGCTGCGGGCCGCCGCGAAGGCGATCGCCGACCGCCGCGAGGGACTGGCCAAGCTCACCGGCAACGTGAACGCGGCTCGGGCCCGTACCGGAAGTGCCGCCGAGGAGATCGAGCGGCTCGCGGTCGCCCACAACGACGCGCTGATGCGGGCCGAGGCCGCCCAGGCCGAGGTCGACGCGGTGTCCGCGGAGTCCACCGAGGCCGATCGCGACAACGCCGAGCTCGACGAGCGGCACGCCGAGGCCGTCGCCGCGCACGACCGGGCGGCCGCGGTCGTCAAGGAGCTCTCCGACGCCGAGCGGGCGGCCGAGAAGGACGCCGCCAGCTGGAAGGCCCGCGAGGAGGCGCTCGCCCTCGGCCTGCGCCGCAAGGACGGCGCCGGCGCGCTGCTCGGCAAGGCCGACCAGATCCCCGGCCTGCTCGGCAGCCTCGCCTCGATGCTCACCGTCCGGCCCGGTCACGAGGCCGCACTGGCCGCGGCCCTGGGCGTGCTGGCCGACGCGGTCGCGCTGACCGGCATCGACGAGGCCGTCGAGGCCATGCGCACGCTGAAGATCGCGGACGCCGGCCGGGCCGCGCTCGTGGTCGCCGCCCCGGCCGCGCCGGGCATGCAGGGCTCGCTCGACAGCCTGCGCCCGGCTCTGCCGGAGGGCGCCGAGTGGGCGCCCGACGTCATCGACTGCCCCGACACCATCCGCCCGGCGCTGAACAAGGCGCTGCGCGACGTCGTGCTGGTCCCCGACCTGGCTGCCGCGACCCGCCTGGTCGCGCAGAACGCCGAGCTGCGCGCGGTCACCCCCGACGGCGACGTGCTGGGGGCGCACGCGGCCGCCGGCGGTTCCGGCAAGGCGACCAGCTACATCGAGGTCCAGGCCGCCGTCGACGAGGCGCGGGCCAGGCGGGAGACCGCCGAGGAGTCCATCGGCGTCCTGAAGGGCCAGCTCGCCGACGCCCGCGCCGAGGTCGCCGAGCTCAAGGAGGCCGTGGCCGTCGCGGCCGCCGCCAAGCGTGCCGCCGAGGGCGAACGCAACGCGGCCGCCCGCCGCCTCGCCGAGCTCGGTGCCGCCGCCCGTTCCGCCAAGGCCGAGTCGGAGCGCCTGGGCGCCTCCCGGCAGAAGGCCGAGGCCAACCGTGACCGCGACCTGGCCGGGCTGGCCGAGCTGGAGGAGCGGCTGCGACTGGCCGAGGCCACCCCGATCGACGAGGAACCGTCCACCGAGGAACGCGACACCCTCTCGGCACTGGTGCCGCAGGCCCGGCAGAACGAGATGGAGGTCCGGCTGGCCGTCCGGACGGCCGAGGAGCGGGTCTCCTCGATCGCCGGCCGGGCCGACTCGCTGCTGCGCCAGGCCACGCAGGAACGCCAGGCCCGCGAGCGTGCGGCCGCCCGCCGGGCCGCCCGGGCCCGCGGGGCGGAGATCGCCAAGGCCGTCGCCCTGGGCGCGGCTGCCGCGATGTCGCGGGTCGCGGTCTCGCTGGCCACCGCGGTGGAGGCGCGTGACGAGCTGGCCCGCGCGCGGACCGCACGCGAGGCCGAGCTCCAAGAGGTACGCGCCAGCGCCAAGCGCCTGGTCGCCGAGCTGGAACGGCTCACCAACGAGGTGCACCGCGACGAGGTGGCCCGGGCCGAGCAGCGGCTGCGCATCGAGCAGCTCGAAGCCAAGGCGGCCGAGGACTTCTCCCTCGACGTCGACACCCTGGTCGCCGAGTACGGCCCCGACCAGCTCGTCCCGCCCACCCAGGCCGAGGCCGCGCAGGCGGAGAAGGACGGCAAGGAGCTCCCCGAGCCCGTGCCGTTCCACCGGCCGACCCAGGAGAAGCGGGCCAACAAGGCCGAACGCGACCTGGCCCTGCTGGGCAAGGTCAACCCGCTGGCGCTGGAGGAGTTCGCCGCGCTGGAGGAACGCTTCAAGTTCCTCTCCGACCAGCTCGAGGACCTGAAGGCCACCCGCAAGGACCTGCTCACCGTGGTCAAGGACGTCGACGACCGGATTCTCGAGGTCTTCACGTCGGCGTTCGAGGACACCGCGCGCGAGTTCCAGGCCGTGTTCCAGGTGCTCTTCCCGGGCGGCGAGGGCCGGCTGGTGCTCACCGACCCCGAGGACATGCTGACAACCGGCGTCGAGGTCGAGGCCCGCCCGCCGGGCAAGAAGATCAAGCGGCTGTCGCTGCTCTCCGGCGGCGAGCGCTCGCTGACCTCGGTCGCCATGCTCGTCGCGATCTTCCGGGCCCGGCCCAGCCCCTTCTACATCATGGACGAGGTCGAGGCCGCCCTCGACGACGTCAACCTGGGCCGGTTGATTACGCTCTTCGCGCAGCTGCGGGAAAAGAGCCAGCTGCTCATCATCACGCACCAGAAGCGCACGATGGAGGTCGCCGACGCCCTCTACGGCGTCACGATGCGTGCCGGCGTCACCCAGGTCATCAGCCAGCGGCTGAACCGAGAACCGGAGGACTGACCCCCGATGCTCCGCCAACCGGCCCAGGCCATGCTCATCGACCTGGACGGCGTACTGCGCCGCTGGGACCCCGCGGTGCCGGCGGCGGTGGAGAAGTCGTACGGGCTGGCGCCGGGCACCCTGATCGAGACGGCGATGGCCTGGGAACTGCTGCGCCCCGCGGTGGCCGGCGAGATCACGGACGCCGAGTGGATGCGCCTGGTGGCGATGCGCCTGCCGTTGCCGGAGGCCGACGCCAAGGCGGCGGTCGCGCAGTGGCAGGAGCACCGGGGCACGATCGACCAGGAGGTGCTCGCCTTCGTCCGCTCGGTGCGCGCGGCGGGACGTCCGGTGGGCCTGGCGACGAACGCGACCGATCTGCTCCGGGGCGACCTGGCGGAGCTCGGCCTGACCGGGGAATTCGACACGGTGGTCAGCTCGTGGGAGCTGAAGGTGCACAAGCCGGCGCCGGAGTTCTTCACCCAGGCCTGCGCGGCTCTGAACGTCGAACCGCCGTGGGTGCTGTTCGTGGACGACGACGACCGGGCGGTTCGCGGCGCCCGCGCGGCGAGGATGCCCGCGTTGCGCTGGACCGGGCCGCAGGACCTTCCTTATCTGCGCAAGGCGCTCGCTCTGCCCGCGCCCGGCTGATCTTCTCGCGGCGACGTAGGCTGGCCGCGGCTGAGAGGATGTCGATGCGTAAGACTCTGCTCGGGGCGGTTGTTCTCGTGCTCGCCCTGCAGGGCTGCTCCGCGGACGGCGGCAACCCGGCGGCGCCGGCCCCGTCAAGCGCCGCTCCCTCCGCGCAGCCGAGCGCCAGCTCGGGCATCGGCAGCGCGCCCCCACCGGCCGGCGCGCTGGACGGCAAGCGGCAGGTCTTCTTCCTGCCCCGGCTCGACGACAACGAACTGCCGGACTCGGTGCTGGCGGTGACCGCCGCCGGCCGGATCCAGGTGACCGACGACTACGCCGACCGGGCGCTCTTCGTGCCGGTGCCCAAGGCCCGCGGGGCCAAGGAACGCCTGATCAAGACGGGCACACTGCGGGCCGGCGGCGAGCCCTTCTGCCTGCAGGTGCAAGGCAGCGGGTCCGACCCGCTCACCGTCGTCACGGCGGCGTGCGACGCCGGCGAGCCGAAGCAGCTCTTCACCTTCGAGCCGGCCGGTAAGGACGACGAGGGCCGCACCACCTACGCCGTGCGCAACCGGGACGCCTTCCTGCAGTGGCATCCGCTGGGCGCGGCCGGGCTGGTCGCCGAGAAGGTCGACGACAGCCAGATGGAGACGACCTTCTCCCTGCAGGACCAGGGCGCCGCCGCCCTGCCGAAGGGCGACTGAGCCGGCTCAGTCGCCGGTGACGCCGTCGATGCGTTCGCGGAGCAGGTCCGCGTGGCCGTTGTGGCGTGCGTACTCCTCGATCATGTGCAGGTAGACCCAGCGGAGACTCACCTGCGACCGCCGCTCGGTCGAGAACTCGTGCTCCAGCGGCAGCTCCGCGACCGCCGCCTTGGCCGCCTCGATCTCGGCGAGGAGCGTGGCGTGGTCGGCCGCCGCGTCCGCCTGCTCGATGTCGTCGAAGTCGCCGTCCTCGTTGGTGTCCGAGCAGTAGATGGAGGAGACCTTCTCGCCCGCCGCGTTGATCCGGAACCAGCCGCGTTCGACCTCGGCCAGGTGGCGGAGCAGGCCCAGCAGCGACAGCTGCGACGGCTCGACCGAGCGCAGCTTGAGCTGCTCGGCGGTCAGCCCGGCGCACTTGGTGAGCAGCGTCTGCCGGTGCAGGTCGAGCCAGCCCTCGAGCATGGCTCGTTCGTCGCCGGTGAAGGGCTCTTCGACGCGGTGCGCCGCGGGCGCGGTCCAGGAAGTCACAAGGTCATCCTGGACCGTGCAGGTGGACATCCGCCACCGTGAACAGGTGGCCGTCCCTGGTCGTTCCCTCCACCCGTACGTCGGCCTCTGCGCCGGCGTGCCGCAGCGTGCTCACCGCGTTGCCGAAGTACGGCCCGGCCAGCCGCCGCCAGCGCACCGAGGGCCGGCGTACCCCGGCGCTGCGGGCCACCCCGCGGACGCCCTTCGCGGCCAGCCGTGACCAGCTGAAGCGCATCAACGGCCGCATGACCGTCGGCACCTGGTTGTGGATCGGGGAGCACGTGAGCTGGTGCACCGGCGTCGCCACGGCCGGCCCGAGGTCGGCGCGGGCGACGTAGGAGTGGTGCACGTCGCCGGAGAGCACGCTGATCGAGGCCGGTGCCGCGTACGCGCCGCCGGCTCCGACACGGTGACCCGGGGCGTCCGGGCCGCCTTCGCCGAGGCGGCGGAACACCTCGGTCAGCGCGTCGAACGAGCGGGTGAACGCCGCCCAGTGCTCCAGGTCGAAGGCCCGGCGGACCCGTTCGGCCAGGGCCGCGCGCCGGGCCCCGGACGAGTCCGCGAGCCGTTCGTTCCAGGCTTCCAGGTGGTGGATCGCCGGTGGCATCAGCCACGGCAGGGACGAGCCGACCACCAGGTGGTCGTAGTCGCCGTGGGCCTGGTCGACGAACCAGCCCCACTCGGCCGCGGGCAGCATCTCCCGCCGGCCCGGCGTGAGCACGCGGTTGCAGCGGTTGTCCAGCATGATCAGCCGGGTCCGGCCCACATCCAGGGCGAAACTCCACTGGTACGGCCGGTCGGTGTTCTCGGCCGACGACGGCTTGTCGACCGAGATGCCGAAGTCGTGCAGCAGCGACGTCGCGTCCTCGACCGCGGCGATCTTGGCCAGCAACGGGTCGGCGCGCAGCTCGTCCGGGCTCATGTTGCCCAGGTGCTGGTAGACCCAGTACGAGGCCAGTCCGCTGGCGATCCGCTCGGACCACCACTGCTGCGACGACATGTCCGCCCGCCAGGACGCCGAGGTGTTCCAGTCGTCGATGATCTCGTGATCGTCGAAGATCATCACGCACGGCACGGTGGCCAGCAGCCAGCGCACCTCGGGGTCACGCCAGGACTCCAGGTAGAGCTTGGTGTACTCGTCGAAGGAGACCACTTCGTCGGCCGGGCCGTGGTGGCCGGCCGAGCGGCGCCGGCGCAGGAAGCGGCGCACCTTGGCCGAGGTCTTGTCGGCGTAGACCTGGTCGCCGAGCAGCACGATCAGGTCGGCGCGCAGCTCCGGCGAGCGCGGATCGGTCATCAACCGCCGGGCGTACGCGTCCAGCGCGTCCGGCGGCAGCTTGCGCCCGGTGGCGTGCGGGGTGGCCTCGCGGCAGGAGCCGAAGATCATGCTGACCGGCTGACCCGCGTCCTCGGCCTCGCGGGTGACGATCACGCTCGGCGGGTACGGCGACTCCGGCTGCGGCCACACCTGCCGGTCGCCGAGCCACACCTGATATTCGCCGGCGCTGCCCGGGACCAGCCCTTCCACGATCACGATCGCGTAGTGGTGGCCGTAACAGGAGAAGGTCTGGGCGGTGCCGGCGCCGCCGGTCGCTACCTCGACGCGTACCTCGGCCGGTGCGGTGGTCTCGACCCAGATCGTCGCCTGGTCGCCGACGACGCGGCGCAGCACGGGCCCGATCAGCAGGTGGGCGGTCAACGGTTCACCGGGGGGCGCGACATGCTGCCATCCTCCCCGAGCGGTCCCGGCTTCCGCCAGCGTGCGTTCGGACAGCGGGAGGTCACAGGGCGTGGCGGGGGACACGGACGGGTGGCGCCACGGGCCCCGCGGACATCTGTCAGGATTTCGGAATGGAATACGTGGTCGCCTCCCTCATCCTGCTGGCGGTGCTGGTGGTCGGGGCCATCGGTCTGGTCGTGCCCCGGCGCCGCAGGCGCGAGTTGCCGCCGACCGGTGGCTCCGCCACCACCACGCTCGAGCGCCCGCCGACCGCGCCGGTGGAGGAGCCGACGCTCCCGCCGCTGCCGGACGAGCTGCCGCCGCTGGTGCAGGCACCGACGATCGAGAAGCCGGAGCCGACCGCCGGCCGCCTGGTGCGGCTGCGGGCCCGGCTCAGCCGGTCGCAGAACGTCTTCGGCAAGGGCCTGCTCAGCGTGCTCTCCCGCGATCATCTCGACGAGGACGCCTGGGAGGAGATCGAGGACAGCCTGATCTCCGCCGACGTCGGCGTCGAGGCCACCCAGGCGCTGGTCGAGCGGCTGCGCGAGCGGGTCCGGGTGCTGGGCACCCGGACCGTCGCCGAGGTACGCGAGCAGCTCGCCGAGGAGCTCACCGCCGCCCTCGAGCCCGGCATGGACCGCAGTCTGCGCACCGCCCCGCACGACGGCCGGCCCGCGGTCGTGCTGGTCGTCGGGGTCAACGGCGCCGGCAAGACCACCACCTGCGGCAAGGTGGCCCGGGTGCTGATCGCCGACGGCCGTACGGTGCTGCTGGGCGCGGCCGACACCTTCCGCGCCGCGGCCGCCGAGCAGCTCGCCACCTGGGGTGAGCGGGTCGGCGCCGAGACGGTCCGCGGTCCCGAGGGCGGCGACCCCGCCAGCGTTGCGTTCGACGCGGTCAAGCGCGGCATCGACACGGGCATCGACACCGTGCTGATCGACACCGCCGGCCGCCTGCAGAACAAGGTCGGCCTGATGGACGAGCTGGGCAAGGTCAAGCGGGTCGTGGAGAAGCACGGGCCGGTCGACGAGACGCTGCTCATCCTGGACGCGACCACCGGTCAGAACGGTCTCGAGCAGGCCCGGGTCTTCACCGACGTGGTGGATGTCACGGGCGTGGTGCTCACCAAGCTGGACGGCACGGCCAAGGGCGGCATCGTCATCGCCGTGCAGAACAAGCTGGGAATTCCCGTCAAGCTGGTCGGTCTGGGCGAGGGCCCGGACGATCTGGCCCCGTTCGAGCCCGCTGCCTTCGTCGAGGCCCTGCTTGGCACCGACGCGTAGTCTCGGGGGCGGCAGGCCCGTACCGCGGGGCACTTCTAGGGGAGGTCGTGGGTGACGCAGGAACGCGACCTTCGCGAGATCCCGCTCCACGGCGGCAACGTCAGCACGGTGTCGAAGGTGGGCGACACCGTCCGCCGCAACGCGGGACCGTGGACCCCGGCCGTGCACTCGCTGCTCAACCATCTGCAGCGGGTGGGCTTCACCGGCTCGCCGCACGCCCTGGGGATGGACGACCGCGGCCGTGAGGTCCTGTCGTACCTCGACGGCGAGTGCGGTGAGTATCCGCTGGCCCCGCACTGGACGACCGAGGAAGCGCTGGTCACGGTGGCCACGATGCTGCGCATGTTCCACGACGCGCAGTACGGCTTCCAGCCCCCGCCCGGGGCGGTCTGGCGCTCGTTCGGCCCGCCGCCGCCGGACACCGAGGTGATCTGCCACCACGACGCCGCCCCGCACAACGTGGTCTGGCGCCCGGACGGCACGCTGGCCCTGATCGACTTCGATCTGGCCTCGCCCGGCGCCCGGATCTACGACGTCGCCTACGCGGCCTGGACCTGGGTGCCGCTGTTCAGCGACCGCGACTCCTACACGCTGGGCTGGAAGAGGCCGAACAGGCCGCGCCGGCTGCGGTTGTTCGCGGACGCGTACGGGTTGATCCCGCGCGACCGGCACCGCCTGGTCCGCACCATCCGCAAGCGGATCGTGGACCACGTCGAGGGCATCCGCCGGATGGCCGCCGCCGGTGATCCGGCGTTCGTGCGGATCGTGCACAAGGGCCACCTGCGCCGCCCGATGCGTGACCTCCGGCTGCTCGATTACGAGCGGCATACCCTCGAATACGCGTTGCGGTAACCCCCGCTTGGGTCGATTGCCCCAGTTCAGGGGCATTCCTCCGGTGCCCTGTGAGAGTTTCTTCACACGTCGGAAACAACCCGTCACGCGTCGGAAATCGCGCGTAGACCGTGCGCGAAACAGCGGAGCGAAAGGCTTCCGCCCGAACCGGCCAGCAGGGCGACGCTGCTCTCTGGGCCGTGTGGGAGGACACCTTTATCCGAGAGGAGGCAGCGTGGAGATCAACACCGGCAATACCGCCTGGTTGCTCCTGTCGTCTGCGCTCGTTCTGCTTATGACTCCGGGCCTGGCGCTGTTCTACGGTGGCCTCAACCGGTCCAAAGGCGTACTGAACATGATGATGATGAGCTTCTCGTGCATCGGGCTCATCTCCGTTCTGTGGGTCATCTACGGCTTCACCCTGGCGTTCGGCACCAACGACAGCGCCGGCCTGAACAACGTGATCGGCAACTTCAGCCAGTACTTCGGCACCGGCACCTCCGGCATCTCCGAGGAGTGGCTGTTCCTGGGGGCCGGCACGGGCATCCCCACGTACGCCTTCATGGTCTTCCAGATGATGTTCGCCATCATCACCGTCGCGCTGATCAGCGGCGCGGTCTCCGACCGGATGAAGTTCGGCGGCTGGGTCATCTTCGCGCTGGCCTGGTTCACCCTGGTCTACGTCCCGGTCGCGCACTGGGTGTGGGGTGGCGGCTGGATCGGCGGCAAGCTGCACGCGCTCGACTTCGCCGGTGGTACGGCGGTGCACATCAACGCCGGTGCCGCCGCGCTCGGCCTGATCCTGGTGCTCGGCAAGCGGGCCGGCTGGCCGCGGGAGAGCTTCAAGCCGCACAACGTGCCGTTCGTCGCGCTCGGCGCCGGCCTGCTGTGGTTCGGCTGGTTCGGCTTCAACGCCGGCTCCGAGCTCACCGTCGACGGCACCACGGTCTTCGCGTTCATCAACACCCAGGTCGCCACGGCCGCGGCCCTGCTCGGCTGGGTCGTCGTGGAGTGGATCCGCGACGGCAAGCCGACCCTGGTCGGTGCCTCGTCCGGTGCGGTCGCCGGCCTGGTCGCCATCACCCCGGCCTGTGGCTTCATCGCCCCGCTGCCCGCCGTCATCGTCGGCCTCATCGCCGGTGCCGTCTGCGCGCTGGCCGTGGGCCTGAAGTACAAGCTGGGCTACGACGACTCGCTCGACGTGGTCGGCGTGCACTTCGTCGGCGGCTGGATCGGCTCGCTGTCGCTCGGCTTCTTCGCCACCGCGCAGGTCAACGCCGCCATCAACGGCGACCCGGGCCTGGGCGCCAGCGAGGGCCTGTTCTACGGCGGCGGCCTGGCCCAGCTCGGCCGGCAGTTCGTCGGCAGCGCTGCGGTCACCGTCTACTCCCTGGTCATCGCGGCGATCATCGCCTTCGTGATCAAGGCGGCCAAGGGCCTGCGGGTCAGCGACGAGGCTGAGGTCACCGGCATCGACGTGGCGGAGCACGCCGAGAGCGCGTACGACAACTCGCCTTCCACGGGCTCGGCCGGCGCGTTCGCGATGGCCGGTCTCACCCCTTCGGCCAGCACTGACGGCAAGGCTGCCGTCGGTGAAAAGGTCTCCGGTTAAATTCCCCTGATGGCTGCGATGGAGGGACTGAGCATGAAGCTGGTGACCGCGGTCATCAAGCCGTACCAGCTCGACGCGGTGAAGGAGGCTCTGCACGCGCTCGGCGTGGCGGGTCTGACCGTGAGCGAGGTACAGGGGTACGGGCGGCAGAAGGGCCACACCGAGGTGTACCGGGGTGCCGAGTACACGGTGGAGTTCCTGCCCAAGATCAAGGTTGAGGTGCTGACCGACGAGATCGACGTCGAGAAGGTCGTCGACGCGGTGGTCACCTCGGCCCGGACCGGCAAGATCGGCGACGGCAAGGTCTGGGTGACGTCCGTCGAGGACGTCGTCCGGGTCCGCACCGGCGAGCGCGGCCTAGACGCGCTCTGACCCATTGTTCTTGCGGGTTTGACCTTCAAAAGAAAGCAGATCGTGAGCTACGTGGTCAGCGAGCCGTCGGCGCCACCTCAGGTGCCGTCCGGCGGCTCGCTGGACACCCTTCGCGAACACATCGGCGCTGCCGCCCGGGCCGACCGGGCCTCGGCGCTCGATGCGTGGCTGGCCTCGATGTTCCCGGCCCACCTGCCGGGCGTCAGCCTGGTCGCCGTGGGTGGCCTGGGCCGCCGGGACTGCGCCCCCTACAGCGACCTCGACCTGGTGCTGCTGCACAACGGGACGGCCGGCATCGACCGGATCGCCTCGGCCCTCTGGTATCCCATCTGGGACGCGCGGCTGGGCCTGGACCACTCCGTGCGTACCCTGCCCGAGGCGCTCTCCGTCGCCCACGACGACGTCAAAGTCTCGCTCGGCCTGCTGGACGCCCGGCACATCGCCGGTGACGCCGCCCTCTCCGCCGAGCTGATCGCCGCCACCTCGGACCAGTGGCGGCGCACCGCCGTACGGCTGCTGCCCCAGCTCAAAGAGCTCACCGCCAGCCGCTGGGCCACCCACGGTGAGCTGGCCTTCCTGCTCGAGGGCGACCTCAAGGAGGCCGCCGGCGGCCTGCGTGACCTGACCATCCTGCGCGGCATCGGCCGGGCCGGTGTGGCCGACACCATGCGTCCCGCCGTCCGCGCCGCCAACCTGCGGCTGCTCGACACCCGCGACGCCCTGCACCTCGCCGTCGGCCGCCGGGTGGACCGGCTGGTCGCCCAGGAACGAGCCGCGGTCGCCGAGCTGCTGGAGGTCGACGACGGGGACGCCGTGCTGCGCCGGGTGGCCGGCGACGCCCGGACCATCGCGCACGCCCTGGACGACGCCTGGCGCGCGGCGGACCGGCTGCGCAACGGCCGCCGCCGGGGCGCCCCGGCCGGTGCGTCCGTACGCCGCCCGGTGGCCCGGGACGTGGTGGAGCAGGACGGTGAGCTGGTGCTCGCCCGTACGGCCATCGGCCCGGTGCCCGATCCCAGCCTGTCGTTGCGGGTCGCCGCCGCGGCCGCGACCGTGCGGCTGCCCATCGCCCGCGCGACCTGCGAATGGCTCGCGGCCTTCTGCCCGCCGCTGCCGACACCGTGGCCGCCCGCGGCCCGCGCCGCCCTGGTCTCGCTGCTCGGTTCCGGCCCGGGGCTGCTGCCGACCTGGGAGGCCTGCGACCGGTACGGCCTGATCGACGCCTGGCTGCCGGAGTGGGCCCGGCTGCGCAGCCTCCCGCAGCACCACCCGATCCACCGCTTCACCCTGGACCGGCACCTCGTCCAGGCGGCGTACGAGGCCAGCGCCTACACCCGCGAGGTGGACCGCCCCGACCTGCTGCTGATCGGCGCCTTTCTGCACGACGTCGGCAAGGGCCTGCCGGGCGACCACAGTGTCGTCGGGGCCCCGATCGCCGCCGAGATCGCCACCCGGATCGGGCTGCCGCCGGCGGACGTCGCCACGGTGGAGAAGCTGGTCCGGCTGCACCTGCTGCTGCCCGACGCCGCCACCCGCCGGGATCTCAGCGACCCGGTCACCATCACCACCGTCGCCGAAGCGGTCGGCGACCCGGCCACCCTGGACCTGCTGCACGCCCTGGCCCGGGCCGACTCGCACGCCACCGGCCCGGCCGCCTGGTCGGACTGGAAGGGCCGGCTGATCGCCGAGCTGGTCCGCCGGGTGCACACCGCGCTGGACACGGGGGCGCTGCCCGGGCCGCCCGAGCCGGACGCGGAACTGCTCGTGGGTGAGCTGCCCGCCGTACACCTGGACGGGGACGTGGTCGCGGTGGCCGCGGCCGACCGCCGGGGCCTGCTCGGCTCGGTGGCCGCGTGCCTGGCCATGCACCGCCTCGACGTGATCGGGGCCGACGCCAGCACGGTGGACGGCCGGGCGATCGTCGAGTTCCGCACCCAGCCGCGCTACGGCTCCCCGGCGGATCCGGTGGCGCTCGCCGCCGACCTGCGCCGGGTCGCCGCCGGGGACGTGTCGGTGACCCAGCGGCTGCGGGCCCGGGCGATGTCGGCCCGCGGCGGCGCGGCTCCCCGGGTGGTCTGGCACCGCGCGGCGGCCACCGACGCGGTCGTGCTGGAGCTGCGCGCGGCTGACTCCGCGGGCCTGCTCTTCCGGGTGGCCAGCGCGCTCGACGAGGCCGGCGCCGAGGTGCGCGCGGCCCGCATCTCCACCCTGGGCAGCGATGTGGTGGACGCGTTCTACCTGGTCGGCGCGTGGGCCGAGGCGTCCGAGCGCGAACGCGTGGAAGCAGCCGTCCTCGCGGCCGTCTGACCAACCCGTCACCTCGATCGGCATCCAGGGCGTATGTGCCGCCGCGGTCTGAGGCCGTCACCTCGATCGGCTTGCCGACGTTGCGCCTAGCGACATCCAGGGCGTACGTGAAGAGGTCTGTTGCCGCATGGGGGAGACACCCGGTCTGCTCGACGACTACCTGCGAGTCGCCCGCTACCACGTCCGGATGGCAGTCCCGCCGACCGCGGTCCGGATCCGTTCGCTCGGGGCGCGGCAGCTGCTCGCCCGCTCGGGGCTCGGTGAGTCCGACGCGTCCTACGCCGACCTGCTCGCCGCGGCCCGCGCCGGGGACACCCGCTGGCTCAAGCAGCGCCGGCGCGCGGTCAAGCCCGCTGTCCTGGCCGGACTGGCGCAGACCCTGGCCCAGCAGGACATGCTGCCGGAGGACCGCACCGACGCACTGGCCCTGTACGAGCTGATTCGCACCGCGCTGGGCGCCGACGCGCTGCCCGCCGCCCACCAGGGCCTGCACGTCCAGCTCGCCCTGGCCTGGCAGGGGGCGAACCGGGCCCGGCCGTTGCTCGCGGCGTACCGGCGGATCACCGACAGCGTGCGCGCGGATCTCGACCTCGACCTGGCCAATCCGTTCGCCGGCACCGGGCCGGTGATCGGCTGGCTGACCGCCTTCCGCAAGCTGCTGCCGGAGCCGCCGCTGGCGCTGGAGCACAAGGCCGGGGTGCCGCCGTTCGACCGGCTGACCGTGGCCACCTCGGTCGCCGGCATCGACGAGCCGCAGCGGATCTCGGTCATCGTCACCGCGTTCCACCCCGACGAGGGCCTGATCACGGCCGTACGCTCGATCCTGGACCAGTCCTGGCGCAACGTCGAGGTGATCATCGTCGATGACGCCTCGCCGCCGGAGTACGACGCCGTGCTGGCCCGGGCGGTTGCGCTGGGCGGTCGGATCCGGCTGGTCAAGCAGCCGGAGAACAGGGGCACCTACGCGGCCCGCAACGCCGGCCTGGACGCGGCCGAGGGCGAGTTCGTGGCGTTCCAGGACTCCGACGACTGGTCCCATCCGCGTCGGCTGGAGTTGCAGGTCAAGCTGTTGCTGGAGGACCGCCGGCTGGTCGCCACCACCTCCGACGGCCTCGGCGTCTCCGAGGAGCTGCTGGTCACCCGGCCCGGGGTGCGCCGCAGCCGGTTCAACCCGTCGTCGTTGCTGTTCCGCCGCGGCCAGGTGATGGACCGGCTGGGCTACTTCGATCCGGTGCGCAAGGCCGCCGACTCCGAGTACATCGGGCGGATGGTGGCGGTCTTCGGTGTGGCCGCCGTACGGCACCTCGACTCGCGGCCGCTCGCGCTGATCCGGCTGGCGCTGGGTTCGCTGTCGCGGGCCGAGATCCGGCCGTACTGGATGCACCCGGCGCGGACCGCGTACATGTCGGCGTACCAGCGCTGGCATGCGCGGATCGCTGCCCGGGCCGCCGATCCGCTGCGCCCGCGCGACGGCAGCCGCCGGCCCTTCGCCGCCCCCGACCATCTGCGGCTGGCCCGGGGTGAGGCGGCCGGGCGGCCCGAGTACGACGTCGTGCTGGTCGCCGACTGGCGTTTCCTGCAGGGCGCGCAGCAGTCGGGACTGCAGGAGATCCGGGCGCTGATCGCGCGCGGCCTGCGGGTCGCCGTGATGCAGATCGAGTCGCTGCGCCCGCCGGCCCGGCGCCGCTGGCCGCTCTGCGCACCGCTGCAGCAGCTGGTCAACGACGGCCGGGTGGACCAGCTGCTGCCCGGTGACGAGAACCGCGCGGAGCTGATCATCGTGCGGCACGCCGCGGTGCTGCAGTTCCCGCCCGACGACCCGTGCCTGCTGCGCGGCCGGCAGGTGCTGATCGTCGCCGACGAGGCACCCGGACGGCTGGCCGACGCCGACCGCCGGTACGTGCCCGCCGACTGCTCCCGGGCGGCGCTGCGGATGTTCGGCACCGAGCCGCTCTGGTGCCCGCAGGACCCGCAGGTACGGGCCGTGCTGCGCAGCGAGACCGTCGAGCTGACGCCGTACGACCTGCCGGCTGTGGTGGACGGGGAGCGGTGGTCGGCCGCCCGGGACGGGGCCGGCAAGTGGCCTGCCGTGGTCGGCACCGACCTCAGCGACGAGGGGGTCTGGCCCGGGGACGTGCGGGCGGCGCTGACCGTCTACGACGAGGTCGGCGAGTGGGACGTGCGGTTGCGGCTGCCGGACTGGCCGCGTACCGGATATCACCCCGGCGGTCCGCGGTCCCGGCTGGTCTACGACGCCGGTGATCTTGACCTGCGGACCTTCGTCCATCAGCTCGACTTCTACCTGCACTTCCCGAGCGCGGACCGGATCGAGACGTTCTCCCGGCCGGCTCTGGAGGCGGCGGCCCTGGGCTGCGTCGTGGTGATGCCCGAACGGCACGCGGCGGTGTTCGGCGACGCCGCTGTCTACTGCGGACCTGGCGAGGCCGAGGCGACGATCCAGCGGTACCACGCCGACCGTGAGCTCTACGCCGAGCAGAGCCGCCGGGCCCGGGCCGTCGTCGCCAAGGCGCACGACCCGCAGCTGTTCGTCGACCGCATCGCGGGAATCGTCACCGCGCCGCACCCGGTCGCCCCGGCCCAGCGCGGCGCGTTGATCGCCCGACCGTAACGGCGGTGTCGTCGCGGGCGTTAGGCGATCGTGTTGACCCGCGCCGGGCCCGGCGCGCATGACTCTGGAGGTCCTTCGATGAGCAGCCTGGTCCGGTTCGGCGGTCGGCTGGCGGTGCGCCTGCGCAGCCTGACACGCCCCCAGGCAGTGGTCCTCATGGTGATCCTGGCGCTCTGCGCCGGGGTCTGGTGGTCGGCCGGGTCGGGCAACCAGGGTCTCGCGCTGTCGTTCGTGGCCGGTCTGCTGCTGGCCGTCCTGCTCGGGATCCTGCACCTGTCCCGCTGGATCGGCGGGGTCTACCGGGCCAACCAGAACGCGCACCGCGAGCTGCGCACGGTCGTGGAGCAGCTGCAGCGGCGGGTCGTCGCTACGGTGGAGAAGGAACGGCTCACCGCCGGCGACCGCCACCAGGAGCTGACCCGGACCGTCACCCGGGGCCTGCGGCAGAGCGGGCACGGCACCGACCTGCTGCTGCGCGCGCAGAGCCGGGAGATCGAGGCGCTGGTCCAGCTCTTCCAGCAGTTCACCCCGCGGGCGCCGATGCCGTCCTCGGGTGACTTCGCGCTCAACCCGACCGACCTGCTGGAACTGCTGCACCTGGTCCGGCTGCGCCAGCCCCGGCTGGTGGTCGAGCTGGGCAGCGGCACCTCGTCGGTGTGGCTGGCCTACGCCCTGGAACAGTACGGCGGCAAGCTCGTCTCCCTCGACCACGACCCCGACTACGCCCGGCAGACCCGCACGATGCTCGCCGCCCACGGCCTCAACGCCGTCGCCGAGGTCCGCGACGCCCCGCTGCGTGAGCTCACGGTCAACGGCAAGACCTACCAGTGGTACGACGCGGACAAGCTGACCGACCTCACCGGCATCGACCTGTTGCTGGTCGACGGCCCGCCCGCGGCCACCGGCCCGGACGCGCGCTACCCGGCGCTGTCGGTGCTCGCCGGGCGGCTCGCGGGTACGGCCACCGTGGTGCTGGACGACGCCAACCGTGAGGACGAGCGGGCCGCCGTACGGCGGTGGACCGAGGAAGTGCCGGGGCTGACCGAGGAGCGGGTGCTGCTCGGGCGGCATGCGGTGCTGGCGTACTCGCGTACCGGGGCACCCGTCACCGTCTGAAGATGGGACCGGCCGGCATGCGGGGGCATGCCGGCCGGTCTTTTCGGGGGGTGGGTGAAGCCTGGGTGGCGCCGCGGTCAGCGGCTGCCGAAGTCCTGGGTGTAGTACGGCGTGCCGTTGGCGGAGTACACGACGCCGACGGCGAACGTCTTGGCGCCACAGTCGAGCAGGTTGCGGCGGTGGCCCGGGCTCTTCATCCACGCGTTGACGACCTCGGCGGCGCTGCGGTAGCCCCACGCGATGTTCTCGCTGCGCGCGGCGGTGTAGCCGGCGGCCTTGGCCCGGGCGACGAACGTCGAGCTGGCCGAGCCGGTGTGGCTGAACTTGCCGGTCGTGGCCATGTACTTGCTGTGGCCGCGGGCCGCCCAGAGCAGCTCCGCGTTGACCCGCAGGCCCTTGCAGCCGGCCTTGACCCGCTCCTTGTTCGACAGGCTGACGACCTGGGTCTGCAGCGTGGTGAAGGAGACGGTGGCGGCCTCCGCCGGGGTGGCGATCGCGACCATGCCGAGCAGTGCGGCGGGGATCATCGCGAGGGTGGCGAGGCGACGGACCAGGGTCTTCTGCACGGGTCAACCTTTCGAGGAACACCGCCTGGACGTCTTGTTCGCCAGGTACGCCATTCCCTTCGGAAGTCCCGCAGGGTTCGCTGATGCCTCCTCAGGTGCCTTGGTGTGAGTGCTCAGTTGCCGCCGAGTTGCCTGCCGTACCGCGGTTGCGCGCGCGGCGCCGGCCGGTTGCGGGACGGGAGCCTTATCGGCGCAAGGCCTCCGCGAGCAGCGGTACGAGCAACCGGCTGTACGCCGTGGTGATGTGGTGCTGGTCCTTGTAGACCAGCAGGTTGCCCACGATGACCGGACACGTCGTCGCGGTGCAGAACCACGGCAGCGGGTCGATGACTGTCGCACCCTCGGCCCGGGCCACTCCGGCGACCAGCGCCCGGCGCTTGCGGAACTGGACCGCGTCGGCCCGGCTGCGGGCGCACGCCGCGGGATTGTCCAGATGCGCCGACAGGCAGTCGGGCACGTTGCGGGCCTGCCACGGGGTGTCGTTGACGTAATACACCTCGGTGCCCGGGCCCTTGACCGCGTCGAGCGAGCGCCGCCACGCGGCCGACCAGGCGTCGTCCAGCGAGCCGGTCACGTCCAGCAGCGGGGCGTTCGGCAGGGTCGAGGCCATGATGACCTTCGCCGGCCGCAGCGACCGGATGTGGCGCCAGGCCGCCCGGCGCCACTGCACACACTCGGTGAAGCGCCGCTTGAGCGCGTCCTCGTAGATGACCACGTCCGCGGCCGAGCAGGCGCTCTTGGTGACCACGACGAGCTTCCAGTGCCGCTGCCGGGCGATCGCCTCCAGCGCCGGGAACCAGTGGCCGGCGTGCGAGTCGCCGAACAGCACGACCGTGGTGGGCGAGGACAGGTCACCGTAGGCGCACGGGGTCTTCACCTCGGGGTCCGCGAACGCCGGGGAGCACTTGTCCGCGTACAGGCGGGGCTTGTCCTTGGCCGCGGCGGCCAGCGCCGGGGTGAGGTTGGCCGGGACCGCCGGCATCCCGGCGGCCAGGGCCAGGTTCTGCTGGAGCTTGGCGACGCCGGTCAAGGCGGGGGCGCGGTAACCCGTGCCGCCTGTGCTGCCCACGAGCACAGTGATCAGCACACACAGCCCGGCGGCGAGCAGGGAGACGGCCGCGCCGGCGGTCAGGCCGCGCCACGGCCGGTCGCGCAGGGCGGCGAGGTGCCGCACCGGGTTCTCCACCAGCGCGTACGTCAGCGCGGCGAGCACCAGGGCGCCGAGGGCGACCAGCACGTTCTCCGCGGCGGTGAGCTGGCGGCCGAGGGCGAACGGGGCAATGAGCAGCACCGGCCAGTGCCACAGGTACCAGGAGTAGGAGAGCCGGCCGATGACCTGGAGCACCGGTACGCCGAGCAGGCCGGCCGGGCGGGCGCAACCACCGGCGATGACGGCCGCGGTGCCGAGCACGGGCAGCAGGGCGGCGTACCCGGGGAACGGCGTCGCCGCGGTGAAGCTCAGCGCCGCGACCACCACGGCGCCCAGCCCGCTGCCGATCAGCAGCTTCGCGGGCAGTGGGGGCAGCCGCCGCAGCCGGTCGGCCCCGACGGCGAGCAGCGCACCGGCGCCGAGCTCCCAGGCCCGGGTGTGCGCCCCGAAGTACGCCCACCCGGCGTTGTGCCGCGTCTGCCAGATCGACACCGCCAGCGAACCGGCGGTCAGCACGGCCAGCACCGTGGTCAGCCCGCGTCCGCCGCGCCGCACCACGAGGAGCAGCAGCAGCGGCCAGACCAGGTAGAACTGCTCCTCCACGGCGAGCGACCAGAAGTGCTGCAACGGCGACGGGGCCGACTCCGCGCTCAGGTAGTCGGTGCCGATCGCGGCCAGCCGCCAGTTCATCGCGTAGATCGAGGTGTGCAGCGCGTCCGAGACGATCTCCGACAAGCGCAGCGGCGGCAGCCACAGCGCCGACGCGGCCACCGTCGCGACGACCACCACGGTCGAGGCCGGCAGCAGCCGCAGCGCCCGCCGGGCGTAGAACCGGGGGATCGAGACCCGGCCGGTGCGCTGCGCCTCGCGCAGCAGCAGCCCGGTGATCAGGAAGCCGGAGATGACGAAGAAGACGTCGACGCCGACGTAACCGCCGCCGATGAACGGCAGACCGCAGTGGTACGCGACCACGAGCAGCACCGCGACCGCCCGCAGCCCCTCGATGTCCCGCCGGTGCCGGGCCGGTTCCGGGGCCGGCGTGACGCTCGGTCCGGAGCCGGCGGGCCGGTGCCGCCGGGGCGCGGGTGTGACCGGCGCGGTGCTCATCTCGGTCACAGTCGGTGCGCCTCCGCGCCGTGGGTCACGCCCCGGGTGTCGAAGAACCGCTTGGCGATGCCGGCCAGGTGGTCGGCGTCGTACTCGCGGTGGTGCTGCACGAGGATCACCAGATCGGCGGCCGCGGCGGCGCCCTCCAGGTCGTCCGTGCGCGGCACCTCCACGTCGCCGACGCTCCACCGCAGCACGTGCGGGTCGTGATAGCTGAGTTTGGCGCCGAGCGCGGCGAGCTGCCGGGCCAGCGGGGTGGCGGGCGACTCTCGCTGGTCGGCGATGTTCGCCTTGTACGTGACCCCGAGCAGCAGCACCCGCGCCCCGTGCACCGCCTGCCCGTCGGCGTTGAGCAGGTTCTGCGCCCGCCGGGCCACGTACGCCGGCATCGTCGCGTTGATCTCCTGGGCCAGCTCCACGAACCGGAACGGGTAACCCAGCTTGCTGCGCACGTTGTGGCTCAGGTAGTTCGGGTCGATCGGGATGCAGTGCCCGCCGACGCCCGGCCCGGGGTAGAACGCCTGGAAGCCGAACGGCTTGGTCGATGCGGCGTGGATGACGTCCCACAGGTCGATGTCCAGCTCGTGGCAGAACCGCGCCATCTCGTTGACCAGCGCGATGTTGACGTGCCGGTACGTGTTCTCCAGCAGCTTCGCCGTCTCGGCCTCACGGGTGCCCCGGGTGCGCACCACCGTGTCGATGAACCGCCCGTAGAACTGCGCGACCCGCTCGGTGCAGCCGGCGGTGTAGCCACCGACCACCTTCGGAGTGTTGCGCGGGCCGAACTGCTCGTTGCCCGGGTCGATGCGCTCCGGCGAGAACGCGAGGTGGAAGTCACGCCCGGCGACCAGGCCGGAGAGCCGTTCCAGCAGTGGCCGGACCACGTCGTCGGTGGTGCCGGGATAGGTCGTGGACTCCAGCACCACCAGCATGCCCGGGCGCAGGTTGCGCCCGATGGCCTCGGTCGCGCCGGTGACCGCGCGCAGGTCCGGCCCGTCGCCGTCGGACAGCGGCGTCGGCACGCAGATCACCGCGACGTCCGCGGTGGCGATCAGGCTCTCGTCCACAGTGGTCCGGAAGCCGCCGGCGAGCATCTCGGCCACGTCGGCCTCGGACAGGTCGTCGACGTGCGAGCGGCCCGCGCCGAGCGCGTCGACCACCGCGGCGTTGACGTCGAAGCCGAGCACGGACAGGCCCGACCGGATGGCCTGCTGGGCCAGCGGCAGGCCGACGTAACCGAGACCGAGGATGACGGCGTCGTACCTCACGGGATGCTTCTCCTTGATCGAGCGCCGGTCAGGCGACGGGCGTGTTGGTGGAGGTCTGTTCTCCGGTGCCGCGGTTGCGGTCGTGCTGCGCGGGCAGTGCGCCCGTGACCGCCGTGATGGCGCGGCCGACCTGACGGCCCGGCAGTGCGGGCGGGGCCGGCGGCGCGGCGGTGGCGGGCCGCGGCGAGTTCAGCTCGTACGGCGAGACGAACGGCAGGTACGCGGGCAGGAAGTCGGCCAGCATCGCCTCCTGGTCGGCCGCCACGGCCGGGTCGGAGTCGATGTCGTTGAGGCAGAACGCGTCCAGGTTGCGGTGCCGCAGCAGGTCGGCGAGCTTGAACGGGGTCACCGGCGCGGCCAGGTCGGTGTAGCGGAACCGGATCGTGCCCGGCACCGCCCGCCCGGTGAGGTAGGCGTAGTACTGCTGCAAGGACGACAGCAGCGAGATGTCGTCCGGGTGGCGGAACTGGTGGTTGGCGGTGGCCTCGACGTACTCGGCGAAGCGTTCCTCGATCTCGGCGATGACGCTGCGCCGCGACGGGTGCGGGGTGTGCTTCATCTTGCGGGTCAGCACCCGGCCGAAGGCGGCCCGGATCAGCTCCCGGTTGTTCTTGCCGGCCGAGTCGGCCGGCGGGTCGGTCGGGCTGCGCGGCGCCGCGTCGACCAGCGCGGTGGACGGGAAGAAGCGGGTCAGCCCGCCGGGCGTGAAGAACAGCTCGGGCCCGACCGGCCGGCCCAGGAACACGTCGTCGTTGAGGTAGAGGAAGTGCTCGCTGAGCCCGGGGATGCGGTGCAGCCGGGACTCGATGGCCTGCGAGTTGAACGTCGGCAGGGTGCCGGTCTCGCCGAAGATCTCCTTGTGGCTGACCACGGTGATCCGCGGATGGGTGGTGTCCAGCCAGGCCGGCACCTGGTCGTCGGTGACCAGGAAGACGTGCCGGATCCAGGGGGCGAAGCAGTGCAGGGCGCGCAGCGAGTACCGCAGCTCGTCGCGGGAGGCGTACCGGGAGTCGTTGTTGGCGAGCTTGCTGGCCCCGTGCAGCCAGGTGTTGGTGGCCAGCGCGGCGGCCTTGCGGGCCTGCCAGGCCGGGTCGCCGCCGTCGACCCAGGTGTAGACGGCGTCGATCGGGAAGCTGATCCGGTCCAGGCTCGGCGTCGTGAAGATCTCCCGGGTGCGGTAGCGGGCGGGATCGTCCGGTGCGCTGAACGCGCCGAACGCGGGCTCGCCGGCGCGGACCACCGGCTCGTCGGCCGGGATCACGTCGGCGATCGGGTTCGCCCGCGGCCCGGACAGCACGCCGTCCTGCTGCCGCCAGAACTCGATGTCGCAGCCCACGTCGAGGCCGAGCAGCAGGCTGCCGCCCGGATCGGTGACCGGCCAGCACACCCGCAGGATCTCCGCGGTGCGCCGGGCCCGGCGGCCCTGGTGCCCGCGCGGCCGCACGACCTGCAGGATCCCGGTGCCGCCCCCGGTGAGTTCCTCCAGCGTGCGGACCACCAGGGCCCGGTGCTGCACCGGTACGGCCACAGCGGTGTGCAGCAGCGCGCGGGTGGGCACCCGGAACCAGTCGACGCCGGCCGCGTCCAGGGCGGCGATGACGCGGTCGAGGTTCTGCCGCCGTACCTCGGCGGGGCTGGCCGCCGGGTCCCGGCGTGCGGTGACCCAGCCGCGGCCGGCCCGGACCCGCATCGTCGGGGCGTCGGTCGCGGTCCGCATCAGCGGCAGCCGGGGCGGCGCGGACAGGTGCACGATCCGGCGCGCCATGCCGAGGCGCTGCTCCGGCGCGACGTGGGGCAGGACCCGGTGCTGGACCGTGCTCAGGATGCGCGCCCGGACTCCCCAGGGCGCCAGTCGCAGGATCCGCCGCAGGGGCACGCCGTAGTCCTTCCGCCGGATGTTCGTCGGGGCCGATCGATCAGCCGCCCGGTTCCTCGTGCCTCAACGGCCCGATTCATCAGAAGGTTGCGGTCGATGTCGGCTTTTCGGACATCTGTGCTATGTCAGAAGTTGCGCCTGTTACCTGCGGTATACGTGATTTATGCAGGTGGCGGGGCCGAACGCCGCCCGGCCACCCCTACGGGTCCGCCCCGATGCGCCCGCTTGCGTGGGCGAGGCATGGTGGACAACGGGTGGGTATCACTTCGGGAGGCTGAGATGGGCAAAGCAATCGCGTACCTGGTGGCGACGATCGCCGGCGTCATCGTGGTGGGCTGGATCGCGATCCAGCTGTTGCAGGTGCTGGTCGGTGCGCTGGCCTACCTGATCGTCGGCGCGGTCGTGGTCGGCGGCGGGGTCTATCTGTACGGCCGGGCGAAGCGCTCGCTGGCCCCGGGCACCCGTAACCAGCGGCGGATCGAGGCGGCGGCGAAGACGTACCGGATGCGCAACCGGTGAGCGTGCGAGCGGGCGGCTAGGCTTGCGGTCATCTCCTCACCTCTGACCAACGGGAAGTTGCGCCGTGTTTGACACCTTGAGCGACCGCCTCTCCGGGATCTTCACCAAGCTCCGCGGCAAGGGCAAGCTCACCGACGCCGACATCGACGCCACCGCGCGCGAGATCCGTCTCGCGCTGCTCGAGGCGGACGTCGCGCTGCCGGTGGTCAAGTCGTTCATCGCCAATCTGAAGGAGCGGGCCCGCGGCGCCGAGGTGTCCCAGGCGCTCAACCCGGCCCAGCAGATCATCAAGATCGTCCACGAGGAGCTCATCACCGTCCTCGGCGGCGAGGGCCGGCGGCTGCAGTTCGCCAAGCAGCCGCCCACGGTGATCATGCTGGCCGGTCTGCAGGGCTCCGGTAAGACCACGCTGGCCGGCAAGCTGTCCCGCTGGCTCAAGGGCCAGAACCACCAGGTCCTGCTGGTCGCGGCCGACCTCCAGCGCCCCAACGCGGTCAACCAGCTCCAGGTCCTCGGCGGCCGGGCCGGCGTCGACGTGTACGCCCCCGAGCCCGGCAACGGCGTCGGCAACCCGGTGCAGGTGGCCAAGGACTCGATCGAGCACGCGAAGCGGACGGCGAAGGACATCGTCATCGTCGACACCGCCGGTCGCCTCGGCATCGACACCGAGATGATGCAGCAGGCCCGCGACATCCGCGACGCCGTCGACCCGGACGAGGTCATCTTCGTCATCGACGCGATGGTCGGCCAGGACGCGGTCACCACGGCCGAGGCGTTCCGCGACGGCGTGGGCATCACCGGCGTGGTCCTCTCCAAGCTCGACGGCGACGCCCGCGGCGGCGCGGCGCTGTCGGTGCGGCACGTCACCGGCGAGCCGATCCTGTTCGCGTCCACGGGCGAGAAGCTCGAGGACTTCGACGTCTTCCACCCCGACCGGATGGCCAGCCGCATCCTCGGCATGGGCGACGTGCTGACCCTCATCGAGCAGGCCGAGCAGGCCTTCGACGAGGATCAGAAGGAGAAGATGACCTCCAAGCTGCTCGGTGGCGAGCAGTTCACCCTGGAGGACTTCCTCGACCAGCTGATCGCGGTGCGGCGGATGGGCCCGATCGCCAACGTGCTGGCGATGATGCCCGGCATGGGCCAGATGAAGGACCAGATCGCCGAGCTCGACGACAGCCACTTCGACCGCGTCACGGCGATCATCCGCTCGATGACCCCGGGCGAGCGCACCAACCCGAAGATCATCAACGGCTCCCGCCGCGTCCGCATCGCCAACGGCTCCGGCGTGACGGTGATGGACGTCAACCAGCTGCTCAACCGCTTCACCGACGCGCAGAAGATGATGAAGCAGATGGGCGGCATGATGGGCCTGCCGGGCGGCGGGCGCCGCAAGGCCACCAAGAGCCCGAAGAACAAGCGCAAGGGCACCAAGGGCGGCAACCGGCCGCGCGTGGGCGGCGGGATGCCGGGCGGCTTCCCGGGCGGAATGCCGCAGCTGCCCCCGGGCCTGGACCCGAACGCGCTGGGCGGGGCACAGGGGCTGCCGCCGGGCTTCAAGCTCCCGAAGATCGACTTCAACAAGCTCAACAACCCCAAGAAGCCCGGCGACGACAAGCGCTGATAGCGCAATGACAACTAGTCGCTCGTAAAGTAAGGTCATCGGCATCCCGTCGAGGAGGATGCCGATGACCCCATGGCCGGAGGGGCCGAGCGCACGCAGATGGACCGTTCCCCTGCAGAGCGAGCTCGTCATCTCGGTGACGAACGCCCTCGGGTCGAGATGTCCGGATGACTATCTCGCGGTGCACTACGTTCCGCTGGCTGTCGACGAGCACAGCCAGCTGCGCCAAGACCACGATCTATGCGGCCGCGGGCGTCCCGGAGTACTGGATCATCGATCCTTGGTATGACGGACGCATGGTTCTCACCCGGTTGATGCTCGGTCCCGGCGGCTGTTACGAAATCGCGGAGAGCACCGACAAGGTCTTCCACACGGACTCCCCGTTCCCCGTGACGATCGACCTACCGCAGCTGTGGAAGCGTCGTGAGTCCTTCTGGAAGCACGCCCGCCAGTCGGCCTGAGGGTCCCATCGGGTAGGACATACGCATGGCGTTGCATGTGCGTGGGGTTCTGCTGCCCGATGACGAGGTCCGCGATCTCTGGCTGGTGGGGGACCGCATCACCCTCGAGCCCGTCGCCGGCGCCGAGACCATCAGTGACGGTGGCTACGTCGTTCCCGGGCTGGTCGACGCCCACTGTCACCTCGGCATCCAGTACGGCGCCAAGCCCATCGAGAGCCTCGACCAGGCCCGCGAGCTCGCCCACACCGACCGTGACGCCGGCGTGCTCGCGTTGCGGGACGCCGGTTCGCCGTACCCGTATCCCGAGCTCGACGACGAGCCCGGCATCCCCCGCCTGGTCCGCGCCGGCCGGCACGTCGCGCCCACCCGGCGCTATCTGCGCGACATCGGCGTCGAGGTCGACGCCGCCGACGTGGTCGCCACCGTCACCGCGCAGGCCAAGGCCGGCACCGGCTGGGTGAAGCTGGTCGGGGACTGGATCGACCGGTCCGTCGGCGACCTCGCCCCGTCCTGGGATCCCGCCACCATGGCCGCCGCTGTCGAGGCCGCCCACGCCGCCGGCGTCCGGGCCGCCGTGCACACGTTCTCCGAGGAGGGCGTCGCGCAGATGGTCCGGGCCGGCGTCGACTCGGTCGAGCACGGCACCGGCCTGTCGCTGGAGCTGATCGACGAGATGGCCCGCCGCGGCACCGCCCTGGTCCCCACGATGATCAACATCCGGACCTTCGGTGGCATCGCCGATCAGGCCCGGGCCAAGTTCCCCGGGTACGCCGACCACATGCTCGCCCTGCGCGACGGCTTCCCCGAGGTGGTGGTGTCCGCCCACGAGGCCGGCGTGCCGATCTATGTGGGCACCGACGCGGGTGGCAGCATCCGGCACGGCCTCGCCGCCGAGGAGATGCTGCTGCTGCACGAGGCCGGCATCCCCGCCGCCGATGTGCTGGCCGCCGCCTCCTGGAAGGCCCGGGCCTGGCTCGGCTTCCCCGGCCTGAACGAGGGTGGCCTCGCCGACCTGGTCGTCTACGAGGCCGACCCCCGCCGGGACCTGCGGGTGGTCCGCGCCCCGAGCCGGATCGTGCTGCGCGGCGCGGTCATCCGCTGATGTCCCAGATCCGCAGGCTGGTGCCGACCGGGCAGGCCAGCCGCTCCGGCGTCCAGGCGCACGCGTCGGATGCCGGCGGCACCTCACCCAGCACGGTTACCTTCCCGTCCGGCAGCGTGACCTTGCTGGCCGGACCGGCGACGAAGCTCGGCAGCAGCAGCAGAGCGTCCGTGTCGAGCCAGGACACCGAGCCGTCCGGCGTCGAGAAGATCCGCTTGCCGTCCCGGTCGTAGACCACCCGCTCACCGCCGGACCCGCCGACCAGCGTGTAGCCGTGCACGGTGGAGACCGAACTGCCGTTCTTCGCCCCCGGCACCTGCCACAGCTGCCGGCCGGTCGCCCCCTGAAGCATCGAGACCGTACCCGTGGCGTTCCGGTCCTGGTCGCTCACGCAGACCCGCAGCTCACCGCACATCTGCAGCATGTCGAGCTGATGTCCGGGACCGCGGGTGAACACCACCTTGGAACTGCCCTGAGCGGAGCGCAGGTCCGTTGCCCGCACCCGGAAGCCGTTCTGCTCGCAGCACTCGTGCTCGTCGTTGTAGAGCCACCCGTCGTACGCGAAGTAGGTGCGGGGATCGGTGTCCGGCGGCGCGGCTGTGACCGTACGTTTCAGCTCGCCGGTCGTGATGTCCCGCACCTGGACCTTGCCCGCGCGGGTGACCTGCACCAGCCGGTCGTCGATGAAGTAGAACGGCCGGCCCAGCCACAAGTCCTCGTTGCGGTCCAGATAGGTGCCCGTGGTGTACACCGGCCGGTCGGCCGGGGCCGGCTGCTGCCAGCGACGGACCCCGCTCACCCAGTCGAACGCCTCCGTACGGCCGTTCGCCGAAGCCCGGACCACCACGGACTCGTGCCGGACCACCTCGTCCCCGGCCTCGAAGGGCAACGCCCACCGCTCCCGGCCGTCGGCGGGATCAAGGATGTGCATCGTGTTGGCGGAACCGTGGCGCAGGGTGACCACCAGTGCCCGCGGCAGCAAGTTGACGGCGAGCAGTTCATCGGTGCGGCTGCCCAGCGGCCGGGCCGGCCAGGCGACCGCGCCGGTGCGCAGCTCCACCGCGATCATGCTGATCTGGCCGTTGAGGGTCTGCCAGGCGGTGTAGAGCCGGCCGTCCGTGCCGGCCACAGTCGAGGCTCGGGCCTGGTCACCGAACTCGACCGGCGCCCCCACCGCGGGCAACGTGCGCTTCGACGTCACCGGCGCGGACTGCCGCTCGTGCCGCACCAGGACAACACCCACGCCGGCGGCGATCAGGCACACCGCGGCAGCCGCTGCGACCATGGCCCGGTTCCGCGTGCGCTGCCGCCCCCGGTGCCGGGCCTGCTCGGCCTGGGCCAGCGGTATGCCGTCCGCGTGCCGGCCCAGCGAGGTGAACAGGTCGTCGAGATCAATGGGCATGGCCGGCTCCTTTCCGGGCTCCCGCGTCCAGCGCCGGGTCGGCGGCGGGCTCCAGGGTGCCGAGCGTGGCGGCCAGACCGGCCCGGCCCCGCGACAGCCAGGACTTCACCGTGCCGGTGGAGGCCCCGGTCTCGGCGGCGATCTCGCCGACGGACCGGTCGAGCAGGTAGTACAGGGTCAGTGCCCGGCGATGCGCCGCCGGCAGCGTCCGCATCGCGCGGACCAGCAGGACCGTGTCCTCCGACGGTGGTGCCGCAGGTGCGGGCGGGGGATCGGCTGCGGCCCGCGACCGGCGTACGCCCAGACGGCGCCACCGGTCCGCGGAGAGCCGGCTGACGACCAGGCGCAACCACGCCTCCGGCTCCTCGTAGCCGGACAACCGCCGCCACCGCTGCCACGCCCGGGCGTACGCCTCCTGCACCAGGTCCTGCGCCTCGGCCGGGTCGCCGGTGAGCCCGTAGGCGTAGCGGACCAGCCTGCGGGACGTGTCCCGGTAGAACGCGTCGAAGTCGTCGGTCATCTCCACCGCCCCTCGCAGAAGGACACGGGACGGCCGCCCGGTCGGTTGCGCACGGGTCTCGCTAGGATGCTGCCTCATGGCTCGCGTGCTCACTCCCCGTGCGGAGGACTTCCCCCGCTGGTACCAGGACCTCATCGCCAAGGCGCAACTCGCCGACAACGGCCCGGTGCGCGGGACGATGGTGATCCGGCCGGCCGGCTACGCCATCTGGGAGCACATGCAGGCGGACATGGACCGCCGGATCAAGGAAGCGGGCGTGCAGAACGCGTACTTCCCGCTGTTCATCCCGGAGAGCTACCTGCGCCGCGAGGCCAACCACGTCGAGGGCTTCTCGCCCGAACTGGCCGTGGTCACCCACGCCGGCGGCAAGGAGCTCGCCGAGCCGCTGGTCGTGCGGCCGACCAGCGAGACCGTCATCGGCGAGTTCATGGCCAAGTGGGTCGACTCGTACCGCGACCTGCCGCTGCTGCTCAACCAGTGGGCCAACGTCGTGCGCTGGGAGCTGCGCCCGCGCACGTTCCTGCGCACCACCGAGTTCCTCTGGCAGGAGGGCCACACCGCGCACGCGACCGAGGAGGACGCCCGCGAGCACGCGCGGGAGATCCACAAGCACGTGTACGAGGACTTCATGGTCAACATGCTGGCCATCCCGGTCGTACCCGGTCGCAAGACCAAGGGCGAGCGGTTCGCCGGCGCGACCAACACGATGACCGTCGAGGCCATGATGGGCGACATGAAGGCCCTGCAGATGGGCACGTCGCACGAGCTGGGGCAGAACTTCGCCAAGGCCTTCGACATCACCTACTCGTCCGCGGCCGGCAAGGTCGAGCACGCCTGGACCACGTCCTGGGGCACCTCCACCCGGATGATGGGCGGCCTGATCATGGTGCACGGCGACGACAACGGCCTGCGGCTGCCGCCGCGCATCGCGCCGATCCAGGCGCAGGTCATGGTGGTCAAGGCCGGCGAAGGCGTCCTGGAAGCGGCCACCAAGCTGACCGACGAGCTCAAGGCGGCCGGCGTACGCGTCAAGCTCGACGCCCGGGCCGACATCCCGTTCGGCCGCCGGGCCGTCGACGCCGAGCTCCAGGGCATTCCGGTACGCATCGAGGTGGGCCCCCGCGACCTGGGCGCGGGCAACGCCGTGGTGGCCCGCCGCATCGACGGCACCAAGACGCCGGTGGCCCTGGCCGAGGTGGCGGCGACCGTGACGGCCGCCCTGCAGGCCGACCAGCAGCGGATGTACGACGACGCGCTGGCCTTCCGCGAGAGCAACACGGTCGACGTGAAGACGCTGGGCGACGCGATCGAAGCAGCGCAGACCGGCTGGGCGCGGGTGCCGTGGTCGGCGGTGGGCACCGAGGGTGAGGCCGAGGCCAACGGCAAGGCGGTGACCGTGCGCTGCCTGTTCCGCGCGGACGGCTCGATGCCGGACAGCGACGACGAGCCCGACCTGATCGCGATCCTGGCCCGGTCGTACTGACCGTGCCCGCCCGTTTCACGCCCGGCCGCGAGGTCCTCTACCGCAACATCGACGGGCCGCGGCTGGCCTCCGTACGCCCGTGCCGCGTGGTCTCCGACGACGACCGCGGGCTGCTGCTCTGGCTGGCCCGCGGCTCGGCGGTGGTGATCGAGGTGGCGGAGGACGGCCGAGGCATCCGCGACATGCCGTTCGCCGAATGGACGGGCCTGCGCACCAAGATCGTCGCCGACACATGGCAAGGCCCCGGCCTGCTCAAATTCATCCCCCCGGACGCCGACCACTCGATCTGGTTCTTCCGCGACGACGCCGGCCACTTCACAGGCTGGTACGTGAACCTGGAAGAACGAGCAATCCGCTGGGACGACGGCGACGTGGCAGGCGTGGACGTGATCGACCAGGACCTGGACGTGGTGGTGGCCCCGGACCGTACGTGGCAGTGGAAAGACGAAGACGAATTCTCCGAGCGTCTCGCCTTCCCGGACCACTACTGGGTCCACAACTCCGCAGCGGTCCGGGCCGAAGGCCTCCGCGTAATCAAGTCCATCGAGGCCGGCGACTTCCCTTTCGACGGCACCTGGACCACCTACCAGCCGGACCCGTCCTGGCCCGTCCCCACCTCTTTGCCTTCCGGTTGGGATCGGGCCGCTGCGCCTCGGCCCTGAGGTGCTTCTGCTTCTGCTGGTTGCATGCCCGCGCAACTCACTCACCTGCCACCCCGCCACCTCCAACCAAACCCCCGACCCGAATCCGTGACCCGCGACCTCGCAGACCGGTGCCTCGACGCTTCGCCTGCGGTCCGAGGCTGGGCGAATGACGCAGGAGGTGCGATACGGGCCGATTCTGCTGAGAGAGCGGGTAGCGGCCGTCGCGGGCCCGGCTTATTCGGAGGGCCTGCCGTCCGGGGGCATGCCGGGATCGCCAAGGCCGACCGGGTCGGCAGGGCCACGCGGAATATCCCTCAGCGGAACCAAAGCCCCACCAAGCAAGCACCCAGCCGCAGCCGGATAAAACCATGCAACCACCAGGCAATCGGCGGGAGCGACGGTCAGTGCCATGCAACCAGGCACGACAGGAAAGATCTCCAAGAGCGAGGGAAACCAGACCCGATTGGGACGAGCCGAGGAGCTCTGGCAGAATGGACGGGTCCGGCGTGCGTAGAGGTGCCCTCTAACTCCTCCACGCACCGCCAGTCCTCGAGGCATCGGTCCCATATCCCCACGTGGGTTCCGTTCTCTCACCCACGTACCGGCTCCCAGGCGGGCCGGTCGTCATCGCAACAGGAGCGAACAAGACCGTGGCCGTAAAGATCCGGCTCCTGCGGATGGGCAAGATCCGCAACCCGCAGTACCGCATCGTCGTCGCCGACTCGCGCACCAAGCGTGACGGCCGCGCCATCGAGTACGTCGGTATCTACCAGCCCAAGGAAGACCCCTCGATCATCGAGGTGAAGTCGGAGCGGGTGCAGTACTGGCTCTCGGTCGGCGCGCAGCCGAGCGAGGCCGTGCAGCGTCTGCTCGAGAAGACCGGCGACTGGCAGCAGTTCAAGGGCCTGCCGGCCCCGCCGCCGCTGCTGATGAAGGCGGAGAAGGTCAGCCGCCTGGCGACCTACGAGGCCGAGGCGAAGGCTGCCGCCGGTGTCGCCGAGACTCCGGCTGCCAAGCCAGCCAAGAAGGCTCGCGCGACCGAGAAGGCGGCCGACAAGTCCGCTGACAAGGCTGCCGACAAGACCCCGGCCGCGCCGGAGGTTGCCGAGACGCGGCCGAGTGACACCAAGGCTGTCGACCCGGCCGAGCCGAACCGCGAGGCTGTTGCCGCGGACGCGAAGGACCCGGCCGGTGCCGGCGCCGACGCGAACTGACGGGGCGCTCCGGCCTGCGCTGGAGCACCTCGTCAAGGGCATCGTCGACAACCCGGACGATGTCCGGGTCCGGCTGGTCGACTCGCGCCGCGGCAAGCGGCTCGAGGTGCGCGTGCACCCTGAGGACCTGGGTACGGTCATCGGGCGGGGCGGGCGTACGGCCAAGGCGCTGCGTCAGGTCATCGGTTCGATCGGTGGGCGCGGCATCCGCGTCGACATCGTCGACGCGTACTGAGCTGCTGCCTGATGTTGCTGGTCGTCGGTCAGATCGGGAAGCCCCATGGGATTCGTGGGGAAGTGCTGGTGACGGTGCGGACCGATGATCCAGAGGCGAGATTCGCCGCCGGGTCGGCGTTCACCACGGAGGTCCCTCGGGACCGCCGGGTGAGTGCCGGCCCGGCGGTCGCCGCCCCCGGGGTGCCTTATCAGGTGCCCGCGAAGCTTGTCCTCGAGGCGATCCGCTGGCATCAGGGCAAGGGCATCGCCCAGTTCGAGGGCGTCCTCGACCGCAACACCGCTGAGGCTCTGCGTGGCGTGTTGTTGCAGGTCGACAGCTCGGAGATCACCGAGCCGGACGATCCGGACGAGTTCAACGATCATCAGCTCACCGGCCTGTCCGTGGAGTCGGTCGACGGCACTGTGCTGGGCACGGTCGACCGGATCGACCACGCGCCTGCTTCTGATCTCATCGTCTTGAAGAAGGCTGCCGGGGGCACGGCGCTCATCCCGTTCGTCAGCCGGATGGTGCCGACGGTCGATCTGGCCGGCGGTCGGATCGTCGTCGACCTGCCCGAGGGTCTGCTCGACCTCTGATGCGCGTTGACGTCGTTTCCATCTTCCCCGAGTATTTCGCTCCGCTGGAGCTGTCGCTGATCGGGAAGGCCCGCGGCGCCGGGATTCTCGAGCTCGCTGTGCATGATCTGCGCACCTGGACCTCGGATGTGCATCGCACGGTGGACGACTCCCCGTACGGCGGTGGTCCCGGCATGGTCATGCGCCCGGAGCCGTGGGCGGCGGCGCTGGATGCGGTTGCCGGTCCTTCGTCCGTTCTCGTGGTGCCGTCGCCGGTGGGTAAGCCGTTCACCCAGGCGGACGCCCACGAGCTCGCCGCCCTGGATCACCTGATTTTCGCCTGCGGCCGGTACGAGGGCATCGACCAGCGCGTCCTCGATGACGCGGCCGCGCGGATGCCGGTCCGTGAGGTCTCGCTCGGTGACTACGTGCTGTTCGGTGGTGAGGTCGCGGTCATCGTGATCATGGAAGCGGTCACCCGGCTGCTGCCCGGCGTGCTGGGCAACGCCGATTCGCTGACCGAGGAGTCACACGCCGCCGGCCTGCTGGAGGCGCCGGTGTACACCAAGCCGGCCGTCTGGCGGGACAGGGCGGTGCCCGAGGTGCTCCGGTCCGGTGATCATGGCCGGATCGCGCGCTGGCGGCGTACCGAATCGTTGCTGCGCACCGCAGCCCGGCGGCCGGACCTGCTGGCCGCCTATCCGGTTGATCTTCTGGACAAGAAGGACCGGGCCGCCCTGGACGAGGCCGGATTTCAGATCCCGCCCCCGGGTGTGGCAAAGTAGTGAGGTTGCCGTTCGCGCCCCACGCCGTGGCCGGCCGGACGAGGACCCCCTGCACCGATGTCAGCGGGTCAGAATCACCCAATCGCGCATCGAACTCCCGGTGCGCTTTGAGTACGACGAGGATGCAGCGATGAACACGCTGGACCAGCTCGACGCCCAGTCGCGGCGCACGGACATCCCCGACTTCCGGGCCGGTGACACCGTCAAGGTGCACGTCCGGGTCGTCGAGGGCAACCGTTCCCGCGTCCAGATCTTCCAGGGCGTCGTCATCAGCCGCCAGGGCGGCGGGCTCCGCGAGACCTTCAAGGTCCGGAAGATCAGCTTCGGCGTCGGCGTCGAGCGGACCTACCCGGTCAACAGCCCGCAGCTCGACCGCATCGAGGTCGTGACCCGCGGTGACGTGCGTCGCGCCAAGCTCTACTACCTGCGTGAGCTCCGGGGCAAGAAGGCCAAGATCAAGGAGCTGCGCGAGAAGCAGACGGTCAGCTGAACCCCCTACCGGTCCGGGCCGTATTCACTCGGACTGACGTTTACTGCGCCAGCGCACTACGCTTGCGTGAGTGACGGATGGGAATTCAGCAGGACCATTCGCACTACCGCCCGTCATGTCCCCACCGGGGGAACTCGGGCGGTAGTGCTGTATCCGGGGCGGTTCAACCGGACGGCGGCGGGAGATGCGTAGCGTGGAACCGATGCAGGGGTATCGACCCTCCTCCTCCGGACGTCGCCGCGGGCGGGTGATCCGGCGCAAGGAGATGCCCCTCTGGCAGGAGTTGCCGCTGCTGCTGGTGGTGGCCTTCTGCCTGGCCGTGCTGATCCGCACCTTCCTCGTGCAGGCGTTCTACATCCCGTCCGGCTCGATGGAGAACACCCTCGCGATCAAGGACCGCGTCCTGGTCAACAAGGTCGTCTACGACATGCGTGACCCGCTGCGCGGTGAGATCGTGGTCTTCCGCGGCACCGACAACTGGGCGCCCGAGCAGCCGGCCGAGCCGATCAGCAACACCTTCGGCGCCAAGCTCGGCCGCACCATCGGCGACCTCGTCGGGGTCAGTCGTCCGGGCGAACGCGACTTCATCAAACGGGTGATCGGCCTGCCCGGCGACAAGATCGCCTGCTGCGACGACCAGGGCCGGATCACCGTCAACGGCGAGCCGATCGACGAGCCGTACATCTTCGAGGACTCGCCGCTGGACGCGCCGCCGAATCCGCGGCAGTGCACCAGCCGCCGGTTCGCCGAGGTGACCGTCCCCGCGGGTGAGATGTTCGTCATGGGCGACCACCGCCTGGTGTCGCAGGACGCGCGCTGCCAGGGTCCGGTACCCATCGACAACATCATCGGCCGGGCCTTCGTGGTGGTGTGGCCGACCAGCCACTTCACCAGCCTTTCCGTGCCGGACAACTGGAAGTCGTACGCGGCGGCGCACCCGATCGCGGCCGGCCCGGCCGGTGAATCTCCCCGGCATGCCCCCGATCCCGCCACCGCGGCCGTTATGCTGCCGTTCCTCTTAAGTGTCGGCGTATCCGCGCGTTCCGGACTGTGGTTGCGGCCCCGGGGACGTAGGCTCCGATCGTGATTGACGAGCACACCGAGCCCACCAAGCGCAGCGGTTCGTTCTGGCGCGAGCTACCGATCTTGCTGGGAGTGGCGATCCTCGTCGCCGTCCTGGTGCGCTTCTTCGTGCTGCAGACCTTCTACATCCCGTCGCCCTCGATGGAGCACACGCTCAACGTCTGGGACAGAGTGCTGGTCAACAAGCTCGTGTACGACTTCCGCGAGCCGCGCCGGGGCGAGATCGTGGTCTTCAAGGCCCCGACCGACTGGCAGAGCGGCACCGAGGGCGAGGACTTCATCAAGCGCATCATCGGCGTCAGCGGCGACCACGTGGTCTGCTGCGACGACCAGGAACGCCTGATGATCAACGGCCACTCGCTGGACGAGCCGTTCATCTACACCGACGCGGACGGCCAGCAGGACCCGGCGGCGGACGAGAAGTTCGACATCACCGTGCCGGCCGGCCGGCTCTGGGTCATGGGTGACCACCGATCCGCGTCCGGGGACTCCCTGGAGCACTGGGAGCAGACCAAGGACATTCAGGCCGCCACGATCAAGACCGACTCGATCGTCGGCCGGGCGTTCACGATCTTCTGGCCGGTGTCCCGGGCCACCTGGCTCTCCGTGCCCAAGGAGTTCGACGACGTCCCGGACGCGGCACCGGCCAAGTGACGCGGCACCGGCCAACTGACGCGGCGCCGGGCGACTGACCCGGCGTCAAGATCGACCATTGGCGCAATAGGCTGGGGGCGTGACGTTCATCGACCGCCGGGCCGCCCGGGTGCTTCTCATCGATGCCGCGGAGCGCGTTCTGCTGCTGCACGGCGGTGACCCGGCACGCGCGGACCAGCACTGGTGGTTCACGCCCGGCGGTGGGCTGAACGAGGGCGAGACGCCCGCCCTGGGCGCGGCCCGCGAGCTGCTGGAGGAGACCGGCCTGCGGGTCGATCCCGCCGAGCTGGGCCAGCCGGTGCACCACGAGACCACCGAGTTCAGCTACGACAACCGCCAGTACCGCCAGGACCAGGACTTCTTCCTGCTGCGGGTGGACTCGTGGCAGGTCGACACCACCGGCTTCGACCCCGAGGAGCAGCGCACGATCACCGCGCACCGCTGGTGGTCCGTGGCCGAGCTCGACACCTCGACCGAGCAGATCTTCCCGATCGGGCTCGCCGACCTGCTGCGTAAGGTCCTCTGATGCTCAGTCCGCCCCGGACGGTGGTGCGCCGCGAAGGCGGCCTCTACGCCCTTGAGCGCGCGCTGCAGCGCCGTGGCTTCCGGCACGTCGCCGGGGCCGACGAGGCCGGCCGGGGCGCCTGTGCGGGGCCGCTGGTCGCCGCCGCGGCGATCCTGCCCGAGGGCAAGCGCGGCGAGATCGACGAGCTGGCCGACTCCAAGCTGCTCACCGCGGCCGCCCGCGAACGCGTCTACGACGAGGTGGTCACGCGGGCGCTGGCCTGGTCGGTGGTGATCGTCCCGCCGGCCGAGGTGGACGGCCGCGGCCTGCACGTCTGCAACCTGGCCGCGATGCGCCGCGCGCTCGCGTCGCTCACGACCCGCCCCGAGTACGTCCTGACCGACGGTTTCCCGGTCGACGGGCTGGGGGCACCGGGCCTCGCGGTGTGGAAAGGCGACCGGGTGGCGGCCTGTGTGGCGGCGGCCAGCGTGCTCGCCAAGGTCACCCGGGACCGGCTGATGGTGGAGCTGGACGGCAGGTTCCCGGACTACGGCTTCGCGGTGCACAAGGGCTACATCACCGACGAGCACAGCGCGGCGCTGACCAGGCACGGCCCCTGCGCGGAGCACCGCTTCTCGTACGTGAACGTGGCGGCCGTCTCCGGGCGCGGCAACCGGCCCCCTCGGGCCCGCCGTCCCGCGGTTCTGCCCCCGGTCAACGCCGAGCCGCTGATGCTCTGGCCAGCAGTGGAGGGTACCGTCGGCGTGGCGTCGGGCGAGCAGCCTCGGCCGCCGGTGCCGGTGGGGGAAGATGAGGCCATGGAGGGCGAGAAGCGATGAGCGCAGAGGATCTCGAGAAGTACGAGACCGAGATGGAGCTGCAGCTCTACCGGGAGTACCGCGACATCGTCCGACAGTTCTCGTACGTGGTGGAGACGGAACGCCGGTTCTACCTGGCGAACCAGGTGGACCTGCATGTCCGCAACTCCGACGGCGAGGTCTACTTCGAGGTCGAGATGCACGACGCGTGGGTCTGGGACATGTACCGGCCGGCCCGCTTCGTCAAGAACGTCCGCGTGATGACGTTCAAGGACGTCAACGTGGAGGAGCTGGAGAAGCCGGACATCTCCCTGCCGGACGAGGCCGGTTTCGGCGGGAGCTGACCGGGCGGCGGCGGTTGTCCACAGGGCGGGTCGCGGCTCATCTCGGAGAAGAGCACCATGCCTGGCATGGTGCTCTTGCTTTCAGCCCTCATGGTCCTGTCCGGTCTTCCGGTTGCGGCTCCTGAGCGGGCCGGTGGGGGGTTCGGCTGGCCGGTCGACGGTGCCCGGGTCGTGCGGCGTTTTGATCCGCCGCCGCGCCCCTGGCTGCCCGGTCATCGCGGAACGGATCTGGCTGCCGCTCGCGGCTCCGTGGTGCGGGCCGCCGGAGCGGGCACGATCGTGTTCGCCGGGCAGGTCGCGGGGCGCGGGGTCGTCAGCGTGGCGCATCCCGGCGGCCTGCGGACCACCTATGAGCCGGTGGATGTCCGGACGCGCCGGCCCGGTGACGCCGTTGCGGCCGGGGAGGCGCTCGGCACGCTGGCGGCTGATCATCCCGGCTGCCCGGCGGCGGCCTGTCTGCACTGGGGGTTGCGCCGCGGCGCGGACTACCTGGACCCGCTGACGCTGCTCGGTCTCGGGCGCGTCCGGCTGCTGCCGCTGTGATGTCAGCGCAGGGATGCCAGCAGGGGTGGCAGGCGTTCCGCCAGGTTCTCGTATTCCTCCGGGCGGTTGTAGACCTGGGCGCTGAGCCGCAGCCAGCCGCGGCCGCCCCACGCGTTCACCGCGACCTCGGTCGCCAGCTTGTCGGCGATCTGCTGACGCAGGGCGTGCGCCTCCGGCTGCGTCGTGGCGACCCCCGACGGCAGCGGCAGGATCCGCATGGCCGCCTCGGCCACGCCGGGGTCCGGCAGGTCGGAGGGCGCCAGGCCGAGACTCGCCCCGACAAGCCGCTGACCGTACGCCGCGAGCGCCGCGTTGTGCCGGCGCACAGCCTCGACGCCCAGCGTGCGCAGGGTGAAGAGCCCGGCGGGAGCGGCCAGCCAGGGCGAGTAGTCCATGGTGCCCTGCGACTCCACCGACAACGGGAAGCCCGAGTCATGCTCCCAGGACACGACGAGCGGCTCGATCCGCCGGCGCCAGCCCGGGGCCACGGCGAGCAGGGCGGTGCCCCGCGGGGCGAAGGCCCACTTGTGCAGGTTGCCCACCCAGAAGTCGGCGCCGAGCCGGTCGACCCGGACGGGCAGCATGCCGGGCACGTGCGCGGCGTCGACCAGCACCGGAATCTCGTGTTCCCGGGCGGCAGCGGCGATCGCGCGCACCGGCAGCACCTTCGCGGTCGGCGAGGTCAGCTGGTCGATGATCAGCAGCTTGGTCTTGCCCGGCCGCAACGCCCCGCGAATCCGCGACACCACCTCGGCATCGGAAGCATCAAGCGGCAGCGCGACGGTCCGCGCACTGGCCCCGTCCCGCCGGCACTGCCGCCGCACAGCGATCGCGTTGGCGCCGTAGCCGTGGTCGGTGAGCAGCACCTCGTCACCGGAGGTCAGCCGGATCGACTGCAGCACCAGCGAGACGGCGGCGGTGGCGTTCGGCACCAGAGCGCTGCCGTCCGGGTCGGCGCCGAGAAAATCGGCCAGATGCCGTCGGGTATGGACGATCCGGTCGGTCAGCCCCGGCGAAGCGAAGAACGACATCGGATTGCGCTCGACCTCGTCCCGCAGCCGCTGCTGGGTGCGCTGTACGCCGATCGGGACGGCACCGAACGAACCATGGTTGAGGTAGGCGGTGGCCGGGTCGAGCGAGAAGAGGAGCCGCGCTCCCGGGATGGGCGGGGGCGGATCTCCGACGCTCACGCCCTGATCGTACGTGGTGCCAGCGGGTCCGTCGCGGTCGTTCCTCAGACGGGGCGACGGGCGGTCGCGGCGCGGCTGCGGTGACTGCCGGGTCGCGGGCGGGCCTGCGGTGGCCGCTTGGTTGCGGCGGCCCTGCGGTTGTCGCCGGGTCGCGGCCCGCCTGCGGCCGCCGGCTTGGCCGCCGGGCCTGTGGTTGTCGCCGCGTCGCGGCCGGCCTGCGCCGGCCGCCGGGTCGCTGCCGGCCTGCGCCGGCCGCCGGGTCGCTGCCGGCCTGCGCCGGCCGCCGGGTCGCTGCCGGGCTCGCGGTCGTCGCCGGCCGGGGTCACGCTCGGGGGTGGGCTTGTTTGAAGGCGGCGCGGAGGCGTTCGGTGGAGACGTGGGTGTAGATCTGGGTGCTCGACAGTGACGAGTGGCCCAGGAGGTCCTGGACCGCGCGCAGGTCCGCGCCACCGTCCAGCAGGTGGGTGGCCGCTGAGTGGCGCAGGTCGTGCGGGCTGGTGTGGGGCAGGCCCGCGGCCTGGGCGGCCGCGGCCACGATCCGGCGGACCACAGTCTGCTGGAGCCGGCCGCCGCGTGCGCCCAGGAACAGGGCATCGCCGCTGCCGGGACGGACCAAGGTCGGGCGGCCGTGACGCAGCCAGTCGTCGAGGGCCTTCTCGGCCGGGATGCCGTACGGGACCATGCGTTCCTTGGCGCCCTTGCCGAAGACCCGGATCACCCGGCGCCCCTCGTCGATGTCAGCTGTGTCGAGGCCGCAGAGCTCGCTGATCCGTACGCCGGTTGCGTAGAGCAGTTCCAGGACCGCTCGGTCGCGTACCGCATGGGGGTCGGCCGTGGTGACGACCAGGTCCGCCGCCTGGTCGGCGCGCAGCACCGACGGCAGGTCGCGGTGCGCCCGCGGGCTGGCCAGCTGCGCGCCGGCGTCGGCCGGGCAGAGCCCGGACCGGTGCGCCCAGGCGGTGAAGGTCCGGGCCGCGGCGGCCCGACGTGCCTGAGAGGTACGCGCGGCGCCGTCGGTCATCCGCTGCGCGAGCCAGCCCCGCAGCACCGTGATGTCCAGATCGGCCGGGGCGGCGCAGCCGGCAGTCGCCGCATGGTCGAGCAGCGAGACGACATCTCCGACATATGCCCGCACAGTGTGCGCGGAGCGGTTGTCGACGCGGGCCAGGTGCACGGCGAAGTCGTCGACCGCGGAACGCATCGCGGGCGGCAGCGATGCGTGGACGTCGCGGGTGCTCACTGTTCTTGCTCCACGCCCTTATCATTCCGCCTTTGGGAGGTGACGTGTCAGCAGCGCGCGGATGGGCCGGGCTGGGCGGGGTGATCACGCTGGTGGTGGCCCTGACGGCATGTTCGGCGTCGCCGGATCCGGTGGAGCCGCGACCGACCACCCAGGCCTTGGCCACGAATGCGGCGCTGGGTGACGCGCCGCCGCCCGGCGCGGCGTCCCCGTCCCCGGAGCCGCCGGACGAGGTCAGCGAGGCGAACTTCGTGTCGCCGTCCGGGAACATCGGCTGCTACCTGGACAAGTCGGGAGCCCGCTGCGACATCGTCCGCAAGAACTGGCAGCCACCGCCGGCACCGGCTGACTGTGACCTCGACTGGGGGTCGGGCATCTCCGTGCACCAGACGGAAGAGGCGACATTCACGTGTGCCGGTGACACTGTGCTGGGTGGAAAAGAGATGCTCGCCTACGGCAAGTCGCTGCGGGCCGGGGACTTCCTGTGCAGCAGCGACAGCAAGGCGATGCGCTGCGAGAACACCGAGTCCGGTCACGGATTCACGGTGGCGATCGAGCAGTACAACCTGTTCTGAGTTTTTGTCAGACCCGGCTCATAGGGTCGGTCCATGGCGAGGTGGCAGGAGATCGAAGACGAGTTCGCCGAGTTCGCGGCGAAGGTGCGGGCCCGGTTCGACGCGGGGACCAACAAGACGATCGCGACGTTGCGCCGGGACGGTGCGCCGCGGATCAGTGCGACGGAGCTGAAGTTCTCCGACGGCGAAGTGACGTTCGGCATGATGGGCGGCTCGATGAAGCTGCTCGACGTGCGGCGCGATCCACGGATAGCGGTGCACAGCCCGACCCTGGAGCCGCCGGCGGACGCACCGGAGCAGTGGCCCGGCGATGCGAAGCTGGCCGGCAAAGCTGTGGAGATGCCGGCGCCGGGGGAGGAGTCGGTGCCCGGGGCCGGCTACTTCCGCATTGACGTGACGGAGGTGTCCCTCACGTATCTCGGGGTGCCCGCGGATCACCTGGTCATCGAGTCGTGGGACGCGGCCCACGGATTTCGCCGCCGGGTCCGGAAGTAGGGGGCTGCGCCGGGCTCAGGGACGGGTCAGCCGGACCCGGTCAGCCGGGTGCACGGTTGTGGTGCCGTCGGGTGCCGTGATCACCAGGACCGGGACACCTTCGGCGAGGCGGTGGGCGCGGCGTTCCGCGTCGGTCGGCATGCGGGCGCCGGCCTTATCGCCGCGGCGCAGGGTGATGAGCTCGGTCGGCTCCGGGACGCGGACGAACGTCCCTCGTGGCCGGTCGACCGTGACCAGGCCCTCAGTGCGGAGCTGACCGATCGCCTGGCGCACGGTGGTGCGGCTGATGCCGTACTCCTGGGCCAGCCGCAGCTCGCTGGGCAGCGGCTCGCCGGGCGCGAGCGCGCCCGACTGGATCTGGTCGCGCAGAAGATCGGCGAGCTGGCGGAAAACCGCGCGGTCGGCCGAGGGGTCGATCATGACTTCCACGGTACGTCATTGTATTTACGTTCAGACGGTTGGTTGCGGTGAGGATGGGCGGGATGGTGGAGATGTAGATCAGCGATGCCCTCTACGACCGGACCTGGCGACGGCTGGTCGCCCGCGATGAGATCCGCGGGGCCGCCGCCCGGCTTGATGGGGTGATGGTGGGGCTGGCCCACTACTACTTCCACACCAGCCTTTGGGGAGCCGGCCGGTGTTATCTGGCCGATTTGTTCGTGGCTCCGCGGGCCCGGCGGCAGGGCGTCGCGACGGCCGTTCTGCACTGGGTTGCGCGAGACGCGGAAGCACACGACGCGCCCCGTTTGTACTGGAACACCACTCTGGACAACAGTGAGGGGCGGGCGCTGTACGACACCGTGGCGGAGTACAGCGGCTTCATCGTTGACAACTACCGACGTGATCAGGGAGCGGCTTCGGCTCGGCACGGCGGGTAGCTCGGTACGCGCGGATGGCAGAAATCCGCCGCGCCCGCTGCCGCCGTTGTCAGTCGCCGCTGATGGCCTTCAGTGCCTCGGTGAGGGTTTGCGGGGTGTCTCCCGGGTGGCCGGCCGCGACGGCGAGTCTGCTCATGGCGATCTCGTAGGGTTCCGAAACCGTCGGGTCGTCGAGGAAGAAGGCGCTACCGATGTGTTCCAGGTAGGCGACGTCCGGTAGGCCCCTGTTTCGCAGCAGGGAGAACGACGTGGCGACGCCGACGCGTCCGCCGGCGCCGGGCGGCAGGATCTGGATGTTCACGTTGCGGTGCTGGATCGCTTTTTGCAGAAAGGCGATCTGGTCCCGCATGACCTTCGGGCCGGCGATGCCGTCCGGCAGGGCCGCTTCGTCCAGGGCGGCTTTGTCGATCACCGCCCACAGCTGCGGGGTCTTGTTGTTGAGCAGGGCGTGCTGTCGTTGCATACGCACGTCGACCCGTCGGCGGACCTGGTCCGGGTCGGTGTGGTGGAGTCGGATGACCGCTTCGGCGTACGCGGGCGTTTGCAGGAGGCCGGGGATGAAGCGCACTTCGTAGGTGCGGATGTGCTGGGCGATCGATTCCAGCACGAGGTACGAGCAGAACCAGCCGTCGAGAAGATCGCCGTAGGCGTCCCACCACTGGCGGGTCTCCAGCCGGCGGGCGAGTTCGAGGAGGGCCTTGCGTTCGTGGGAGTCCGTGACGCCGTACAGGATCAGCAGTTGGTAGACGTCGTCGGCTTTGACCTTGATCCGGCCCCATTCGATGCGGCTGATCTTCGATCCTGAGCCGCCGATGTGCCGGCCCGCCTCGATCGGGGTCAGGTCCTTGGCCTCGCGCAGGGACCGCAACCGGCGGCCCAGCACCTCGCGTGCATCGTCGGGACGTCCTTTGGCGCTGGGTTGCGACGTCAGGATCGTGGACATTCGATTCTCCGGGTTCGAGGTGATGGGCCGGCCGGTTGGTGGCCGGGGCCGGGCATGACCGGCACAGCTTTTGTCACCTGGACGAGTGACTTCGTGGACGCCGACAGGCCTATGTGGACAGGATGCGCCGGGCTATCTCGCGGGACAGGCCGACGCCACCGGTTCCGGCGACCAGCGCGAGTGCGGACTCCCCGAGGAGCGCAGCGACGATCGAGAAGCCCAGCAGCAGAAGGTTGACGAGCAGCGGAAGGGCAAGACGCCGGCCGGAGCGACGCCTTGTGATGAGTTGGCGTCGGCGCTCCGGCCGGTGCCGACAACGGTTTGCTGGCATGACCACGCCGGTTATCGTGCCGTCCGGGAAGCCTCCCTGCAATGCCATCTGCACGCGTGCATGCACGTGCAGATGCAAGGTTCCTCTGTAGGGCGGCGCCCTTGGTCCGCTTTGGCCGACTATGACGGTTAACTGCGGCGTGCTTGCCGGCTATGCCGTCCCGCGGTCGCGGCGTGGCGGGGTGATGATCACGGCAGGCGGCCGATCGCGGCATACGCGACGGCCTGGTTCGGAGCGGCCTGTGGCTTCGGGTCGCGCTCCGGGAGCCACTCGACGGTCGACACCAGGCCCGGCTCGACGAGCTCCAATCCGGTGAGGAACGCTGCGACCTCCTGGCGAGTGCGTGCCTTGAACGGTCCGTGCTCCATGCTCGCCGCCAGCTCGGCGAGATGCGCGGCCGTCCCGGGGTCGAGCGGGTCGTAGGTGACATGGGTCAGGGCTACGTATGAGCCGGGAGCCAGGGCGGCTTTGATCTGGTCGACGGCGGCGTAGGCCTGCCCGTCGTCGACGATGAAATGCAGCACGGCCAGGAGTAGCACCGCGATCGGCTGGTCGAAGTCGAGCACCTCACGGGTGATCGGGTGAGCCAGGAGCGTGCCGATGTCGGTCAGGTCGCCGTCCAGGAACTGGATCGTGCCCTCCGGCGTACCGATGAGCAACGCGCGGGCGTGGGAGCCGACCAGCTCGTCGCAGTCGACGTACAGGATGCGGCTGCTGGGGTCGACGGCCTGGGCGATCTCGTGCACGTTCGGTTCCTGCGGCAACCCGCATCCGAGGTCGAGGAACTGCCGTACGCCCCGCTCGGCGAGGTAGGCGACCTGACGCTCCATGCACCGGCGAAGTTCCTTGGCGGCCAGGCGGATGCTGGGCAAGGCTTTCTGCAACTTCGCGGCGGAGTCACGGTCGGCCTGGAAGTTGTCCTTGCCGCCCTGCAGGTCGTTGTAGCGGCGGGCCGGCGACGGGCGGGATACGTCGATCGGATTCTCGCCGTAGGCGGCGACGTGACGTTCGAGGTCACGTCGCCGCTCCGCGATCGGGGCGTCAGGGTCGCGCGAGTCGGGTGAGGGTTTCGTCATGGCGATCGGGGTCCTTGGTTGAACGTGGGTCGTGGGCCTGGGTTCCGGGGGTTGTCAGCCGTTCTGCGCAGGTCTCCACATGCGGTACAGCACCGTGTCGCCGGTGACCGTGATGGTGGGTGGGTTCATGTCCTGGTAGCGGTGTCGCCGGTACAGGGCCCGGTTCTGCAGGCCGGTGGCCTCCAGGTAGGCGGGGATGCCGTCGGCGTCGAGCCGGCTGTGGGTGTGGTCCATCAGCCGGCTGCCCAGTCCTTGGCTCCACCGTTCCGGGCGTACGGCGAGGAACAGCAGGTGCCAGTGCGGGTCGGTGGGGTGGTGGGCTTCCATCTGCAGATCAAGGTGCTGGAACCGGGGCAGATATTCATCGGCGAGATCTGCGAGGTGTTTCTCGTACCCCTCGGGTTCGCGCGCCTCGTGGGTGCGGTCGAACCAGACGGCGGCGGCGCCGGCGTCTGTGGTCACGACGACCTGTCCTGCGCCGCTGATGGCGTGGGCGATGGAGAGCCGGTACCAGTCGCGGGTGATCGTCCGGCGGCGGGACGCATCGGGGACGAGATAGTGGATGACCTTCAGATGGTCGAACGCGTCGGCGACGATGTCAGCCACGGTGTCTACGTCGTCCGGGCCGGCGAGGCGCAGCGTCGGGGTGGTGTCGGTGCTGGTCATGCGGGTGGGCCCTTTCGGTCAGAGGATGGCGGACAGGCCGGAGGTCGAGGCGGTGGCGCTGCGGGCTCCGCGACCGATGCCTTCGTAGACGTCGGGTCGGGTGCGTCGCAGGATCAGTCCCCAGGCGGTGCCGGCGGCGAAGATCAGCAGCAGGGCGATGGGCACTGTCCGGGCGGGGCCGGTGCCGGGGGCGACGCCGTAGAGGCCGGCGAGGTTGTCGATCGCGAGGTAGGCGACGATCAGCAGGATGGCGGTGGCGAGCAGGGGTGCGATGCGGCGTTGCCACAGGTTTTCGCCGTGGGTGTTGCCGGTGAAGAAGCCGATGACGGCGATGCTGGTCAGGGTGTAGAGCAGCAGGATGCCGAGGCCACCGGTGGTGGAGCCCCAGTAGAACAACTGCACCAGCGGGTCCCAGCCGGCGATGGCGTAGAGGATCAGCACGGCCAGGGCGAGGGTGGTCTGGGCGAGGGAGGCGTTGCGGGGTGCGCCTTTGATGGTGGTGCGGCCGAACAGTCGCGGGAGGACGCCTTCGCGGCCGAGGGCGAAGGTGTAGCGGGCGATGGCGTTGTGGAAGGCCAGCAGTGCGGCGATCAGGCCGGTGCCGAGCAGGATCTTCCCGACGGTGACCGCGGCGTGGCCGAGCATGACGGTGGCTTCGTTGAAGAACAGATCAGCGCCCTCGGCGGCGGCCCGGTCGATCGGTTGGGGGCCGGCGGCGGAGATCTGCACCCACGACGCGAGCGCGTAGGCGGCGCCGATGACGGCGATGGTGACGTAGGTGGCGGTCGGGATGGTGCGTCGTGGGTCTTTGCTTTCCTCGATGTAGACCACCGACTGTTCGACACCGGCGAACGAGGTGGCGCCGAGCACGATCAGCACGCCGAGGCTGGGTCCGGACAGGTCGCTCATGTTCATCGCGGCGCCGGAGAACGCGAAGCCGGAGGCGAGCATGATCGCCAGGCTGTAGAGCACGACCAGGACGGTTTCGGCGACGACCAGGAAGACAAGGACGTAGCCGGAGAGTTTGACCTCGTTCGCGCCGAGCAGGGCAACCAGGGCCCAGGCGAGGACAGCGGGGATGAACCAGTGCACGTCGAAACCGAGCCAGTCGCCGAGCAGCGGGGCGCCGATCGCGGCACCGAACGCGCCGTAGCAGCACAGTTGGAAGCTGGTGTAGGTGGCCAGGGCGAACCAGGAGGTGCCGACGCCGAACGGGCGGCCGATGCCGTGGGCGACGTAGGCGTAGAACGCGCCGGCGTTGGGGATGTGCCGGGCCATCGCCAGGTAACCGACGGCGTAGATCATCAGGATCGCGGCGACGGCGATGATCGCGATCGGGAAGCCGAGCAGGCCGGTCGCCGCCAAGGCGAGGGGCACAACCAGGGTGATGACGGTCAGCGGCGCCACGGACGAGGCGATGGCTGAGCCGATCGCGAACGGGCCGAGCCGGTTGCGCGCGAGCGCGTACGAGACGCTGGTCCGGACGACAGAGGGAGGTGCGGACACCGGGGGTTCCTCCTGCAAAAGGGGTTGAGGGGTAGGGAATGCATGGGGTGATCAGCGCATGGCGGCCTCGCCGATCGCGGCGTCCGCCGCGTGCAGCAGCTCTCGCAACATCGCCTTGATGCCGGACCCGCCCGGGTCGGTCAGACCGGTCTGGATCTGCTGGGTGAGCAAGGACCGCTCGTACGGCGACAGCGTGGCCAGCGCGTGGTGGTGCAGCCCGGTAGCCAGGAACAGACCCGCGAGAATGACGTCGGCCCAGGGCAGCGTTCGCCCGGTCTGCACGGCGTGGGTGATGGTGTTCGCCGGTGTCCCGGAGGCGTAGGAGTCGAAGGGCAGGTATCGCACCGTGGTGCCGCCGAAGAGCCGGCGGTGCTCTTCGCGCTGGACCAGGCCGGTGCGGGACAGCCGGTCGAGAACTCGTGCCTCCGCGCGACTGTCGTAAGCCAGGTAGGAGATCCACGCGTTGAGCGGGTGGCCGGGCCGGCGGTGCCGGGTCTCCTGCTGCACCGGCGGTGGCCAGGCACCACGCTCCCAGGCGCGTGGCCCCCACTGCTCCTCGTGCGCTGTCGCCCGCGCCTGCACCGGAGCCGGCGGGGCAGGCCAGGTCTGCTCTTCGGCCTGCATCGTGACCAGCACCGGGCGCAGCGCAGGATCACTCGGCAGGGCGGCCGCGGCATCCTGGGCGCGGAACAGTTCGCCCTCGCGCAGTTCCAGAAACCCGCCGTGGATCAGCTCGGCCAGCAGCCCGGTGGCCAGCCCGACCCCGAGCGGCCAGTCACCGATCAAGCGAGCGCCTTTGACGCCGTCGTGCGCGGCGAGCCACAGGTCGTCGGTGAGCCGCGTCGGCTCCGCTGACGGCATGACGATGGTCCTTCCTCCGTGAGGTGTTCGCGGTAGCGGAGTCGCGACCGATGCCGGCCGAGCCGGCACCGGGGCCGAGTGCTCAGTGGGCGACGCACATCCGCCGGGTGTCCTCGCCTGGGTCGAGGTCCGGTTCTGGTCGCCACCACGTCGGGGACACCGGTCCGGGATCGACCAGCAGCAGGCCGTCGAACAACCCGCCGATCTGCGCGGCGGGGTGGGGCAGCGGCGTGGTGACACCCGGGTTTGCGGAAGCCGCGGCGCCGATCGCTTGTGGTCGGCTGTCACAACTGCCGGGCGCGGGTGCCTCGACATTCGCCCTGCGCGCCGCCTGGGCGATCTCGTGCCCGGCACCCTGGTGCGCCAGGTAGGCCGGCGCGCGGCGGATGAACTCCCGAGCGGCGTCGCGCCCGGACCTTGCGCCGGCTGGCCGGCCCGCCTGGTGGTGCCGGGCACTGTCTCTGGTGTCGCCGTCCGGCCGCGGGTCGGTGCCCGGTGCGTTTCGTTCGTTCCGGGCGGGAGGGAACGGTAGTCGCGGTGCGGGGACCAGGCGGTCCACGCAGGGGGCTCGGAGTCCGCACGAGCAACGTCGCCACCACGACTGCCAGAGGCGTCTGTGGGACGGCTCGTGCGGGACCGGGTCAAGACGCCGCCTGCGACGAATACTCATCCGGCCGCCTTTCCGGGGACCGCTTGTCGGGGAGGGTCATCCGGCTACTGGCTTTCGAGGCTGCGCCCGTGCGCGGCCGGGAACTCGTGCGGGGCCGGGGAGTCATGCGGCCACCGTAGTTGACCAGCGACTAGCTGTCGTTCGTGAAGTTGACCCATGACTAATAGTCATACGTCTACGGTCGATCATGTGGGAAGCAAGCCGATTCGATTGATGGGCGCGCACGAGATCCGCCTTCGCCTGGGTGGGGTCAGTCGTCAGCGCGCGTACCAGATCACCAGCAGGGCGGACTTTCCCGCGCCTGTCGCTGATCTGGCCCAGGGCAAGGTGTGGGCGACCGAGGACGTCGAGGCCTGGATGAAGGCGCACCGGCGGGACGTCGACGACGTCGAGGCCTGACGCCGCCGTCTACACCGGACCGGGCGGCGCTCGCCTGGTCGGGCGGGCCAGTGCCACGCCGTCGCTCCGGCGTACCACCAGGCCGGCCATCTCGAGCAGCGAGAGCCGGCGCAGCACCGTGCGTACGCCCAGCCCTGCCCTTGCCGCCAGTTCCTCCGGGCCCACCGTTCCGCGGCGGGGGATCGCCTCCAGCACCAGCGCGGAGTCCTCGTCCAGGTCGTCCCGGACGTGATCCCGGCCCCGCGGTATCTCCGCCAGGTATTCGCCGATCCGGCCGACCTCTTCGAGCACCTGGGCCGTACCGGTCACGACGACCGTCTCGGGATGCCGGCGCAGCAGCTCATGACAGCCCACCGACATCGCTGACGTCACCGGCCCCGGTACGACCATGGCCCGCCGCCCCAGCGCCACCGTCCTGCTCAAGGTCTGCACCGCGCCGCTGCGGGCGGCCGCCTCGACGATGACCGTTCCCGCTGTCGCCGCCGCGATGACCCGGTTGCGGATCAGGAACCTGTGCCTCAGTGGGTCCGAGCCCGGCGGCCACTCGCTCATCAGCAGACCGCTCTCGGCTATCTGCTCGAACATGGCGGAGTTCCCCACCGGGTACGGCCGGTCGACCCCGCACGCCAGCACAGCAACCGTCAGCCCGTCCGCCGTCAGCGCCGCCCCGTGCGCCGCCGCGTCGATGCCGAACGCCCCGCCGGACACCACCGTCCAGCCGTGCTCGGCCAGCCCGTACGCGAGCTCGTTCGTCACGTGCAGGCCATAGCTGGTCGCAGCGCGGGCACCCACCACCGCGACCGATCGAGCGAACGCCTCATCGAGCCGCCGCGCACCCCGGACCCACAGGCACAGCGGCGGGCGGACGTCACGGTTGATCCGGTCGCCGCCGTCGAGTTCGAGGGTGCTGAGCGTGTCCACTCCGGCCGGCCACTCCGGATCGGCGGGGACCACCACGCGAGCGCCCAGCCGGTCGGCGCGACGTAGCGCCGCCTCGGCCAGCCTGCGCGGGTCGCCGACGCTCGACCGGGAGATGACCGCGGCGCGCAATGTCGACTCCGGGACGTCCCCGTCCAGCAGCCGGTTCAGAGTGGCCTCGGCGCCTGCCGCCTCTACGAGCTGCCACACGGCCCGGTTGCCCGGCTCGGCCAGCCAGGTGAGAGCCACCCGCGCCATCCGGTCGGCATCGTCACCGGGCTGCGACCCGCTCATGCCGCCCTCCCGCCGTCGTCGTCCCCGGACGGGATCAGTGAGGTGAGGGCCGGCCAGGGCCGGCGTCTGCGGCGGTGCCGCCCGCCGAGCGGCCATCTGGTCACGGCACCCGAGCGGCCATCCGGCCACAGCGGGACAACCGGCGCCAGCTCCGCGCCCACCGCCGCCGGATCCGGCGCCGCAACAGACTCCACAACAACCCGCGGCGAGGCCACCGCCGCGGATTGCAAGGCATCCCCCCGCAAGGACAGCGAAGGAGATTGCAGGGCATCGCGCGGCGGGGCCGGCGCCGCGGATCGCAGAGCATCGCGTGGCGAGGATGGCGGAGGGGTCAGCAGGGCATCGCGTTGCGGGAAAGGCGCAACCCGCGGCGAGATCTGCTGGTCAGGTCTGGTCTCTCTGGTCATGGGCCTCTCCCATTCGTAGTTGTGCCGCCTCGTGGACATCTGAGCCCGTCGGCCGGCCCCGCCCGTCCAGATCCGCGATCGACCACGCCAGCCGCAAGATCCGGTCGAATCCCCGCGCCGACAGCGACCCCCGGTCCAGCCCGGCCCGCAACGCCGCCGTGTCCCGCGCCGCCAGTCGCCACGGCGGCCGCCGCAGGTGCGACCCCGGCACCTCCGCGTTCACCCGCCATCCCGCCTCCGACCACCGTTCAGCTGCCGCCGCCCGCGCCTCGGCCACCCGTTCCGCCACCACGGCGGACGACTCGGCCGGCCCGGCGGTCGTCATCAGCTGGGCGGCGCTCAACGGCTGGATCCGGATCTGGATGTCGATCCGGTCCAGCAGGGGACCGGACAGCTTGGCCAGGTACCGGCGCCGGGCCGTCGCCGGGCACACGCAGAACTGGTCTCCCGCCGGGTTCGCGCACGGGCACGGGTTCGCCGCCAGCACCACCTGGACCCGGGCCGGATATTCGGTGCTGCCCCGGGCCCGGGCCAGCCGCACCCGCCCGCTCTCCAGTGGCTGCCGCAGCGCCTGCAGAGTCGCGTTGGCGAACTCCGGTGCCTCGTCCAGGAACAGGACTCCGCGGTGCGCCAGCGACAGCGCGCCCGGGCGGGCCAGGCCCGATCCTCCGCCGACCAGTGCCGCCAGGCTCGCGCTGTGGTGGGGTGCCTGGAACGGCGGGCGGCGTACCAGGCCGCCGTCCGGTGGGAGCACGCCGGCGATCGACTGCAGTGCCGTCACTTCCAGGGCCGACGTGTCGTCCAGCTCGGGCAGGAGTGATGGCAGGCGTTCGGCCAGCATCGTCTTTCCCGCGCCGGGCGGGCCGATCAGCGCGAGGTGGTGCCCGCCGGCCGCCGCCACCTCGAGGGCATAGCGACCCAGCTCCTGACCGGCCACGTCGGCCAGGTCCGGTCCGCCGGATGCCTGCGGTGGCTGGGCGGGTGGCGGCTCCAGCAGGCGGTCCTCGCCCCGGACGTACGCGACCAGCCGGTGCAGCGAGTCGACCCCCCGCACCGTCAGCCCGGGCACCACCGATGCCTCGCGGGCGTTGCCCAGCGGCACGATCACCCGGCTGATCCCCGCCCGCGCCGCAGCCGCCACCATCGGCAGCACCCCGCGGATCGGTCGCACTGCCCCGTCGAGGCCTAGCTCGCCCAGCACCACCACGCCCTCCAGCGGCGCCGGTGGCAGCTCGCCCGCCCCGGCCAGCAGCGCGCATGCGATCGACAGGTCGAACGCGCTGCCGTGCTTGGGCACTGTGGCCGGCAGCAGGTTCACCGTGATGCGCCGGTTGGGCCAGCTCTGGCCTGAATTCACCACCGCGGCCCGCACCCGGTCGCGGGCCTCGTGCAGCGCCGTGTCCGGCAGGCCGGTGAGCACCACCGCCGGCAGGCCGGGCGACAGGTCCGCCTCCACCTCGACGAGGTGTCCTTCGACGCCGACGAGACCGACGCACAGCACCCGTGCGTAGCTCACCTAGAACGCCGCTCGGACGTGCTCGACCACGGTCGCTCCGCGCGGCTGGGGGAGCACCGCCACGACGTCGAAACGGACCTCCCTGGGGCGTACTCCCGCCTGCTCGAGCCAGCGGGCCGCCAGCCGGCGCAGGCGGCGGACCTTGGCCGGGCGGATCGCCTCGGCCGGCGTGCCGAAGGTGGCGCCGCGGCGGGTTTTGACCTCGCAGAAGACGACGTCGTCGCCGTCGCGCAGGATCAGGTCGACCTCGCCCTCGGCGCAGCGCCAGTTGCGGGCGAGCACCACCAGGCCCTGGTCGCGCAGGTGCCGCTCGGCCAGTCGCTCGCCGTACGCGCCGACCGCCCTTCTCTCCGTTGTCATGACGGCGACCGTCGCGCATCCGGGGGTCCTCGCGCGGGGCCGGTTGTGGACAGAGCGCGATTGTGGATAACCGCAGCGTCATCGTCGGCATCTGATAGGTCCCCAGCGGTGGCATCCGGACCCCGCGTCACCTACGGTGCGAAATCGTGGAAGGACATCGCCGGTACGCCGAAGAGCCGGAACCCAGCTGGTACACCGGGCAGCGGGCAACCGAGGTCCCGAGCCCGTACGCAGCTCAGCCGCCCGAGACGAACCCCTACGACTCGGCTGTGCACGAGCGTCCCAGTGGCGCGTTCCGCTTGCCGGACCAGCGCTCCGCCGACCCGTACTCGGCACCACCGGCCGGTTATGCGTCACCCGATCCGGTGACGACCTCCGGCAGCCACGCGTTGTCGTCCGCCGATTCCGGCTCGATCCGGATCCCCGTGCGCGGGCCCGAGTATCCGGCGGTCCGGCCGAGCAGCGGTGCGACGTCGCTCGCCGACGCCCCGGCCGTTTCCACGGTCACCACGACCACCACGTACGGCGCCGCGCCGGAGCCCCCGCCGCCGGCGGCGTCCCCCTACAACGAGCCGACGAGCATGGTCCCCATGGCCAAGCCGGGTGGCGGCGCTCCCGACTCGGTGTACCACTCGCGCCGTCCGGTTTCGGCCGTCGTGTTCGCCGCCGTCACCGTCGTCCTGTTGATCCCGGCGCTGTTGCTGCTGATCCGGGCCGCGTTCGTCGACGACGCCACCGCCCGGGGCGTCGTGCCCGCGGTCCTGCTGACCCTCGGGCTCCCGCTGACCGGTTTCGGGTTGTACTCGCTGGCCGGTGGCGGCCGGACGAGTGCCCGTGACGCCTGGCTGCGGCCGCCGCTCGCGTACCTTCCGATCGGTCTGGTCCTGCTGCTGGCCGCCGCGCTCGCCGTCGCCTAATCCGACAAAAGGCCCGGAATTCGGGCGGCGTCCGCCCGGAAGCGGGCCGCGTCGCCCACGGCGTATGCTTGTCCACGGCGACCGCCCCGTGCGGTCGACTTCGCGCGCCTTCTGCACGAGCCACGATTGATCACTCACCGGCTGCACCTTCCGGCGAGGGGTCATGAGCCGTCAGCGACGGTCCTCCCTGGTCCCGATTCCTTTCGGGCCCGCCTGGGCCGGCGACCGGGCGCCAGGACGCACACCGCCGGTGAGCGTGACAACCAGGGAATAGCAGGGAGCAATTCACCATGGCCGTCGTGACCATGCGTCAGCTGCTGGAGAGCGGTGTCCACTTCGGGCACCAGACCCGGCGCTGGAATCCGAAGATGAAGCGATTCATCATGACGGAGCGCAACGGCATCTACATCATCGACCTGCGCCAGACCCTCGACTACATCGAGAAGGCCTACGCGTACGTCCGTGACACCGTCGCCGAGGGTGGCCACATCCTCTTCGTCGGCACCAAGAAGCAGGCCCAGGAGGCGATCGCGGAGCACGCGACCCGCGTGGGCCAGCCGTACGTCAACCACCGCTGGCTCGGTGGCATGCTGACCAACTTCCAGACGGTGTACAAGCGGCTCCAGCGCATGAAGGAGCTCGAGGCGATCGGTGACCTCACCGGTACCGCCGCCGGCTACACCAAGAAGGAGACCCTTCAGCTGTTCCGTGAGCAGACCAAGCTCACCAAGACCCTCGGTGGTCTGCGGGACATGACGAAGGTGCCGTCGGCGATCTGGGTCGTCGACACCAAGAAGGAGCACATCGCCGTCGACGAGGCCCGCAAGCTGGGCATCCCGGTCATCGCGGTGCTGGACACCAACTGCGACCCGGACGAGGTCGACTTCCCGATCCCGGGCAACGACGACGCGATCCGCTCGGCCGAGCTGCTGACCAAGGTCATCGCCGCCGCCGTCGCGGACGGTCTGATCAAGCGCTCCGGCCGCAACCGCGGCAACGCCGACGACAAGCCCGAGCCGGGCACCGTCGCCGCCGGTGAGCCGCTGCCCGAGTGGGAGCGCGACCTCTACGAGGGCGCCGACAAGAAGGCCGCTGACACCGAGACCGCCGCTGCGCCGGCCGCCGGAGAAGCTGCGCCGGTCACCGGAGAAGCTGCGCCGCCCGCCGGCGAGGCTGCCCCCGCCGTTGCGGGCAACGACGCCACCCCGGCCGTCGACGCCGTACCGGACGCCCCTCAGAAGGTCGCCGCCACCGCGGAGTAACAAACTTCAAGGAAGCCGGCCGCCGCCCCGCGGCGGCCGGCCCCGGAAGATCCCGGACCTCAAGCATCGAGAGAGAGTCATGGCCAACTACACCGCCGCGGACGTGAAGAAGCTCCGCGACCTCACCGGCGCCGGCATGATGGACTGCAAGAAGGCGCTCGACGAGTCGGACGGTGACTTCGACCAGGCCGTCGAGTTCCTGCGCATCAAGGGTGCCAAGGACGTCGGCAAGCGGGCCGGCCGGACCGCCGCCAACGGCATCGTGGCGCACTCCGGCAAGGCGCTGCTCGAGCTCAACTGCGAGACCGACTTCGTCGCCAAGACCCCCGACTTCGTCGCGCTGGGTCAGACCCTGGTCGAGCACGGCGAGCAGGCCAAGCTGGCCGACGCCGCCGCGCTGCTGGCCTCCACGCTGGCCGACGGCCGCGCCGTGGCCGACGTGATCCAGGACTTCTCCGCCAAGATCGGCGAGAAGATCGTGCTCAACCGCTTCGCCATCCTCGACGGCAACGTCGCGGTCTACCTGCACCGCAAGGCGCAGGACCTGCCGCCGCAGGTCGGCGTGCTGGTCGAGTTCACCGGCAAGACCGACGAGGCCGGCGCCGACGACGCCCGCGCGGTCGGCATGCAGATCGCCGCCATGCGGCCGAAGTTCCTCACCCGCGAGGAGGTGCCCGCCGAGACCGTGGAGTCGGAGCGTCGCATCGCCGAGCAGACCGCACGCGAGGAGGGCAAGCCCGAGCAGGCGCTGCCCAAGATCGTCGAGGGCCGGGTGAACTCCTTCTTCAAGGACTTCGTCCTGCTGGAGCAGCCGTCGGTCACCGACAACAAGAAGACCGTCAAGCAGGTCACCGCCGATTCCGGGATCGAAGTCACCCGCTTCGTCCGGTTCGAGGTCGGCCAGGAGTAATCCAGGCACCAGCGCACTGCGCGGGAGGCCGGGACGCGAGACAAGCGCCCGGCCTCCCCGTCACATAGGGTCTCGGAGTCAGCGAAGGAAAGGGCGGACCGGCATGACGATGGTGACCGAGCAGGCTGTCGTGATGGACGAGGTCACGGCGCCCCGGGCCGAGCGGCCCCGGCGGGTCGTGCTGAAGCTCTCCGGTGAGGTCTTCGGCGGCGGCGCGGTGGGTGTCGACCCCGACGTCGTGCAGGGCATCGCCCGGCAGATCGCCACGGCCACCCGCCGCGGCGTGCAGATCGCGGTCGTCGTCGGTGGCGGCAACTTCTTCCGCGGCGCCGAGCTGCAGAAGCGCGGCATGGACCGCAACCGGGCCGACTACATGGGCATGCTCGGCACGGTCATGAACTGCCTGGCCCTGCAGGACTTCCTCGAGAAGGAGGGCATCGAGACGCGGGTGCAGACCGCGATCACGATGGCCCAGGTCGCCGAGCCGTACATCCCGCTGCGCGCCATCCGGCACCTCGAGAAGGGCCGCGTCGTCATCTTCGGCGCCGGCGCCGGCATGCCGTACTTCTCCACGGACACGGTCACCGCCCAGCGCGCGCTGGAGATCCACGCCGACCTCGTGCTGATGAGCAAGAACGGCGTCGACGGGGTCTACACCGCCGACCCGCGGACCGACCCGGACGCCCGCAAGATCGACCACATCACCTTCGCCAGCGTGCTCCAGCAGGGCCTGCGCGTCGCGGACCAGGCCGCGTTCAGCCTCTGCGAGGAGAACGGCCTGCCGATGCTCGTCTTCGGCGCCCAGGGCGACGACACTATCGTCCGGGCCGTGAGCGGCGAGAAGATCGGCACCCTGATCACCGCGTGATCCGCGCGTACCGCACACTTTCGCAACGACCACGAGGAACGACCACGAGGAACAAGGAGGCGACGGAGCGGTGATCGACGAGACCCTCTTCGAGGCCGAAGAGAAGATGGAGAGCGCGGTCGAGCACGCCAAGGAGGAGTTCGCCGCGATCCGTACGGGCCGTGCCACGCCGGCGATGTTCTCCAAGATCGTCGTCGACTACTACGGCGCCCTGACCCCGATCACCCAGATGGCCTCGGTCGGCGTGCCGGAGCCGCGCATGGTGATCGTCAAGCCGTACGACGCGTCGCAGCTGGGCCCGATCGAGCGCGCGATCCGCGACTCGGATCTGGGGGTCAACCCCAACAACGAGGGTACGCAGCTGCGGATCAACCTGCCGCAGATGACCGAGGAACGCCGCCGCGAGATGATCAAGGTGGCCCGCACCAAGGCCGAGGAGGGGCGCGTGGCGATCCGCAACGTGCGCCGCAAGGCCAAGGAGCAGCTCGACCGCCTGGTCAAGGACGGCGAGGCCGGCGAGGACGACGGCCGCCGCGCCGAGAAGGAGCTCGACGACGTCACGCACCGCTATGTCGCGGTGGTCGACGAGCTGGTCAAGAACAAGGAAGCAGAGCTGCTCGAGGTCTGATGTCGTACCTCGAGCCCCGCGGTGGGCAGACCCCTTCCGGTGGCCGGGCGTCCGGGCAACCCGACGTCCCGGCCCCGTACGGCCTCGACGTGCCCGCCGAGGAGCCCGACCCGTACGCGGCGCACCGCCGCCAGGCCGCCCAGGAGGCGGCCGAGACCGGCCCGGTGTGGAACGCCTTCACGCCCGGCCCCGAGCCGGTCGCCCCGCACTGGGATCCGCCGGTGGCCGCCACCTCGACGTCCCAGGCCGAGTGGGAGCTGACCGCGACCGAAGCGGAGGGATCCCGTGGACCGGGCCGGCGCCGGGCCGGGCGTGCCGGTAAGCCACCGGTGAAGCCGGCCGGCCGCGCGGGCCGCAATCTGCCCGCCGCCATCGCGGTCGGGGTCAGCATGATCCTGGTCGTGCTGGCTTCCCTGTTCGTCTGGAAGCAGGCCTTCCTCGGGGTCATCGCGCTGGCCGCCGGCCTGGGCATCTGGGAGATGGTCCGGGCGCTCAAGGTCACCGGCGCCCGGCCGCCGCTGATCCCGCTGGTCGCCGGCGGCGTGCTGATGACCGGCCTGGCCTGGTACGGCAGCACGGACGCGCTGATCCTCGGCCTGGTGGTCACCGTCCTGGCCACGCTGCTGTGGCGGCTGGCCGACGGACCCAGGGGTCTCGGCAAGGACTTCGCCGCCACCGCGCTGATCGCCGTCTACGTGCCGTTCCTGCTCAGCTTCGGCGTGCTGCTGGCCAAGCCCGACGACGGCGACTACCGGGTGCTCATCACCCTGCTCGCGGTGGTGCTGTCGGACACCGGCGGTTACGCGGCCGGCGTCTTCTTCGGCAAGCGCCCGATGGCCCCCACCATCAGCCCCAAGAAGTCCTGGGAGGGCTTCGCCGGCTCGGTGGCCGCGGCGGCGGTCGGCAGCTCCGCGCTGGCGTACTTCCTGCTCGACGTCCCGTTCTACTGGGGCCTGCTGTTCGGTGCCGTGCTCTCGGTGGTCGCCGTGCTGGGCGATCTGGCGGAGTCGATGCTCAAGCGCGACATCGGCATCAAGGACATGAGCAACCTGTTGCCGGGTCACGGCGGCCTGATGGACCGGCTCGACTCGATCCTCTTCGCGGTGCCGACGGCTTTCCTGCTGCTCTGGCTCATCGCGCCGCCGGGGTAGGCATGTGCGCCCGACGTGGGAGACTGGATACGCCATGACGATTCTTCCGGTCATCCCGACCAGCCCCGACACCCCCGACGCGGTGGTCACCCGCCGTCGCCCCGCGATGCCGCCGCGCCACCTCGCCGACCTCGACCTGGCCGGCCGCCGCGCAGCCGTCGCCGAGCTCGGCGAGCCCGCGTTCCGTGCCCAGCAGCTCTCCACCCACTACTTCGGGCGGCTGGTGCGTGACCCCGCCGCGATGACCGACCTGCCCGCCGCGTCGCGCGCCAAGCTCACCGAAGACCTGCTGCCCATGCTGCTCACCCCGCAGCGAGAGCTGGCCTGTGACGACGGCGCCACCCGCAAGACGCTGTGGAAGTTGCACGACAACGCCATGGTCGAGAGCGTCCTGATGGGCTATCCCGACCGGATCACCGCGTGCGTGTCCAGCCAGGCCGGTTGCGGCATGGCCTGCCCGTTCTGCGCCACCGGCCAGGCCGGCCTGACCCGCAACCTCTCCGTCGCGGAGATCGTCGACCAGGTCGTCTATCTCGCCGGCGTCGCCGCCTCCGGCGCGGTCACCGGGTCGCCGCCGCGGCTGTCCCGGGTCGTGTTCATGGGCATGGGCGAGCCGCTGGCCAACTACCCGCGGGTGATCGAGGCCGTGCGCCGGCTGGTGGCTCCGGCCCCCGAGGGCCTGGGTCTCTCACAACGGCACATCACCGTCTCCACCGTGGGCCTCGTGCCCGCAATGCGCCGGTTGATCGCCGAAGGGTTGTCCGTGACTCTTGCGCTGTCCCTGCACGCCCCCGATGATGATCTGCGCGATGAGCTTGTGCCCGTCAACCAGCGTTGGAAGGTGGCCGAGGTGCTCGATGCCGCGTTCGGCTACGCGGCGCAGACCGGTCGTCGGATCTCCATCGAATACGCCCTGATCAGGGACGTAAACGATCAACCCTGGCGTGCCGACCTGCTTGGCCGGCTCCTGCACGGCAAGCTGGCGCATGTGAATCTCATCCCGCTCAACCCGACGCCGGGCAGCAAGTGGGACGCCAGCCCCAAGCCGGTCGAGCGGGAGTTCGTCCGCCGGCTGCGCGACGCGGGCGTGGCGACCACGGTCCGAGACACCCGGGGGCGGGAGATCGACGGTGCATGCGGCCAATTGGCCGCAAGTGAGCTGACGGTGGTGGACGCTGGGGGCGCCGTCGCCGACGCGGAGGTGGCACGATGACGGGGCTCAGTTCCCTGCGGACGCTGATTTGGGAGACGTTGTGACGAGTCAGGGACAGCGTTTCCGGCGGCGCGCGCTGCGCCGCGGTTACAAGGTCGACGAGGTCGACGCTTTCCTGGACCGGGTCGAGGCGACCCTGGCCGGCGAGCAGTCCGGCGCGCCCGTCGGTGCCCAGGAGGTGCACGACGTCGTCTTCCGCGTGCGCTTCGGCGGCTACGACGAGTGGCAGGTGGACCTGCACCTGGACCGGGTGGAGCGGCAGCTCGCCGAGTTCGAGGACCGCGGCGGGCGTTCCGCCGATCCCCGGATGGCCCCGGAGCGGATGCAGCCGGAGCCGATGCGGGGCGGGATGCCGGGCGATCGGATGAGCCAGGCGCTGGGCCGGTCCGCGCCGCCCACCGAGCGCCTGCCCGCACCGGTCCGCGACGACCGTCAGTACGCCCGCGAGGACCAGTTCGCCCGCGACGACCAGTACGCCCGCGAGAGCCAGTTCGCCCGCGAGGACCCGTACGGCCGCGAGGACCGGATGCAGCCGCAGCAGCTCCCGCAGCGCCCCCAGATGCCCGCTCCGGACCCGTACGGCCGCTATGAGGAGCCCGGGTACGGTCAGCCGCAGCAACAGCAGCGGCCTCCGGCTCCGGCCGGCTACGACACGGGCAGCTACGACGGCTTCGAGCCGGGCCGGCACGGCAAGACCGACATGACGGCCGAGATCCGCATGCCCGACCGGGACCGTGGCGGCTTCGGCGGCCCGTCGCCGATGAGCGCGCCCCCGATGAGCGGCCCGCCCATGGGTGGTCCGCCGATGGGTGGCCCCCCGATGGGCGGCGGCCCCGGCGGCAGCCCCGAGCTCTACCGGGTGGACCAGCTGCGCCGCACGTTCCAGCCGCGCCGGTTCGGCAGCGGTTACGACCCGGTGCAGGTGGACCGGTTGTTCGAGAGCATCCTGCAGGCCATGACCGGCCGCGGCCCGATGCCCGTCCCCGAGAACGAGCTCGACACGCTGCAGTTCGGGCTGGTTCCGGGTGGCTACTTCGAGGCCGAGGTCGACGCGGCCCTGCGCGAGGTCAAGGACATCCTGCTGCGCCACCGCTGAGCACGTACGGCAAAGGCCCGCCCCCGTTTCCGGGAAGCGGGCCTTGCTGCGTCCGGGGTTACTGGTCGTTCGGCCGCAGGCCGTTGCGGCGCAGCACGACGTCGATGACGACGATGGCGATCAGCCCGACCGCGATCCCGATGATCCAGATGTTCTCGGTGTTGCCCTCGTGGTTGCCCCACAGGTACAGCAGCAGGACGACCGCCGAAGCGATCGCGCCGCGCTGAGCGCCCTTGCGGTTGCCCGGCTTGAGCTGGTCGGGCGCGTAAACCGGCTCGTTCTCGGCTGCCACTGTCGGTTCCTCCTCAGGCACGGACACGTCTGCCGTCCAGTCTGACACGGGGCCGATGCGGGCATCCGGGCAACCCGGCGGTACCTTCGATGCCGTCGGACATGGGTGAACCGAGGGAGCTGAACGGTGCGGATCACGGGCACTGGCCACGCGAGCATGCGGATCGACACGGCCGCGGGCAGCATTCTGTGCGACCCATGGGTCAACCCGGCGTATTTCGCGTCGTGGTTCCCGTTCCCGGACAACTCCCAGCTCGACTGGGAGAGTCTCGGTGACGTCGACTACCTGTACGTCTCGCACCTGCACCGCGACCATTTCGACGCCGAGCACCTGAAGCGCTTCATCAGCAAGAAGGCCACGGTCCTGCTGCCGGAGTATCCGACCAGCCAGCTCGAGGACGAGCTGCGTGAGCTGGGCTTCACCAGCTTCTTCAAGACCAAGAGCAACGAGGTGCACGAGCTCGACGGCGGCCTCAAGGTCATGATCCAGGCGTTGATCAGCCCCACCGACGGCCCGATCGGCGACTCGTCGCTGTGGATCGAGCACGACGGCGTCCGGGTGCTCAACCAGAACGACGCCCGCCCGACGGACCTGTCCACCTTCGCCGAGCTGGGCCACGTGCACGCGCACATGCTGCAGTTCTCCGGCGCGATCTGGTATCCGATGGTCTACGAGCTGCCGCAGGCGGCCAAGACGGCGTTCGGCAAGCAGAAGCGCGACCGGCAGTTCGACCGCACCTGGCGCTACATCGACGACCTGAAGGCCGACCACGTCTTCCCGATCGCCGGCCCGCCGTGCTTCCTGGACGACGAGCTGTGGCAGTTCAACGACATCCACGGTGACGAAGGCAACATCTTCCCGGACCAGTCGGTCTTCATGAGCGAGTACGCCAAGGTCGGCGGCACCAACGGCGTCGTGCTGCTGCCGGGCAGCGTGTCCGAGCTCACCACCGAGACGATCGAGACCACGCACCCCACCGACGTGGACGAGTTCTTCGCCAACAAGAAGGCCCACCTCGAGGAGATGCGCGAGCGCAAGGCGCCGATCATCGCCGCGGAGAAGGCGTCCTGGCGGCACCCCGAGATCGACGTGCTGGGTGAGCTGAAGAAGCGCATCGAGCCGCTGCTGGAGGAGTCGATCTACCTGGCCAAGGGGGTCGGTGGTCCGGTCCGCTTCGACCTGCTCGACTACGACGGCGAGTCGGTCGAGTCGATCGTGGTCGACTTCCCCGGAAAGCAGGTCCGGCCGTACGCCGACGAGAAGGTCCGCTACCGCTTCAAGACCCAGCGGGAGCTCATCGAGCATCTGATCTTCATCGACGAGGGCGACTGGGTGAACTCGCTGTTCCTGTCCTGCCGTTTCTCGGCGGCCCGGATCGGCCAGTACAACGAGTTCGTCTACGCGTTCTTCAAGTGCCTGTCCGAGGAGCGCCTGCAGTACGCCGAGGGCTGGTACGACGAGCACGAGAAGTCGGTCGACGCCGAGGACACCGAGCTGGGCGGCTGGACGGTGCAGCGCCGCTGCCCGCACCTGAAGGCGGACCTGAGCCGCTTCGGCATCGTCGACGGCAACGTGCTGACCTGCCAGTTGCACGGCTGGAAGTTCGACCTGCCGACGGGCAGGTGCCTCACCAGCGTCGGCCACAAGATCCGCGCCGAGAAGACGGCTGCCGAGCCGGCCGCGCGAGCGGAGTAACGCCGGGCCGTCCCGGAGCGCTCTTATCTCTGGCATTGATCGTCAGAGCGCTCCGGGAGGGACCCATGGACGACATCTGGGCTTACCGTGTCAGCCGGCAGGGCGAAATGTCCCTCGTCACCCTGTCCGGCGAAGTCGACATGAGCGCGGAGGACGAGCTGGCCGAGGTCCTGCTGGCCGAAGTGGCGCGTCCCGGCATCTCGTGCGTGGAGATCGATCTGGACGCCGTCGAGTTCCTGGACTCGTCCGCGATCAACGTCCTGGTCCGGGTCTTCAACACCGCCCGGGAGGCCGGCCGGGAGCTGCACCTCGTCCGGGCCCACCAGACGCCGCTGAAGGTACTGGAGATGACCGGGCTCATGCCGCTGCTCGCCCCCGGCGGCGGGGCGGCGGTCAGCGACCCAGGTCGGTGAGGATGCGCCTGGCGGCGTTGTGACCGGCGGCGCCGATCACACTGCCGGCCGGGTGCGCGCCCGCTGAGCCGGCGTAGAGACCGTCCAGCCCGGTGGCGTACGGCATGCGCTCGTCGAAGGCCACCGTGTTGTCGACGTGGTGGATGTGGCCGCCGGTGATGCCGAAGTGCTGCTCGATGCCGGGCGGGGTCAGCGGCATCGTGTCCGCCACCAGCTGCGACGTGCCCGGTGCGTAGCGGTCGACGATGGCCAGCAGGCGCTCGACATAGCCGGGCAGCTCCGCGTCCCACGAGGACGACGCCAGCTCGTACGGCACCGACTGGACGAACAGGGCCGACGAGTGGTGGCCCGCCTCGTCCTGCAGCGACGGGTCGACGGTCGTGTGCAGGTACCACTCGATGGTCGGTTCCGCCGGCAGCCGGCCGGCCTGCACGTCCGCCCACATCGCGCGCAGCGCGGCCATCGGCGAGTCCGTCTCGGCCAGGCCGGCCAGGCCCGCCGAGCCGGGCAGCAGGTGGATCGTCGAGCCGAACGGCGACGCCGCGTCCTCGGGCAGGCAGGAGAAGCGCGGCAGCCCGCTGAGCGCGAGGTTGACCTTCAGGGTCGTGCCGGGGCGGCGGACCGCAGCCATCCGGTCGGTCAGGGCGGCGGGCAGCGCGCCCTCCGGGACCAGGCTCATCAACCTGTACGGGTCACAGGAGCCGAGCACCACCCGGGACGAGATCGCCCGCCCGTCGGCCAGGACCACGCCCGTGGCAGCGCCCTGGGAGACCGTCACCTCGGCGACCGGGGTGCTCGTGAAGATCGACGCACCGGCGGCGCGGGCGGCATCGGCGAACGTGCGCGAGACCGTGCCCATCCCGCCTGCCGCGATCATCCACGTGCCGTCCGAGCCCGGCAGCCGGCACATGTTGTGCACCAGGAAGTTGTGGCCGGTGCCCGGGTCGTCGGGGCCGGCGTTCAGCCCGGACAGGCCGTCGGTCACCGCGTACATGCTCATCAGCAGTTCGCTCTTGAAGCCGAACCGGGACAGGTAGTCGGCGACCGAGCCACGGACCAGGTCGATGAACGTGCTCTGCAGCTGGGGGCGGATGTGCCGGTCGGCGACCTCCTCGACCGTGCCGGGCTCGCGCAGCCAGGCCGGCGCCAGGTCGGACCGCAGGGCGGCGATCTCCACCTGCATCGCCTCGTCGGCGGCCACGTCGCGGGGCGAGAAGAACCGTTGCATCTGCGCCCGGGTCGCCTCGCGGTCCGTGCCGAACAACAGGTACGGCGAGCCGGGGCCGCCCGGGGTGGGCAGGAAGTAGTGCGGGTCGCGGCGCAGCACCGGGATGTCCACGTCGAGCGTGCGCAGCAGCTCCGGCGGCATCAGCCCGAGCAGGTACGAGCCGGTGGACTGGCCCAGGCCGGGCACCCGCGGGAACGGCCGCTCGGTGCGGGTGGCCCCGCCGAGCACGTCGGCGGCCTCGAGCACCACGACGTCCAGTCCGGCGCGGGCCAGCAGCACGGCGGAGACCAGGCCGTTGTGGCCGGCCCCGATGATCACCACGTCCGCGCGTTCGGGCAGAGAGCTCATGGCAGCGGAGCCTAGCGCGCCAATCGGCTGATGGTCCGGGCCAATTCGACCTCGAAAAGTGGCTCCACGTCCGTCATGGCCCACCTGAGATGGCCGAAAACCTCCATCGCGACGATGCCGTACAGCCGGGTCCAGGCGGCCACGAAGAGGTAGATCACGGGCAGTGGGAAACGGTCACCGAAGGTGTCCAGGTACGGCTTGAACAGCTCGCGCAGTGCCGGTTCGGGCAGGTCGGGCGCCTCACCACCGAACGGGTGCCGGGCGTAGTGCTCACCCAGCACCGTGAAGAACGTCTCCCCGAACCGCGCCCCGGCGTCGTTGAGCGGGATGCCGAACATCAGCGCGAACTCGGCCGGCCGGTCGAGGGACCAGCGGCGGAAGGCCCGGGCCATGTGCCCGACGCGGACCAGGGGCTCCTCGTCGCTGTGGGCCAGGGCGGCGTCGGCGACCGCGGCCCGGAGATCGGCGAACAGATCGGTGACGATGGCCAGAATCAGGGCATCAAGGCTGGCGAAGTACCGGTACAGGGCGGGGGCGGTCATGCCGAGGTCACGGGCGATGGCACGCAGCGAGATGGCGGCCGGGCCACCGGCGACGAGCAGACGGCGGGCGGCGTGCTTGATCTCGGTGACGGTCTCCGCGCGCAGCCGTTCGCGGCGGCCGGGCGTGGTCGTCGTCATATGCGGGCTCCGTTGACGAGGATGAACGGTGTTTGCGAGGGTAAACGGCGTTCACTGCAATGGCCAAGATCTGAAGCGACTCTAACGGGCCGTGCGGGAGGCAGACACATGTTCGGCTGGTGGGGCAGGGCGGTCGTCCGGCTGCGCTGGTGGGTCATCGCTGCCGCGTTCGCGCTGGTCGTGGTGGGTGCGACCTGGGGCGCCGGCGTCTTCGGCTCGCTCACCGGCGGTGGTTACGACGACCCGAACAGTCAGTCGAACAGGGCAGCCGCGGGCATCGCCGCGCAGCTCGGTCAGCGCGATCCCGACCTGCTCGTGCTCTGGTCCAGCACCACCGGCACCGTGACCGACCCGGCCTTCCGGGCGGCGGTGAGCGAGGCGGTCGGCAGGATCCGGGCCGAAGCGGACGTCGCCCAGGTCGCCGCGTACACCGACGAGAACGCGCCACCGGCTCTGGTCAGCACCGACCGGCGATCCACCTACGCGGCGGTCTACCTGCGGGACACCGACGAGGACGGCCAGGCTGACGCGTACCACCGGATCGAGCCGGCCTTCGCCGCGCCCGGCCTGACCACGCAGGTCGGCGGGGTGGTCGCCTTCACCGACCAGGCGAACACGCAGACCAAGCAGGACATCACCCGGGCCGAGATCTTCTCGCTGCCGATCCTGTTCATCCTGCTCGTCCTGATCTTCCGAGGGTTGATCGCGGCGCTGTCACCGCTGGTCATCGGCGGTATCGCGATCCTCGGGGCGTTCGTCGCGGTACGGCTGCTGACCTACCTGACCGACATCTCGGTCTTCGCGATCAACGTCATCACGCTGCTCGGGCTGGGCATGGCCGTGGACTACTCGCTGTTCGTGGTGAGCCGCTTCCGTGAGGAGCTGGCGAACGGGCAGGACGTCAGCGCCGCCATCCGGACGACTGTGGCGACTGCCGGCCGTACCGTCGCGGTCTCGGGCCTCACGATCGTGCTGGCCCTGTCCAGCTTGCTGATCTTCCCGCAGCCCTTCCTGGGCGGCCTGGCCATCGGCGGCATGGCCGCCGTGCTGATCGCGATGCTGGCCGCGCTGACCGTGCTGCCCGCGGCGCTGGTCCTGCTCGGCCACCGCATCGACAAGTTGCGCATCCCGCTGCCGAGCAGTGCCCATCCGGGCGCCGGCTGGGCCCGCATCGCGCACAGCGTGATGCGCCGCCCGGTGCTGTACGTCGTCGGCGTGCTGGTCGTGCTGACCGCCTTCGCGGCACCGTTCCTGCGGGTGGAGTTCGGCGGCTTCGACGAGCGCGTGCTGCCTCCCGGCACCTCAGCCCGGATCGTCGGCGAACGGCTCGACAGTGGCTTCCCCGGCGGTGGCGAGGACCCGATCACCGTACTGGTGACCGGGGCGCCGGCCACCGGGCTGGCCGAGCGGATCGCCGGGCTGCCCGACGTCACCGCCGCCACCGTCACCGCCGAGCGCGGCGCCTCGTCGCTGATCACCGTGACCTACCCGGTTGAGCTGCCCCGTGCGGAGTCCCGCGAGATCGTCTCGCGGATCCGGGAGCTGCCCGCGCCCGCCGGGGCCGAGGTGCTCGTCGGCGGCCGGCCCGCGATCGACCTCGACCTGCTGGAGAGTCTCGCCGCCGGGCTGCCGTGGATGGCCCTGATCATGGCGGTGGCCACGATGCTGCTGCTCTTCCTGGCCTTCGGCTCCATCCTGCTGCCGATCAAGGCGGTGCTGATGAACCTGGTCTCGATCGGCGCGTCCTTCGGCGTGGTCGTCTGGATCTTCCAGGAGGGCCACCTGGAAGGCCTGCTGCGCTTCGAGTCCACCGGCTTCATCGAGCCGAGCAACATGATCCTGGTGCTCGCCGTGCTCTTCGGCCTGGCCACCGACTACGAGGTGTTCCTGCTCTCCCGGGTGCGCGAGGAGTGGGACGCGAGCGGGGACAACACCACGGCCGTCGCCTCCGGGCTGCAGCACACCGGCGGCATCATCACGGCCGCCGCGGTGCTGCTGATCACCGTGGTGGCCGGCTTCGCCACCGGCGGGGTGACCGTCATCAAGACCATCGGCATCGGCATGATCGTGGCCATCATCGTGGACGCGACACTGGTCCGGGCGCTGCTGGTCCCCGCGACGATGCGGCTGCTGGGCCGCTGGAACTGGTGGGCACCGGGTCCGCTGAGCCGCTTCTACGGCCGCTACGGGATCCACGAGACCCCCGCTCCGCCGAACCCGCCGGCCGCACCGGAGCCGGATCGCCGGCCCGCACCCGTCTAGCCCGCTGGAAGGCGCTGGCGCTCTGGGTCGCGGCGAAGCCGGCCAGCAGGATGACGTGGAAGAGGTAGAGCCAGAGTCCGACGGCGACCACGCCGCCGATCTCGGTGAAGCCGCCGAACGGCACGCCCAGGTCCAGCGGCAGCGAGCAGAAAAGCACGAAACCGTGCAGGAAGCCCGAGAGGTTGGCCGCGGTGAAGGAACCGACCAGCGTCGTGGCCAGCCACTCCGGCCGGCCCGGGGCCACCCCGCGGTAGACCCAGATCACCACGGGGGTCAGGACCAGCCAGGCGGCGAAGAAGGACAGGACCACGCCGGCGACCGCGTACCAGCCGCCGCGGACCCAGAGACCGCTGGTCACCGGCAGGGCCAGGAACAGCGCCAGCAGCAGGGCGGGGGAGGCGGCCAGCAGCGGCAGCCACAGGATCCGGCCGCGCCAGCCGACCAGGGCCTCGCCCGGCTCGCGCAGGGACACGAAGGCGCGGCGCAGGCCCTCGCCGTACAGGGTGGCGGGCAGCAGGCTGGCCACGGCCAGCATCGGTGTCAGGTGCAGACCGGCCTCGATCAGTGCGGCGAGCGCGCGGGGCGCCCCGATGGCATCGGGCAGCGCGTCGATCGTGCGCCCGGTGAGCCGGCGGACCCGGTCGGCCCCGGCGACCAGACCGGTGATCCAGATCGCCAGCAACGCCACCGGCACCACGGCGATCCCGGCGTAGAACGTCACCGCGGCCGAGTACAGGGCGAGGTCACGCCCACGGAGCAGCCGGAACGGCGCCGACAGTTTTCGGCGCACGTCCGCCACCCGGGATCTCATGGCTCACCCATACCCAGTGCGGCGCTACGATCCACCCGCCGGCGCCTGGACCCGGCAGGGGAAGATGAACCTCATGCGTGAGTTGGTACTGCTCGGCTCGACCGGATCCATCGGCACCCAGGCCATCGACATCGTCCGGCGCAATCCGGACCGGTTCCGGGTGGTCGCGCTCGGCGCCGGCGGTGGCAACGTCGAGGTGCTCGCCGCGCAGGCCCTGGAGCTCGCCGTCGACGTGGTGGGGGTGGCCCGCTCCAGTGTCGTGCAGGACCTCCAGCTCGCCTTCTACGCCGAGGCCCAGAAACGCGGCTGGGCCACCGGCGACTTCAAACTGCCGAAGATCGTCGCCGGGCCGGACGCGATGACCGAGCTGGCCCAGTGGCCCTGTGACGTGGTGCTCAACGGGGTCGTGGGCAGTCTCGGGCTGCCGCCGACGCTGGCCGCGCTGCGCTGTGGCCGTACCCTCGCGCTCGCCAACAAGGAGTCGCTCGTCGCCGGCGGCCCGCTGGTCAAGGCCGCGGTGACGCGGCCGGGGCAGATCGTGCCGGTCGACTCGGAGCACTCGGCGCTGGCCCAGTGCCTGCGCGGCGGGTCGGCCGCCGAGGTCCGGCGGCTGATCCTGACCGCCAGCGGGGGCGCGTTCCGGGACCGCCGGCGCGCGGAGCTGACGAACGTCACACCCGAGGAAGCGCTCAAGCATCCGACGTGGGACATGGGCCCGGTCGTGACGATCAACTCCGCGACCATGGTCAACAAGGGCCTCGAGGTGATCGAGGCGCACGAGCTGTTCGACGTGCCGTACGACGCCATCGAGGTGATGGTGCACCCCCAGTCGGTGCTGCACTCGCTGGTGGAGTTCGGCGACGGCTCCACGCTGGCCCAGGCCAGCCCGCCGGACATGCGGCTGCCGATCGCGCTCGCGCTGGCCTGGCCGGAGCGGGTGCCCGACGCCGCGGCGGCCGTCGACTGGACGCTGGCGCACAACTGGGAGCTGCGCCCGCTGGACGACGAGGCGTTCCCGGCCGTCCGGCTGGCCAAGGCCGCCGGTACGGCGGGCCGGTGCCGGCCGGCCATATACAACGCCGCGAACGAGGAGTGTGTGGCCGCGTTCGTGTCCGGTCGGCTACCTTTTCTGGGCATCGTCGACACCCTCGAGGCGGTGCTTGCGGCGGCACCCGATTTCGACGAGCCGGGTACCGTCGAGGACGTGCTGACCGCGGAGGCCTGGGCGCGTGCCCAGGCCCAGCGGATGATCGCTACGGCGGCTGAAGGAGCCTGATGCTGTACTGGTTGGGGACGGCGGCCTTCGCGCTGGCTATCTTGATCTCGGTGAGCCTGCACGAGCTGGGCCACATGATCACGGCGAAGCGCTATGGGATGAAGGTCACCCAGTACTTCGTCGGCTTCGGCCCGACCATCTTCTCGTTCCGCCGCGGCGAGACGGAGTACGGCCTCAAGGCCATCCCGCTCGGCGGCTTCTGCAAGATCGTCGGGATGACGCCGCAGGACGACGACGTCTCGGAGCAGGACCAGCCGCGGGCCATGTGGCGCTTCCCGGTGTGGAAGCGCACGGTCGTCATGTCGGCCGGCTCCCTCACCCACTTCGCCCTCGCGATCGTCGCCGCCTGGTGTGCCGCGGTGTTCGTCGGCCTGCCCAACCCCGACGTGCCGCAGACCGTCCAGCAGCAGGTCGCCCTGCCGGCCCAGATCACCGTGGCCGACTGTGTGCCGATCGTGCTCAGCGAGAACGAGTGCAAGGTCGGCGCGGGCACCGACGTCGCCGGCCCGGCCGCTGCCGCGGGGCTCAAGACGGGCGACGTCATCACCAAGGTCGGCAACACCCCGATCACCAGCTACGGCCAGCTCACCGACGCCATCCGCGGCAGCAAGCCCGGCCCCACGGTCTTCGAATACACCCGCGACGGCCGGCCCGGCACGGCGACGGTCACCATGATCGCCGCGCAGCGCCCGCCGCTGGACGACCCGGAGGGCAAGGTCACCGAGGTCTCGGTGGTCGGCATCGGCCAGAGCATCAACATCCCCGGCACGGTCACCTACGGCCCGCTCGACGCCGTCCCGGCCAGCCTGCGCTACGACTGGAGCCTGGTCGAGGGCTCGTTCGTGGCGATGAAGCGGATCCCGGAGAAGATCCCGGCGCTGTGGAACTCGATCACCGGCTCGGAGCGCGACCCGAACACCCCGATCAGCGTCATCGGCGCGAGCCGGCTGGGCGGCGAGGCGATCGAGCGGGGCGTGCCCGAGATCTTCCTGCTGATCTTCATCTCGCTGAACGTCTTCATCGGCATCTTCAACCTGCTGCCGCTGCTGCCCCTGGACGGTGGCCACATCGCCATCGCCTGGTACGAGCGGGCCCGCTCGTGGGTCTACGGCAAGCTGCACAAGCCTGACCCCGGCCGCGTCGACTACTTCAAGCTGATGCCGCTGACCTATGCCGTCATCCTGATCGGTGGGGCGTTCACGCTGCTCACCGCCACGGCCGACGTGATCAACCCGATTACCATCTTCTCTAAGTGAGAGTGCGCACATGACCGCTGTCAGTCTCGGTATGCCGGCCGTACCGCCGCCGCCGCTGGCCCCCCGCCGGCAGAGCCGCCAGATCATGGTCGGCAACGTGCCGGTCGGCGGGGGCGCGCCGGTGAGCGTGCAGTCGATGACGACCACGCTGACCGCCGACGTCAACGCGACCCTGCAGCAGATCGCCGAGCTCACCGCCTCCGGCTGTCAGATCGTCCGGGTGGCCGTGCCGTCGCAGGACGACGTCGAGGCGCTGCCGGCCATCGCCAAGAAGTCGCAGATCCCGGTCATCGCCGACATCCACTTCCAGCCGCGGTACGTCTTCGCCGCGATCGACGCCGGCTGCGCGGCGGTCCGGGTCAACCCCGGCAACATCCGCCAGTTCGACGACAAGGTCAAGGAGATCGCCAAGGCCGCGGGCGACGCCCGGGTGCCGATCCGGATCGGCGTGAACGCGGGCTCGCTGGACAAGCGGATCATGCAGAAGTACGGCAAGGCCACCGCCGAGGCGCTGGTCGAGTCGGCGCTGTGGGAATGCTCGCTGTTCGAGGAGCACGGCTTCCGCGACATCAAGATCTCGGTCAAGCACAACGACCCGGTGGTGATGATCCGCGCGTACCGCCAGCTCGCGGAGCAGTGCGACTACCCGCTGCACCTCGGCGTCACCGAGGCCGGCCCGGCGTTCCAGGGCACGATCAAGAGCGCCGTCGCGTTCGGCGCGCTGCTGGCCGAGGGCATCGGCGACACCATCCGGGTGTCGCTGTCGGCCCCGCCGGTCGAGGAGATCAAGGTCGGCCAGGGCATCCTGGAGGCGCTGGGCCTGCGCGAACGCGGCCTGGAGATCGTCTCCTGCCCGTCCTGCGGCCGGGCCCAGGTGGACGTCTACACGCTGGCCGAGCAGGTGACCGCGGCGCTCGAGGGCTTCCCGGTGCCGCTGCGGGTGGCGGTCATGGGCTGCGTCGTGAACGGCCCGGGCGAGGCCCGCGAGGCCGACCTCGGGGTGGCATCGGGCAACGGCAAGGGCCAGATCTTCGTCCGGGGCCAGGTCATCAAGACGGTCCCCGAATCGATCATCGTGGAGACGCTGGTCGAAGAGGCCCTGCGGCTGGCCGACCAGATGGGCGCCGAGCTCCCGGACGAGCTCCGCGAGCTGCTGCCCGGTCCCACCGTCACCGTCCACTGAGCATTCCGACGTCCGGCTCGGCCGCACCTCAGCGTGGGCCGGGCCGGTCGGCGTGCCGCCACTGCGCCGGCGTCACCTGGTGCTCGGCGCGGAACCGCTTGATGAAGTAACTGACATCGGGATACCCGACCCGGTGGCTGATCGCCGCCACCGTCAGATCGGTCCCGCCCAGCAACACGCGGGCCTGTTGCATCCGCCGCTGGGCGATCCACTGCTGTACCGTACGGCCGGTCTTGCGGCGTACCACCGTGGTGAGATGACCGGTGGTCAGGGCCAGCTCGGCGGCGACATCGGTCAGCGAGATGGGCTCGTGGAAACGCCGCTCGATGACCTCGAAGACGGCCGCGAGCAACGGCTCGTCGGACGAACGCAGCTGGCCGGCGACGTCGGTGGACAGCCGGGACGCGGCCACCAGCATCAGCGTCAGGTGGGCGAGCGCGGCTTCCTGGTAGCCGTCGCGCCGGGCCCGCAGTTCGGCTTCCAGTACGGCGAAACGGGACATCCAGCGGTCCCGGTCAGCGGCGGCAACCTTGAGGCGCTGCGCGCGGTCGATCCCGCGGGCGAACGGGAACAGCAGTGGGTGCGACCGCCACGATGAATAGGCTCCGGGCGTACCGGGACGGATCACGTCGGCGGGGAACCAGACCACCCAGCCGTCGGCGGCGACCTCCTCGTGCGGGCCGGTGAAGGACACCACCTGCCCGGGAGCGACGAAGAACAGGTCGCCGTCGGTCACCGGCCACTCCCGGTCGTCGATCACGATCGTCCCGGCGGCCCGGTGTGCGTAGAAGAGCACCAGGAAGTCGTGGGTGTGCGCGCCCGCGGGTGGGTTGCCGGCCGCAGGATCCTCGGGGAGACGGGTGATCGCGATCGGGGCGACACCGGGAACATGGCCGAAGGCGATGACCGGAACACCCTGCCCGGTCGCCCCCACCCGCCGGGCCCGCCCCCGCAGCGGCACCGAAGATCGTCGCATCGCGGCCACGGATCGGTCGTTGTTCCTTTCCCTGTCCCGCATGACGCTGAGAGTACGACTTAATTTCGTCGGACTCGACAGGGGCGCGACATGACCGACCAGCACTATCTGCCCGCCATGGGCAAACAGTGGTTGCTGCCCCTCTACGACCCGTTCACCCGGCTGGCCCGGGTCAGCCGCATCCACGGACAGCTGCTCGATCGCGCGGACCTCCGGCCCGGCCAGCGGGTCCTGGAGATCGGCTGCGGCACGGGCAACCTGCTGACGGCCCTCGGGCGGCGGACGCCCGACATCGAGGCCGTGGGCATCGACCCGGACCCGGCGGCGCTGCGCCGGGCCCGGCGCAAGGCAGCCCGCCGCAAACTGCCGATCCGGTACGAGCAGGCGTTCGCCGGCAACCTGCCCCTGCCCGACGCGAGCTTCGACCGGGTCCTGTCCTCGTTCATGCTGCACCACCTCGACGAGGAGGAACGCGGGCGCGCATTGAGCGAGGTCCGACGCGTCCTGCGCCCGGGCGGCGAGTTCCACGTGGTGGACATCGACGGCACGCCATCCGGCCGGCCCGGTAGAACACACCGCCACCCGCTGGTAGCGGCAAGCGTCCCCGAGCACGTCCTGGCCGCAATGGAGGAAGCGGGCCTGACGGGCGTCACCGAGAACGGCCGCGACAGGGCCCGCTTCGGCGCCTACGCCTTCTACCGCGCCGAGATGTGACAGCCGCGGATGTGGTGTGTCCACCTTAAGATCGGCCGATGAGAAAGCCGGCTCCGGACGCCGCGATCATCACCGGCGTCCTGCTGACCACGTCGGTTATCTGCTGCCCTGGTTCCGCCTCACGCCCCGGTACGAATGGTGGTACTCCGGAACGCGGTACCTGTCCGAGGGCGCCGGCTGGACCTGGTGGGTGTACGTGTGTCTGGGCCTGACCTTGGTGGCGGCCTTGTGGGCGGACACGTCCCTGGGCGCGGCCATGGCAGCGACAGCCGCCGGCGTGGCGAGTGCCCTGTTCGCCGTCGCCGTCGTGGCGTTCAGCTTCGCGCGCATCCGGGCGGTCGCGGTCAACGCCGTCGTGACCAGCCCCACCTGAAGCGCACCCGACGCGGGGCGCGTCCGACCGCGTGAAGGCCGGCGCGACGCGGCGGGTGTCCGGGCGACCACCGGGATCGCCCGGCAGCGGGTGATCAGCCCGGAGATCCGCCTGGCTCGCCTGTGTGCGGGTGGACGACGGTGTTGCGGTTGTGGGCTTCCGGGCGCCGTAGCGGAAAAGAAGTGAACGGGGCGCACCCACCGAAATGGATGCGCCCCGGCTGCTTACTCGTCGGCGAGAATCGCGTAGAGCTTGCGCTTGGTTTCGTTCAGGACTTCCAGGGCTTTGTCGCGCTGTTCCGGGGTGCCGTTGAAGCCCACCTGGCGCAGCGCGTCCATGATGCCGATCGCCGCATCGCGGAAGTCCTGGACCTGCGACATGGTGTCGTTGCTGAACTGGGCCCACGGCGGGTTCTCCGCCGCGACGGTGGCCTCCTCGCGGCCCGCGTCGGTCAGGGTGAAGCGCTTGCGGCCGCCGGCCGCCTCGGCCTCGATGAGGCCTTCGTCCTCCAGCAGCTGCAGGGTCGGGTAGACCGAGCCGGGGCTCGGGCGCCAGATGCCGCCGGTGCGGCTCTCCAGCTCCTGGATCATCTCGTAGCCGTGCATGGGCCGTTCGAGCAGCAGCGCCAGCAGGGCCGGTCGCACGTTGGGCCGGCTGCCGCGGCCGCCGCGGCGATGGCCGCGTCCGCCCGGCCCTCCGGGGCCGAACCCGCCGCCAGGACCGCCGAAGCCCGGGCCGCCCTGGCCGAACGGGAATCCGGGCGGGAAGCCGAAGCCGCGCATGAGGCCCTCGCGCAGGCTGCCGGGGTGGACGTGTCCCTCGCGCATGTGGTGGTGTCGCATGACCTTCTCCGATCTGTTGTCGATAGTTAGACGATATATCGGCAACATGTCAGGTGCAAGGGTTTCTCCGATCCGAGGGGGCGGCGCGGGTGTATCCGGGCGGCCATCTGGCAATCTGGTAGCTGTGTTGACGGTGCCCATCCGCCAGCTCGGCGAGTCCGAGCGGGCGACGGTCGAGCGGATCCTCGACCAAGACCCGTACGCCGGCGCTCAGATCGCCGAGCGTGTGGCGGCGCATGGGCTCAACTGGTGGCGCTCCGACGGCCGGATCTACGGGTACGGCACGGGCCGCCGCATCGAATCCCTCTGCTGGTCCGGGGCCCACCTCGTGCCGGTGTGCACGACGCCGGCCGCGGTGGCCGCCTACGCCGACCTGCTCGGCGCCGAGCCGCGCATCTGTTCGTCGATCATCGGGCGGGCCGAAGCCGTGCTCGACCTCTGGGAGCGCCTCGGCGGGCACTGGGGTCCGGCCCGCGACGTGCGGCCGCACCAGCCGCTGCTGGTCGCCGACCGGGAGGCGCCGATCGCGCCCGACCCCGAGGTGCGCCTGGTGCAGCCCGGCGAGGTGGACCAGCTCTTCCCGGCCGCGGTGGCGATGTACACCGAAGAGGTCGGCGTCTCGCCGCTGGTCGACGACGGCGGGCGCGGCTACAAGCGGCGGATCTCCGAGCTGGTGCGCTCGAAGCGGGCCTACGCGCGCTTCGTCGGCGACCGGGTCGTGTTCAAGGCCGAGCTGGCCATCGTCACCCGGCGCACCACGCAGGTGCAGGGAGTCTGGGTCGACCCGGAGTTCCGGGGGCACGGAATGGCCGCGGGAGCCATGGCGGCGGTGCTGCGCGACGCGTTGCGCCGGGTGGCGCCCACTGTGAGCCTGTACGTCAACGACTACAACGCGCCCGCCCGCCGGGTCTACGCGCGCTGCGGCTTCGTGCCGAACGGCAGCTTCGCCACCGTCCTCTTCTAGGTGTAGGGACCAGGACCGTTGTTGACGCGGGTGATGGGTGGTTGGCCTCCGTGTGCGGTGTGTGCGCGGTGGTGGTTGTAGGTGTGTAGCCAGCCGGGTAGGGCGTCGGCGCGGTCTTGGTTGCTGGTGAAGGGTCGGGAGTAGATCCATTCGTCGCACATGGTGCGGTTGAAGCGTTCTGCTTTGCCATTGGTCTGGGGCCGGTACCGGCGGGTGAAGCGGGGCTGGGCGCCGAGGTCGGCCAGGGCGTCGCGCCAGGCGTGGCCGCGTCGGTAGGCCAGGGCGTTGTCGGTCATCACGCGCTCGATCTGTGGTATCCCGAGCTGGGCGAAGTGTTGCGCGGCGCGTCGCAGAAAGCCGGCGCACGTGTCGGTCTTTTCGTCGGGGTGGATCTCGGCGTAGGCCAGGCGGGTGTGATCGTCGATCGCCGCGTGCACGTATTCGTAGCCGACGCGAGCGGCGTATCGGGTGCGGCGGTGTTCGAGGCTGTCGCGGCCGTGGACCCGCCAGCCGCCGCCGTCGCGTAACCGGCCGATCTTCTTGACGTCGACATGGATGAGTTCGCGGGCCGGTCGCGTTCATAGCGGCGGATCGGCTGGCCGGTAGGGCGATCCAGCCAGGCCAGGCGGTGCAGGCCATGACGGGTCAACACCGCGTGCACCGTCGAGGCCGGCATGTTCAGCAGCGGCGCCAGCCGGCGTGGGCCGCGTTTGAGCTCGGTGCGCAGGGCGCAGATCCGCGCTTCCAGCTCGGTGCTGGTCTTGCCGGGCAGCCGATGGGCGGTGCTGGGCCGATCATGCAGTCCCGCGTCGCCTTCGGCGCGCCATCGGGCCAGCCATTTGTAGCCGGTGGCGCGGGACACGCCGAGTTCTTTGACGACATGGGCGACCGGGCGTCGATCGGTGACGACACGCGCGATGAGCAGCCGTCGGCCGTGCAGGGTCAGGCGGGCGTTACGGTGGGCCATAGAGACCTCCGGTTCGGTGAAGCGTCGCAACTTCCACCTCGCCGGAGGTCTTCTCACATCTCAAGCCGACACGCCGTCAACAACGCTCATGGGCACTACATCTAGGGCCGGCCCAACCCCGTGATGAGCTCACCGAGAGCCGCCGCTCCACCCTGCTGCAGTTCCGGCGTCGGCACCAGGGCCATCACCGGGACGTCGACGCCGGCCGCCGCGTAACGCGCCACGTGCTCGCGGCACTGCGCCGGTGAGCCGTGCACGATCAACTCGTCCACCACCTCGTCCGGGATCGCCGCCAGCGCGCCCTTGCGGTCGCCCGCCGCCCACGCCGTCCACATCGGAGCCAGGACCGGCTCGCGACCGAGCCAGCGGTGGAACTCCGCGTACGCCGGGACGGTCAGGTAGGCCGCGATCATCCGGCGGCCGACCGTACGGGCGTAGGTCGCGTCCTCGGTCGGGCACACGAAGATGCGCGCCACCACGTCGAAGTCCGGCCGGTCGGACTTGGCCTCGGCCAGCGCGCGGGGCACGTCGGTGGCCGCCAGCCAGTTGAGGATCACGCCGTCGGCGGCGGACGCGGCCAGCCGGAGCATGCCGGGACGCAGGGCGGCGAGCAGCACCGCCGGCGGGGTCGCGGGCGGGCGTTCGAGCTTGAAACGGCGCACCCGGAAGGTCTCGAACTCGCGGTCGACCACCTCACCGGCCAGCGCCGCGCGCAGGAACTCCAGCATGTCCCGGCTGCGGGCGAACGGCTTGGTGAAGTCGGCCGCGTTCCAGTCGCCGACGACAACAGGGGACGACGCGCCGATGCCGAGCTGGAACCGGCCGGGCGCTGCCTCGGCCAGCGCGGCGGCGGTCATCGCGAGCAGGGCCGGGCCGCGGGTGAAGACCGGGGTGATGGCGGTCCCGAGCCGGGCCTGCGGCTGCCAGGCGGCGGCCAGCGTCAGCGGGGTGAAGGCGTCGGTGCCGGCCACCTCGGACGACCAGAGGTCGGTGAAACCCGCGTCGGCCAGGGCCGCGAAAACTGCGGCGTGCTCGGCCAGCGGCACCCCGCCCAGCGGTACGGTCATTCCCCATCGCGTCGGCATGTCCCGATCCTGCCCTGTGATCGAGGTGAGGTCCACCACTGTGACTTCCATCGACGGGCATCACGAGCAACTATTTGTACTGACCAGTCAGTTCGAAAAGTGGGTGTCGTGATGCCGGTTCTGACGGCTTGCGGGGCGGGCGTACGCCACCGCCGCCGGTGGCTCTTCCAAGACCTCGACGTGAGCGTCGAGCCGGGAGAGATCGTGGCGATCGTCGGCCCACCGGGCAGCGGGCGCACGACGGTGCTGCTGGCGCTGTCGCACCGCTTCAGGCTCACGGCCGGCCGGGTCACCGGCGCGGCCGCGCTGGGCTCGGTGCCTGACGTGACGTCGCCCGAGCCGGTGCTCACGGTGATCGAGCACGTCCGGGAGCGGTTGCTGCTGACCGGCCGACCCCCGCGGGAGGCCGGGCAGGTGCCACTGCTCGGCCTCGATCCGCGGACGAAGGGGTACGAGCTGAGCCCGTTCCAGCGGCAGTTGCTCGGGCTCGTGCTGGCCCGGCTGGAACGGCCTCGGGTGATCGCGCTGGATGCGGTGGATGAGGGGCTGGACGAGGGCGAGACGCGGGAGTTGTGGACGCTGCTGGAGTCGATCACGGAGGACGGCATCGCCGTGCTGGTGACGGCCCGCGAGGTCGACCCGGGCCGGGTGTCCACAGTGGTACGGCTCGGAGCGGTGCAGTCGCCGGAGTCGGCGCCGGCCGTCGTTGATCAGGAGCCGACAGCAGAGCTTGATCACGGCGTTGCGGACGGCGACGAGCAGGAGGAGAAGTCATGACCGATTTGTCCAGCGTCCGGCTCGCCGGGTTCGAGCTGCGCCGCTTCCTGCGCGGCCGCCTCCCCGCAGCCGCCCTCGTAGTCCTCTGCGTGGTCCCCCTGCTCTACGGCGCCCTCTACCTCTACGCCTTCTGGGACCCCTACGGCCGGCTCAACCACATTCCCGCCGCCCTCGTCGTCGAGGACGTCACCGCCACCGCCAGTGACGGCACCAAGGTGCACGCCGGGCAGGATCTGGCCGACGAGCTGATCAAGCGGGAGGTCTTCGACTGGCACGTCACCGACGAGCGCGGTGCCGAGGCCGGGCTCGCCGACGGCAGCTACCAGCTCGCCCTGCGCATCCCGCGGGACTTCTCCAAGGACCTCACGACTGGCCCGGATCCCGACGCCACCCCGACGTCCTCCCGGCTCGTGGTCATCAACGACGACGCCACCAACTACCTCTCCGGGGTCTTTTCCCGGACCGCATTCCAGGAGGTTCAGGCCGCCGCCGCCCAGCGCGCCCAGGCCGGCTACTTCGACAAGATGCTGATCGGTTTCACCGACGCGAAGAAGGAGTCCGAGCGGGCCGCCGACGGCGCCGCGAAGCTTGAGGACGGCGTGAGCGACGCGAGCAGCGGCGCCGACCGGTTGGCCGGCGGCCTCACCGACGCCGACCGCGGCGCCGGCCGGCTGTCCAACGGTCTCGGCAGTGCCGCGCAGGGCGCCGACGACCTCGCCGACGGCCTGGCCACCTTGCAGGCCGGGGCGGCCCAGCTGGCCACCGGTACGCAGCAGGCGGCGGCCGGCGGCCGGCAGCTCGCAACCGCGGTCGACACCGCCGCCGGCAAGGTCGAGCCGTTGCTGCGGCAGAACGCCGAACTGATCGCCGACGCCGCCGACCAGGTCGCCGACGGTGCCGAGCTGCTCGCCCGCAACGTCGACAAGCTGGACGACGCGGCCGGGGACGCCGTGCAGCAGGCCCGGGAGCTCCAGAAGTACATCAACGCGTTGCCCGAGGACACCCCGCAGCTGGCCGAGATGAAGGACCTCGCGCGGCAGCTCGTCACTGCGGCCGAGCGGATGCAGTCCACGGTCCGCTCCGCCGACCTGGATGCGCTGAGCGCCCGGCTGCACGAGGTCGCCGCGACCGCCCGCCAGGTCGCCGAGGCCGCGCCGCACCTGGCCGACGATGTCGCCGCCGCCCGCACCAGCGTCGACCGGCTCGCCGCCGGCCTCGGCGAGCTCGCCACCGGGGCGCAGCGGCTGAACAGCGGTGCCGCCGATGCCGCGGCCGGTGCCGACGACCTGCGCGGGGGGATCTTCCGGCTGGCGTCCGGCGCGCGTGAGCTGGACGGCGGCCTCGACTCGCTGACGGCCGGCGGCCATCAGCTCGCCTCCGGCCTCGGCGACCTGCGCAGCGGTACCGCCAAGCTGGCGTCCGGACTGGCCGACGGGGCGGAGCAACTGCCGGGGTACGGCGACGACCCGTCCCAGCGCGCGGACGTGCTCAGCGACCCGATCGCCCTGAACCGTACGGTGCGCCACCCGGCCGCCACGTACGGCGTGGGTTTCGCCCCGTACTTCCTGGCCCTGGCGCTCTGGGTGGGTGCCATGATCACGTACATGGTGCTGCGCCCGCTGAACCGCCGGTACGTGGTGTCCGGGGCGCCCGCGTACCGGGTGGCGCTGGCCGGGCTGTTGCCGGCGGTGGCGATCGGGCTGACCCAGGCGTCGCTGCTGTTCGCGGTGGTGGTCTTCGGTCTCGGCCTGAACCCGGTGCACCCGCTGCTCACCCTGGGTCTGCTGATGCTGACGGCGACAGCCTTCGCGGCGATCATGCAGTTGCTCGGCGCCGCGCTCGGCCCGGCCGGCCGGATCGCCGCGCTGGCCCTGCTGATGCTGCAGCTGACGTCGTCGGGTGGCACCTACCCGGTGCAGACCTCGCCGGACTTCTTCCAGGCTGTGCACCCGCTGCTGCCGATGACCTACGTCGTGGACGCCCTGCGCCACGCGATCGACGACGGCCCGGCCGGTACGGTGGTCACCGGCGCACTGGCGCTGCTCGGCTACGGGCTCACGGCGCTGGCCCTGACCGTGGCGGTGGCCCACCGGTCGCGGCGGCTGACCCCGTCCGACCTGCATCCGGAGCTGGTGATCTGACAATCGTGGACGGACGGACCCGCAGGCGCGAGGACACCCGGCAGCGCCTGTTCGAGGCGGCGGTGGAGCTCATCGCCGAGCAGGGCTTCTCGGCGACCACGGTCGACGACATCGCGCTGCGGGCCAAGGTCGCCAAGGGCACCGTCTACTACAACTTCGCCTCCAAGACGGCTCTCTTCGAGGAGCTGCTGCGGCACGGGATCGGGCTGCTCACCGACGAGTTCCGGGCGGCGGTCGCCGGCCTGCCGCCCCGGGAGGCGGTCGACGCTCTGATCCGGGCCCAGCTGGAGTACATCCGCCGGTACCGGGCCTTCGCGCAGCTGCTGCTCTCGGAGATGTGGCGCACCAACCGGGAGTGGCAGCAGACGCTGGTGCTGCTGCGGGAGCAGGCGATCGGGGTGATCGCGGAGACCGTCCAGGCCGGGGTCGACTCCGGCGATCTGCCCGGGGATCTGGACGTGCGGGTGGCCTCGTCGGCGCTGTTCGGGGTGGGCCTGGTCGTGGCGGTCGACTGGCTGGTGTTCCAGCCGGAACGGTCCATCGAGGACGTCGAGCAGTCCCTGCTGTCGATCGTCCGCCGGGTCGCTTGAGCGACCCGGCGGCACATCAGGCTCAGCCGACCGTGGAGCGGCTGCGCCAGGCGGTCGCGAAGGACGTCCGCCCGTTGGTGCGCAGCAGCGAACCCTCGTAGACCCGGGCGCCGACGGCGAGGAACACCACCGTGGAGACCGCGAGCACGAGCAGGGACACCACCGGCTCCCACCCCGCCGCGTCCCCGGTGAACAGGCGCACCGGCATCGCGATCGGTGCGGAGAACGGGATGTAGGACAGCGCCGTCATCGCGGCGGCGTTCTCCTGCAGGAACAGGACCGCGAAGAACGGGCCCATCACCGCGAGCTGCAGGGGTGCCGAGGCGCCGTTGATGTCCTCCTGCCGCGCGGCGAGGGCGCCCACCCCGGCCCACAGCGTGGCCAGCATGACGAAGCCGATCAGGAAGAACGGCAGGAACCAGGCGATCGTCGGCCCGACCAGGGCGGTCACGTCCGCGTCCACCCCGGCGATCCGCATCCCGACCAGGGCGACCACCGCGATCAGGGCGATCTGCCCGAACGCCAGCAACGTCATCGCCGCCACCTTGCCGGCCAGCAGTGCCCGTACCGGCACGCTGGCCACGAGGATCTCGACGATCCGGGTCTGCTTCTCCTCGGTCACGCTCATCGCGATCTGCAGCCCGAAGGTGAACGAGGTCATGAAGAACAGGAAGGCCAGCGCGAACGGCACGACGAAGGCGAGGAACGGGTCGGTGGCGTCCGGGTCGAGCAACCGCACCGGCGGCGCGGTGCTGAGCGCCTCGACCACCTCACCGGGCGCTTCCTCCAGGGCGAGCACGGTCGGGCCGCCGACCACGGCCGCCTCCACATCACCGTCGCGCACGAGCCGTTCCGCCTCGGCGTCGGTGGCGACCGTACGCACCTCCAGCCCGGCCCGCTGCAGCGCCGTGGCCACGGTGCGGTCGGTCGTGGCCACCTTGGCCGGACCGCCGTCGAGCAGCCCCGGCAGCACGGTGCTGGCGATGGCGATCAGCAGGAAGAAGGCCGTACTGATCAGGAAGGTCTTGTCCCGGAGCTTGACCCGGATCTCGCGGGCGGCGACGAGCCGGGCGGCGGCAAGGGTGGTCACTGGTTCACCTCTCGGAAGATCTCGGCGAGCGACGGCGTGACGGGACCGAAGGAACGGACCGGGCCCCGGGCCAGCGCGGCGCGCAGCACCTCCTGGTCGTCGGCGCCGGAGGCGAGGTCGAAGACCGCGCGGGCGCCGTCCAGGTCGATCAGCGTCACTCCCGGGTGGTCGCGCAGCCAGCCGGCGTCGGTGTCGACCTCGACGGCGAAGCGGGGCAGCGCATAACCGGCCCGCAGCTCGGCCCGGCTGCCCGAGGCCCGGATCCGGCCGCCCGCGATGATCACCAGGTCGTCGCAGAGCCGCTCGACCACGTCGAGCTGGTGGCTGGAGAAGAGCACCGGGGCGCCCGCGGCGGCACGCTCACGCAGCACGCCGACGACCACGTCGACGGCCAGCGGGTCGAGGCCGGAGAACGGCTCGTCCAGCACCAGCACCTCGGGGTCGTGCACCAGCGCGGCGGCGATCTGCACCCGCTGCTGGTTGCCGAGCGACAGCTTCTCCACCTGCTCGCCGGCGCGGTCGCTCAGCCCGAGGCGTTCCAGCAGAGCGGCGGTGTTGCGGCGGGCCGCCTCGGCGCTCAGTCCGTGCAGCCGGCCCAGATAGACGATCTGGTCACTGATGGTCATCTTCGGATAGAGGCCGCGTTCCTCCGGCATGTAGCCGAAGCGGTGCCGCAGCTCCCGGGTGAGCGGGACGCCCTGCCAGGTCACCTCGCCGGCGTCCGCCGCGAGCACGCCGAGCATGATCCGCATCGTCGTGGTCTTGCCGGCGCCGTTCGCGCCGACGAAGCCGGTCATCCGCCCGGCCTCCACAGTGAACGAGACGTCCTCGAGCACCCGCCGGTCCCCGAAGCTGCGACTGACGGCCTCCACTTTCAGCACGTTGGTCATGGTGACCACGCTAGGGCGCTTCCGCCGCCCGCGAGTCCGGCCCGAGGATGATCACCGGGGTCCTCCGCTAGGAGGACCCCGGCCGCACCACGCCCAGCTCGTACGCGAGCACGACCGCCTGCGTCCGGTCCCGCGCCCCGATCTTCATGAGCACCCGGCTCACGTGCGTCTTGACGGTGGTCTCACCCAGCCGCAGCCGCCCGGCGATCTCGGCGTTGGTCGCCCCGCCGGCCATCAGCACCAGCACCTCGTGCTCGCGCGGGGTCAGCTCGGCCAGCCGGGTCCCGGCGCCGGGCTGCCGCAGGGCCGGGTTGGCGAAGGTCTCGATGACCCGGCGGGTGATCGCGGGCGCCAGCAACGCGTCCCCCGCCGCCAGCACCCGGACCGCCTCGGTCAGCGCCTCCGGGGTGCCGTTCTTGAGCAGGAAGCCGCTGGCCCCGGCCTGCAGCGCGGCGAACAGGTAGTCGTCGCGGTCGAAGGTGGTCAGGATCAGCACCGATGGGCCGTCGTGGGCGGTGACCCGCCGGGTGGCCGTCAGCCCGTCCATGCCGGGCATCTCGACGTCCATCAGGATCACGTCGGGCCGCAGCCGGCCGGCCAGGGCGACCGCCTGGATGCCGTCGGCGGCCTCACCGACCACCTCGATGTCGTCCTCGCTCTCCAGGATGGCCCGGAAGCCGGTCCGGACCAGCTGGTGGTCGTCGGCCAGCAGCACCCGGATCATCGCTGCTCCCCGGCGGTGGTCAGGGCCCGGGACAGGGGCAACCGCGCGCGGATGCGGTAGCCGCCGCCGGTGCGCGGTCCGCTCTCCAGCACGCCCTCGTGCACCGCGACCCGTTCCCGCATGCCGATCAGGCCGAGTCCGCCGGCCGGAGCGGGGACGGCGCCGCGGCCGTCGTCGGCCACGTCGACCTCCAGCTCGCCGGCCAGGTACCGGATCCTTATGTCCACCGTGGACGCGTGGGCGTGTTTCAGGGTGTTCGTCACGGCCTCCTGGATGATCCGGTACGCCGCCTGCGACACCGAACCGGGTAGCGGCACCGGGTCGCCGTACACGTTGCAGGTCGCGGTGAGGCCCGCCTCCCGGGCGCGGGCCACCAGCTCGTCGACCCGTTCCAGGGTGGCCTCGGCCGGCGGCTGGTCGCCGGCGCCGCCGGTGTCGCGCAGTGCGCCCAGCATCCGTCGCAGCTCCTCCACGGCGGTCCGGGCGCTGTCCTCGACAGCCGTCAGGGCCGTGCGGGCCCGCTCGGGGTTCTTGTCCAGCATCCGGCGGCAGGCCGAGGCCTGGATGCCCATCACCGACACGTGGTGGGCGACGACGTCGTGCAGCTCCCGGGCGATCCGGACCCGCTCGCCGATGACCGCGCGCTCACCGGCCACCGCCTGCGCCGCCCGCAGTTCGGCCGTCCGCCGTTCGAGCTGCCACTGCCGCCGGGCCGCCTCGCCCAGGGCGTACGCGAAACCGAAGAACGCCGCGTTGACGATGATGCTGTTCAGCAGGCCGGCCAGCAGTGGGGGTAGCTCGCCGGAGGCGCCGGGCGGCGCGTCGGCCAGGATCTCGTCGTGGGCGAGGAACCATGCGACGCCCAGCCAGACGAACATCGCGGCGATGATGGCCAGGCGCAGCCGGCGGCTCCGGCGCCGGTCCCGGCCCCAGGCGCCGAGCGTGTAGATCGCGACGAAGAGCGCCCCGGAGACCAGCTGCTGCTCCTGCGAGCCGCGGACCTGGCCGCCGATGAAGAAGATCGCGACCAGCACGGCGATGAGGTCCGGATGGCTGCGCCGCCAGATCAGCGGCAGTGTCACCGCCAGCGACCACCCGATCTGCTCGGCCACCGACGGTGCGGAGCGGGAGGACAGCAGGCCGAAGCTGCGGGCCAGGAAGACGTTGAGGACCGCGACCGTGGCGACGGCCAGGGCGATGCCGAGGTCGATGCGGCGCTGGCGGGGTGTCGGTCCGGGGCGCGGCCCGTCGTCGACGGTCGGGGACGTCATCCCCCGACGATCGCACGGCTTCCGGGCTCGGGGGCAGGGTGGGTGCGGCGGACCGTGGCGGCGGCGATCGATGTGCCGACCAGCCAGCTCACCGCTACCACCAGGGCCGCGCGTTCGAGGCCGGCGCTCAGCGGTCCGCGGCCGGACAGCAGCATGGTCAGTCCGAGGGTGGCACCGAGCGGCACGATGATCGCGACGGCGGTGGTGGCCAGCCGGCGCAGCACCGGCCCGAAGGGTGCGGAGAGGGCCACCAGCGCCATGGTCCCGGCCAGCAGAACCATGCCGATGACGCTGGCCGCGGTGTGGCTGACGTCGGCCACGGTCGTCGGCTCGTACGGCGGGAGCGGGCAGCCACTGGTGCACGGCACCACGCCCGACGTGCCGGCCAGCAGCGCCGCGATGCCGAGCAGCGTCGCCACCGGCCGCGAGTCGCGTCCCAGGACCCGGCCCAGCAGCGCCACCCCCACAGCCAGCCCGACGAGCCCACAGCGGTACGCGACCGCCAGCGGCATGCCGGTCGTGCCGGCCTCGCTGACGTAGCCCTCGGTCCAGGGGCCGGGCGCGGCGACCAGCCCGGCGAGCATGGTGAGCGCACCCACCAGGACTGCCGCGCCGGCCAGGGCAGCGACCCGGTCGTGGCGGTACCCGAGCGCAACCATGATCTCCACCGTAGCCCGGCCGTGCGCCCGGACTGATCCAATGGTGGGTGTGGGAGAGCGGCGCACGATCGTGGTCACCGGTGGTAGTTCGGGCATCGGGCTGGCCGCGGCGGCCGCGTTCGCCCGCGGTGGCGACGAGGTGGTGCTGCCGGGCCGCGATCCGGGCCGGCTGCGGCACGCGGTCGAGGTGGTGCGGGAGGCCGGCGGGCGCACGCCGGCGGCGTACCGGGCCGACTTCGCGGTGCTGGCCGAGGTGCGCTCGGCCGCTGCCGCGCTGGCGGCGGCCCACGAACGGGTTGACGTGCTGGTCAACAACGCCGGGCAGCTCGCGCCGGCCCGGCGGCTGACCGCCGACGGGTTCGACCCGTGCGTCCAGATCAACCACTTCGGCGGTTTCCTGCTCGCCCACCTGCTGCTGGACCGGCTGCGGGCGGCGGCGCCGGCGCGGATCGTCACAACCGGCTCCGCGGCCGAGGCGTGGGGCACGCTGGACGTGCGGCGGCCCGGACGGCGTCAGCTCAGCCGGTGGACCGCGTACGGCGCCAGCAAACAGGCCAACCTGCTCTTCACGATCGAGGCGGCTCGCCGCTGGGGCCCATACGGGATCGTGCCGACCTGTTTCTTCCCCGGCCTGATCCGCAGCCGCTTCGGCCGGCAGAGTCCGCTCTTCTCCCTCGGCAAGCTGGTCTTCCGCAGCCCGGAGCAGGGCGCGGACACGCTGCTGTGGCTGGCCGACGATCCGGCCGCCGCGGTCCCGGGCGGCTACTTCGCGTGGCGCCGGCCGTTCGGCGCCACCGGGCGTTCCGTCGATCCGGTCCGGGCGCGGCAGCTCTGGGAGGCCAGCCTGGCCGCCGTCTACGGCGCGGAGGGGGAGCGGTCGCCGCGCGGCGAGCCGTAGTAGTGCGTGGTCGCGATGTCCGGCCGGGTCTGGGTGGGCAGGTCCGCGTCGTCGCCGGCGGTCAGCGTGCCGCCCAGCTCGACGATGCGCCGGTGTGCCGCCGCCAGCCGGTCCTCCAGGGTCACGATCCGGCAGGCCGCGCTGAGCAGCATGCCCTCGTCCAACAGCTGCCGGACCCGGACCGCGAGCTGCAACTGGTGCCGCGAGTAGCGGCGGTGCCCGCCCAGCGAGCGTTCCGGTTCGATCAGGCCGGCGGTGCCCAGGCTGCGCAGGAAGGCCGGCGTCACGCCGATCATGTCGGCGGCCCGGCCCATGGTGTACGCCGGGAAGTCGGCGTCGTCGAACGCGGTGCTCATGGTGCCTTCCGTGCTGGTCTGGACTGGGCGGGTCTGGACACAGTCCAAGGCCCCGGCGGGTTACCGGGGCCTTGGCTGTTCAATTCTGTGGCCGACCGTCGTCGGCGAGGCTCATCTGCTCGCGTGCCGCTAGCGGACGGCCTGAGTGATGGGCATCGGCTGCGATCACCTCTTGTCGGGTCGGGGACTTGGCGAGTTCGCGTTGCTGCGGTATCTCGTCCTCCTTACCAACTCAGAGTCATTGCCAGTTGCGTGCCGGCTGTGCGTGGCCGACCCCTGTGATGTTAGGCCTGCCACGAGCATATTTCTAGTCTCGCCGCTGTAGATTTTTAGGGCGAAAGGGGCGGCGACGCGGGACGGGCGCGTGGCACAGCGCGATGCTGTGTCGAGAGAGAGGTGACCGCGTCCCGCGCCGCCGCTGGTGGGGAGCCGGAGGCTGCCCCGGGTCTTCGCGATGCCTGCCGAGGGCTCGCGCGCCGCGTGGCGTCATCAGGGAAGTTGCCCTGACATGTCTACGAGTGTGCGGGTTGCTTCCGGCGCCCGGCAACGCAATTAACGCCGTTCATTGACGGGCGTAACACCGGGGCGAGATCATCACCGAACAGCGGTGGCCCAGGTCACATCTGCCCCTCGGATCCAGGGAGTCGTTATGAGCGTTGAGCCTCCCAGCACCGACGAAGAACGCCTCGCCCAGCTCGGCTACCAGCAAGAACTGCACCGCCGACTGTCCGGCTTCTCGAACTTCGCGGTCTCCTTCTCGATCATCTCCATCCTGGCCGGCGCGATCACCTCGTACGGGATCGCCATGAACGCCGGTGGCCCGATGGCCATCACGCTCGGCTGGCTCTTCGTCGGCATCATGGTCACCTTCGTGGCGCTGGCGATGGCCGAGGTCTGCTCGGCCTATCCCACCGCCGGCGCCCTCTACTGGTGGGCCGCCGCGCTCGCCAAACGCAACAAGGCCGCGTGGGCCTGGTTCATCGGCTGGTTCAACTTCCTCGGCGAGGTGGCCGTCACCGCGGCGATCGACTTCGGCGCGGCCATCACCACGTCGGCGTTCCTCAGCCTGACCTTCGACATGGAGGTCACCAAGGGCCGCACGTTCCTGATCTTCCTGGTCCTGATCGTCGCGCACGGCCTGCTGAACACCTTCGGGGTCAGCCTGGTCCGGCTGCTCTCCGACGTCAGCGCCTGGTGGCACCTGGTCGGCGTCGCGGTGATCGTCGTGGTCCTCGCCGTCGTACCGGACCAGCACAAGCCGATCTCGGAGGTGTTCTTCGAAGTTCGCAACGAGACCGGCTTCACCTTCACCGGCGCGGCCGTGTACGCGGTCCTGATCGGCCTGCTGATGGCCCAGTACACCTACACCGGCTACGACGCCTCGGCGCACGTGGCCGAGGAGACCCACGACGCCGCCCGGGCCGCGCCGCGCGGCATCGTGCTCTCGGTCGTGGTCTCGGTGATCGCCGGCTTCCTGCTGCTGACCGCGATCACCTGGTCGATCCAGGACTACGACGCGCAACGCACCACCGAGCTCGGGCTGCCGCCGGCTCAGATCTTCATCGACGCGGCCGGTGACAACCTGGGCGCCTTCCTGCTGTTCATCTGCGTGGTCGCCCAGTTCTTCTGCGGCATGGCGTCGGTGACGGCCAACTCCCGGATGTCGTACGCGTTCGCCCGCGACGGCGCGCTGCCCGGCTCCCGGCTGTGGAAGCAGGTCAACGCGCGGACCGGTACGCCGACCAACTCCATCTGGCTCTGCGTGACGCTGTCCACCCTGCTGGTGCTGCCGTCGCTGTGGAACACCACGGCGTACGCGGCGGCGACCTCCATCGCGGTCATCGGGCTCTACATCGCCTACGTCGGCCCGGTGCTGCTGCGCCGGCTCAATCCGGACTTCCGGCCGGGGCCGTGGAACCTGGGCCGGTGGAGTGCCCCGATCGGCTGGATCGCGATCATCTGGGTGGCGTTCATCTGCGTGCTGTTCGTCCTGCCGGTGGCCGGCCCGATCAGCGCGGCGAACTTCAACTACACGATCGTGGCCGTCCTCGTGGTCGTCGGCGGGGCCACGCTGTGGTGGCTGATCAGCGCCCGCAAGTGGTTCACGGGTCCGAAGCAGAACCTGATCGAGAAAGCCGCGCACGGAGAGCCGACGTTGCCGACCGGGGAGTGATCTATTAGTAGGCGGGGCCGGGCACCTGCCCGGCCCCCACACCCCCTGGAGGGAACCGGGATGGATCTCGAAGATCTGGACGTCGCCGTCACCAACGGCAGCATCGACACCGTGCTGCTCGCGCTCACCGACATGCAGGGACGGCTCCAGGGCAAACGGCTGCACGGCCGGTTCTTCATGGACGAGGTCGCCTCCGGGGCGAGCGAGGGCTGCAACTATCTGCTCGCCGTCGACGTCGACATGAACACCGTCGACGGGTACGAGATGTCGTCGTGGAACAGCGGCTACGGCGACTTCGTCATGCGTCCCGACTTCAGCACGCTGCGGCCCGTACCGTGGTTGCCCGGCACGGCCATGGTCCTCGCCGACCTGGAGACCACCGAGGGCGGGCCGGTCTACGCCTCGCCCCGGCAGATCCTGCGCCGCCAGCTCGACCGGCTCGCCGAGCACGGCCTGACCGCGTTCGCCGGCACCGAGCTGGAGTTCGTGCTCTACAAGGACACCTACGAGCAGGCGTTCAGCAAGAGCTACCGCGACCTGACCCCGGCGAACCAGTACAACGTGGATTATTCGCTGCTCGGCACCTCCCGGGTCGAGCCCCTGCTGCGCCGCATCCGCAACGAGATGTACGGCGCCGGCCTGGTCCCGGAGAGCGCCAAGGGCGAGTGCAACCTCGGCCAGCACGAGATCGCCTTCCGCTACGCCGACGCGTTGACCTGCGCCGACAACCACGTGATCTACAAGAACGGGGCCAAGGAGATCGCCGCCCAGGAGGGCATGGCGCTGACCTTCATGGCCAAGCCGAACGAGCGCGAGGGCAACTCCTGCCACATCCACTTCTCGCTGCGCGGCGAGGACGGCCGGTCGGCGATGCTCGGCGACGGCCCGGCCCACCTGAGCGTGACCGGGCAGCGGGTGCTGGCCGGCCTGCTCGCCACCATGCGCGAGTTCAGCCTGCTCTTCGCGCCGAACATCAACTCCTACAAGCGCTACCAGCCCGGCTCGTTCGCGCCGACCGCCCTGCGCTGGGGCGTCGACAACCGCACCTGCTCACTGCGGATGGCGGGGCACGGCCAGGGCATGCGCGTGGAGAACAGGGTGCCGGGCGGGGACGTGAACCCGTACCTGGCCATCGCGGCGCTGATCGCGGGCGCGCTGCACGGGCTGGAGAACGAGCTGGAGCTGGAGGACGAGTTCCGGGGCAACGCCTACGAGGACGCCACCGCGCCCCGGGTGCCCGGGCATCTGCGTGACGCGGTGGAGTTGTGGGAGCTCAGCCCGGTGGCAGCGGAGGCGTTCGGGCCCGAGGTGGTCGCCCACTACGCGAACATGGGCAAGATTGAGCTGGCCGCCTTCGACGCCGCGGTCACCGACTGGGAGCTGAAGCGAGGGTTCGAACGGCTGTGACAGATGTGATCAACCCGGCTACGGGGACTGTGCTCACCTCCGTACCGTCGCTCGGTGCGGCCGAGACCGACGCCGCGATCGAGCGGGCCCACCAGGCTTTCGGATCGTGGCGCCAGGTGGCGCCCGGGGACCGGGCGCGGCTGCTGCGGCGCTTCGCCGCGCTCGTCGACGACCACCTCGAGGAGCTCGCGGCGCTGGAGGTCGGCAACGCCGGTCACACGATCGGCAACGCCCGCTGGGAGGCCGGCAACGTCCGGGACGTCCTCAACTACTACGCGGGGGCGCCGGAGCGCCTGTCCGGCCGGCAGATCCCGGTGGCCGGCGGGCTCGACGTGACGTTCCACGAGCCGCTCGGCGTGGTCGGCATCATCGTGCCGTGGAATTTCCCGATGCCGATCGCCGGCTGGGGCTTCGCCCCGGCGCTGGCGGCCGGCAACACCGTCGTGCTCAAGCCGGCCGAGCTCACCCCGCTGACCGCCATCCGGCTCGGTGAGCTGGCCCTGGAGGCCGGCCTGCCGGAGGGCGTGTTCACCGTGCTGCCGGGCAAGGGCAGTGTGGTCGGGCAGCGCTTCGTCACCCATCCGGCGGTCCGCAAGGTCTGCTTCACCGGCTCCACCGGGGTCGGGAAGTCGATCATGGCGGGCTGTGCCGACCAGGTGAAACGGGTGACGCTGGAGCTCGGCGGCAAGAGCGCCAACATCGTCTTCGCCGACGCCGACCTGGAACGCGCCGCCGCGGCGGCCCCCGGCGGGGTCTTCGACAACGCCGGCCAGGACTGCTGCTCCCGGTCCCGGCTGCTGGTCCAGGAGTCGGTGTACGACCGGTTCCTCGCCCTGCTGGAACCGGCGGTCAAGGCGTTCCGGGTCCAGGACCCGGCACTGGAGACCGCCGAGATGGGCCCGCTGATCTCCGCCGGGCACCGGGACAAGGTGGCGTCGTACACCGCGGACGCCGACGTCGCGTTCGCCGGGGAGGCACCCGCCGGTGCCGGCTGGTGGTTCCCGCCGACCGTGCTGCTCGCCCACTCGATCGGGGACCCGCACTGGCGCGAGGAGGTCTTCGGGCCGGTGCTGTCGGTGCTGCCCTTCCGCGACGAGGAGGAAGCGGTCCGCCTGGCCAACGACACCGAGTACGGCCTCTCCGGTTCGATCTGGACCCGCGACCTGGGCCGGGCGCTGCGGGTCTCGCGAGGGGTCGAGACCGGCAACCTGAGCGTCAACTCGCACTCGTCGGTGCGCTACTGGACGCCGTTCGGCGGGATGAAGCAGTCCGGCCTGGGCCGGGAGCTCGGTCCCGACGCGCTGCTGTCGTTCACCGACGTCAAGAACGTGTTCATCTCGACGGAAGCCTGAGAGGTCAGCTGTGGAGCGTTTGCAGGATCGGGTCGCCGTCATCACCGGTGCCGGTAGCGGGATCGGACTGGCCACCGCCCGGCGGTTCGCGGCCGAGGGGGCCAAGGTCGTCTGCGTCGACGTCTCGCCGGACGCGGGCAAGGCCGCCGCCGACGAGGTGGGCGGCGAGTTCATCGCCTGTGACGTGAGCGACGAGGAAGCGGTCAAGGCGCTGTTCGACGGGGTCGCCGAACGGCACGGCCGGGTCGACATCGCGTTCAACAACGCCGGGATCTCGCCCCCCGACGACGACTCGATCCTGGTCACCGGCCTGGACGCGTGGGAACGGGTGCTGCGGGTGAACACCACGAGCGTGTTCTTCTGCTGCAAGTACGCGATCCCGCACATGCAGCGCCAGGGCAAGGGGTCGATCATCAACACCGCGTCGTTCGTGGCGCTGCTGGGCGCGGCGACCTCGCAGATCGCGTACACCGCGAGCAAGGGCGGGGTGCTGGCGATGACCCGCGAGCTGGGCGTTCAGTTCGCCCGCGAGGGCATCCGGATCAACGCCCTGTGCCCCGGACCGGTCGCGACGCCGCTGCTCATGGACCTTTTCGCCAAGGATCCGGAGCGGGCCGCGCGCCGGCTGGTGCACGTGCCGATGGGCCGCTTCGCCGAGCCGGCCGAGATCGCCGCCGCGGTCGCGTTCCTGGCCAGCGACGACGCGTCGTTCATGACCGCGTCCCAGTTCGTCGTCGACGGTGGCATCACCGGTGCGTATGTAACTCCGCTGTAGCGGTTTAGCACCCCCGGACAGCGGAGAGAAGACAAGTACGTCCAGTTCACGCCGGACGCAGGGGTCGAATCTCCGCCCGCGCACGCTGCGATCGCTGTACGGGTGGTTCGAAGGGCCCGGGCGCGGCGCCGACTCACCGAGTCGGCGCCGCTCACTAATTCGCGGCGCTCGTCCGGTACGGCGAGCGGATCACCCACTCGGTCGACGTCATCCGAACAGGACGTGGATACCGTGGTCAAGATGCGACCCGTCATCGGCATCACCACCTATGTGGAGCCCGCCACCTGGGGTGTCTGGCACAACCTGCCCACCACGCTGGTGCCGCACGACTACGTCGCCGCGGTCACCGGGGCCGGGGGTCGCGCGGTGCTGCTGCCGCCCGACGATCTCGACACCGACGTGCTGCGCATCCTGGACGGGCTGGTGCTCAGCGGCGGCGCCGACCTCGGCCCGGAGCTGTACGGCGCCGAGACCGCCCCGCAGACGGTCACCCGGCCCGAGCGCGACGCCGCCGAGATGCTGCTCGCCCGCGCGGCCCTCACCCGGGACCTGCCGGTGCTCGGGGTCTGCCGGGGCATGCAGCTGCTCGCCGTCGCCGCCGGCGGCACCCTGCACCAGCACCTGCCCGAAGTGCTCGGACACGACCGGCACCGCCCGGCCCCCGGCGTCTACGGCGAGCACGAGGCCGGCTTCACCCGCGGCAGCCGGATCGCCGGCCTGATGGGCGAGGACACCCGGGTGCACTGCTTCCACCACCAGGGCGTCGACGACCCGGGCACGCTGACGGTCACCGGCCGGGCCGAGGACGGGACCATCGAGGCGGTCGAGGACCCGGCGCACCGGTTCGTGCTGGGCGTGCAGTGGCACCCCGAGGTGACCAGGGACAAACGGCTGTTCGGGGCCCTGGTCGCGGCGGCGGCCTAAGACATCCGGCGCAACCGCCGATACGCAGGTTCTACGAACGAAGGAGGATCGCACCAGCATGCGCAGGCCCTTGATCGGACTGACCGCGTACGCGCAACAGGTCCAGTACGGCAGCAACGAACAGGTCGTCGGGATGCTGCCGATGTCCTACGTCCGGGCGGTCCACGCGACCGGGGGACGGGCGGTCCTGATCACCCCGGACGATCCCGGCACCGACGTGCTCGAGTCGCTCGACGGCATCGTCTTCGCCGGTGGCGGCGACGTCGACCCGGCCAACTGGGGTGCCGAGCCGCACCCGGCCACCGACTCCGACCCGGTCCGCGACGCCTCCGAGCTGCTCCTCATGCGCGCCGCCCTCGACGCCGACCTGCCCGTGCTCGGCGTCTGCCGGGGCCTGCAGGTGATGGCCGTGGCCACCGGCGGTTCGCTGCACCAGCACCTGCCCGACCTGGTCGGCCACGACCGGCACCGGGCCGCGGCGGGCACCGATCCGCTGGCGGTGGACTCCTCGGCGTTCGGGCGGCACGACGTGGTGCTCACCTCCGGCTCGGCGGCGCGGTCGTTGCTCGGCCCCCGGCTCACCGTGAACTCGTTCCACCACCAGGCCATCGACGACCCGGGCAGTTTCACGGTGGTCGGCCGGTGCCCCGACGACCGGGTCATCGAGATCATCGAGGACCCCGACCGGCCGTTCGCCCTGGGCGTGCAGTGGCACCCCGAGCGCACCGGTGACCTGCGGGTCTTCGCCGCGCTGGTGGAGGCCGCCGCGGGTGGCTCCGGGCTGGGCCGGACGGCACTGGCCGCCTGAGGCTCAGACCGCGACCGGATGTGCCGCCTGGAACGCCAGCCGCTCGTCCGCCCCGGCCGCCAGGCTCTGCAGCACATCGTCCAGCACCAGGAACGCCTCCCAGGGCGCGCCGCCCAGGTGAGCGCCCACCCGATCCTCCAGCCCGGTGATCCGGGCGCCCTTCCACACCTTGTCCGCCAGGCTGACCAGCAGGTCGTCCAGGGTGATCTCCGGCGCGTCCCAGCTGCCGTGGCTGCCCGCGAAACGGGCCAGGTGCGCGGGCACGCCGTAGCGCAGCAGCAGGTCCCGGCCGGCCTCCTCGTGCCGGTGACCGGGCGCGGACAGCTCGGCCACGTGCACGACCTTGCCGATGTCGTGGGTCGCCGCACCGAAGAGCACGGCGGTGGTGTCGAACTCCAGATCCGGCCGGCGTCGCCCCAGCACGTCGGTCAGCGACCAGGCGACGTCGTGCACCGCCCGCAGATGCGCACCGAGCCGCGGCGGTGCGTCCAGCGCCCGCAGCAGCTCAGCGGCCGGACCGGGCAGCGGCCGCAGGGTCGATTCGGTCAGGGCTCGATGAAGCGCGGCCGATGTCACGCGGGCAAGGTTAGCCACGGCTGAAAGCCGTGGCCGTCGGTGTTACGGTGCAGCCCTGTCGGGCCGGAGACATCCGCGGGAGGACGTATGGGCGCCAGCGCGGACGATGCTCTGCCGCAGCGGTTGCGGACGGCGTTCGAGCGCGGTGGTGAGATGGGCCGGCGCATGCTCGAGCTCGACTGGGCGGCGACCCCGCTCGGCGCACCGGCCGGCTGGCCCAAGGAACTCGCCGACGTCGTCGCCACGATGCTCGCCTCCAAGGCCCAGATGGTGATCTTCTGGGGTGCCGACTACTGCGCGCTCTACAACGACGCGTACATCCCGACGATGGGCAGCAAGCACCCCGGGCACCTGGGCCGGCCGGGCCGGGAGATGTGGCCCGAGACCTGGTCGGTGCTGCAGGAGCTGTTCGACGGGGTGAAGGAGCGGGACGAGTCGTTCTGGGCCGCCGACCTGCTCTTCATGCTCGAACGCTTCGGCTTTCTCGAGGAGACCTACTTCGACGTCTCCTATGACCCGATCCGGACGGCCGACGGCACCGTGGGCGGCATCTTCTGCATCGTGAGCGACACCACAGGCCGGGTGCTGGCCGACCGCCGCGTCCGTACCCTCAGCGCCCTCGGCTCCCGGCTGGCCGACTCGCCGGACCAGGCCGCCCTCGGCACCCAGGTCGCGCAGGTCCTCGGCGAGAACGACGCCGACGTCCCGTTCGCCGTTCTCTACCTGGACGACCCGGCCGGCGGTGGCGAGCCGGCCTTGGCCGGGGTGTGCGGCCTCGAGCCGACCGCCTGCCGGCCGCTCGACCCGGGGATCCGCGAGGTCGTCGCGGCCGTCATGCGGTCCGACCACGAGCAGACCGTCGCCGCGACGGACGTGGCCGATCCGCCGCCCTCGTCGGCCGCCGACCAGGCCCTGGTGCTGCCCATCGGCGCCGGCACCAGCAGTGCCGGGGCGCTGGTGGTGGGGGTCAGCCGGTTCCTCGCGCTGGATCGCGGCTACCGCGACTTCCTCGAGCTCGCCACGGCCCAGATCTCCCGCGCGGTGGCGAACGTGCGGGCCTACCAGCAGGAACGGCGCCGGGCGGCCGAGCTGGCCGCGCTGGACACCGCCAAGACCAACTTCTTCTCGAACGTCAGCCACGAGTTCCGTACCCCGTTGACCTTGATCCTCGGTCCGCTGGAGGAGCTGCTCGGCGACGACAAGCTGGCCGGCGACCTGCGCGAGCGGCTCGTGCCGATGCAGCGCAACGGCCTGCGGCTGCTGAAACTCGTCAACACGGTGCTGGACTTCTCCCGGCTGGAGTCCGGCCGGCTGCGCGCCGCCTACCGGCCGACCGATCTGGCCGACTACACCGCCCGGCTGGCCAGCACCTTCCGCTCGGCGGCGGAACGGGCCGGGCTGCGGCTCGACATCCAGTGCCCGCCGCTGCCGGCGCCCGTCCACGTGGACCGCGAGATGTGGGAGAAGATCGTCTTCAACCTGCTCTCCAACGCGGTGAAGTACACGCCCACCGGTGGGATCACCGTGCGCATCCGGGAACGCGACCGGGCCGCGGTGCTGGAGGTGACCGACACCGGCGTCGGCGTGTCCGAGGAGGAGCAGCGGCTCCTCTTCGACCGCTTCCACCGGGTCACCGGCGCCTGGGCGCGCAGCCACGAGGGCACCGGCATCGGCCTGGCCCTGGTCCGTGAGCTGGCCGAGCTGCACGGCGGCACGGCGACCGCGCGCAGCGAGCTCGGCGTGGGCAGCACGTTCTCGGTGACCGCCCCGCTCGGCACGGCCCACCTGCCCGCGGATCGGATCATCGACGAAGGACCGGCCGACCGGCCCGAGGAGCAGTCCCGGCTCTACGTCGAAGAAGCGCACTGGTGGATGGGTGACACCGCGCCGGCCCCGATCGCACCGGGCGAGGTGCAGGACGGCCGGCGGGGCCGGGTGCTGCTCGCCGACGACAACGCCGACCTGCGCGACCACGTCTCCCGGCTGCTGCGGCCGTCCTTCGACGTCACCAGCGTGGCGGACGGCCTGGAGGCGCTGGACCTGGCCCGCACCGAGCAGTTCGACCTCGTGCTGACCGACATGATGATGCCGCGGATGGACGGCTTCGGCCTGATCCGGGCGCTGCGCGCGGACGAGCGCACCCGGGACGTGCCGATCGTGGTCCTCTCCGCCCGCGCCGGTGAGGAGGCCTCGGTCGAAGGCCTGGCCGCGGGCGCCGACGACTACCTGGTCAAGCCGTTCTCGGTACGCGACCTGACCGCCCGGGTCCGGTCCAACCTGGAGCTCGGGCAGACCCGCCGGCAGATCATCAGCCGGCTGCGTGGCCTGGTCGACGCGGCCGCGTCGATCAACGCGGTCAGCACCACCGCCGAGGTGCTCGCCGTCGCCGCCCGGCACGTCCAGGCGATGACGTCGGCCGGCCGGGTCGTGCTGACCGCTCCCGGCGCCCGGGCCGAGGTGGACGGCGGCGCCGGCGGCTCGGCCGCCCCGGACGTCGTGCTGCCGCTGCCGGACACCTCCGGCGCGCCCCTCGGTGAGCTGAGCGTCTGGTCCGGACCGGACGGTCCCGCCGAGCCGGTGCTGCTCACCCAGCTGGCCCGCCTGGTCGGGCTGCGGCTGGGCAACGCCCGGCTCTACGAGGCCGAGCACCGCATCGCCAGCACGCTGCAGCACAGCCTGCTGCCGCAGTCGCTGCCCCGGGTGCCCGGCGCGATCGTGGCGAGCCGCTACCTGCCGGGCAGCACCGAGGCCGAGGTCGGCGGCGACTGGTACGACGTCATCCTCGCCCCGGACGACCAGCTCGTGCTGGTCATCGGGGACGTGGTGGGCAAGGGGGTGCAGGCCGCGGCGGTGATGGGGCAGCTGCGGAACGCGCTGCGGGCGTACATCCTGGAGGGCTTCGACTGCGGTGAGGCGCTGACCCGGCTGAACCGGCTGGTCGACAATCTGGGCCGGCGTCAGTTCGCCACCGTGGTCTGCGTCCGCTTCGACACCCGCAACCGGGAGCTGCACTACTCGTCGGCCGGGCACCCGTCCCCGATGCTCGCCGCGCCGGGGGAGAAGGGCGACCTGCTCTACTCCAGCGCGCTCGGCCCGCCGATCGGCGCGCTCAAGGACGTGACGTACCCGACGCTGACCGCGGTCCTCGACCCCGGCCACCGGCTGCTGCTCTACACCGACGGCCTGGTCGAGGACCGCCGGGTGGGCATCGACCGCGGCCTGGCCGAGGTCAGCGCGGAGCTCGCCGAGCCGGCCGAGCACGTCGAGGACATGCTGGACAGGCTGCTCGCCAAGGCGGCCCGGCAGACCCGCCGCGACGACATCGCGCTGCTCGCTCTGCAGGCCACCGAGCCGCGCAAGTTCGAGCTGCGGCTGCCCGCCGACCCGACCCGGCTGAGTGTGCTGCGCCGGCGGCTCGAGGACTTCCTGACGGCCCACGCCGTGCCGGACAACGACGTCTTCGACCTCACAGTGGCGATCTCCGAGGCTGCCGCGAACGCGATCGAGCATCCCGTCGAGCCGGCCGAGCCGGTGATCACCGTCGAGGTGGCGGTGGACGAGGGCTCGGTGCTGGCGACCGTCCGCGATACCGGGAACTGGCGTCCGGCCGGTGAAGCCGGCTTCCGCGGGCGCGGCCTGGCGCTGATCGGTGCGCTGTCGGAGCTGTCGGTGGCCAGGACCGGATCCGGCACAGCAGTGACGCTGCGGCGGGCGCTGAGCCCCTCCTGAGCGCCCGGGGCGCCGCCGGAGCTCAGCCGAGGATCAGCCGGGCTCGCCCTGGACCAGCCAGCGCTGGCTGCTCAGGCCGGAGATGTCGAGGACCCGGCGGACCGGGGCCGACGGGATCACCTCGAAGCCGTCCGGGAAGCGCTCCGCGAGCCGGATCAGCGCGTGGATGGCGGCCGAATCGAAGAACGTCACGCCGCGCAGGTCCAGGGTCGCGCTACGGGCGCCGTCACCGGTGGCTGCCCGGTACATCGCGTCGGCGGTGGACATGTCCACCTCGCCGCGCACCACCACGGTGGTGCGGTCGTCCGCCACCGAGGAACTGGCCGAGAAGTCCGTCCCGGCGCCGTCTTGATCCACGCTGACACGATTACACAGGCTCCCGGGGGCGGCAACAACGGGCCGGTAAGGGTCAACCGAGCTGTGATCTACCGTCACGGTCCGCGGGTGCCCGGCGGGCGCGGCGATAAGCTGGGTCGATGAGCGTTCGTGCCCCTCTCGTTCCAGGAAAGCTCTCCCCCTGGCGGGCGGTGCCGCCGCAGATCATCCGTCCTGAATACGTCGGCAAGAAGCGCCCGAAAGAGTGGCGCGGGTCGCACGTGCAGACCCCCGAGACCATCGACAGGATGCGGGTCGCCGGGCGGATCGCGGCCCAGGCCACCCAGCTCGCCGGGGAGCACTGCAAGCCGGGCGTCAGCACCGACGAGATCGACCGGGTGGTGCACGAGTTCCTGATCGACAACGGGGCGTACCCGTCGACGCTGGGCTACAAGGGCTTCCCGAAGTCCTGCTGCACCTCCCTCAACGAGGTCATCTGCCACGGCATCCCGGACACGACCGTGCTGGCCGACGGCGACATCGTCAACGTCGACGTGACCGCGTACCTCGACGGTGTGCACGGTGACACCGACGCGACGTTCTGCGTCGGCGACGTCAGCGACGAGGCCCGGCTGCTGGTCGAGCGCACCCACGAGGCGATGATGCGCGGCATCCGCGCCGTCGCCCCGGGCCGGCCGATCAACGCGATCGGCCGCGTGATCGAGGCGTACGCCCGCCGCTTCGGTTACGGCGTGGTGCGCGACTTCACCGGCCACGGCATCGGCGAGACGTTCCACAGCGGGCTCTACATCCCGCACTACGACAACCCGCGGCTCGACACGGTGATGGAGCCCGGCATGACCTTCACCATCGAGCCGATGATCACCCTGGGCACCCACGAGTACGAGATGTGGGACGACGGCTGGACGGTCGTGACCAAGGACCGCAAGTGGACCGCCCAGTTCGAGCACACGCTGGTGGTGACCGAGGACGGGTACGAGATCCTGACCCTGCCGTGACGGTCCCCGAGCACCACCACGCGGACGTCTCGGGCGGCTGGCTGCGCGCGGCCACCTTCGGCGCGATGGACGGCCTGGTCACCAACATCGCCCTGATCGCCGGGGTCGGCGGCGGCGGGGTCAGCCGGCACACCCTGATCCTGACCGGGGTGGCCGGCCTGGTCGCCGGGGCCATCTCCATGGGCCTCGGCGAGTTCACCAGCGTCCGCACCCAGAACGACCAGGTCGCCGCCGAACTGGCCAAGGAGCTGCGCGAGCTGAGGCTCAACCCGGAGGGGGAGGCCGACGAACTGGTCGCCATGTGGACCGCCCGGGGGCTGCCCGTCCCGCTCGCCCGCCAGGTGGCCGACGTGCTCAAGGCCCACCCGGAGCAGGCGCTGCGGGTGCACGCCCAGGAGGAGCTCGGCGTCGTCCCGGACGAGCTGCCCAGCCCGTGGACGGCGGCGGTGTCCTCGTTCGTGTGCTTCGCGATCGGGGCGGTCGTGCCGCTGCTGACCTATCTGCTGGGCTTCGACAGCCTGCTCGCGGCGCTCGTCGTCGGCGGCGCCGGGCTGTTCGCGGCCGGCGCGGTCATCGCCCGCTTCACCGCCCGCCCGTGGTGGCGCAGCGGCCTCTGGCAGCTCCTGCTCGGCGCGGCGGCGGCCGGGGCGACCTACCTCATCGGCACGCTGATCGGCGTCGGCGTCTCCTGACCGGCGTCACTCGAAGAGGGCGCTCAGCGGGCCGTCGACCGGGCGGCCCCGGGCGGTGAGGTCGTCGGCCTGGGTCTTCAGCACCGTGGCCAGCTCGGTCATGTCCGCCCCGGCCAGGCCCGTGCGTTTCACCGCGTCGGCCCGGTTGCGGAAATACGTGCGGCTGAGCAGCCCGGTGACCATGGCGGCGTGCAGCCTCGCCTCGGCCAGCAGGACCAGGGCCGCGTCGGTCTCGTACCACTCGGCCAGCCGGACCGCCCGGGCGTGCGCCGCCGAGGCCACACACCAGTTGCGCCGGGCCAGGCCGCTGAACTCGCCCGGCCGGGTCTCGGCGAGCTTGCCCAGGTGGGCGTCGCGCTGGCCGGCGAACCAGCCGCCCGGATCGAACAGATCCCGGGTGCTCAGGTAGCGGTCGGCCTCCAGCGGCCAGCGCGGGGTCAGCTCCCGGGCCCGGCGCAGACCGTCGTCGGCGGTGCCGACGCTGAGATCGACCAGGATGCCGTCGACCCGGCGCAGGGCGGCCCGGGGACCGGCGTTCGGACGGTACGTGACCACGTGCAGGTTGAGATCGCTGCTGCCGGTGTCGTCGCCGTGGGCCAGGGAGCCGTGCACACCGATCGCGCGCACCTCGGCCGACCAGCGCCGCAGGATCACGTCACGGAGCCGGGTGGCCAGGTGCCAGCGCGGATTGGCCAGGTCGTACTCGTCCTGCGACACTGCGTCATTGTCGGGCATGGACCCGCGGCGGGAAAGGTCCTCAGGCGCGCCCGGGCCAGGCCATCGTCACCGGGGTCACCTCGCCCAGCCGGCGCCAGCGGGTCGCCCGGACCGCCGCGTCGACCAGCGCGTTCAGCCCGGTGGCCCGATCGGCCCCGGTGGTCACCGGCAAAACGGCCCGCCAGGCCTGCGCGACCCCGTCCTCGACCTGGATGGCCAGCTTCAGCGCACTGGCCCGGTCGGTGACGTCGAACGGCAGGTCGTAGCCCGCCGGCGCCGGGGCGGTGCTCGCCTGCAACGCCGACAACCGGCTGACCAGCACGTCCCGGCGACCGCGGTGAATCGCCTCGGCGGCGCGGGCCTCGGCGCGGTCACCCTCACCGGTCAGCTTCACCCCGAGGACCCCGTACGCGTAGATCGCCGCCTCCTCCGCGGCCAGCGCGGCCGCCAGCTGGGCGCTCATACCGTCCCCTCCGCGGCGACTGTCGCCTCTGCGGCGGCCATTCCCTCGGCGGCGACCGTCGCCGGGCGCGGCGCGGACGTCGCGCTCATCGCAGCGCCTCCGCGTGGGCGGCCCGGGCAGCGGCGATCGAGCCGGCCAGCCCGGCCCGGTCGGCGGGGGCCGTGCGGCAGGCCGCGACCGCAGTCTTCTGCGCCGCCTGCTCCGCCTTGCGCAACGCCGCCACCGAGTCGGCCGCGTCGCCGCTCGGAGCGCTGGACGCGGGCGCCCCCGACGGGACCGCCTTGCCGATGACGCGCGACAGCTCGGCCGCGTGCGTGCGGTGGTCGGCGGCGAGCGGGGCCAGCCTCTTCGCGAGGCCGGGCTCGGCCAGCACGGCCCGGTCGTAAGCCGCCGCCAGGGCCAGGGCCTCGTCGAGCACGGGCTGCATGGCGTCCGGCGCCGGAGCGGGCTCTGGATCATCGGAGAAGAGCCCGCAGCCGCCCAGTGCCGTCGCGCTCAGCGCCCCACCGGCAGCCACGCCGATCAGGTGACGTCTTTTCACCCGGTCAGTCAACACCATCCGCACCAGGCGTCGCTGACCTGCACCGGGCGCCGAATCGGAGCGGCGGCGGCCGGCCCGCGCCGCCGGCGCGTTACGCTCTGCGTCAGCCGCCGGGGATTTTCAGCCCCGGTGGCATGCCGGTGTTGCCGGCGAACGGCGCACGGAGCGTTTGCCGTGCGCCGCATTCGAGCAGAAGGGTTGGGCCCGATGACGCAGCGTGGTCGCGGCGGCGCCCGGCCGGCGAACCGCCGCTCCGGCGGGGGCCGGAGCCGAGAGGCAGCCGAAGAGACGCGTCAGCCCGCTGCTCCGCGCATCGACCTGGTGGCCGCGAAGGCCCGCGTGCGCGCGGTGATCGAGCCGGTCGTGGTCGCCGCGGGGTTCGACCTCGAGGACGTCAACCTCTCCCGCGCGGGCCGCCGGCACGTTCTCCGGGTCCTGGTCGACGCCGACGGGGGCATCAGCCTCGACGACGTCGCGGTCGTCTCCCGGGAGATCTCCCAGGCGCTCGACACGGCCGAGGAGAACCAGGGCGAGGTGCTGGCGGGTGAATATCAGCTCGAGGTCGGCTCGCCCGGCGTGGACCGGCCGCTGACCCTGCCCCGGCACTGGCGGCGCAACGTCAGCCGGCTGGTCGCCGTCACCGTCGCGGGCCGGTCGCTGACCGGCCGGGTCACGGCGGCCGACGAGACCGGCGTCGTGCTCGACGTCGACGGCAAGAGCACGGAGATCCCGTACGCCGATCTGGGGCCGGGCAAGGTCCAGATCGAGTTCAAGCGGCTGGACGAAGCCGTCTTCCCCGACGAGCCCGACGAGGGCGACGAGGACGAGGACGAGGACGATGAAGATGACGACGAGGATGGGGAGGGCGAGGACAAGTGAACATCGACCTCGCGGCGCTGCGCGCCCTGGAGCGCGAGCGGGAGATCCCGTTCGACACGATCCTCGCGGCGATCGAGACGGCACTGCTGACCGCGTACCGGCACACCGACGGGGCCGAGAGCCACGCCCGGGTGCAGATCGACCGCAAGAACGGCGCGGCCCAGGTCTTCGCCCAGGAACTGGACGCCGACGGTTCCCTGGTCCGGGAGTGGGACGACACCCCGCACGACTTCGGCCGGATCGCCGCGATGACCGCCAAGCAGGTCATCCTGCAGCGGCTGCGCGAGGCCACCGACGAGGTGCACTTCGGCGAGTACGCGGGCCGCGACGGTGACCTGGTCACCGGCATCGTGCAGGCCGACGCGGCGCGCGCCGAGAAGGGCATCGTCATCGTCGACCTGGGCAAGCTCGAGGCTGTCCTGCCGCAGGCCGAGCAGGTGCCGGGGGAGACGTACGAGCACGGCTCGCGGATCCGCTGCGTCGTGGTGCACGTGGCCAAGGGCTTCCGCGGCCCGCAGATCACCCTGTCGCGCACCCACCCGGCGCTGGTCAAGAAGCTGTTCGCGCTCGAGGTGCCGGAGATCGCCGACGGCACGGTGGAGATCGCCGCCATCGCACGTGAGGCTGGTCACCGTTCGAAGATCGCGGTGCACTCGCGGGTGGCCGGGGTCAACGCCAAGGGCGCCTGCATCGGCCCGATGGGCCAGCGGGTCCGGGCGGTGATGAGCGAGCTGCACGGCGAGAAGATCGACATCATCGACTACTCCGACGACCCGGCGCAGTTCGTCGGCAACGCGCTCTCCCCGGCCAAGGCCCTGCGGGTCGAGGTGGTCGACGCGGCCACCCGCACCGCCCGGGTCACCGTGCCCGACTTCCAGCTGTCGCTGGCGATCGGTCGCGAGGGGCAGAACGCCCGGCTGGCCGCCCGGCTGACCGGCTGGCGCATCGACATCCGTCCGGACAACGAGCAGCCGGATCCGGCCTCCGAGCGCGATGCCGCCGAGACCGGGAGCTGACCGGATACCCGAGCACGAGGCACGCGGGGTAGACTTTCGGGTGGCCGGTCCGACACGCACCTGTGTTGGTTGTCGCTCACGCGTGCCGGCCACCGAATTACTGCGGTTCGTCGCGGTCGGAGCGGAGGGTCACCTCCGGCTCCAGCCCGATCCGGGCCGCCGGCTGCCGGGCCGGGGAGCACATGTGCATCCTGATCCGGCCTGCTTCGCGCAGGCGGAGCGGCGTCGCGCCTTCGGGCGTGCGCTGCGACTCACCGGTGTTGCTGACACCGGATTGCTTGCCGAGCACATCCGAGCGGTCACCGTGCCGTCCGGAACCACCGATGATGTGGCGTAAGTGCCCCATCCATGTCCAGCAAGGTAGGACGACCCAGATGAGCACACGATGAAGTCCCTGAAATGACCAGGCTTCTAGTGCACGAGTGAGGTCGGCGGGCGCTGCTCGTACGACCTCGAGATGAGGAGTGCAGTGCCAGGCAAGGCCCGCGTTCACGAGCTCGCCAAAGAGCTCGGGGTCGACAGCAAGACCGTTCTCGCCAAGCTCAAGGAGATGGGCGAGTTCGTCAAATCCGCATCCAGCACGGTCGAGGCCCCGGTGGCCCGGCGACTTCGTGGTGCCCTCGACGCCCCGGGCGGTGCTGCTCCGGCAGCTCCCGCGCCCGCCGCGCCGAGTTCCACGAGTGCGCCCAGCGCCCCCCGGGCCAACCCATCGGCCATGCGGCCGCAGCCGCCGCGCCGGCCCACTGCGCCGACGACCGGAGCGCCCACCGGCGCCCCGACGTCCTCGGCGCCGTCGCCCGGCTCGATGGTGCGGCCCAAGCCGCCGGTCCCCGGCCGTCCGGGCCCGGTGCCCGGTCCGGTCGCCAAGCCGGCGAGTGCCCACGACATCGAGGTGGCGGCCGCCGAGGCCCGCGCCTCGGCGCTGAAGGCCGAGCAGGAGGCCTCCGTCAAGGCTGCCCAGGCGGCCCGCACGCGGGACGCCGAGCGCCGGGCGCAGCAGCCTCCGGCCGACGGCACCACCCGTCCGCGGCCCCCGGGCCCCGGCACGGTGCCGCCGCGTCCCGGCTCTCCCGCCGCAACGCGTCCCGGAGCCCCGGGCGCGCCCACTACCGGCCGTCCCGGCCCGGGCGGCTCGCCGCGCCCGCCGGCCCGCGGTCCCGGTAACAACCCGTTCGGTGTCTCCGGTGGCAGCCAGCGGCCGACCCCGTCGGCGATGCCCCGGCCCAACCAGCCGGGCATGCCCCCGCGGCCGAGCCCGGCCTCGATGCCGCCGCGGCCCAGTCCCGCGTCCATGCCCTCGCAGCGTCCCGCCGGTCCCGGCGGCGGTCGTGGCGGTCCCGGCGGTGGCGCCGGCCGTCCCGGCGGTCCCGGTGGCGGTCGTGGCGGCCCGGGCGGCGGCGCCGGTGGCGGTTTCCGCCCCGGTGGCGGTGCCGGAGCCGGTGGCGGCGGTTACCGCGGCGGTGGTGCCGGAGCCGGTGGCGGCGGTGGCTACCGCGGTGGCCCCGGTGGCGGCGGCGCTGGTGCCGGTGGCGGTTTCCGCCCCGGTGGCGGCGGTCCCGTCGGCGGTGCCCCCGGTCGTCCCGGTGGTGGCGGTCGCGGTCGTGGCGGCGGTGCCGCGGGTGCCTTCGGGCGTCCCGGTGGCCGGCCCACGCGGGGCCGCAAGTCGAAGAAGCAGCGGCGTCAGGAGTTCGACAACCTGTCGGCTCCGCAGATGTCGTCGGGTGCGCCCCGCGGCTCGGGCCAGGAGGTCCGGCTCTCGCGTGGTGCGTCGCTCTCCGACTTCGCCGACAAGATCAACGCCAACCCCGGCTCGCTGGTCCAGGAGATGTTCAACCTGGGCGAGATGGTGACGGCGACGCAGTCGTGCTCCGACGACACGCTGCTGCTGCTGGGCGAGCACCTGGGCTTCGACGTGCAGATCGTCAGCCCCGAGGACGAGGACCGCGAGCTGCTGTCGCGGTTCAACATCGACCTCGACGCCGAGATCGCCGAGGACCGCCTCGTCACCCGGCCGCCGGTCGTGACCGTCATGGGTCACGTCGACCACGGCAAGACGAAGCTGCTCGACGCGATCCGCAAGACCAACGTGGTCGCCGGCGAGGCGGGTGGCATCACCCAGCACATCGGTGCCTACCAGGTCGTCGTCCCGCACCAGGGTGAAGAGCGCGCGATCACCTTCATCGACACCCCGGGCCACGAGGCGTTCACCGCCATGCGTGCCCGTGGTGCCCAGGTGACCGACATCGTGATCCTGGTGGTCGCGGCCGACGACGGCGTCATGCCGCAGACGGTCGAGGCGTTGAACCACGCCAAGGCGGCCGAGGTGCCGATCGTGGTCGCGGTCAACAAGGTCGACAAGCCGGACGCCAACCCGGACAAGGTCCGCCAGCAGCTGACGGACTACGGCCTGCTCGCCGAGGAGTACGGCGGCGACACGATGTTCGTCAACGTGGCCGCCAAGCCGGGTCTCGGCATCGACGACCTGCTCGAGGCCGTCCTGCTGACCGCCGACGCGTCGCTGGAGCTCACCGCTCCGATCGACGGGCCGGCGCAGGGTGTCGCGGTGGAAGCCCACCTCGACAAGGGCCGCGGCGCTGTCGCGACCGTCCTGGTGCAGCGGGGCACGCTGCGGGCCGGCGACTCGATCGTGGCGGGTGGCGCGCACGGTCGCGTCCGGGCCATGCTCGACGAGAACGGCCAGCAGGTCACCGAGGCGGGTCCGGCCCGGCCGGTGCTCGTCCTGGGTCTGACCTCGGTGCCCGGCGCGGGCGACACGTTCCTCGCCGCCGAGGACGACCGCACGGTCCGGCAGATCGCCGAGCAGCGGCAGGCCCGCCGTCGTGCGGCGAGCTTCGCCAACTCGAAGGGCAAGGCGACGCTCGAGACGCTCATGGAGCAGCTCAAGGAGGGCGAGAAGACCTCGCTCACCCTGGTGCTCAAGGGCGACGGCTCGGGTTCCGTCGAGGCTCTCGAGGACGCGCTGTTCAAGATCGAGATTCCGGACGAGGTGCAGCTCAAGGTCATCCACCGCGGCGTCGGTGCGATCACCGAGAGCGACGTCAACCTGGCGTCGGCGTCCTCGGACCAGACCGCCACGATCATCGGCTTCAATGTCCGGGCCAGCAACAAGGTCAAGGAGATGGCCGACCGCGCCGGCGTGGAGATCCGCTACTACAGCGTGATCTACCAGGCCATCGAGGAGATCGAGGCAGCGCTCAAGGGCCTGCTCAAGCCGGAGTACGAGGAGGTCGAGCAGGGCGCGGCGGAGATCCGCGAGGTGTTCCGCTCGTCCAAGATCGGTCTCATCGCCGGCTGTATGGTCCGCTCGGGTCTCATCCGCCGCAACGCCAAGGCGCGCATCCTGCGCGAGGGCACCGTGGTGGCGGACAACGTCACGATCAGCTCGCTGAAGCGGTTCAAGGACGACGCCACCGAGGTCCGCGAGGGCTTCGAGTGTGGTCTGACCCTGAACGGTTTCGGTTCGCCGCAGCCCGGCGACGTGATCGAGACCTTCGAGATGCGTGAGAAGCCGCGGGCGTAACAGTCCCGGTTGATGACGGCCCCCGGCGCTCAGGCGCCGGGGGCCGTTGTCTTTACTACTGGAATGTCTCGCTACGCCCTGCTCCTCGCCCCCTCCGCCAACCGCGTCTACGCCGACCAGGCTGGACGCCTCTCCCGCGCGGAACTGGCTGCCTTCCGGCCCGTGCTCTCCTCGGAGGTGGCGGAGGTCGACGCCACCCGGATCGGCGGCGTGGAGTACCTGACGTTCACCGCGGACCTGCAGCCCCGTGACATCGCCTACCTGTCGAACATGTCGGCCGCCTACGCCCTGTTCGAGCGGGCCGGTGACGACCTGCTGCGGCCGCTGGAGCTGACCCCGCTGGCCCGCTACGACAGCGACCTGATCACCATCCCGAAGTACGCCGGCAAGACCAACGAGCAGTTCACCAAGCTGCTGCTCAACCTGACGCTGCTGGCGTCGGCCTCGGCCCGCCGGATGCTCGACGGTCACGTGATCGTCGGTGACTTCCTGGCCGGCCGCGGCACCACGCTCAACCAGGCGCTCATGTACGGCTACGACGCCATCGGCGTGGAGCTCGACGGCAAGGACGTCGAGGCGTACAAGCTGTTCCTGCAGACCTGGCTCAAGCGCAAGCGCCTCAAGCACAGCGCCGAGCTCAACCCGGTCCGCCGGCAGGGCCGCAAGGCCGCCCGCCGGATGGAGATCACCATGGCGGCGAGCAAGGAGGACCACAAGGCCGGTGCGGTGCAGAAGGTGATCATGCTGAACGCGGACACCACCCAGCTCGACGGCCTGCTCCGGGCCAACTGCGTGGACGTGCTGGTCGTCGACCTGCCGTACGGCGTCGCGCATGGCAGCTACGAGGACGAGGGCGGCATGTCCCGGCGCCCGCTGGACCTGCTGGAGCGGGCCGTGCCGCAGTGGGTGCACCTGCTGCGTCCCGGCGGGGCCATCGGCCTGTCCTGGAACACCAAGGTGGCCCGGCGGGAGCTGGCCGAGGACATCCTGGTCGCCAACGGGCTGGCGCTGGTGCCGTACGAGGACCTGAGCCACCGGGTCGACCAGGGCATCGAGCGTGACGTGGTGGTGGCCCGGAAATCCAGCTGAACGGCACGGGGGTACCCGGGTACTCTCGCTCGCTGATGTATATCGAGACCGCACTCTTCGACCTGCTGCTGCCCGGCGACTCCCGTTCGCTCAAGCAGAAGCGTTCCTACGTCCGCCCGATCATCGCGATGCTGCGCAAGTACGAGGTCAGCGTCGCGGAGGTGGGCGACCACGACCTGCACGGGCGGGCCCAGATCGGGGTCGCCGTGGTCGCCGCCGAGCCGTCCCAGGCGCGCGCGGTGATCGACACGTGCGAGCACCAGATGGCCGGCCGCCCCGAGATCGAGCTGCTGTCGGTACGGCGCCGGCTGCACGGTGACGACGACTGAGCCCACCCGCGGCGGAAAACCCAGGCAAGTTCGTTACCTGAGCGGTCCCGCTGGTGACCTCCGCGGGTGACGCACCGACGCGGCGATCGGGCCCCAGCGGTCATGGGTAGGCTTCAGGCGTTGGGCGGGGCGGTTTCGTCCCGGAGGCACGGTTGTCGGAGGTGGGCGATATGTCGGACCCGGCCAAGACGCGTCGGCACGCGGAGCGCATCCGCGAGCTGGTGGCATCGCTGGTGCGAGAGATCAAGGATCCCCGTCTCGGCATGGTGACGGTCACGGACGCCCGGATCACGGGTGATCTCCGCGACGCCCACGTCTACTACACCGTGCTCGGGGACCAGACCGAGCAGGCCGCGACCGCGGCGGCGCTGGACAGCGCCAAGGGCATGCTGCGCACCCGCGTCGGTCACGCCTTGGGCCTGCGGCACTCGCCGAGCCTCACGTTCGTGCTGGACAACGTCCAGGACAACGTCAAGGAGATCGACGAGCTGCTGGCCGCGGCCCGGCACCGCGACGCCGAGGTGCAGCGGTTGGCCGCCGGCAAGCAGTACGCCGGCGATCCCGACCCGTACAAGGCCGACGAGGACGAGGAAGACGAGGACGCCGACGAGCGGGTCGGCGCCCGCGAGGACCAGGGGTGACCGAGGCGGTCACCGTCTCGGAGGGTGCGCCCGCCGCGGCCGAGTTCTCGGCCGCGGTGGCGGCGATCCGTGAGCTGGCCCCGACCGGCCGGGTGCTGCTGATCTGTCACGTCAACCCGGACGGCGACGCGCTGGGCAGCATGCTCGGCTTCGGCCTGGGGCTGCGCCGGCTCGGCGTGCCCCGGCTGCAGGCCACCTTCCCCGGCACGTTCGAGATTCCCGACCCGTTCACCGCGCTGCCCGGCCTCGACCTGCTGGTCAGCGAGGAGCAGGCGGAGCCGGAGCCGGATCTGGTGATCGTCTTCGACGTGGCCGCGGTGTCCCGGCTCGGGGCCCTGGCTGACCGGCTGCCCCGCGCTCGCGCCACCGTGGCCCTGGACCACCACGCGTCCAACACGGGCTTCGCGGGGGTCAACCTGGTCGACGCGGGCGCCGCCGCCACCTCGGTGGTCGCCGAGGAGCTGCTGCGCCGCCTCGACGTGCCGCTGGACGTCGAGATCGCCGAATGCCTGTACGTGGCCCTGGCCACCGACACCGGCTCGTTCCGCTTCGACATGACCACGCCGCGGGTGCACGAGATGGCCGCCCGGCTGATCGCCACCGGCCTGCGCCCGGGCGAGATCTCCCGCCGGGTGTTCGACAGCCGCCCGTTCGGCGCGATGAAGCTCTCCGCCGACGTGCTCAGCCGCGCGCAGCTCGATCCCACGGCGGCGGCCGGGCACGGCATGGTGTGGACGTACGCGACCCTCGAGGACCTCGAGCGGCACGGGCAGCGGCCGTACGTGCTGGACGCGCTCATCGATCCCGTCCGGTGCGTGGCCGAGGTGGACGTGTCCGTGGTGGTCAAGCAGCTCGCCGAGCGCGAGTGGGCGGTGTCGCTGCGCAGCAAGGGCGCGGTCGACGTCAGTGCCGTCGCGGTGGCGCTGGGCGGCGGCGGGCACCGGCTGGCCGCGGGTTTCACCGGCTACGGCACCCCGGGCGACGTCGTCACCGCGGTCCGCGACGAGCTGGGCAAGCACCTCATTCCGTAGCTTCTCCTCGACCGGGGCCGGCCTTCGGGCCGGCCTTTTGTCGTTGATCCGCTTCCCGAAGTGCGGGACACGACGAGCAACCCGCGAGACTGAACGATAGTTTGAGTTAACGGTGATTTGGTTTCTGCACGGTCGCTACCACCGGCCGCCGCAGCAGCCTCGAGCCACCCGGGTCCACCATCCCGGGCTGTGTCGCCCCGCCACCCGTCCGGCGATCCCGGACCGGCCCCTCGCGACACGCCGCTCGATCGATCAGTGGGTGCCGTGCACCCGTTCCGCCGTGGAAGGACCACGATCATGGCTGCCAAGCCCAAGCCCCAGCCGTCCGACGACGCTCGCGAGCAGGCCCGCCGCGCGCTGCAGACGTCGATGGACACCCGCCAGTAAGCAGTCCGGCGCATTGCGCCCCTTACGGCTCGGCGGGCATCATGACTGTTCATGAGCCCGCCCGCCGCCGTCGATCCAGGCACCCTCAACCGGCGCATCGCCGCCCTGGCCCTGCCGGCCCTGGTCGTGCTGGCCGCCGAGCCGCTGTACGTGCTGGTGGACACCGCCGTGGTGGGCCACCTGGGCCGGGTCCCGCTCGCGGCGGTCGCTGTCGGCGGCACCGTGATGTCGGTGGCCGTCTGGTTCGGGACGCTCATGGCGTACGGGACGACCGGCCGTGCCGCCCGCCGCTTCGGCGCCGGTGACCGCACCGCCGCCGTCGCCGAAGGCGTCCAGGCCTCCTGGCTCGCCCTGGCCACCGGCGCCCTGCTGGTCCTGCTGGCCCAGCTCTTCGCCACGCCGGTCACCAAGGCCCTGGCTGCCGACCCGGCCGCCGCCGAGGCCGCTGCGCAGTGGTTGCGCATCGCCGCCCTCGGCAGCCCCGGCCTCCTGCTCGCAGCAGCCGGCAACGGCTGGATGCGCGGGGTGCAGGACACCCGCCGCCCGCTGTACTTCGTCCTCGGCGCCAACGTGCTCTCCGCGGTGCTGTGCCCGCTGCTCGTCTACCCGGCCGGCTGGGGACTGATCGGCTCAGCGGTCGCCAACGTGGTGGCCCAGTCGCTGACCGGCGGACTCTTCCTCTGGGCGATCATCCGCGAACGCGCGCCGCTGCGACCCGACCCGGCGGTCATCGTCCGGCAGCTGGTGCTCGGCCGCGACCTGCTGATCCGCGGTGCCGCGTTCCAGGCCTGCTGGCTGTCGGCGACCGCCGTGGCGGCCCGGTTCGGCGTCGCGGCCGTCGGCGCCCACCAGATCGGCCTGCAACTCTGGTTCTTCTGCGCCCTGGCCCTGGACGCGGTGGCGATCGCCGCCCAGTCCCTGGTCGGCGCGGCGCTGGGCGCGGGCGACGGAAGCGCGGCACGGGAAGTCGCCCGGCGGGTCACCGCGGTGGGCGCGGTGGCCGGCGTGGGCTTCGCGGCCCTGGCGGCGGCGGGCGCCGGGGTGGTGCCCGGCTGGTTCACCGGCGACCAGGCGGTCCACGAGCAGGCGGCGATCGTGTGGCCCTGGTTCGTGGGCATGCTGCCGTTCGCCGGCGTGGTCTACGCCCTGGACGGCGTCCTGATCGGCGCGGGCGACGTCGGCTACCTGCGCACGATGACGCTGGCGGCGGCGCTGGCCGGCTTCCTGCCGGCGATCTGGCTGGCGTACGCGCTGGACTGGGGTTTGTCGGGGGTGTGGTTCGGACTGGCGTTGTTCACCCTGATCCGGCTGGTGTTCCTGCTGGTCCGCTGGCGTGGAGCCGGCTGGGCGGTGCTCGGCGCCACCCGCTGACCGCGGAGGCTTGGCGTCCCGTGGGCTCGGGGAGCGCGCTGGAACGAGGCGGACGGCCGGGCGTCCGTGTTGCTCACCCGGCCGGCGGCCGGTCGGGCCCGTCGGTGAGGGTGCCGAGCGCGGCGGTGAACGAGGTCAGCAGCCGCGCGAACGTCTCCCGGTCCGCCTCCGGCCAATCGCTCATGGCCCGCGAGAACATCTCCTGCCGAGACCGATGGGCATCCGCCAGCTGGGAGCGCCCCGGCCCGGTCAGGACGAGCAACGTCCGCCGGCCGTCCCGCTGATCGGCCTGGCGGATCACGAGGCCCTGCTCCACCGCCCGGGCCGCCAGCCGGCTGGCCCGTGGCTGATCGACCCCGAGCGCGGCGCCCACCTCACCGACCGTTGCGGGCCGGTCCAGTTCCTCCAGCGCGTCCAGCACGCCGAAGACCGTCTGATCACCCTCCGGGGCGAGCCGGCTCAGGGCTCGCCGGCTCTGGCTCCGCCGGATCGTGATCATCGCTCGCTCGATCGCCGCCAGCTCCTCCATGGATGTCATCGTACAAATACATGTAACATGACATGTATGCGTCCCTTGGGGTACTGGCTCAAAGAGATCGACCGGCGCATCGAGGCCGAGTTCGACCGGCTGCTGGCCGACGAGGAGCTGACCCGGCGGCACTGGCAGATCCTGACCACCCTCGCGCAGGGCGACACCTCCCGGGCCGAGCTCGGCACCGCCCTCGCGCCGTTCGCCCCGACCGTGCGCACGCAGGCCGACGACCTGATCCGCCGCGGCTGGGCGATCGAAGCGAAGACCGGGCCGGTCAACGACCTGACTGCCGCTGGGCAGGCGGCCGAGCCGGAGACCGGGCCGGTCCTCCGTCTGACCGGTGCCGGACGCGCGGTGCACGACCGGGTCGCCGAGCGGGTGCGCACTTTCCGGGCCCGCGTCACCGAGGGCCTGTCCGAGCAGGAGTACGCCACCCTGGTCACCCTGCTCGAGCGGGTCGCCGGCAACCTCACCCCGGCCTGACCCGCGACCGGAGCGGTCTGGTTGGGTGGAGCCGTGAACGTGGACGGGCTCATCGTTGTGGACAAGCCGGCCGGGATGACCTCCCACGACGTGGTCGCCCGGATCAGGAGGCTGGCCCGGACCCGGCGGGTGGGGCACGGCGGCACCCTCGACCCGATGGCCACCGGCGTGCTGATCATCGGGGTCAACCGGGCCACCCGGCTGCTCACGTACGTCATCGGCGCCGGTAAGAGCTACACCGCCACCATCCGGCTCGGGCAGACCACGATCACCGACGACGCCGAGGGTGATGTCACCGCTACCGTCTCCACCTCCGGGGTCACCGAGGCGGCGATCCGGGCCGGGCTCGCCGCGCAGACCGGTGAGATCGAGCAGGTGCCCAGCGCGGTCAGTGCCATCAAGGTCAACGGGCAGCGGGCGTACAAGCGGGTCCGGGACGGCGAGGAGGTCGAGCTGGCCGCCCGCAAGGTCACCGTCTCCCGGCTCGAGGTGCTGGCCGTGCGGCGCGCGGACGAGGGTGACTTCGTCGACGTGGACATCGACGTCACCTGTTCCAGCGGCACCTACATCCGGGCCATCGCGCGGGACCTCGGCCGTACCCTCGAAGTCGGCGGGCATCTGACCGCGCTGCGCCGCACGGCCGTCGGTGATCTCACGCTCGCGTCCGCCGCCACCCTCGCCGAGCTGGAGGAACGCGCGCCCGACGTGATCTCGCTGCCGCTGGCCGAGGCGGCCCGGCGGGCCTTCCCGCAGCGGGAGGCCGACGCCGAGGAGACCCGGGTGCTCAGCCACGGCGGTCCGCTGCAGCCGGTCGGCATCGAGGGCCCGTACGCGGTCTTCAACACCGCCGGCGACGTGCTCGCCATCGTCTCCGAGCGCGACGGCAAAGCGCGCGCCGAGATCGTGCTGGCCCCGGCCTAGCTGTCGCGCCGGGAGAGGTGCTCGGCCACCGTCGCGACCAGGTCCGCTGCCGCGTACGGCTTGTCCAGGAAGCCGTCGCAGCCCGCCTGCAGCGCCGCCTCCCGGTCTTGCGGGAGCACGCTCGCGGTCACCGCGACGACGGTCGGCCGGGGGCGGCCCGCGGCGACCGTGCCCGCCGCCAGTTCGCTCGCCAGGGTGAGGCCGCTGCCGTCCGGCAGGTTCATGTCGAGCAGGATCAGGTCGATGTCCTCGGCGCCGAGCCGGGTACGCGCACTCGCCAGCGTCGACGCGTCCAGCACCTCGGCGTCGCGGACGGCGGTGATCTGGGCACGGGCCAGCACCGCCTTGACCAGGGTCCGGTTCAGCTCTTCGTCCTCGACCAGCAGGATCCGGGGGTTCTCGGCCGTCACGGAATCTCCTTCGTGTCCTTCGCGACGGTGCCGGATCCGTCCTTCGCGACGGTGCCGGATCCGTCCTTCGCGACGGTGCCGGACCCGTCCTTCGTGGTGGTGCCGGGCATCGCGGGCATCTCCTTCGTAGCGGTTCCGGATCCGCCGAGCAGCGGGGCCAGGGCTTCCCAGCCGGCGCCACCGGCCATCGCGGTCGCCACCACGCCGCCGGCCATCGCCGTGGCCACCAGCGGGGCGGCGTCGCCGGGCTCCCGCGGCTGGCCCGCCGCGGCGGTGAGCCCCAGCACCGGGGTGTGCCGGGTGGCCGGGTCCTGCTCGATGGCGGCCAGCATGCTGAACCCGTCCACCTCCGGCGACTGCATGTCGCAGACGATCAGGTCGAAGTGGCTCTCCCGGCTCAGCGCCAGGCCGTCGCGCCCGTCGGCGCAGGCCACCACGTCGGCGCCGCCCGCGCGCAGGCCGTCCTCGATTGCCTTGCGCACCTCGTCGTCGTGGTCGACGACCAGCACCCGCGGCACCGGCCGGTGGGCGATCTTGCGGGCCAGCGCGCCGAGCAGGGCCGCCTGGTCGACCGGCTTGACGAAGTAGTCGTCGGCGCCCAGGGCCAGCCCGGCCTGCCGTTCGTCGATGATGGTGGCGAAGAAGACCGGGATCTCGGCCAGCCGCGGGTCGGCCTTGAGCCGGCGGATGACCTCGAAGCCGTCGATGCCGGGCAGGGCCACGTCGAGCACTATCGCGTCGGGCGGGTGGGCGCCGGCGGCGGTCAGGCCCGCCTCGCCGGTGCCGGCCACCTCGACGTGGTAGCCCGCGCTGACGAGCTGGGTGCTGAGCAGCTCCGCCGACTGCGGGTCGTCCTCGATCAGGAGCACCCGGGCCCCGGCGTCCGGGCCCTGGTCGAGCTGCAGGACCGGCGCGGCAGGCAGCCGTACGGTGAACGCACTGCCCTGCCCCGGCGTGGAGATCAGGCTGATCTCGCCGTCGTGCGCCTCGACCAGCCGCTTGGTCAGCGCGAGCCCCAGGCCGGTGCCCGCTCGCTGCCGGTCCGGATCGCCGACCTGCTGGAACTCCTCGAAGACCCGTTCCAGGTCGTCCTCGGCGATGCCCACCCCGGTGTCCGCGACGGTCACCTCGACGACGTCGCCGGACTGGGCCGCCGTGACGGAAATCGCGCCGTCGTCCGGGGTGAACTTGATCGCGTTGGACAGCAGGTTCTCCACGATCTGCCGGAACCGGACCCGGTCCACCAGCGCGGTGGCCTCCGGCAGCGTCGTGGTGACGGTGAGGTTCTTGGCCGACAGCAGCGGGGCCAGGCCGGTCAGCAGCTCGCTCACCGCGGTGTCGACCCGCAGCGGGGCCAGCCGCAGCTCCAGCCGGCCCGCCTCGACCTTGGCCAGGTCCAGGATGTCGTTGATCAGGCCGAGCAGGTGCCGCCCGCTGGTGTGGATGTGGTCCACCCAGTCGGCGGGCACCCGGCGCCGGTCGCCGTCGGGCTCCTCCAGCCGCATCAGGTCGCTGAAGCCGATGATCGCGTTCAGCGGGGTCCGCAGCTCGTGGCTCATGTTGGCCAGGAACGAGCTCTTCGCCTGGCTGGCCCGGGTCAGCGCCTCGACGGAGGTGCTGAGCTCGGCGGCCAGCCGGCGGTGCGCCGCGGTGACCGCCTGGCGTTCGGCCAGCACGCCCGCCTGCCCGCCGAGCGCCGCGAGCAGCCGCAGGTCGTCGTCGCTGAACAGGCTGCGGTGGCGGTTGAACAGCAGCACCGCCCCCTCGGCGTCCGGCGGCACCGGCATGCTCAGCACGGTCACGAAGTCATCACCGAGGTCGTCGCCGAAGTGGGCGACCAGGGCCGCGTCGCTGTCGCGCAGCCGGGCCGGCTGGCCGGCCCGGATCAGGGCGGTGATGTCGGCGAAGCCGAGGCCGTCCGGCGCGGCCGTCTGAGGACCGGCGTACGCGGCCGGGGCCAGCATGCCATCGGCGCGCGGCATCAGGACGGCCACCGCGTCGGCGCCGGTCTGCGCCCGCATGATGTCGGCGTAGATCTGCCAGACCTGCTCGGCGGACTCGGCGGGCGCCCGCAGCAGCCGCTCGGTGACCGACTGGGCGGCCGTGGCGGAGAAGGCCCGGCGCAGCCAGTGCGGCGGCGCGAAGGCGATCAGGTAACCGAACCCGCAGACCAGCGCCAGGACCCGGTTGGCGGTGTCGAACACCGGGCTGGTGCCGGGCACCGCGGCGATGCCGATCAGCACGATCATCAGCCCGAAGGCGGCGGTCGCGCCGGCCGCGATCATCAGCCGGGCCCGGTTCGCGCCGGTCCGGGTCCGGGCCTTGCCGAACAGCAGCGCCGCCGCGATGAGCTCGGCGACCAGGAATGACGTGACCGCGGTGAACAACTCGGCCGGGCGCAGCGGGCGCGGCGCGAAGGCGAGCCAGACGGCGACCACGGCCTGCACGATCAGAACGGTCCGCTGGAGCCAGGCCGGCACCGACCGCAGCCGGGCGGCCAGCCGGACGGTGAGGTACGGCTGGGCCAGCAGCGCGGTCAGCGAGACGGCGTTGACCCACAGCGGCAGGGCCTCGCCGTTGATCCGGCGGGCGATGTCGACGCAGAACAGCACCGTGCAGGGCGCGAAGACCAACGTGACGTCGCGCTGCAACGGGTCGCGCCGGTGCAGATAGCCGACCAGGGCGCGCAGGAAGAGGACGGCGAAGGTGAACTCCGCCGCGAGCAGGACGAGGGGGCTCCAGTCAGCACGCATATCAGGACTAACTGTAGCGTTTCAGGCAGTCGTGGAGACCGATACGCTTACCCCCGGACACTCCAGGAAGGTAGGTGGAAATGCAGCGGTGGCGCGGGTACGAGGCCGTACCGGGCGGGTTCGGCCGATCGGTGGTGACCATCGGGGTCTTCGACGGCGTGCACCGCGGCCATCAGGCGATCATCGGGCACACCGTGAAGCGCGCCCGCGATCTCGGCCTGCAGTCGGTCGTCGTGACCTTCGACCCGCACCCCGCCGAGGTGGTCCGGCCCGGCTCCCATCCGGCGGTGCTCACCGAGCCGGTGCGCAAGGCCGAGCTGATCGAGCAGCTCGGCGTCGACGCCCTCTGCGTGGTGCCCTTCACCCCGGCGTTCTCCCAGCTCAGCGCGGAGGCCTTCGTGCACGACGTGCTCGTCGACGCGCTGCACGCCGCGGTCGTCGTGGAGGGGGACAACTTCCGCTTCGGCCACAAGGCGGCCGGGGATCTGGCCATGCTCACCCGGCTCGGGCGCACCTTCGGCTTCACGGTCGAGGAGGCGCCGCTGGTCGCGGAGCAGGATCTGATCTTCTCGTCCACGTACATCCGCAGTTGTGTCGACGCCGGGGACGTCTCGGCCGCCGCCGCCGCGCTCGGCCGCCCGCACCGCCTGGCCGGCGTGGTCGTCCGCGGCGACCAGCGCGGCCGGGAGCTCGGCTTCCCGACCGCCAACCTGATGTGCCACCGCTATGCGGCCATCCCGGCCGACGGCGTCTACGCCGCCTGGCTCATCCGCGGCGGCAAGCACGGCGGTCCGCAGCCGGCCTCGGTCTCGGTCGGCACCAACCCCACCTTCTCCGGCCGTGAGCGCCGGGTCGAGGCCTACGTGCTGGACTTCGCCGGCGACCTGTACGGCGAGCGGGTCAGCCTCGACTTCGTCGCCCACCTGCGGGAACAGCGGGTCTACACCGGCATCGAGCCGCTCGTCGCGCAGATCCGCGAGGATGTCGAGGAGACCCGGCGGCTGCTCGCCCGGCCACCGATCTAAGCTGCTGATAAGCTTGCCGTGACGTCGGCTATTCCGACGACCGGACTCGCCTGCCTGCCCGACGCCGCGGGCCGCGAGCTCGCCCTCCGGGGCGGGACACCGTATGAATCGGCAACACAGAATCACGGAGAACATGGCGCTCGACCAAGAGACCAAGACCAAGATCATGACCGAGTACGCGACCCTCGAGGGCGACACCGGGTCGCCCGAGGTGCAGGTCGCGATGCTCACCAAGCGGATCGCCGACCTGACCGAGCACCTCAAGGTGCACAAGCACGACCACCACAGCCGTCGTGGTCTGCTGCTGCTGGTCGGCCGTCGCCGCCGCCTGCTGAACTACGTCCAGAAGAAGGACGTCGCGCGCTACCGGGTGCTCATCGAGCGCCTCGGCCTGCGCCGCTGATTCGACGGGGGGAGTGGCCGCCTGGCCGCTTCCCCCGAGCTCTACCCACGGACCCGCGCGGCACCAGGCCACCGGCCCCGGTCCTCGGTAGTGGTTCCCGAGCACCTCAATCTCGGGTACTTCGATCGAAGACCGGCCAGCCTCTTCCGCGCTGTGTGAACCGCCGGGTCCTCGACGAAGGAGTACCGCACCACATGACAGAGCAGAAAGCTCTCGGCACCGAGACTCGCACCGCCGTCATCGACAACGGGTCGTTCGGCACCCGCGAGATCACTTTCTCCACCGGCCGGCTGGCCCGCCAGGCCGCCGGTTCGGTCATCGTCCAGCTGGGCGAGACCACCGTGCTTTCCGCGACCACGGCCGGCAAGCAGCCGAAGGAGCACTTCGACTTCTTCCCGCTGACGGTCGACGTCGAGGAGCGCATGTACGCCGTGGGCCGCATCCCCGGCTCGTTCTTCCGGCGCGAGGGCCGTCCCAGCGAGGACGCCATCCTCACCTGCCGCCTGATCGACCGGCCGCTGCGCCCGTCGTTCACCAAGGGCCTGCGCAACGAGGTCCAGGTCGTCGAGACCGTCCTCGCGCTCGACCCGCAGCACCCGTACGACGTCGTCGCCATGAACGGCGCCTCGATGTCGACCAAGCTCTCCGGCCTGCCCTTCAGCGGCCCGGTCGGCTCCACCCGGGTCGCGCACATCGACGGCCAGTGGGTCAACTTCCCCACGCTGGAGGAGCTGGCCCGGGCCACCTTCGACATGATCGTCGCCGGCCGGACCCTGCCGGACGGTGAGGTCGCGATCATGATGGTCGAGGCCGAGGCCACCCCGCAGGCGCTGAGCCTGATCGCCGCCGGCGCGCCGAAGCCGACCGAGGAGGTCGTGGCCAGCGGTCTCGAGGCCGCCAAGCCGGCCATCCGCGAGCTGTGCCGCGCGCAGAGCGAGCTGGCCGAGGTCGCCGCCAAGCCGGTACTGGAATACCCGGTCTTCCTGGACTACCAGGACGACGTGTACACCGCCGTCTCGGACGCCGCCAAGGGCGAGCTCGCCGAGGCGCTGAAGATCGCCGGCAAGGCCGACCGCGAGGAAGCCCTCGACCGCGTCAAGGCCAAGACGGTCGAGCTCGTGGGCCCGCAGTTCGAGGGTCGCGAGAAGGAGATCAGCGCCGCGTTCCGCTCGGTCACCAAGTCCGAGGTGCGCAACCGCGTGCTCCGCGAGCAGGTCCGCATGGACGGCCGCGGCCCGCGGGACATCCGCCCGCTGACCGCCGAGGTCGGCGTGCTGCCGCGCGTGCACGGCTCGGCGCTCTTCGAGCGGGGCGAGACCCAGATCCTGGGCGTCACCACGCTGAACATGCTGCGGCTGGAGCAGTCCCTGGACACGCTGTCCCCGGACAAGTCCAAGCGCTACATGCACAACTACAACTTCCCGCCGTACTCGACCGGTGAGACCGGCCGGGTCGGCTCGCCGAAGCGGCGCGAGATCGGCCACGGCGCGCTCGCCGAGCGGGCCCTGGTGCCGGTGCTGCCGACGCGCGAGGAGTTCCCGTACGCGATCCGCCAGGTCTCCGAGGCCCTGGGCTCGAACGGCTCCACCTCGATGGGTTCGGTCTGCGCCTCGACGCTGGCCCTGCTCAGCGCCGGTGTGCCGCTGAAGGCGCCGGTCGCCGGCATCGCCATGGGCCTCATCTCCGACGAGGTCGACGGCAAGACGGAGTACGTCACTCTGACGGACATCCTGGGCGCCGAGGACGCGTTCGGTGACATGGACTTCAAGGTCGCCGGCACCCCGGAGTTCGTGACCGCGCTGCAGCTCGACACCAAGCTCGACGGCATCCCGTCGGACGTGCTGGCCGCCGCTCTGCAGCAGGCCCACGACGCCCGCACCACGATCCTCGGCGTCATGGACCAGGCCATCAACAGCCCGGCCGAGATGAGCGAGTACGCCCCGCGGGTCACCAGCGTCAAGATCCCGGTCGACAAGATCGGCATGGTCATCGGCCCGAAGGGTCAGACCATCAACGCGATCCAGGACGAGACCGGCGCGGACATCTCGATCGAGGACGACGGCACGATCTACGTCGGCGCGACCAACGGCCCGGCGGCCGAGGCCGCGGTGGAGCGGATCAACGCCATCGCCAACCCGACGATGCCCAAGGCGGGGGACAAGTTCCTCGGCACGGTGGTGAAGACGGCCGCGTTCGGCGCGTTCATCTCGCTGCTGCCCGGCCGCGACGGCCTGCTGCACATCTCCAAGGTGGGCGACGGCAAGCGGGTCGACAAGGTCGAGGACTTCCTCAACGTCGGCGACAAGGTCGAGGTCTCGATCGCGGACATCGACAACCGCGGCAAGATCTACCTGGACAAGGTCCGTCCCGAGGGTGCCGAGGCGCCCGCGGACGCGCCCGCCGCCGCCGGTGGCGAGGGCTCCGAGGGTGGCGGCCGCCCGCCGCGCGAGCGCGAGGACCGCGGTCCCCGTGGCGAGGGTGGCGGCGAGCCCCGTCGCCGTCGTCAGCGTCCCAGCGGCGACCGTAACTGATCCACGCATGACAGACAGCAACCGCGGGGGGGGGGGGGGGGGGGGGGGGGGGGTGTTTGGGGGGGGGGGGGGGGGGGGGGGGGGGGGGGGGGGGGGGGGGGGGAGGAAAAAAAAAGAACACCCCACCCTCCACTGTGGGGGAGGTTTACCCCCGCAAGGAGCCCACACAGAAGA
>NZ_JBVJIR010000019.1:0-147700 GCF_055586185.1 Actinoplanes sp. NPDC051405
GAGTTGGGGGGGTGGTCGGGCGTGGTTTTGTGTTGGGGGGCTGCGTTTGGGGCCCATTCCTTTTTTCTTCCCCTCCCCCCCCCCCCCCCCCCCCCCCCCCAGCGCAGTTGTGCCGGCGGACCAAGACGCCGGCGCTTTTTCGTCCCGATCGACGAACACCGATGCCGGTCCGCGCTCCTACGATCCCGCTATGACGACGATCACAGAGGTGCGGGACATCGTGGCGGCCCGCCTGCCCGGCCTGCTCCGCGAGCACCAGGTGCCGGCCGCGGCGTGGGGCATCCTGCACGACGGGCAGATCGTCGACGGGGCCGCGGGGCTGCTCAGCACCGCGACCGGGATCGAGGCGACGCCGGACTCGCTGTTCCAGATCGGCTCGATCACCAAGCTCTGGACCGCCACCCTGGTCCTGCAGCTGGCCGACGAGGGCAAGGTCGACCTCGACGCGCCGGTGCGCACGTACCTGCCGGAGTTCCGGCTCGGCGACGAGTCGGCCGCCGCGGTGATCACGACCCGGCAGCTGCTCAACCACACGGCCGGCTTCGAGGGTGACATCTTCACCGACACCGGGCAGGGCGACGACTGCGTGGCCAAGTTCGTCGAGACCCTGCACGACCTTCCGCAGCTGTTCGCGCCCGGCGAGCAGTTCTCCTACAACAACGCCGGCTACTGCGTGCTCGGCCGCCTCGTCGAGGTCGTCCGCGAGCTGCCGTACGACGAGTGCCTGCGCCGGCACCTCATCGCGCCGCTGGGCCTGACCCACGCCGCGCCCGGGCCGTACGAGGCGATCCTGCACCGGGTCGCGGTCGGTCACCTGGAGCTCGAGCCGGGCGCGGGTCACCAGCCGGCGCCGGTCTGGGCGCTCGCCCGCTCGAACGCGCCGGCCGGGGCGATGCTCGCGATGCGCCCCCGCGACCTGCTGGCCTTCGCCCGGATGCACCTCGAGGACGGCCGCGCCGCCGACGGTACGCGGGTGCTCGCCGCGGGCACCGCCGCCCGGATGCGGGAGCGCGAGGTGGACCTGCCCGACATCGGGGTGATGGGCACTTCGTGGGGGCTGGGCTTCGAACGGTTCGACACCCCGGCCGGGACGCTCACCGGGCACGACGGCAACACCATCGGGCAGTCGGCGTTCCTGCGCATGGTCGTGGAGGACGGATTGGCCGTGACGCTGCTGACCAACGGCGGCGACGCGATGTCGCTGTACCGGGACATCTTCGGTCTCGTGCTGAGCGAGCTCGGCCGCATCCCGCTGCCCGAGATGCCCCGCCCGCCGGCCCAGCCGGAGCGCGTGGACGCGGGCCGCTACGTGGGGACGTACTCGTCGCGGGTGGCCGACCTGACGCTGAGCCAGGACCGGGACGGCCGGATCTGGCTCGAGCAGACGCCCAAGGGTGAGCTGGCCGAGCTGGTCGGGCACGCGGTCCGCAAGGAGCTCGTGCACTACCGCGAGGACTTCCTCATCCCGGTCGAGCCCGAGCAGGGCATGTACGTGCCGCACGCGTTCGTCGGCGACGACGGCGCCGGGCACGCCCGGTTCCTGCACGTCGGCCGGGCCGTGCGCCGGGCCGGATCCACGGTCGCGCCGGTCTGACCGACCGACCATCCCCACCCCGTTGAACCCACCCCGTCGAACCGGAGCCGGCAGGCCGGAAGAGGACCCCTCATGAAGCTGACCACCACGTCGAGGATCGCCGGCAGCGCGGCGCTCTGCGCGGCGCTGGCCCTGGCCGGATGCGGCGGCGGATCGGGCTCCGGCTCGCAGGCCCAGGGCCAGGTCGTGGACGGCGGTACGTTCACGATGGCCCTGAACGCGGACCCGGGCAATCTCGACCCGCAGTCCTCGGCGGCCAGTGCGCTGTTCACCATCAGCCAGCTCGCGTACGACACGCTGCTCGGCGTCGACCCGGCCGGCGGCCAGATCCGCTCGCAGCTGGCCGACAAGTGGTCGTCCGCCGGCACCACCGTCAAGCTCACCCTGCGCAAGGGCGTGACGTGCGCGGACGGTACGCCGCTGACCGCCAAGGTGGTCGCCGACAACCTGACCTACGTCGGTGACCCGAAGAACAAGAGCCCGTTCCTCGGCACGTTCCTGCCGGCCGGGGCCCGCGCCGCCGCCGACGACGCCACCGGCGAGGTGACCCTGACGCTGGCGGCGCCGGCCCCGTTCGTGCTCAACGGGCTGGCCAGCCTGCCGATCGTGTGCTCCGGCGGGATGAGCAACCGGACGAGCCTGGCCAAGGCCACCGCGGGCACCGGACCGTACCAGCTGACCGAGGCCGTGCCGGGCGACCACTACACGTACGCGATCCGCGAGGGCTACACCTGGGGACCCAACGGCGCGTCCACCGCGACGCCCGGCATGCCCGACACCGTCACGGTCCGGATCGTCGAGAACCCGGCCACCGCCGCCAACCTGCTGCTGTCCGGCGAGCTCAACGCCGCCCAGGTCACCGGCCCGGACGCGCAGCGCCTCGACAAGGCCGGGCTGTTCGCGGCCCGCACCGCCGCGGTGCTCGGTGAGCAGTGGTACAACCAGGCCGAGGGCCGGGCCACCCGCGACCCCGCCGTCCGGCTCGCCCTGACCCAGGCGCTCGACCTGGCCCAGCTGCGGACCGTGCTCGGCGCCGGCCAGGCCACCCCGCCCACCACACTCGCCGCGATCGAGCCGCTCGCCTGCCCCGGCGGGACGCTCGCCTCCGCGCTGCCCGCCCACGACCCGGCCGCGGCCACGGAAGCGCTGAAGAAGATCGCCGGCAAGACGCTGACCTTCGCGTACTCGACCGCCGGAGGCAGCGCCGCCACGGCCACCGCCGAACTCGCGGTGCAGCAGTGGAAGGCCGCCGGGATCACGGTGACCCCCAAGCCGCAGAGCGGGGAGGCGATCAACCAGACCCTGTTCGGCACCGGCGACTGGGACATCGCCTGGGCCCAGGTGAACGTCAACAGCCCGGACCAGATCGTGCCCTTCCTGTCCGGGCCCGGCGTCCCCGACGGCACCAACTTCGCCGGCATCCACAACAGCGAGTACGAGGCCGCGGTCAAACGGGCCGGCGCGATGGACGGCACCACGGGCTGCGCCGCCTGGCTGGAGGCCGAGACCGCTCTGGTCAAGGCGGCCGACCTGGTGCCGTTCGCCAACCAGCAGATCGCCACCTACGGCGCCAAGGCCCGCTTCGAGACCCCCGGACAGCTGATCCCGACCAGCATCCGGATGCTCGACCGATGACGTCGGCGCCGGCGCCCGCGCCGGAGATCGGGGCCGCCGGGGAGCAGAAGCCGGTGACCGGGGCGTCCCGGTTCCGGCGGGTCGCCGGCCACCCGTGGTCCCGGTTCGCGCTGCGGCGCGCCGGCCGCCTGCTGGTCTCGCTCTGGGTCCTGGTCACCGCGTCGTTCCTGATGATCCACCTGGTCCCCGGCGACCCGGTCCGCGCGGCCCTCGGCCCGACCGCCCCGGCCGCCCTGGTGGCCGAGCGCCGGGCCGCGCTCGGCCTGGACGACCCGCTGCTCACCCAGTACCTCACCTACGTGAAGGGACTGTTCGGCGGCGATCTGGGGACCTCGATCCTGACCCGGCTGCCGGTCAGCGACGTCGTCGGCCAGCGCCTGCCCGCGACGCTGGCCCTGGCCGCACTGGCGTTCCTGGCCGCCGTGGTGATCGCTGTCCCGGTGGGCGTCGTGATCGGGGTGCTCACCCGGCGCGGCCACGGCCGGCGTACGGAGGCCGCCTTCACCTCCGGCACCGTCGTGCTCGGCACCATTCCGGACTTCCTGCTCGGCGTCGGCCTGGTCTACCTGCTGGGCGTCACGCTGCAATGGCTGCCGGTGGCCGGCAACGCCACCCCGGCCGGCTACGTGCTGCCGGTGCTGTCGCTGGCCGTGGGCCCGGCCGCGATCCTCGCCCGGATCCTGCGGGTGGAGATGGTCGCCGTGCTGGACGCGGACTATCTGCGGACGGCGCGGGCCAAGCGCCTGCCGGCCCGCTCGCTGTATCTGGGCCACGCCCTGCCCAACGCGGCCACGGCCGCGCTGACGCTGAGCGGCCTGATCCTCGGCGCGATGGTCGCGGGCACCGTCCTGGTCGAGAACGTGTTCGCCTGGCCCGGCCTGGGCACCACCATCGTGCGTTCCATCCTCAGCAAGGACTACCCGCTGGTGCAGGCCATCGTGCTGGTCTACGGCCTGGGCGTGCTGCTGATCAACACCGCCGTCGACGTCGCACTCGCGCTGCTCGACCCGCGGTCGACGATCCGGGAGGACTGAGGTGAACCGCCGTACCGCGCATCGCTGGCTCCGCGTGCTGCGCACGCCCATGGGCCGGGCCGCGGCCGCGCTGGTCTTCGTGGTCCTGGTCCTGGCCGCCGTCGGGCCGGCGCCGTGGGACGCCCGCGCGGACGCCGTGGACACCGCGAACATCCTGGCCGGACCGTCCGGACAGCACTGGGCCGGCACCGACAACCTGGGCCGGGACATCGCGTTCCGGGTGCTGGAGGCGACCCGGCTCTCGGTCGGTCTCGCGCTGGCCGCCACCGCCATCGGCGTGCTGGCCGGACTCCTGCTGGGCACCGCGCCCTGGCTGCTCGGGCGGCGCCTGGGCCGGCTCGTAACGGGAGCCGTGCAGATCGCCATCGCCTTTCCCGGCCTGCTGCTCGCGCTGTTCTTCGCGGTCGTCTTCGGCGTCGGCGCGACCGGGGCGGTGCTGGCCATCGGGCTGGCCGGGGCGCCGACGTTCGCCCGGCTCGTGCAGACCCTGCTGGCCGGGGTAGCAGCGCGGGACTTCGTCGCCGCCGCGCGGATCGCCGGCGTGGGCCGCTTCCGCATCCTGATCCGCCACCTGCTGCCCAACATCGCCGAGCCACTGGTGGTCAACGCCACCATGGGCGCCGGAGGAGCGCTGCTCGCCTTCGCCGGCCTGTCGTTCCTGGGCCTGGGCGTGCAGGCGCCGGCCTACGACTGGGGACGGCTGCTGTACGACGGCATCGGCGTGCTCTACCTCAACCCGGCCGCCGCGATCGCCCCGGCGCTGGCCGTCCTCGTCGCCGGCCTGGCCCTCAACCTGCTCGGCGAGTCGGTGGCCAAGGGCTTCGGGATGGACGCCCTGGTCGGCCTGCCCGCCTCGGCGAACCCCTCCCCGGCCGCACCCCTGGGCGCGGCGCCACCGGCCGCCGCGAGCACGTACGACGGCGCGGCGTCCGACGTGGTCCTCGACGTCCGGGACCTCACCGTCAGCTTCCCCGCCGCCGCAGGACCGATCCGGCCGGTACGCGGCGTGACGTTCTCCATCCGCCGGGGCGAGGCGGTCGCCGTCGTCGGCGAGTCCGGCTCCGGCAAGTCGCTCACCGCCCTGGCCGTGTCCCGGCTGATCGACGCGGCCGGCCGGGTCGACGCCGACCGCCTGCACCTGCTCGGCGCCGACCTGCGCGAGCCCGACTCCGCGGTCCAGCGCCGCCTGCTCGGCAGCTCGCTCGCGATGGTCTTCCAGGACCCGGCCAGCTCCTTCAACCCGGCCCAGCGGATCGGCCGCCAGCTCGCGGAGACCTCGCGGCACCACCACGGCCTCGGCCGCCGCGCGGCGTTCACCCGCGCGGTCGACCGGCTGCGGGCCGTGCGCATCACCGACCCGGACCGCCGGGCCCGGCAGTACCCGCACGAGTTCTCCGGCGGCATGCGGCAACGCGCGATGATCGGCATGGGGCTGATGGGCTCCCCGGCGCTCATCGTCGCCGACGAGCCCACCACGGCCCTGGACGTCACGGTCCAGCGGCAGGTGCTCGACCTGCTGACCGGGATCCGCCGGTCGGACGACGTCGCCCTGCTGCTCATCAGCCACGACGTCGCCGTGGTCAGCGAGGTCTGCGACCGGGTCCTGGTCATGTACGCGGGCCGCATCGTCGAGGACCTGCCCACGGACCGGCTGACCACCGGCGCGCTGCACCCGTACACCCGGGCTCTGACCGCCGCCGTGCCGCGGATGGACTCGCCGCTGGACCGGCCGCTGCCGGTGATCCCGGGACGTCCTGTGGAACCGGCCGACGTGCCCCAGGGCTGCGCGTACGCCGGCCGGTGCCCGCTCGCCTCCCAGCGGTGCCGGGCCGAGGATCCACCCCTGGCCCAGCATCCGTCGGGCCACCGGGTGGCGTGCTGGCACGCGCGCCCCGAACCGGCCCACGCGGAAACCGTCCGGCCGGCCTCGGTGGTGGAGACGTCATGAGCGAACTGACCTTCGAGGACGTGACCGTCCGCTACGGGCGGCTGACGGCGGTCGACGGCGTGACGCTGAGCGTGCCCGCGGGCGGGGTCCTGGGCCTGGTCGGTGAGTCCGGCTCGGGCAAGTCCACATTGGCCCGCGCCGCCGTCGGCCTGGTCGCCCCGGCCGGCGGGCGGATCCTGCTGGACGGCGAGCCGATCCGCGCCCACGGCCGGCACCGCCCGCTGCAGATGGTGTTCCAGGACCCGTACTCGTCGCTGGATCCGCGGATGACCATCGGCGAGACGATCACCGAGGCGATCCCGCCGGGGATGTCCCGGCCGCAGCGCCGCACCGAGGTGGCCCGGCTGCTGGAGCTGGTGCACCTCGACCCCGGCCGGGCGACCGCCTACCCGGGGCAGCTCTCCGGCGGGCAGCGGCAGCGCGTGGCGCTCGCCCGGGCCCTGGCCGGCCGGCCGCGGGTGGTCATCGCGGACGAGATCACCTCCGCGCTCGACGTGTCGATCCAGGGCGCGATCCTCAATCTGGTCCGTGAGCTGCAACGCGAGCTCGGCCTGTCGATCCTGTTCATCTCGCACAACCTGGCCGTCGTCCGGTACGTCGCGGACCACGTGGCGATCATGCTCCGCGGGCGCGTGGTCGAGCAGGGCCCGGCCACCCGGGTGCTGGCCGACCCCCGCCACGACTACACCCGGGCGCTGCTCGACGCCGTACCCGGCCACCGCCTCACCGCAAGGAGCACCCCGTGACCCGACCGATGCGCATCGACGACCTCCTCGCGCTGGCGGTGCCCGCCGAGCCGGCCCTCGCCCCGGACGGCGCGCACGTCGCGTACGTGCTCCGGACCCAGGACGCGGCGGGCGACCGTACCGTCACCGAGCTTTGGATCGTGCCCACCGGAGGTGGCGTGGCCCGCCGCCTGACCGCCGGCCCGGCCGACACCACCCCGGTGTGGAGCCCCGACGGCACCAGCCTCGCCTTCCTGCGCGACGGCCGGCTCGCGGTCCTTCCGATGGCCGGCGGTGAGGCCCGGGTGCTCGGCGACCTGCCGCGGCTGTCGGGCCCGCCGGCGTGGAGTCCCGACGGCGCCCGGCTCGCCTTCACCGCCGTGGTGCGGCCGGAATCCCCGGTGCACGCGCCCTTGGTGGCCGACGGCCTGGACTATCAAGCCGACGGTGCCGGCCTGATCGGCGCATCCCGCCGCCAGGTGCACCTGGTCGACCTCGACACCCTCGAGTGCCGCGTCCTGACCGATGGGCCGCACGACGCCGGCGTACCTGTCTGGTCGCCCGACGGCACCGACGTGGCCTTCGTCCGCGCCCTGGGTGACGACAGCGACCTGCGGTTCCGCTCGGCCGTGCACCTGCTCGCGGTCGACGACCGCCAAGCCGTGGCCCGGGTGGCCGGACCGGCCGGCGGCGTCGCCCGCACCGCCGGTTTCAGCGCCGGCGGCACCGCCCTGCTCGTGGTCGGCTGGCCGGCGGACCCGGTCGGCCACGGCCGGCTGCTGCGGGTGCCGCTCGACGGCTCGGAACCCGTCGACCTCGCGGGCACCCTCGACCGCAACGTCATGCCGGGTGGCCTGGCCTATCCGGGCGGCCTGCCCCAGGAACACGACGGACGGGTGCTGTTCTGCGTCCGCGACCAGGGCTGCACGCATCTGTGGTCGGTGGCGTCCGACGGCACGGATCAGCGACCGGTGGTCGCCGGCGCCGGGCGGGTCGTCGACGGCCTGTCGGTCCGGCGGGACTTCGCCGCGTTCGTGTTGTCCACTGCGGACTCGTTCGGCGAGATCGCCGTCGTGGACCTGGCCGGCGGCGGCGAGCGGGTGCTGACCCGGCACGGCGTCGACCTCCAACTCGTCCCCCGCGAGGAACGCTCCTTCACGATCTCCGACGGCCGCACCGTGCAGGCGTGGCTGATCCGCCACGGCGACGCACCGGGACCCAGGCCGCTGCTGCTCGACATCCACGGCGGGCCGCACAACGCATGGAACGGCGCCGCCGACGAGGTCCACCTCTACCACCAGGAACTCGCCCGGCGTGGCTGGGTGGTGCTGCTGGTCAACCCGCGGGGCAGCGACGGCTACGGCGAGGCCTGCTACGACGGGGTCAACGGCGCCTGGGGCGTCGCCGACGCGGCCGACCTGCTGGAGCCGATCGACGCTCTGGTCGCCGAGGGCATCGCCGACCCGGCGCGGCTGGCCGTCACCGGCTACAGCTACGGCGGGTACATGACCTGCTGGCTCACCGGGCACGACGACCGGTTCGCGGCCGCGGTCGCCGGTGGGACGGTGGCCGACCTGGTCAGCATGGCCGGCACCTGCGACGACGGGCAGTTCCTGAGCGCGTACGAGCTGGGCGGCCCGCCCTGGCAGGACCCGAAGCGCTACGCCGACATGTCGCCGCTGTCCCGCGTCGCCGACGTGCGCACCCCGACCCTGCTGCTGCACGGCGCCGACGACCTCACCTGCCCCGCCGGTCAGGCGCAGCAGTGGCACACCGCGTTGCGGCAGCGGGGCGTGCCGACCCGGCTGGTGCTCTACCCGGGCGCCTCGCACGCGTTCATCCTGGCCGGGCCCCCGTCGCAGCGCGTCGACTACAACCGCCGCGTCGTGGACTGGCTGGAGCAGCACACCCGCCGCCAGGGCCGGCCGGCCCTCGACGCCGCCCACTGGCAGCGGCGCCTCGCCGCGCTGGCCGAGCGCCACGGCGTACCCGGGGCCCAGCTCGGGATCCTGCGGCTGGCCACCGACCCGCAGTCCCCGGACGAGCACATCGAGGTCTGCGCCGGGGTGCTCGACACCGCCGGCGGCCACCCGGTGACGCCCGACGCCCTGTTCCAGATCGGCTCGGTCACCAAGGTGTGGACCGCGACGGCGATCATGCAGCTCGCCGACGAGGGCCGGCTCAGCCTGGACACCCCGGTGGGCGAGCTGCTGCCCGACTTCCGGCTCGCCGACCCCGACGTGGCGGCCCGGGTGACCGTACGCCACCTGCTCACCCACACCAGCGGCATCGACGGCGACGTCTTCACCGACACCGGCCGTGGCGACGACTGCCTCCAGCGCTACGTGGAGCTGCTGGCCGACCAGACCCAGAACCACCCGCTCGGCGTCACCTGGTCCTACTGCAACGCCGGCTACAGCGTGCTCGGCCGCATCCTGGAGGAGGTCACCGGCCAGAGCTGGGACCAGGTGATGCGGGAGCGCCTGTGCACCCCGCTCGGCCTGACCGCGACGGCCACGCTGCCCGAGGACGTGCTGCTGCACCCGGTCGCCGGCGGTCACGTCGAGCACGAGGGGCAGATCGCCGCCGCGCCCGTCTGGCACCTGCCCCGCTCGGTCGGGCCCGCGGGCCTGATCAGCGCCAACGCCGCCGACGTGCTCGCCTTCGCCCGGCTGCACCTGACCGGCGGCCGCACCGCCGGCGACGAGCAGCTGCTCGCCGCGGAATCGGCCGCGGCCATGGCCGAGCACCAGGCCGACCTGCCGGACAAACTCTCGCTCGGCGACTCGTGGGGACTCGGCTGGATCCGCTTCGGCTGGGACGGCCACCGGCTCATCGGGCACGACGGCAACACCATCGGCCAGGCCGCCTTCCTGCGCCTGCTGCCCGAGCAGGGGCTGGCGGTCACGCTGCTGACCAACAAGGAGAGCGCGCGCGACCTGTACCAGGACCTGTTCACCGAGGTGTTCGCCGAACTCGCGGGAGTGGCGATGCCGGCCTCGATCACGCCGCCGGACGAGCCCGCCGAGGTTGACATCACCCCGTACGTCGGCACGTACGAGCGCGCGTCGGTGCGCATCGAGGTGCTGGCCGGGGAGGGTGACCAGGGGCCACGGATGCGCACGACGCTCACCGGGCCGCTGGCCGCGCTCGTACCGGACCCGGTCGAGGTGCAGCCGCTGGTCCCGGTCGGTCCCGCCCTGTTCCTGACCGCGCCCGCGCAGCGCACGAGCTGGTATCCGGTCACCTTCTACGAGCTGGACTCGGGCGAGCGCTACGTCCACTTCGGTGCCCGAGCCACCCCGCGGGTGGACTGAGATGCTGGACTCCCTGCTGGCCGACACCCGGGCGCTCGTCGAGTGCGAGTCACCGTCGACCGACCTCGACGCCGTCGCGCGCTGCGCCGAGGTGGTCGCCCGCGTCGGCGCCGCCCGCCTGGGTGCGCAGCCGGAGCGCATCGTGCTCGACGGGCGTACCCACCTGCGCTGGCGGTTCGGCGCCGGGCCGTCGCGGGTCCTGGTGGTCGGCCACCACGACACCGTCTGGCCGATCGGGACGCTCGCCACCATCCCGTACGGCGTCACGGCCGGAGTGCTGCGCGGACCCGGCTGCCTGGACATGAAAACGGGGCTCGCCATGGCCTTCCACGCGATCGCCGCGCAGCCCCACCGCGACGGCATCACCCTGCTCGTGACCGGCGACGAGGAGCTGGGTTCGCCGAGCTCACGTCCGCTCATCGAGGCCGAGGCGCGGGCCACCGGCGCGGCGCTGGTGCTGGAGGCGGCGGCCGACGGGGGAGGGCTGAAGACCGAACGCAAGGGCGTCTCGATCTACGAGCTGATCGTCGCCGGGCGGGCCGCCCACGCCGGGCTGGCCCCGGAGCGGGGCGTCAACGCCACCGTCGAACTGGCCCACCAGGTGCTGCGGATCGCGGCCCTCTCGGACCCGGAAGCAGGCACCACCGTGACACCGACCCTGGCCCGCGCGGGCACGACGACCAACACCGTGCCGGCCGGCGCCCGCGTCGCGGTGGACGTCCGGATCCGGTCCCTGGACGAGCAACGCCGGGTCGACGACGCGATGCGGGCCCTCACGCCCGTCCTGCCCGGCGCCGCCCTCGAGGTCACCGGCGGCCCCAACCGCGCGCCGCTGGAAGCCGCCTCGTCCGCTGCACTGTTCGCGCGGGCGACGACGCTGGCCCACTCGCTGGGCCTGCCGGCGTTGACCGCCACCGCGGTGGGCGGCGCCTCCGACGGCAACCTGACCGCCGGTACGGGCACGCCCACCCTGGACGGTCTCGGCGCGGTCGGCGGCGGTGCCCACGCCGACGACGAGCACGTCCTGCTGGAGTTCCTCCCCGGCCGTACGGCGCTGCTCGGCGCGTTGCTGGCCGAGCTGACCGGGGCCCGGTGACCAGGATGAGCAGGCCCGAGAACCTCGGTGGCCTGCAGACCGGGCCCGAGCCGAACCACCTCGACGCCGCCGTCGACGAGGCCGTCGGCCAGGCCCAGTCCGCCGCCGCGTCCGCCCGGGTGGACGTGCGCGCCCTGACCGACTTCGACGACCTGGACCAGGCGGTCCGGCTGTTCGCCCGGATCTGGGGCCGCGACGCCAACCCGCCGATGAACCTCGAACTGTTGCGAGCGTTCGGGAAAGCGGGCAACTACGTCAGCGGCGCCTTCGTGGGCGAGCGGCTGGTCGGGGCGTGCGTCGGCTTCTTCCACGCCCCGTCGGAGGACGCCCTGCACAGCCACATCGCCGGGGTGTCACCTGAGATGACCGGGCGCGCGGTCGGCTTCGCCCTCAAGCTGCACCAGCGGGCGTGGGCGATGAGCCGCGGCGTCGACCGGGTCGCCTGGACGTTCGATCCGCTGGTGGCCCGTAACGCCTACTTCAACGTCGTGAAGCTGGCCGCCCGCCCGGTCGAGTACATGCCGAACTTCTACGGGCTCATGCTCGACACCCTCAACGGCGACGGGGACTCCGACCGGCTGCTCGTCCGGTGGTCGTTGCGGGATCCGGCCGTCGCCGAGGCGTGCGGCCGGCCGGGGGAGCACCGGCCGGATCCGGCGCCGGCGGCCGGTGCGGTCGTGGCCGTGGGGACGGCGGCGGACGGCTCGCCCGACCTCGGCCGCCTCGACGGCGAGACCAGCGTGGTCGCCGTCCCGCGGGACATCACCGCGCTGCGGGCCTCGGACCCGGCCCTGGCGGCACACTGGCGGCGTGCGGTGCGCGACGCGATGACCGGCCTGCTCGCCCAGGGCAACGCTGTCGTCGGCTTCGACCGGGCCCGGGGATACTTACTGCGGAGGGAACCATGAAACTGACCGGCTGTGAACTGCGGTGGCTCACCATGCCCCTCGTCGGCCCGTTCCGTACCTCGTTCGGCACGGTGACCAGCCGCGAGATCCTGCTCGTGCGCGTGGTCACCGAGCACGCCGAGGGCTGGGGCGAGTGCGTGGCGATGGCCGCGCCGGTGTACTCCTCGGAGTACACCGAGGCGGCCGCCGGGGTCCTTCGCGACCACCTCGTGCCGGCCCTGGCCGCCGCCGCGCCGGCGAACGCCCTGGCCGTCGCCCCGGCTCTCGCCCCGATCAAGGGTCACCGGATGGCCAAGGCGGCCCTGGAGATGGCCGTCCTCGACGCCGAGCTGCGGGCCGGGGGCCGCTCGTTCGGCCGGGAGCTGGGCGCCGTCCGCGACCGGGTGCCGTGCGGCGTCTCGGTCGGGATCATGGACAGCATCCCGGCGCTGCTCGACGCCGTCGACGGCTATCTGGCCGAGGGGTACGTCCGCATCAAACTCAAGATCGAGCCCGGGTGGGACGTCGAGCCGGTACGCGCCGTCCGGGAGCGCTTCGGTGACCAGGTGCTGCTGCAGGCCGACGCGAACACCGCCTATTCGCTGTCCGACGCCCGGCACCTGGCCCGCCTCGACCCGTTCGACCTGGTGCTCATCGAGCAGCCGCTGGACGAGGAGGACGTGCTCGGCCACGCCGACCTGGCCCGGCTGATCCGTACGCCCGTCTGCCTCGACGAGTCGATCACTTCGGCCGCCTCCGCCGCGGCCGCGATCCGGCTCGGCGCCTGCCGGATCGTGAACGTCAAGCCGGGCCGGGTCGGTGGCTACCTCGAAGCCCGGCGCATCCACGACGTGTGTGCCGCGCACGGCGTACCGGTCTGGTGCGGCGGCATGCTGGAGACCGGCCTCGGCCGGGCCGCCAACGTGGCCCTGGCCGCCCTGCCCGGCTTCACGCTGCCCGGGGACACGTCCGCCTCCGGCCGCTACTACGCGGCCGACATCACCGAGCCGTTCGTCCTCGACCAGGGCCATCTGCCCGTGCCGACCGGCCCCGGGCTGGGCGTGACCCCGGATCCGGCCCGGCTGGCCGAGGTGACCACCCGCGTCGAGTGGATCTCGATGTGAACGTGAGCAGCGCGTAGCCCCCGGCCCCTATCGTGAGAGCGACGCCCAGGCCCAGGGAGTGCCCATCGCCGTGAATCCCGCCCCCTCGGCACGCCCCCGAGCGAGCCTCGGCCGCGTGCTGGACGACCTCGGCTCCATGCTCCTGGAGCTGGTGCACGGCGACCCGGAACGCGCCGAGCCGGTCGGTTCGGTGGTCATCCACGATCCGGAGGACAGCCCGGTGCTGCCGCCGCACGCCCTCGTGCTGGGCGTCGGGGTCAGCGACCCGGCCGTGATCACCGAGCTCCTCGCCGAGATCGGCGCCCAGGACGCCGTCGCGCTGGTCCTGCGCTCGTCGGTCCCGGCGCCGCCGGAGGTGCGGGCGGCCGCCGACAAGGCCGGGGTGGTCCTGCTCGGGCTGCGCCGCGGGGCCCCGTGGGTGCACCTGGCCGCGATGCTGCGTTCCCTGCTGGCCGAGGGTGAGGTCGGCATGGCCCAGCAGGAATCGCTGCTCGGGCTGCCCTCCGGCGACCTGTTCGCGGTGGCCAACGCGATCGCCGCGCTCATCGACGCGCCGATCACCATCGAGGACCTCAGCTCCCGCATCCTGGCCTTCTCCGGCCGGCAGGAGGAGGCGGACCCGTCGCGGGTCGAGACGATCCTCGGCCGGCACGTGCCCGAACGCATCGAGCAGGAGCTCACCGAACGCGGCGTGTTCCGCGACCTGCTGCGCACCGACCAGCCGGTGCGCATCGGCCCCATCGGCGACGGCCGGCACGGCTTCTCGCTGCCCCGGCTGGCGATCTCGGTCCGGGCCGGCGACGAGGTGCTCGGTTCCATCTGGGCGGTGACCCCGCACGGGCTCACCGAGGAGCGCACCGAGGCCTTCCGCGACGCCGCCAAACTGGTGGCGCTGCACCTGCTGCGGCTGCGCGCGGGCACCGACGTCCAGCGCCGGCTGCGGATCGACCTGCTGAGCTCCGCACTGGAGGGCGGTGCGGGCGCCCGGGCCGCGATGGAACGGCTGGGCCTGGCCGGACAGCCGGTGCTGCTGCTCGGCGCCACGTTGTCGCAGAGCGGGGAGCAGCGTCCCGACGACCCCGCCCTCATCCAGGAGCGGCAGCGCCTCAGCGACGCCTTCGCCGTGTACCTGCACGCGGTCCAGCCGCGCAGCACGACGGCACTCGTGGGCGGGACCGCGTACGGGCTGCTGCCGACCGCCGCCGGGGCCGACGAGGCCGACGCCCGCGGGCGGCGCCTGGCGGCCGACTTCCTCGACCGGGTCGGTGACCGGCACCGGCCGGTGGTCGGCATCGGGCCGGTCGCCCGGGACATCAGCGAGCTGGTGCAGGCCCGGGCCGGCGTCGATCGGACCCTGCGGGTGCTGGCGCAGGCCCGCGGGGACCGGCGTACGGCCGGCATCGATGACGTCTACGTCGAGTCGCTGCTGTTGGAGCTGCGGGATCTGGCCGCCCTGCGGGGTGACCGCCCGACCGGCGGGATCCGCCGGCTCATCGAGTACGACCGCAAGCACGGCAGCCACCTGGTCGCCACTTTGACCGCGTGGCTGGACCACTACGGCGACGTCGTGGCCGCGGCCCAGTCGTCGTTCGTGCACCCGAACACGTTCCGCTACCGGTTGCGCCGCCTGGCCGAGGTCGGCGGGATCGACCTGGGTGACCCCGACGAGCGTTTCGCGGCGATGCTGCAGCTGCGGCTCAGGCCCGGGGCAGGCGAATGGTGAAGCACAGCCCGCCGCCGTCCGCCGGCGTCGCGGTGATGGTGCCGTCGTGGGCGCGGACGATCGACCGGGCGATGGCCAGCCCCAGCCCGCTGCCGCCGCTGTGATCGATGCGCTCGGCGGCCAGCCGCGTGAAGGGCTCGAACAACCGGGCCACGTCGTCGGCCGGCACCACCGGCCCGGTGTTCACCACCGTCAGGGCGGCGTCCCCGGCTCCGACGGTGACGTGCACCGTGCCGCCCGGGTGGTTGTACTTGACCGCGTTGTGCAGCAGGTTCCGGACCAGGCGTTCCAGCAGGACGCTGTCGCCGGCCACGGTGCGGGGACGCAGGTCGGCGGTGACCTTCACGTCGGCATCCGCGGCGGCGAGGGCGCAGGCGTCGACGAGCCCCGCGGCGATCCGGTCGAGGGACTGCGGCGTACGCGACGCCAGCCCCTGATCGGCCTGGCTGAGCACGAGCAGCCCCTCGATCAGCCGCTCGTTGCGGGCGTTGGTGGCCAGCAGCTGGTTGGCCAGCAGCGCCGACTGCTCCGGGCTCAGCGGCTCGGTCATCCCGACCTCGATCAGCGTGCGCTGCAGGGCCAGCGGGGTGCGCAACTCGTGGGACGCGTTCGCGGCGAAGATGCGCTGGCCCTCGTACCCGGCGGCGATCCGGTCCATCGTGGCGTCCAGCGCGCGGCCCAGCCGTCTGAGCTCGTCACGGCCGCGCCCCGGGCGGATGCGGTGGCCCAGGTTCTGCGGGCCGATCTGCGCGATGGCCGGGATCAGGCGGCGGACCGGTGCCAGCACCCAGAACAGCAGCGGCACCTCGAGCAGCATCACGACGGCGAGCACGATGCCGTACTCGGGCAGGTTGGAGATCGGGATCTTGCGGGTGATCCGGCAGGTCATGCCGTCCACGTCGCCCAGCCAGCAGGGCTGGAAGTCCGGCGCGTCCCAGGGCAGCCGGTAGTACACGAACTGCACGGCGAAGACGAGCGTGATCGTGACGAGGCCCGCCACGGCGAGCCGGCCGCGCAGGCCCATCAGGTCAGCCCGATGCGGTAGCCCGCGCGGGGCACGGTCTGCACGACCATCGGCTCGCCCAGCTTGCGGCGCAGCGTGGAGACGGTCACCCGGATCACGTTGCTGAACGGGTCGGTGTGCTCGTCCCAGACCTGCTCCAGCAGGTCCTCGGTGGTCACCGCCTGGCCCTGTGCCCGCATCAGCGCGTGCAGCAGGCCGAGCTCCTTGACCGTCAGCGCGAGCGGCCGCCCATCGCGGGTCGCGGTACGGGTGGCCACGTCGAGCACGACACCGTCGCGCTCCAGGACCGGTGGCAGGGCCGGGGCCGTGCGCCGGGCGAGCGCCCGTACCCGGGCGACGAGCTCGGCCAGCGCGAACGGCTTGGTGAGATAGTCGTCGGCGCCCAGCCCGAGCCCCTCGACCCGGTCGTAGACCCCGCAGGCGGCGGTCAGCAGCAGCACCCGGGTGCCGGCGCCGTGGCCGACCGCCCAGCGGCAGATCTCGTCGCCGGTGGCGCCGGGCATGTCCCGGTCGAGCACCGCGACGTCGTACCGGTGGACCGAGATCTTCTCCAGCGCCTGCCCGCCGTCGTAGGCCACGTCGACGGCCATCGCCTCGCGCCGCAGGCCCACCGCGATCAGGTCGGCCATCAGCCGCTCGTCGTCCGCCACCAGCACTCGCACGCGGTCACCCTGCCCGGCCGGGGATAAAGCCGGGGTGAGGTCACGGTCGCCAGAGCCAGACGTCACGGACGGTCAGCGCGGGCCCGTAGACCTGCGTGAACAGCTCCCGCAGGGCCTGGTTGCCGGCATCGGCGCGCATCACCACCGCCTCGCCGTGCCAGCGGCCCACGTCGGCGCGTACCGCCGCCCTGTCAGCGTCCGACAGCAGGGGTGTCGTGCCGCCGGTGAGTGTCCGGATGACCAGCTGGGTGGTCCGGCTGACCTGTCGCGTACCCATGTGGCCTTTGCCGTCCGGATCGGGACCGAGGAAGTAGCCCTCGGGCACGGTGAACTCCTGCCGGGCCTGCGCACTCCAGCTGAGCGTGTCGCGCCCTACCCAGTTGCTCGGCAGCGGCACCGGCACCAGGGTCCCGCCCGGGTGCACGTACTGCCGCCAGTCGCCGTCGGCCACGAACGCCGGCACCGGCCGTTCGGGCATGGCCGGAAGCGGTGTGGGCAGCAGCGGCAGCAGGGCCGCCAGGATCAGCAGGCGCGACGGCCGGAGACGATCCCAGGCGAGCGCGACGAGCAGCACGGCGGCGCCGGTCACGGCGTAGGTCAACCGGCTCGGCATCAGCAGATCGACGATCGGCACGCCCTCGGGCAGCCACGCCAGCGGCCCGCGCGAGCCGGTTTCCACGCCGCCGAGCCGCACGACCGGCCCGAGCGACAGCACCGCGAACACCACCGCGACGCCGCCCGCGACCCGCGCCGGCACCGAGCGGCGCCACAGAGCGGCGACGAGGCCGACGAGCAGCAGCGTCAGGGGCCAGCCGAACCAGCTGTTCTGCTCGATGCGGCCCTGCGTGGCCTCGGCCTGCGGGCCACCGGCGAGGGTGTCCCGCGCGAAGGTCAGGTAGGTGACGGGGTCCTCGCCCCAGCTGGTAAAGGCCGGCATGCCGGCGAAGGACTGCGGTCCGAGGAACTGGAACCAGATCGGGTACGCGCACAGCACACCGGCCACCACCGCGGTCGCGCCCAGGGCCCGCAGGAACCCGGCCGCCCGCCGCCGGGCCACAGCGGGCCGCAGCGCCGCGTACACGGCCACGCCCAGCCCACTGGCCAGCGCCGTCACCAGCAGCAGCTCCTCGTTGATGAACAGCTGCCAGGTGACGAGCAGGCCCAGCACCACACCGTCGCGGCGCCACCGGCCACCGGCGCCCAGCCCGAACACGGCCGCGACGATCAGCGGCAGCAGGAAGTTCGAGACGAAGTTCGGCTGCCCGTTCGCGTGGTGCACCACCCCGGGCGCGAACCCGGCGAGCGCCCCACCCGCGAACGCCGCGGCCCGCGAACGGACGACGAAGCGCTGCAACGTCCAGTACGTCGTGGCTGCCGTGCCCGCGCAGGCGGCGATCATCCAGATCACGTAGGTGATCCGCGCGCCCAGGAGCAGCGTCAGCGGGGCGAGCGGGATCGTCACGCCCAGCACCGACGTGTTGGCAATCATGTTCACCCCGTACGGGGTGTTCTGCGCGGCCGAGAACAGCGGGTTGCCGCCGTGGGCGAGGAAGTGGGCGCCGTGCGCGAGCAGCCACTGGAACCAGGTGTGGTCGGCGGGCAGATGCGACGAGATGCGCTCGCCGGGATCGCCGAGGTACTGCCACATCACGACAACCCCGAGCACCACGTACGCCGACAGCGCCGTGACGTGCGGCAGCCGGGACCGGGCACCGCCGGTGACCTCGGGGGAGTGGACAGCCGACGGCGCTTGATCCAGGAGGACGGTCATGGCCGGCGACCGTACGGATCAGGTCATAAGCGCTGGATAAACGCTCCTCTGCCGGTTCCGCCGGGTCCGGGCCGGGTGGTGACCGTCCGGCGGATCGCGCCGCGTCCCGATTCGGGGCGGCGGGCCGGCGGGAACCGCCGCCAGGCGGCGTAGTCGCGGGCGTGGGCCAGCGCCCGGAGGGCCTGCTCCGGCTCGCGGAAGACCGGGACGGCGGGCCGGCCGAACTGGTGCACGTCCGCGGTACCGCCGGTGCTGATCGCGGCGATCGTGAGACGCGGATGGTCATCGAGGATCGGCGCCAGGGCCGCCAGGTACGCGGCGAGCACGTTCGCGCGGGTGCCCACCAGGACCAGCAGCAGGACCTCGATCTCACCGCTGATCGCGACGGTCTCGATGGCGTCGGCGATCCGCGCCGGCAGTGCGTCGATGCCGAGGTCGACCGGATTGCCGGGACCGTCCGCGCCGGCGGAGGACGGGAGCTGGTCGCGGGTCGCTCCGCTCAGCGGCACGACGTCGAACCCGTACGTCCGGGCCCGGTCAGCCGCGAGGGCCGTGAGGCCGCCGGCGTTGCCGACGATCGCCATCCGGTTGCTGCCGGGCAGCGGCTGGTCCACCAGGACCCGGGCGGTGTCGAGCGTCTCGCCGACGCTCGCCGTACGGATGACGCCTGCCTCGGCAAGCAACGCTTCCCGTACGGGGTCAGCGGCGCCGGTGATCGCCAGCACGGGCTTGCGCCGGCTGAGGAACCATGCGGCCCGGGCGAAGCTCGCCGGGTCGCTGAACGCGTCAGGTGACAGGGCGACCGCGCGGGTGGCCGGGTCGTCGAGCCAGTAACCGAGCAGGTCGCCGCCGGAGAGGTCGACCGCGTCGCCGAGGGAGACGAGACTCGAGACGCCGCAGTGCTCGCGTACCGCGTCGGCCAGCAGGGTGATGCCGACGGCACCGGACCGCACCGCCAGGGCGAGGCCGCCGCTGGGCGGGCGCAGCGGCGACAGACTCGCGTTCAGCTTTACCCGTGGGTCCGTGTTGAGGACGCCGAGGCAGCCCGGGCCGAGCAGCCGGATGTGGTGCCGGCGGGCGATCCGGAGGATCTCCTGCCGCTGTCTCTCACCCCACGGATCGCCGGTGCCGAGCAGGACGGCGCCGCGGACCCCGAGCCCGCCGGCGTCGGTCAGGACGTCCGCGACGTCGTCGGTGGCCACGGCGACCACCAGCAGGTCGACGGGTCCGGGCACGTCGGTGACGGCGCGGTGGGCCGGCACACCGCACACCGGGCGGCCGGAACCGTTGACCGCGTGGAGCCGGCCCTGGAAGCCGTATTCGCGGAGCGCGCGGATCGTCTCGTGTCCGGCGCCGCCGCGCCGTCGTCCCGCGCCGACGACCGCGATCGACCGTGGGGCCAGGATCCGGCGCAACGCGCAGGCCGCGGCCTCCTGACCGAGGCCGGTCGCGCCATGGTCGTCGCGCGCCGTCATCGTCAGCCTCCGCATCCTCGCGCTTCGCCCAGCGGTCGTGCGGCCCGACGGGCCCGGTTGTTCTCCTGCGGCGCCGGGCGCCAGCTCACGCATGGTGCAGGAATCCCCGGGGCGTATCGAGCGTCGAGCATCCGGGCGCCTGCGCCTGCGCCTGCGTTCGCGGTCCGGCCGGCAGCCCGTCGTCGGGTCACCGTACCGCGTGCGGTGGGGTGCCGTCGGCGTGCCGGAGTGCCATCATGACGCCGCCGCGGACTCTGTCACCCACGTGCGTTCCCTTGACGACGATCCGGTCACGTCAGGCTGTCACGACTGTGGGACGGTCTCGACGTCGAGGTCGGCCACCACGCCGGCGTGGTCGCTGAGCCAGACCCCGTTCACCGGGCGGTCGGCGATCAGCCGGGCCGCGACGATCCGGGCCCGGGCCTGCGGATGGGCGTGCGCGGAGCCGACGAACACGTAGTCGATCCGCCGGCGGTGACCGGGCTGGCCGATCACCCGTTCGATCTCGGCGGCGGCCAGCGGATTGTCCACCGTCCAGGTGTGGCCGGGGCCGTCACCGGCCACGGCCCAGGCGTCGTGATAGTGCGCGCTGCGCCCGTGCAGCGTCTGCAGACCGCTCAGATAGCGGGTGCTCGACGCGTCGGGGCCGGCGTTGAGGTCACCGGCGATGATCGTCGGCAACACGGTCCGATGGCGGGCGTCGAGCTCGGTGATCTCGACCGCCTGACGCTCACGGGCGGCCTCGGCGTCCAGCCGCCACGGCGTCGTGGGCACGATGAACAACTGCTCACCCAGCGAGGGCAGCGGCACCGACACGGCGAGTGTCCACCAGTGGACGTCACCCGTCCGGTTCTCCAGGACCTCGAGGACGCGGTGGGGCCGGCGGGTGGCGATCGCGGTCCCGCCGTACCGGTCACCGTCCGGCGGCAGCCGGTCGAGCACGCCGGCCTGGTGGGTGGTGTGCAGCCCGGTGCCGGCGACCAGCTCGGCGAGCTGGTCACGCCGGCCCGGGTAGCAGACCTCCTGGAACGCCACCAGATCCGGCGCCAGGCGCAGAATCTCCTGATGGAGCAGGCGGGTCCGGCGCGGGTCGCCCTCGTCGTTCTGCACGTTGATCGTCAGTACGCGCAGGCGCATCGGGCCCCCTCTCGTCGGCCGTCAGGATAACGACGGCCGGTCGTGCGCCGCGTCGAACCCGGCCGCGGTCCGGGCCAGCCGCCGGGCGAGTTGCCCGCACGCGTCGGCCAGTTCAGCCGGGCCGACGACCTCGATGTCGGCGTCGAACCGGGCGACGGCGGCGGCGAGGCTCGGCCAGGACCACGATCCGAGGGTGAGCCGGCAGCGGCCGGGCCCGGCCTCCTCGACGACGCCGTCGCGGCTGTGGAGCGCGACGGTGGCCGCCGGCAGATCGAGCAGCACTGTGCCCTGGCAGGGCCAGCCGCCTGAGCTGTCCCCGGAACCACGGAACTTGCTGATGACAAAGCCGGCGACGTCCCCGCCGGGCAGCTCGCGCGGGGTGAACCGGGGCCCGTTGGGGATGCGCGGAGCGATCCGGTCGGCGCGGAAGGTACGCCAGTCCGCGCGGTCGAGGTCCCACGCGACGAGATACCAGCGGCCGTCCCAGGTGACGAGGTGATGCGGCTCGGCCCGGCGCGGGGGCGCGTCGGCATGCTCGGCGCCGTAGTCGAAACGCAGGACCTCCCGGGCGTGGACGGCGGCACTGATCGCCAGGAGCACGTCGCCGACGACCGCAGCGGCCGGGCGGGCGGCGGGCCGCTCGACGGCGGTGACCTGCAGAGCGCTGACGCGGTGCCGCAGCCGGGCCGGCAGGACCTGCCGGATCGTGGTCAGCGCGCGGGCGGACGCCTCGGCGAGGCCGCTGCCCGCGGTGGTGGCGGCGAGCTGCAGGGCGACGGTGAGGGCGACGGCCTGTTCGTCGTCGAACAGCAGCGGCGGCAGCTCGGTGCCGGCGCTGAGCCGGTAGCCACCGTCGGGCCCCTTGGCCGCGGCGATGGGATAGCCGAGCTCCCGGAGCCGGTCGACGTCGCGGCGTACCGTCCGCAGGCTGATCTCCAGCCGGTCGGCCAGCAGGGTGCCCGGCCAGTCCCGGCGGGTCTGCAGCAACGACAGCAGGGCCAGCAGTCGGGCGGAGGTCTTCGGCATGACGCCGATTCTGCCCGGAGAAGAGGACACATCCTGTCACCTACGGCTGCGAATCTTGGGTCCAAGCAACCGAGACAGGAGTCATCATGAGCATCACCACCACGACCCATCTGAACTTCCGCGGCGACGCCCGGGAGGCGCTGACCTTCTATCAGTCCGTGTTCGGCGGCCAGACGGTCCTGCTGACCTACGCCGACGCGCACAACGTCACCGACCCCGCCGAGGCCGGGCAGATCATGTGGGGGCAGGTCCAGGCCCCGAACGGCTTCCACGTCATGGCGTACGACGTACCCGGCAACCAGACCTACAGCCCGGGCGACAAGCCGGTCTTCGTCTCGGTGCGCGGCACGGACGAGGCCGAGCTGACCACGTACTGGAAGGGTCTGTCCGACGGCGCGACCATCGTCCAGGACCTGGGCCCGGCCGGCTGGAGCCCGATGTACGGCATGCTCAAGGACCGCTTCGGCGTGACCTGGGTCCTCGATCTCGCCGTCGCTTTCGCTCAGTAACGCGGGCGGGTCACCAGCGGCCGGGTCAGGGGGTGCCCGAGCGGCGGCCGAGGTAGCGGTCGGCGACCACGGCGGGCTGCTCCACGACCCGGCCCTGGGCCAGATTCCGGGCCAGCCGCAGGTACTGCGCGTGCGTCCAGGCCAGCGGCGTCGCCGAGAAGGTCGGCGTGCCCGGCTCGAAGCGGCCCTGTCCCGCCGGGGGAGTCAGGTCCCAGACCTGTTCGGGGAGCATGCCGCCGGGGCCGGTGGCCCGGGTCATCGCGGCCAGCCGGGACGCCGCCGCCCGCAGATCACCGGTGGCGATCTCGTACTCGCCGCGTTCGCCGCTGAGCAGGGGCCAGGCCCGGCCCCGGGAGACCAGCGAGCCCGGCGGCTCGTCGAACTCCCACTGGCTGCCGTCGAGTTGCTCGCCGAAGCCGTCGAACGACGCCCGGTGCCAGAAGAAGCCCCGCGGGGTGGCCACGCCGAGCTGGGCGTCCACCACGGCCAGGGTGTTCACCACGTCGGGGTCGGACGGCGGCAGGATGCCGAGGCGGACCAGGTCGAGGAAGCCGGGGTCGACCACCCGACGCTGGTCCACATCGACCGGTCCGCTGTCGCCGATGCTGTACGTGGTGCCGGCGTCCGGGTTGCCGTCCTTGGTCAGCCGCAGGAAGTACGGCCGGGCCGAGTACGGGCCGGTGCTCGTCACCGTCCACGACTTGACCCGGTCCCGCCAGGAGTCGGCCGTCGCGAGATACCGCCGGCTCGACGCGAGGTCACCGTGGGAACGCGCGAGCGAAGCGGCACACACCAGGCCGGCGATGGCCGTGGCGATGGTGTTGGGCGAGTAGCCCGACTGGTTCTCCCAGCGTTCCTGCGGTGTGAACGGCGCTCCGGGATATCCGACCAGGAAGTCGGCCGCCCGCTTGACGCCCGGCCAGGTGTCCCCGCGACCCAGCTGGTAGGCCAGCACGATCGGGAGTGCCACCTCGTCGAGTTGCAGGCCGCCCCACACCGGCGTGCCGTCCACCTGGGAGTTCTGCGGGAACGAGCCGTCCTCTTTCTGCTGCACGTCGAACAGGAAGTCCAGGGCGCGGTGGGCGCCGGCGCGGTCACCGGCGGCGATCAGTCCCGTGGCGATCTGGTAGAGGTCGCGCGACCACACCAGGTGGTAGGGCCCGGATGGATCGTCCGTGCCGAACGCCCACGGTGAGGCCGGCGCCGCGACGTACGCCCCGGGGTGGGTCTTGTCCTCGGAGGCCGCGAGGACCATCGCGGAGGTCCGGTAGAGCTGCCGTTGCGCGGGGCCGCGCAACACCCGCGGCGGGGCGCTCAGGCCGGCCAGATAACGCTTCCAGCCGTACGCGTAAGAGCGTGCGACGCTGCCGAAGCCTTCCCGCAGCGAACGCCGGGCAGTGGTCAGCGCCTCGGCGGCCGAGCCGGCGAAGCCGAGCGCGAGAGTGCTGTGCCGCCCGCGCAGCGCGGCCGTCTGCACCAGGTTGCCGGCCGTGGCCGACGAGTAGCGCCAGTCCATCCGCCCGTCGCGCAGGTCGGTGAGCCCGTCGCTGACCCCGGCGAAACCGCTGGACGTGGCGGTGAAGGAGCCGGCCAGCGCACTCGACACTCCACCGTCCGTGGCCAGCAGCGCCCCGCCGGAGGTACGCCCCGAGTCCCCCGCCCGGGTGTTGCCCAGCGCCGGATCGTAGACAGCGAACAGCTCGTGACCACGCGGCGCGGCGAACGACAGGTCAACCAGGACAGTCGACCGTACGGGATCGGTCGTGTAGTCGGCGGTGAGCCGCCACCCGGAGCCGTCGTACGTCTGCCGGAAGCGCAGGCCGTCGAGCTGCTCGGTGCGGACGGCGGCCTTGGCAACACCGCCGCGGGCGGTCACCACGAAGGTCAGGGAACGGGCGCTCGGTCCGCCGATGGTCGGATAGAAGATCTCGCCCAGGCCGCCCTCGCGCTGCACGGTCGCCCAGACCTTGCTGTCCCGGGTCCGCGAGGTGAGCAGCCCCGACTTGTCGGCCGGGAGGTACTGCTGATCGGCGCCGGGCGCCCCGGGCGCCGGCCCGGTCGCGGGGGCGACGGGCGCGAGCCCCAGCGCGGCCACCAACAGCACGGGCAGGGCAGGCAGGACCGCTGTCATCTCGACCTCCTCGTCGCCGGACCCTCCCGGTCTACACCGGTGCCTCCTTGATCGCATCAGCTGCCGGTGATCGTCTTTTGCCGGCGGTGCCAGAAATGATCACGAAATGGCGAGGGCGCAGCCGTAAGGCCTATCGCCTCACGCCTTTTCAGTGGTGCCGGTGAACATATTTCCGGCGTTCAATTCCCCATAAGGACGATCTTTCTTGCTGCATTCGGTTGATCACGGGGTGGCCGGATCCAGTCCTGAGGGGATGGTGACGAGGAAATGCACAGATCCGCTGCGGCAGGCGCTGTCCTCGCGCTCACCGCACTTCTGCTCGGAGCGGTTCCGGCCGGGGCCGACCCGAAAGACACGCACGTGATCACCCTGGACCCGGCCGCGGTCGACGACATCGACGCCCTGGACGAGATCTACGGCCCCCCGCCCGAAGGGCAGCGAGCCGCCGATCCGACCGCCGATGCCCGCTGCGGTTCCGCGGCCGCCGACCCGGTGCCCGACGGCCGGCCGATCGTGGTGAGCATGCCGCCGGCGCCCGCCTTCACGGTCGGCGCCATACCCGCCGCGTCCTGGAAGAACCCGCCGGTGGCCGACGTGACCTGGCGCCTGCAGTACCAGGGCCTGATGTGGATGAAGCCGCTGGCCCGGCGCGCGGCGATCGACGGCCAGACGCAGTCGCTGGCCGCGCTGGTCGCCCAGGCGGTCGCCTTCCACCGCCAGAACCCGGACCCCGGCAACAACAACTACGGCTGGGACGAGGGCACGGCGCTGCGGCGCCTGGAGACGGAGAACTGCCTGTACGCGCTGACCGCCTCCGAGCTGCTGCGGCCCGGCATGACCGCGGACGCCCGGGTCCTGCTCGGCCCCCGGTACTACGGACCGCCCAACTATTCGGTGCACAACCACGGCCTGATGGCCAACCTGCAACTGGCCCGGGGCAGTGATCTGCTCGCCGTACCGTCCTGGAAGACCACCGCCGTCAGGCGGATGACCAGCGAGGCGCCGCAGTCGTTCTCCGCACGCGGCCTCTCCTACGAGCAGTCGTCGATGTATCACGGGGTCAACACCACCCTGTGGGCCAACGCGGTGCCGGTGCTCGCGGGCACGCCCGGGTCGGAGGCCGCCGCTGCCACGGTCGACATGCTGGTCGGGAAGGCCCGCACCGCGTACCAGTGGCTGACCGAGCCCGACGGCGTCATCGTGCAGGTGGGCGACTCCGACGAGATCCGCGGCGCCGCGGCGACCCTGAGCACGCCCCGGGTGCTGCGCGACGACCAGACCGGCTGGACCGTCGGTCGCTGGTCGTGGACGGATCCGCAGACCGTCTACTACAGCCTGCGGTACGGCCCGGCCCGGCGGGCGCACGGCCAGCACGACCGGGCCGGCGGCGTGACGTTCACCGCGGCGGGCGTACGGGTCCTGGTCGGTCCGGGCCGGTTCAGCTACCACGCCGCCGACAACTACCGCGCGTATCAACTGTCGGCCTACAGTCACAACGTGGCGCTGCCCGACGGCGGCACGGTGACCAGCGCCGGCGGTAAGGTGACGGCAAGTGTGATCCAGGGCCCGGCGCACAACTGGACAGTGCAGGACACCATGTTCGGAATCAGCCACACCCGCGGCGTCAACGTCAACCGGGACACCCGGACGATGAAGGTCAGCGACTCGTTCCCGGCCAAGAGCCTGTGGCGGCAGTACTTCCACCTCGACCCCGCGTGGACGCTGGTGTCGGCGCCGCTCAATGGCACGAAGCTGACCTTCGCCCACCCGGACGGCCGCCGGCTCGGCATCACCACGACGGGCCGGCTGTCCGGGGCCGTCCGGGGCATCACCCGGCCGCCGCAGGGCTGGCACTTCCCGAAGTGGGGCAACCGGGTGTGGGCGTACGAGATCGTGATCCGCTCCTACGGGCGGTCGTCGGTCACGAGTTTCGTGGTCAGCTGACCGACGTCGAAGTGACCCGGCGCCGGCCGCGACGAGACCAGGAGAGGCGTTGGTAGTCATGACTGTCACGACGAGGAACGAGACACGCTTGCTGGACACCCTGCGGGAGGCCGTCGGCAACGTCACGGTGGACAAGGTCTTCGGCACCCCGATCACCCAGGGAGACACGATCGTGGTGCCGGTGGCCCGGGTCGGCGGCGGTGCGGGCGGAGGCGGCGGCACCGGCATGACCGGGCCGGGCCAGGAGCAAGGGGGTACGGGCGGAGGCCTGGGCGTGTCGGCCAAACCGCTCGGCGTGTTCGTCCTGCACGACGGCAAGGTCGACTGGCGGCCGGTCGTCGACGTCAACCGGATCGTCCTGGGCGGTCAGCTCGTCGCGGTGGCCGCCCTGTTCGTGGCGCGGGCCCTGATCACCGCGCGGGCTCGTCAGGGGGCGCGATCGCGTCGTCCGTACCGGTCGGCCGGTCGCCTGGCCCGCCGGGTTCTGCCCCGGCACTGATCCGGAAGACCGGGAACCGCGCGGCGATCGCCGCGAAGGCCTCGGCGCCGGCGTGCCGGTCCACCGGGATGTGCGGGCGCGCACCCGGCGCCACCTGCAGGTAGCGCTGCAGGATCGGCCCGCGCTCCGCCACGTCGACCTCGTCGAGACGGACAGGGATCCGGCGGCCGGTGCGCAGGGCGGCAGCTCCACCGGCCGCGCGGACATTGGCGACCCAGGCGGTGCCGGGGCCGAGCATCGCCACCAGGTAGCGCCCGCCGCGATACTCGACGGGCACCAGGGGGAGCGAGACGGTCCGGCCGGTGCGCCGGCCGCGCACCTCCAGGGTCACCATGCCGGTCCCGTGGTCGAGCGTCCATCACGCGTCCCCTTCGAGTGACCCTGTCTCGGGCGATGTCCACCCGATCCTGACAGCGGGCAGCGCCCGGGTTCAGGGCCGAAAGTCATCGCCCGACGGGTCGGGGCAGCGGACGTGCTGATCCGGCCCGCACGGGACCACCTGCCGGCAGGACGGGACCTTCGGCCCTGCAGGTGCGGCGGTGAAGATCCGCAGAATCGAGCGCAGCCGTGGAAAGGACATTCCCGTGGATGCGCTCGATCTGGCCCGATGGCAGTTCGGCATCACCACCGTGTACCACTTCATCTTCGTGCCGATCACCATCGGGATGTCGGCGCTCGTCGCCGGGTTGCAGACCGCCTGGGTGCGGACCGGCAAGGAGCATTACCTGCGCGCCACGAAATTCTGGGGCAAGTTGTTTCTGATCAATTTCGCGATGGGCGTGGTCACCGGCATCGTGCAGGAATTCCAGTTCGGGATGAACTGGAGTGACTATTCGCGTTTCGTCGGGGACATCTTCGGCGCGCCGCTGGCCATCGAAGGTTTGCTCGCCTTCTTCCTGGAGTCGACGTTCCTGGGGTTGTGGATCTTCGGCTGGGACCGGTTGCCGAAGCGGCTGCACCTGGCCACGATCTGGCTCGCGTCGATCGGGACGTTGCTGTCGGCGTACTTCATCCTGGCCGCGAACTCCTGGATGCAGCACCCGGTCGGCTACGAGGTCAATCCCGAGACCGGCCGGGCCGAGCTGCACAGCATCGGGGCCGTCCTGACCAACTCCACGACCCTGGTGACGTTCCCGCACACCATCACCGCCTGCTTCCTCACGGCCGGCGCCCTGCTGCTCGCGGTCAGCGCCTGGCACCTGCGCAAGCGCAACCAGGAGGAGGTCTTCCGTCCGGGTCTGCGGCTCGGCGCCTGGGTCGTGCTGATCGCCGGGCTGGGCGTGCTGATCACCGGTGACCTCCAGGCCCGGATCATGACCGAGCAGCAGCCGATGAAGATGGCCGCCGCCGAGGCGCTCTACGACACCTCGAAGCCGGCGAGCTTCTCGCTGTTCACCATCGGCTCGCTCGACGGGCGCGAGGAGGTGGCCAGCGTCCGTATCCCGTCGCTGCTGTCGTTCATGGCCACCGGTAGCCCGTCCGGTGAGGTCGAGGGCATCAACGACCTGCAACAGCAGTACGCCGACAAGTACGGTCCCGGCGACTACCGGCCGTACGTGCCGGTCACGTACTGGTCGTTCCGCCTGATGATCGGCTTCGGCGCGCTGGCCATGGCGGTGGCGTTGCTGGCGCTCTGGGCCACCCGGCGCGGCCGGACCCCGGCGAACCGGTGGCTCTGGATCGCGGCGGTCACCACCGTCGGCATGCCGCTGCTGGCCAACTCGTTCGGCTGGATCTTCACCGAGATGGGCCGCCAGCCGTGGACCGTCTTCGGCGTCTTCAAGACCGCCGAGAGCGGCTCACCGTCGGTCAGCACCGGTGAGGCCGCCACCTCCCTGATCGTGCTGACCGCCCTCTACGGCGTTCTGGCCGTCATCGAGGTCGGCCTGTTCCTCAAGTACGCCCGGGCCGGTGCGCCGGAGGTCGAACCACCAACCGACGAGGACGCCGACCGCCCGCTGGCGTTCGCTTACTGAACAGGGGCCGAGATGGAACTCACCACTGTCTGGTTCGGCCTCATCGCGGTGCTGTGGGCCGGCTACTTCCTGCTCGAGGGCTTCGACTTCGGCGTCGGCATCCTGCTGCCGGTGCTGGGCCGCGACGACCGCGAACGCCGCCTGCTGATCAACACGATCGGTCCGGTCTGGGACGGCAACGAGGTGTGGCTGCTGGTCGCCGGCGGCGCCACCTTCGCCGCGTTCCCCGAGTGGTACGCGACCCTGTTCTCCGGCTTCTACCTGCCGCTGCTGCTGATCCTCGTCGCGCTGATCCTGCGCGGTGTCGCCTTCGAGTACCGCGGCAAGCGCGACGACGCGGTGTGGAAGCGCCGCTGGGACCACTGCATCATCGGCGGCAGCCTGGTGCCGGCGCTGCTGTGGGGAGTCGCGTTCGGCAACATCGTCCGCGGCGTGCGGCTGGACGCCGATCACGAGTACGTCGGCGGGTTCTTCGACCTGCTCAACCCGTACGCGTTGCTCGGTGGACTGACCACCCTCACGCTGTTCACGTTGCACGGCGCCGTTTTCCTGGCCCTGAAGACCGGCGGCGAGATGCGCGTGCGCGCCGGGCGGCTCGCCGCCCTGATCGCCGGTCCGGCGATCGCGATCGCCGGGGGCTTCCTGCTCTGGACGGCCGTCGACCACCACGACCCGGCCGGCTGGCTGCTCTCGGCCGCGGCCGCACTCACCCTGATCGGGGCGGCTGTCGCGACCCAGGTACGCCGTGAGGGCTGGGCCTTCCTGGCCACCGGCGCCACCCTCGTGCTCGCCGTGTTCGCGCTGTTCGTGACGCTGTTCCCGGACGTGATGCCCTCCAGCATCGCCGCGGCCAACAGCCTCACCGTGGACAACGCGTCCTCCACGCCGTACACGCTGAAGGTGATGACCTGGGTCGCGGTCGTCTTCACCCCGGTCGTGCTGGCCTACCAGGGCTGGACGTACTGGGTGTTCCGCAAGCGGCTCACCGTCGAGCACATCCCGATGTCGCCGCCGCCGTCCACCCGGGAACCGGTGTGAGGCCGCTCGACCCGCGGCTGCTGCGGTACGCCCGTTCCACGCGGGCGTACCTGGCGGTCACGGTCGCTCTCGGGGTCGCGCTGGCCGCACTGATCGTCGCGCAGGCGACGCTGCTCGCGTACGGCATCACGGCGGTGTTCCTGGACGTCGCCGACGTCGCCGAGCTGACGCCGCTGCTCGGCTGGCTGGCTGTCGTTGTGGCCGGGCGCTGCTTTGTGGCCTGGGCCCAGGAGGTCGCCGCCGCCCGTTCCGCCGCCGGCGTGAAGTCCGAGCTGCGCCGCGGGCTGCTGGCCCGGCTGGCCGCACGGGGCCCGGACCAGCCGGCCCGTACGGGTGAGGTGACAACGCTGGTGACCCGGGGCCTCGACGCGCTCGACGCCTACTTCGCGCGGTATCTGCCGCAGCTCGTGCTGGCCGCCCTGGTCCCCGCGATCGTCGTGGCCCGGCTGCTGCCGGCCGATCTGGTCGCCACCGCGACCATCGCGCTCACCCTGCCGCTCATCCCGGTCTTCATGGCCCTGGTCGGTCTGCACACCGAGGCCGCCAACCGCCGTCAGTTCCGGCTGCTGAGCCGGCTGTCGCACCACTTCCTCGACGTCGTGGCCGGACTGCCGACGCTGAAGCTGTTCGGCCGGGCCCGCGCCCAGGCCGGCACGATCCGCCGGATCAGCGCCGACCAGCGGCGGCTCACCATGCGCACCCTGCGGACGGCGTTCCTGTCCTCGCTGGTGCTGGAACTGCTGGCCACGGTGTCCGTCGCGCTGGTGGCGGTCGGCATCGGGCTGCGGCTGGTGTCGGGTCACCTGGACCTGACGACCGCGCTGCTCGTGCTGATCCTGGCCCCGGAGGCCTACCTGCCGCTGCGTCAGGTGGGCGCGAACTACCACGCCAGCGCCGAGGGCCTGGCCGCCGCCACGGAAGCGTTCGAGATCCTCGAGACGCCCGTCCTCGCGGCCGGGTCCACCGCCCCGCCGACCGGCACGCTGGCGTTCGAGGGCGTCGTAGTGCGCTACCCCGGCCGAGAGCAGGATGCTCTGCGGCTCTCGGCGCTGATCCAGCCCGGGGAGATCGTCGCCCTCACCGGTCCCAGCGGCTGCGGCAAGTCCACCGCGCTGGCCGTCCTGCTCGGCTTCGTCCGGCCCACCTCGGGCCGGGTCACCGTCGGCGGAGTGCCACTGTCGTCCGTGGATCTCGACGCGTGGCGTACCCGGATCGCCTGGGTGCCGCAGCGCCCGCACCTGTTCGCCGGGACGGTCCGCGAGAACATCGCCCTGGGGGCTGACGGGGACGTCGTCAGGGCCGCACACCTGGCCGGGGTGGACGCCTTCCTCGACGACTACGACAGGTTGCTCGGCGACGACGGCGCCGGTCTGTCCGCGGGGCAGCGGCAGCGGATCGCGCTGGCCCGGGCGTTCCTGCGTGCCGCCCCGATCGTGCTGCTCGACGAACCCACCGCCAACCTCGACGCCGCCACGGCCGCCGGGGTGATGGCTGCGGTGCGGGAGCTCGCGCGTGGCCGTACCGTCGTCATCGCCGCCCACCGCCCCGAGCTGATCGCCCTGGCCGACCGGGTCATCAGCCTCGCCCCGGCGGCGGTGGCGGCATGAACCTGCTCGCCGTCCTGCGGCCCGCCGCGGGCGGCCTGCTGCTCGCCGTGCTGGCCGGGGTGGGCGCGGCCGGCGCGGGCATCGGCCTGATGGCCACATCGGCCTGGCTGATCTCGCGGGCCGCACTGCACCCGCCGGTCCTGCACCTGATGGTCGCCATCGTCGTCGTCCGCGCGTGCGGCATCGGCCGCGGCGCCCTGCGCTACCTCGAACGCCTGGTCGGGCACGACGCGGCCTTCCGGATCCTCGGCGAGCTGCGGGTCCGGGTGTTCACCCGGCTGGAGAAGCTGGCCCCGGCCGGGCTCGCCGACTTCCGCCGCGCCGACCTGGTGCAGCGGCTCGTCACCGACGTCGACGCGGTGCTGGAACTGGTGACCAGGGTGCTGCTGCCCTACGTCGTGGCCGCACTGGTCGGCATCGGCGCCGTCGTGCTCGTCGGCACGCTGCTGCCGGTCGCCGGGCTCACCCTTGCCGCGGCGCTGATGCTGACCGGGATCGTCGTGCCGCTGCTGCAGTCCGCCGCCGTGCGCCGCGCCGACGGCCGGCTCGCCCCGTTGCGCGGCGAGCTGGCCACCGCGACCGTCGACCTGCTGCAGGGCCTGCCCGACCTGGTCGCGTACGGGTCGGTGCGGCGTCAGCTGGCCCGGCTCGACGAGGTGGACGCCCGGTTGCGCCGCGCCGAGCAACGCTCCGCCACCGCCACCGGCGTCTCCGCCGCGGTCACCGCCCTGAGCACCGGCCTGTGCCTGCTCGTCGGGCTGGCCGCCGGAGCCGTGGCGGTGCGCGGGGGTCAGCTCACCGGCGAGCTGCTGGCCGTCGTGGTGCTCACCCCGCTGGCCGTCTTCGAGACCGCGGGAGCCCTGCCCCTGGCCGCGCAACGCTGGGCCGGGGCGCGAGCAGCCCTGGGCCGGCTCGCCGAGATCTTCGCGGCGCCCGTACCGGTGACCGTCGTGACCGACCCCTTCGAGGTGCCCGCCGGTCCGCACACGCTGCGCCTGGAGAACGTGACCGCGGGCTGGGCTCCCGGGCACACCGCCCTGCGGGACGTCGATCTGACGCTCGCCCCGGGCAGCCGGGTCGCGCTGGTCGGGCCGAGCGGATCGGGCAAATCGACGGTGGCGGCGCTGCTCGTGCGCTTCCTCGACCCCCGATCCGGCCGGGTCACCCTGGACGGGACCGATCTGCGCACGCTCGCGCCCGAGCAGGTACGGCGGGTCGTCGGCTACCTCAGTGAGGACGCGTACCTGTTCGACACGACCATCGGCGAGAACCTGCGCATCGCCCGGCCGCGGGCCACGACGGACGACCTGCGCACGGCGCTCGGGCAGGCCCGCTTGCTGGACTGGGTCGACTCCCTGCCGAACGGGCTCGACACGCTGGTCGGCGAGCACGGCCTGGCGCTGTCCGGCGGGCAGCGGCGGCGGCTCGCCCTGGCCCGGGCGTTGCTGGCCGGCTCGCCGGTGCTGATCCTGGACGAGCCGACCGAACACCTCGACGACGAGACGGCGGCGGCGCTGACCCGCGACCTGCTGGCGGCGGCCGGCGACCGTACGGTCCTGCTGATCACCCACCGCACGGACGACCTGGCGATGGTCGGCGAGGTGGTCACGCTGACTGCCGATGGTCACCTCAGGCGTGCCGTGACACTGAGCGCCCGGTGAGGCCGGCCGCCGCGATCGCCTGCACGAGCATGGCGACGGCGGTGCCCGCCATCGCGATGACCAGCACGGTACGGCCGAGCAACGTCCACTCCGGGGCGTCGAACGCGAACGGGAACAGCGCCCAGACCCGCAGCATCACTGCGAGGCTGATGCTGTTGGTGACCAGATCCCCGAGCGCCTTGAAGCGCGGTGGGTCGTACAGCACGTACAGCAGGTTGGCGACGATGCCCGCCACCAGCGACAGGTTGACCAGGGTCAGCACCCGGCTTGTGTCCTCGGTCAGGAACGGCACGGCATGCCAGCCGGGACGGACGTTGATGAGGTGGAGCAGCACGGCGTTGAGGACCGCCGCGACGGTGTAGCCGAAGCTACGGGCGGCCTTCGACGGCCGGCTGAGGACGGTTCTAGTGATCATGATCGACTCCCGTCGGGGTCGGCCGGGCGGCCAGGACCAGGCCGGCCCGCCAGCCGGGAAGCCGGCCGCCGGCCGGTGGCCGGATCTTCGTCATGTCGTGCCCGCTGCGGGCCAGCAGCCAGGCGACCAGCGAGTTGGAGTTCCACATGTCACCGGTGCCGAGCTCGTCCCGCCCCCAGGTGACCGGCGGCGCCTGCGACACGAGGTCGAGAAGGTCCCGTGCGCGGACGAGATCGTCGCTCACCGGGTACGGGCTGTCGACGGCCTCGGCGGCATCGGGAACGACGCCGTCACGCCACCGGCGGACCTCGTACCGGAAAGCGGTGAACCGGCCCAGTCGGCGCAGGCCGACCGGACCTTGCAGAACGACGCCGCGGCCGGTGGCGCGGGTGGCCCAGACCGGTGCCATCTCGATGACGTAGCGATCGGCGCCGACGACAACCTCGAGGGCGCTGTGGTAGAGCCGGGCCGCAGGCCGATGGTCCCGCCGGGCCGCGATCGCCTCGTAGAGCCGGCCGTTCCAGCGCACGAGGTGCCCGCCGGCGCCGAGGGGCAGCCAGTACACCGACACTCCGCTGGTCATCGCTACCACCTCTTACCTTCACTTTCCGCCGTTCTCGCGGCGTGTCGCCAGGGCCGAACGGACCGCCTGATCGGCCCGGCCGTCCTCAGGCCGTCTCTTGCGCAGCCGTGACCGTCGCTGCCAGCGTCGCGCCCCACCGGCGGGCGTCCTCCTCCTCGTGCACCTGCAGCGGCCCGGTCGTGTCCCTGACCAGGAAGCTCCGCGCGGGCAGCACGATGGGGCAGCCCAGCAGGCGCAGGTGCCGTTGGATCCGGCGCGCCGCCGACCCCGGCAGGAACGGCTTGTCGACCTTGGTGTCGAACGCGGCGGCCGGCACCCCCGTCAGTGCCGGAGACGTGTCGAGGAACTCGCGTACCCCCACCTCGGCGGAGCCGGGCCGGACCTCGCCCTGCTGGGCTGCCTGCTCCCGGGTGGACGGCCGGCTCATGCCGAACGCGTGCGTCGGTCCGCCGACCACGAGCAGGTCCATGCCGGACACGCGCGGCATCGTGCTGACGTCGGCGAGGGTCACGTTCAGTTTCTCGCCGAGGCCGTCGGCGATCGCCCGGGCGGCCTGCTCGGTGTTGCCGAACATCGATTCATAGACCACAAGCGCTTTCATGACGGCCTCCTCAAGGCATCGGATCAGCACCGGGCAGCCGGCGTGGTGCACCAGCTGAGTCCAGGCGGTCTCCCCGATCGTCAGCCAGGCCCCCGATCCGCTGGAAGTGCGGCAGGTCCAGAGTGCGGGGGCCACCCGGCCCGCGACCCGCTGCGGCACCGGGCCGAAAGTCCTCTGCCGGCGGTGCCGTCGACTCTGCCGGCGCGCTGCCGGCCGAGCGACGATGAACCCAGGTACGGCAAGCCTGGGAGGTACCGCCATGTCATGGCTCATCCTGGTGATCCTCGCGATGCTGGCGCTGTTGATCATCGCCGGACCCGTGCTCGAGGACCTGCTCGACCGGATCTGGCCGCCCCACGCCGGTCCGGCAGCGCGCCACACCCACCGGAGATGAAGGTCAGGAGGAGCGTCACGGCACCCCTGTCCGTCTCCGATCCGCTCGTCCGGCACCCGTGCCTCAGCGACCTGCCGGTGGCCAGGCTGCGGCGCCTGGCGGCCCACGGTCGAGAGAGGGCCGGCGTACCTGGACGGTCGAGATCACCATCACCGAGAACGAGGACGAGCGCCGTCCGCCGTCCGACCAGGACGGCGGCGACCCGGCCACCGCCCGGGCGCCGGCCGTGCTCGCCTACCAGGCGCTGACCGTCGGCGCGGCCGACCTCGAGCAGGTAGTCCGCCCACCCATGCGGATGCTGTCCTGAGCGGACCCACCGCTGACGCGGTCATGAGCCGTCGCGCAGCTCCGCCAGCCGGTCGGAGGTGAAGCTGACCTGGTCGAAGGTCACGGTGCACCCGTCGCCCGTAGGCGACTGGGCTTCGAAGCCGATCCGGTGGCCGGCGAGGTCGTCGCCGAGGTGGAACACGCGGACCAGCTGCCAGGTCGTGCCGTCGAGCGAGGCGTGGTAGGCGTAGGCCCGGTCGATGCGGGAGACGCGCAGCCAGATGACGTGGCCCTCGACGGTGAAGGCGTTGGCATCGTCGGAGACGCCCCGGGTCACGACGGAGACGACCATGGGCGCCGAGGACGGGGAAAACTCGAAACAGAACTTTCCCCAGTGCTTCTCGTCGGCCCACAGCAGCAGGACCCCGGCGTCGTACTGGGCCCGGAAGTCGACGCTGACCCGCGCCCTGAACTGGAAGTCGCCGCCGGGTGGCAGCCCGAGCAGAGTCACGGCGCTCAGCATGGTCTCGGCGTCCCCGGCATCGGCACCGCCGGGATTGATGTAGAGGTCGGTGTGGGCCGGGGCGGCGGCGGTCACGGTCCCGGTCGCGTCGTCGTACCGCCACACATCCGGAGGTGAGGCGGTCACGGGGAACGGGAGCGGGGATGCATCCGGGACCTGGTTCATCGAGTTGCTCCTGTCGGGATCGCGGCGGAGCGCCGAGCGCGGTGGCCCCGAAGCCTAGCGGTGATCTCCGGTCGCCGGTGGTGTCCGGCACGGGACCAGGAGACCGCGTACCACGGCGAGAGACGGACCAAAGTCCCGGCCATCCCGGTCCGTCGGCCGTTCTGCCGGATCCGGTCCGCGCCTACTTTCAAGGTATGCACACCGTCGTGTCGGACCCGCAGCAGCTTCCCGTCGTGGTCGCGGTCGACCAGGCCCGGGAACACCTGGCCATCGTTGATCTCGGGGTCGAGGAGGCGGTCCGGCGCCAGGCGCCGTTGACCATCGTGCACGTCTGGCCGAGCCGGCACAGCACCACGACCGGGGCCCGCAGCCCGCTGCCGACCGAGGCGGACAGCCGGCACCTGCTCGACCTCGCCGCGCGGCGGGCCCGCCACCAGGCGCCCCGGCTGCGGGTCGGCACCGAGCTGCTCCACGGCCGGGCGTCCACCGTGCTGGCCCAGCGATCGGCGTCGGCGCGGCTGCTGGTGGTGGGCCACCGCGACGAAGCGCTGACCCAGCCCAGCTGGGGGTCGACGGCCACCTATCTCGCCCATCAGAGCGCCTGCCCCCTGCTGGTACGCCGCGGGTCCGCCCCGCCGCGCGGACCCGTCGTGCTCGCCGCCTCCGCCGGCCCACGACCCACGTCGACGGTGGCCTGCGCGTACGAGGAAGCCGCCCGCCTCGAGGCGCAGCTCGTGGCTCTGCACGTGGTGGCCTCGGCCGCCGGTCCGGAGGCGTCGATGGCCGACCGGCAGCTGGCCGAGGCACTGGCCGGCTGGGCCTGGGCCTACCCGGATGTGGTCGTCGAGCGGCTGATCGTGCACGACGTCAACCTCGGCTACACCCTGCAGCGGGCGGCCCGGCGGAGCCGTCTCCTGGTCGCCGGGATGGGGCGTACCGGTCGCTTCGCCGAACTCGTCTACGGCTCACTGGGCATCGCGGCGATGCGCGGCGCGGTCTGCCCGGTGCTGTTGGTCCCGCCCGCCTGGCGTTCCGGGCCGGCGCGGGAGACGGCCGGCTCCGCGGCGATGCGGGCCGCGACCACGACCTGAGCTTCCGCCCCGCGCAACACGCCCGGGCCGGACCCGCGAGTGCGGATCCGGCCCGGGCGGCGGCGTGGTCAGGCTCCGGGAAGTTCCCGGACGACGGCCACGGTGCAGGCCGAGTGGTGCAGCAGGTGCTGACTGACCGAGCCGAGCACCATACCCCGCACGGCGCCTCGTCCCCGGGTGCCCACCACCAGCAGCTGAGCGGTGGTACTGGCCAGCGCCAGCGCGTTGGCCGGATGGTCCACGACCGCCTCGGCGGTGATGTCCAGCTGCGGGTACTTGTCGCGCCAGCCGGCGATGAGCTCGTCCAGCGGGCGGCGCTCCTCGTCCGTGACGGCCCGCGTGACCATGGCACTCTCCTGCCAGATCCCGGTGACCGGCGGCCAGGTGCGGATCACCCGCAACGGCACGCCGCGCGCCATCGCCTGCTCGACCGCGAAGTCGAGCGCGAGGTGGGCGGACGGCGAGTCGTCGACGCCGACCACCACCGGACGCGTCCGTGCGGCGTCGCCGCGGACCACGATCACCGGGCAGTGGGCGTGCGCGCTGACGGCGACACTGACCGAGCCGAGGAGCCCGGCCACAGCACTGTGCCCGCGGCTGCCCACGACGATCAGGCTCGCGTCGGCGGAACGCTCGATCAGCGTCAACGCGGTGCCGGCCCGCACGATGGAGATCTCGGTGCGGACGCCGGGGTGGGTCTGCCGCGCCGCGGTGACGGCCTCGTGCAGCCGGCCCTTGACGGCCCGGTCGGTCTCGCCGTCCGGCCAGACCGCGGGAGCGGGGATGGTCGACGCCGCCGGCGCCCATTCCGGCCATTCGTAGGCGTAGAAGAACTCGACCAGGGCACCGGTCCGGGTGGCCTCGTCGAGCGCCCAGTGGGCGGCGGCCCGGGCATCGGCCGACCCGTCGTATCCGACGATGATTCTCTTGATGGTCATGGCGGCACTCCTCTGCTGAGCTTCTGAGTCCATCGTCGGCCCGGGAGGTATCCGCTGGTCAGAGCCGGATGTCACGAGTGCGCGGGCCGCTGGACCCGGCGGCTGAGGCGCAACCCGGCGCCGGCACCGGCGCGACAGCCGCGCAGGCGAGCAGCTCGGCCAGGGTCAGGGCCTCAGTGCCCAGCAGGGTCCGCAGCGCGGCGAGCAGCACACCGGCGACCTGCAACACCGCCGAGAGTGCCACGGCCCCCGGCAGCGACCAGTTGCGCCTGGTGCCGGGTTCCGGGGTGGCCCGCACGGGCAGCGCGACGCTCAGCTGAGCCAGCCCGAGCACCACGAGCATGACGGACTGCCACGGCCGGTTGAGCTGGTGCCGTCGCCCCGGCGGCCAGCACGACGGCCGCGAGGCACACGCCGCCGATCAGGACGCTGCGCGGCAGTCCGTCGCCGAGGACGGACTCCTGCGGTGACCGCGGGCGGCGGCGCGGCACACCGGCCTCGGCCGGTTCGGCTCCCATCGCCACCGCCGGGATGCCGTGCGTCAGCAGGTTGGCCCGGAGCAGCCGGCCGGGCAGCAGCGGCAGCGGCATGTCGAGGAACGGGCCGGCCAGCATCACCAGCAGCTCGGCGATGCCACCGGACAGGGCATAGCGCAGGAACCGGCGGATGTTGTCGTAGATCCGCCACGTCACCGCGGCGCCGCAGCTCGGCGATGATGTCGAGCTTCTGTACGCGCAGCGGCGGTGGGTCCGCAGGGTCGGGCCGGGGCCGCGCTGACCGCCAGCACCCGCAGTCCGTCCGCCGCAAGCTCCGCCGCCGCGTCGAGCAGCGTCGAGTTTGAGCCGGCGTCGAGCAGGCTCTCCGGCGCGCCCTTGGACACCACCAGGTAGTCGCCGTCGCTCAACCGGTCCACGGTCGTCATCCGCCTGGTGGCCTGATCGAACGGATGCTCCGCGATCCGCGGCAGGCCCGTCCGCACCGGTGTGGGGTCGAGCCCGCACCGGGCGGCCGGCGTTACGAGGGCGGCCTCCATCGGGTTACCGGCGGCTGTCCAGTCGGACCGGTCACCGGCCGGCGGGATCAGCTCGGCGTCGTTGCGGAACAGTCCCGCCCGCGCGAGCAGCCGGAGGCCCTCGGGGGCCGGGTGCGGGCTGCCGTCGCGCCGGACGTCACCATCGGGCGAGTAGCCGGAGCCCGAGACCGTGTAGCGGGCGACGTCCGCGGTGATGGCCTGCGGCACGGACATCCGGTTCTGGATCAGGGTGCCGGTCTTGTCCGAGGCGATCACCGTCACGGATCCCGAGGGTCTCCACGGCGTGCAGCCGGCGCGGGACGGCCCGGGTACGGGCCATCCACCGGGCGCCCAGGGCCAGCGCCAGGGTGACCACGGCCGGCAGGGACTCCGGCACCGCCACCACCAGGCTCACGGCGGTGATCGCCATCCGGGCGACGGGCTCGCCGGCCAGCACTCCGAGAGCGAAGACGAGGCCGGAGACCGCGACGGCGGCGGCACCCAGCAGCCGGCCGGCGATCCGCCGTTGCAGCGGAGTCAGTGGCCCGGTCCGCCCGGACCTCGTGGCCAACACCGATCAGGGTGTTCACGGTGGCGACCAGCAGTATCACGGCGGTGTCGGGCAGATCGTCCAGCAGCGGGTGACGACGCGGCGACCAGCAGCAGCGCGATCAGCGGATCGGCCAGCTGCCTCCCGATCCGGGGCGGCAGCCGGCGGGAATCGGGCGCGGCCACCGTGCTGGGGTCGCCGGCCACCAGCCGCTCGGTGGCCTCCGCGCCGGTCAGTCCACGAGTCGCGGCTGCCGTGGTGTCCATGACTGCTCCTACAGGACGGTGAGGCCGCGGGCGCGGAACTGGCCGCGGACCCGGTCGAGGAGCTCGGCGTCGGGCGGCTCGGTGCCGGCGAGCGGGAAGTCCAGGCCCAGGGCCGCGTACTTGGCGGCGCCGAGGCGGTGGAACGGCAGCACCTCGACCCGTTCCACCGTAGGCACGGCCGCCACGAGGTCGGCCACCGCGTCCACGTTCGCCGGGTCGTCGGTGAGCCCCGGCACCAGTACGAAGCGGACCCAGATCGGGATACCGCGCGAGGCGAGGCGATGCGCGAAGCGGACCGTCGGTTCGAGCCGGCCCGTCCCGGTCACCGCGTGACAGGTGTCCTCGTCGCCCGACTTGATGTCGAGCAGCACGAGGTCGACGGCGTCCAGCAGGGCGTCGTCGGCCCGGTCGCCGAGGAAGCCGCTGGTGTCCAGGGCGGTGTGCAGGCCCAGCTCCTTGCACCGGGTCAGGACCGCGCGCGCGAAACCGGGCTGCTGCAACGGTTCGCCGCCGCTGAGCGTGACCCCGCCGCCGGCGACCTTGATGAAGCGCTCGTAGCGGCGGATCTCGGTGACGAGCTCGTCGACGGTGGTCGGCCGGCCGTTGCGCTGGAACCAGGTGTCGGGGCTGTGGCAGTACTGGCAGCGCAGCGGGCAGCCGGCCAGGAACGCGACGAAGCGGGTGCCGGGCCCGTCCACTCCGGTCGACACGTCGAAGGAGTGGACGGAGCCGGTCAGCGGCGCGGCCATGGTGGTCACAGCGAGCCGTGGAAGGTCCGGGAGATCACGTCGTGCTGCTGCTCGCGGGTCAGCCGGACGAAGTTGACCGCATAGCCGGACACCCGGATGGTGAGCTGCGGATACTTCTCCGGGTGGGCCATGGCATCCTCCAGGGTCGCCCGGTCCAGCACGTTGACGTTCAGGTGGAAGCCACCCGCGTCGGTGTAACCGTCGAGCACCCCGGCCAGGTTGGCGATCCGCTCGTCACGGCTGTGCCCCAGACCGTCGGGGGTCACGGTCGTGGTCAGCGAGATGCCGTCGCGGGCGCATCGGTACGGCAGCTTGGCCACGGACAGCGCAGCGGCGACCATGCCGTGCCGGTCGCGGCCGTTCATCGGGTTGGCGCCCGGCGCGAACGGTTCGCCGGTACGCCGCCCGTCCGGGGTGTTGCCGGTGTGCTTGCCGTAGACGACGTTCGACGTGATGGTCAGGACCGACAGGCTGGGCTCGGCGCCGCGGTAGGCCGGCTGGCGGCGGATCTTGGCCATGAACCGCTCGACCAGGTCGACGGCGATGGCGTCGGCGCGGTCGTCGTTGTTGCCGAAGGTCGGGAACTCGCCGTCGACGGCGTAGTCCACGACCAGCCCGGACGTGTCCCGCAGGGCCTTGACCTGGGCGTACTTGATCGCGGAGAGGCTGTCGGCGGCCACCGAGAGCCCGGCGATGCCGGTGGCCAGGAAGCGGTGCACCGGGTAGTCGTGCAGGGCCATCTCGAGGCGCTCGTAGGCGTACTTGTCGTGCATGTAGTGGATGACGTTGAGTGCGTCCACGTACGTCTCGGCCAGCCAGTCGAGGGTGCGGTCGAAGGCGGTGAGCACCTCGTCGTGGTCGAGGACGTCGCCGGTGACGGGCGGGCTCGCCGGGGCCACCTGGTCGCCGGTCAGCTCGTCGCGGCCGCCGTTGATCGCGTACAGCAGGGTCTTGGCCAGGTTGGCCCGGGCGCCGAAGAACTGCATGTCCTTGCCGACCCGCATGGCCGACACGCAGCAGGCGATCGCCGTGTCGTCGCTGTAGCCGGTGCGGATGAGGTCGTCGTTCTCGTACTGGATGGAGCTGGTGTCGATGGAGACCTGGGCGCAGAACTTCTTGAAGCCCTCGGGCAGGGCCGGCGACCACAGCACGGTCAGGTTCGGCTCCGGTGCGGGCCCGAGGTTGTAGAGGGTCTGCAGGTAGCGGAAGCTGCTGCGGGTCACCAGCGGCCGGCCGTCGGCGCCGACGCCGCCGATCGCCTCGGTGACCCAGGTCGGGTCGCCGGAGAACAGCTGGTCGTAGTCCGGGGTCCGCAGGAAGCGGATGATCCGCAGCTTGATCACGAAGTCGTCGATCAGCTCCTGCGCGCCGGTCTCGGTGAGCGTGCCCTCGTCGAGGTCGCGCTGGAGGAAGACGTCCACGAACGTCGAGGTGCGCCCCAGCGACATGGCCGCGCCGTTCTGCTCCTTGGTCGCGGCCAGGTAGGCGAAGTACAACCACTGGATCGCCTCGCGGCCGGTCGTGGCCGGGCGGGAGATGTCCGAGCCGTAGGTGGCGGCCATGGTCTTGAGCTCGCCGAGGGCACGGATCTGCTCGGCCAGCTCCTCCCGGTCGCGGATGACGTCCTCACTCGACAACTGGCCGTCCAGCGAGGCCTTGCGCTCCCGGCGTTCGGCGATGAGGCGGTCGACGCCGTACAGGGCGACGCGGCGGTAGTCACCGATGATCCGGCCCCGGCCGTACGCGTCGGGCAGCCCGGTGATGATGTGCGAGCGCCGCGCGGCCAGCACATCCGCCGGGTACGCGTCGAAGACCCCGTCGTTGTGCGTCTTGCGGTAGCGGGAGTAGATGGCGTGCACGGCCGGGTCGAGCGCGTACCCGTAGGCCTTGAGCCCGGCCTCGACCATCCGCAGGCCGCCGGCCGGCATGATGGCCCGCCGCAGCGGCGCGCTGGTCTGCAGCCCGACGATCAGTTCGTGGGAGCGGTCGATGTAGCCGGGCACGTGCGCGGTGATGGTCGACGGGGTGTGCGTGTCGACGTCGTAGATGCCGCGCTTGCGCTCCTCGACGAACATCCGCTGCAGTTCCCGCCAGAGCCGCTCCGTGCGGTGCGTCGGCCCGGTCAGGAACGCCGCGTCGCCGGGGTAGGGCGTGACGTTGTCATGGATGAACCCGGCGACGTCGACGGTGTCCCGCCAGGTCGTCCCCGTGAATCCGCGCCAGGCATCTCTGCGTTCCTGCACCATGACTCCTCCTCGTCTCTGCTTCCAGCCTGGCCGGTGCCGGCGGGCCCGGGCAGGGCCGAAGGTCCCGGGCGGCCGAGCCACCCGGGACCTCCGGTCCGAGAGCCGGCTACGGCATCAGGACCAGGCGGGCGGGGACCCGGCTGGCCAGGACGTCCTCGATGGAGGCGTTGATGTCGTCGAGCCGGCGGGCTTCGTGGAGGACCCGGGTGCGCCCGGCGGCGTGCAGCCGGAACACCTCGGCCAGGTCGGCGCGGGTGCCGACGATCGAGCCGATCACCCGGATGCCCTTCAGCACGGTCTGGAAGATCGGCAGGGACATCGCGTTGTCCTTGGGCAGCGACACCAGGATCAGCCGGCCGCCGCGGCGCAGCGACGCGTGGGCCTGCTCGATGACCCGCGGGTCGGCGGCGAGCACCACGGCCACGTCCGCCCCGCCCAGCGCCTCGATGGCGGCGACCGGGTCGGTGGTGGCGGCGTTGATCACGTGCGCCGCGCCGAGGCTCTTGGCCAGCGCGAGCTTCTCCTCGGTCACGTCCACGGCGATGGTCTCGCCGCCGAAGATCTGCGCGTACTGCTGGGCCAGGTGCCCCAGCCCGCCGATGCCGAAGATCGCCACCCGGTCCCCGGGTGTCACCCCACCGACCTTGACCGCCTTGTACGTGGTCACCCCGGCGCAGGTCAGCGGCGCGGCCTCGGCCGGGTCGATACCGCTGGGCACCGCCACGACGTAGCGGGCGTCGGCGACGGCGAACTCGGCGTGCCCGCCGTCGACGGCGTAGCCGGTGTTGAGCTGCGACTCGCACAGCGTCTCCCAGCCGGTGACGCAGTACTCGCAGGTCCCGCACGCGTGGCCCAGCCACGGGATCGCGACCCGGTCGCCGACGGCGTGCGCGGTGACGTCCGCGCCCAGCCGCTCGACGATGCCGACGCCCTCGTGGCCCGGGATGAACGGCGGGGTGGGCTTCACCGGCCAGTCGCCGCGAGCGGCGTGGATGTCGGTGTGGCAGAGCCCGCTGGCCTCGATCCGGACCAGCACCTGCCCGGCCGCCGGCTCCGGCGTGGGCACCTCCTTGACTTCGAGTGGCTGGTCGAAGCCGGTGACAACCGCTGCGCGCATGACGTCTTCCCTTCCGCTTGGTCTCCACCTCGAGTCTTGGCCTCCGGCGCCCTCGCGGGCAGGGCCGATGGACCCGGCCACGAGGGGCCGTGAGTCAGCGCTGTGGCACGAGGCGGCGTGCCCGGAGGACCCGCGCCCACCAGGGCCGGGGTGCGCCGGAACGCAGCGGCGGCAGGGCGGTGCGCTTGATGCTGACCCAGCCGCCCGGGCCCATGGTGACCGCGCCGATCTCCGGCCGCCGCCGGCCGGCCGCGGCCACCACGGCGACGGCCACGGTCGCGGCGCCGACGGCGGCAAGTGCCGCGCCGACCAGCCGGGTCACGTCGACGACGGGCCGGAACGTAGCGCCGCCGGGTCCGACGACCCAGGCACCGACCGGTCGTTCGCCGTCGGTGACCGGCAGCACGGTGACGGCGGCGGGTTGTGCGACGGTGGTCATGACAGTGCTCCTCATCTGCTGTCGGAGGTTGATGCCGGGCCGGCGGCACGGCCCGCTTCCAGCCGGGCGACGGGAACGCGGAACGGCGAGCAGGACACGTAGTCGAGGCCGGCCCGGTGGAAGAACCGCACGGAGGCGGGGTCGCCGCCGTGTTCGCCACAGACACCGACCGTCAGGTCCGGCCGGGTCGCGCGGCCGCGCTCGACGGCGATCCGGACCAGCTCGCCGGCCCCGCCGCTGTCGATCGTCTCGAACGGGGACACGGCGAAGATGCCGAGCGCCAGGTAGCGGCCGAAGAAGGCGCCCTCCACGTCGTCGCGGGAGAAGCCCCAGGTCATCTGGGTGAGGTCGTTGGTGCCGAAGGAGAAGAACTCCGCGGCGTGGGCGATCTCCCCGGCGGTCAGGGCGGCCCGGGGCACCTCGATCATCGTGCCGATCCGGATCCGCGGGATGCCGTCGATGCCGTGCAGCACGGACTCGGCTTCCGCCCGTACCGTCTCCAGCTCCTGCACGGCGCCGACCAGCGGGACCATGATCTCGGGCCGGGGGTCGCCGCCGGCGGCCACGCGCAGCGCCGCCGCCTCGGCGATCGCCCGCACCTGCATCGCGAACAGGCCCGGGACGACCAGGCCCAGCCGCACTCCGCGCAGGCCGAGCATCGGGTTGGCCTCGTGCATCCGGCGCACGGCCGTCAGCAGTACGGCGTCACGGCCGGGATCGCGGCCCAGCGCCTCGGCGCGGGCGACGCGGGCGGTCAGATCCTCCAGCGCCGGCAGGAACTCGTGCAGCGGCGGGTCGATGAGCCGCACGGTGACCGGCAGCCCGTCCATCGCCTCGAACAGCTCGACGAAGTCCGCCCGTTGCAGCGGTAGCAGGGCGGCCAGGGCCGCGTCCCGCTCGGTGTCGTCGTCGGCCAGGATCAGCCGCTCCACCAGATCACGCCGCTCGCCGAGGAACATGTGCTCGGTGCGGCACAGCCCGACGCCGCCGGCTCCGAACCGGCGGGCCCGGGCGGCGTCCGGCCCGGTGTCGGCGTTGGCGTGCACGCCGAGACGCCGGACGTGGTCGGCGTGCGTCATCAACCGTTGCACCGCCGCCAAGAGCGGGTCGTTCGCCGGCGAGAGCTCCCCCTCGAAGTACCGGACGACGGGGGAGGGGTGCACCGGCGCGGCACCCGGATAGACCCGGCCGGTGGTGCCGTCCAGCGACAGCACATCGCCGGCGTGCAGCACCGTGCCGTTCACGGTGACCGTCTCCGCCGCCAGGTCGATGCGCAGCTCGTCGGCACCGCAGACGCAGGTCTTGCCCATGCCGCGGGCCACCACGGCAGCGTGCGAGGTCTTGCCGCCCCGGCTGGTCAGGATGCCCTGGGCGGCGATCATGCCGGGCAGGTCGTCGGGATTGGTCTCCGGCCGCACCAGGATCACCGGGTGGTCCGCGGCCGCCGCGTGAGCGGAGTCGAAGACGATCGCGCCCACCGCCGCGCCGGGTGAGGCCGCAACGCCCGTGGTCAGCGGCGCCGGGGCGGCGGAGGTGTCGAAGCTGGGGAACATCAGCTGCGCGAGCTGCTCCCCGGAGACCCGTTGCAGGGCCTCGTCGAGCGTGATGGTGCCCTCGTCGACCAGCTGCGCGGCGATCACGAAGGCGGCGGCGGCCGTACGCTTGCCCACCCGGGTCTGCAGCATCCACAGCTTGCCGCGCTCGATGGTGAACTCGATGTCGCACAGGTCGCGGTAGCGCTGCTCGAGCCGCTCCATGACCGACAACAGCTCGCGGTAGCTCCGCGGGTCGAGCTCGGCGAGCTCGCGTAGCCCGACGGTGTTGCGGATCCCGGCGACCACGTCCTCGCCCTGGGCGTTGGACAGGTAGTCCCCGTAGGCGCCGCGCCGGCCGGTGGCCGGGTCCCGGGTGAAGGCGACGCCCGTACCCGAGTGCGGCCCCCGGTTGCCGAACACCATCGCCATCACGTTGACCGCGGTGCCGAGATCCTGCGGGATGCGCTCCTGCCGGCGGTACAGCACGGCACGCTCGGCGTTCCAGGACCGGAAGACCGACGTGATGGCCAGGAACAGCTGCTCGTGCGGCGCCTGCGGGAAGTCCCGGCCGGTGTGGGCCAGAAAGACCTTCTTGTACGCCTGCACGAGGTCCTGCAACTGCGCGACCGGGAGCTCGGCGTCGGACGCGACGCCGGCACCGGCCCGGGCGGCGGCCAGCTCGGACTCGAAGTCCTCACCGGGCACGCCGAACACGGTCCGGCCGAACATCTGGATGAGCCGCCGGTACGAGTCCCAGGCGAACCGCTCGTCGCCGCTCTGCGCCGCCAGTCCCCGCACGCTGGAGTCGGTCAGACCGATGTCCAGGATCGTCTCCATCATGCCGGGCATCGAGAACTTGCCGCCCGAACGGACCGACAGCAGCAGCGGATCCCGCGGGTCACCGAGACTCTTGCCCATTCGCCTCTCGACGAGCAGCAAATGCTCCTGCACCTCGGCGAAGAGCCCGGCCGGGACCGCGCCGGTCCGGAGGTAGGCGCGGCAGGCCTCGGTGGTGATCGTGAAGCCGGGCGGCACCGGCAACCCCATCCGGGTCATCTCGGCGAGGTTGGCGCCCTTGCCGCCGAGCAGATCCTTCAGGTCCTTGTTGCCGTCCGTGAAGTCGTAGACGTACCTGGCCATCCGGCTCACCCTCATCCGCTCGTGCGTTCGCCCTCCCTTCTGGTGGTACCGCGCACGACGCCCCGGGCAACAGGGCCGGATGGCCCGCCGGGTCAGGGCTTCGCGAGCCACATCAGCATCGCCTGGGTTGTTTCCTCCGGCCTCTCCTGCTGGATCCAGTGACCGCAGTCCAGACTGACCACCTCCACATCAGGCACGAAGTCCGGCAGTCTTTCGAACCGCTGGACCGCATCCCGGTCGCCGTAGATCATGAGTGTGGGCTGGTGAACGATCGGGTCCACGTCCGCCAGCAAGCGCCAGTTACGGTCGAGGTTCCGGTACCAGTTGATGCTGCCCGTGAACCCTGAGGTCTCGAAGGCGGTGACGAAGACAGCCAGTTCGCTGTCGCTCATCAAGGGCTCGCCCCGCGGCGTCTCCGCGTTGGCGAGATTGATCATCGCCATTCCCGGTTCCGGCGCGGCGAGTGGCACGTTCTTCCGGTACATGTTGCGCAGGAACCGGAACGTGTTCTCTTCCAGCACGGCGTCCGCGACGCCCGGCTGCCGATTGAAGTGGACGAAGTAGAAGTCGCCGCCGAGGAATTCCTCCATGAATTCGATCCAGGGCCTTTCTCCGCGCTCCTGGTAGGGCAGGCTCAGGTTGATCACCTTGTTCACCCGGTGCGGATGCAACAAGGTCAGGCCCCAGACGACCATTGCCCCCCAATCGTGGCCGACAAAGGTGGCGTCCTCGTACCCGTAGTGATCGAGAAGTGCGACGAGATCACCCGACAGGTGGGCGATGTCGTAGTCGGTCACTTCGGCCGGACGGGACGAATTCCCGTAACCCCGCTGGTTCGGAACGATGACGTGGTAGCCGGCTGCGGCCAGGGCGGGCATCTGGTGGCGCCAGGAAAAGGCATGCTCCGGCCAGCCGTGACAAAGAACGATGGGCCGTCCCGCATTGTGCCGGCCCGCTTCGAAGACTTCGAGCTCCACGCCGTTGACAGAAACAAGGGTCGGCTCGGGAAATTCGGTAGGACTGTTCGGTGAGGTCATGGCGCCATCCTGCCGAGGAGAACCGGTCACCTCATGACCGGTTTTCGTGGAAGTGTTGCCGGATGCGAGCTGACCGGCTGATGGCCATCCTCTTCCTGCTGCAACAGCGCGAGCAGGTGACGGCAGCCGAGGTCGCCCGGGAGCTGGAGGTCTCCGAGCGCACCGCCCGCCGCGACCTCGACGCCCTGGCCATGGCCGGGGTGCCCGTGTACTCCATGCAGGGCCGGGGCGGCGGCTGGCGCCTCGTCGGCGGTGCCCGCACCGACCTGTCCGGGCTGACCGCGGGTGAGGCCCGCGCCCTGTTCCTGGTGGCCGGCCCGGCCTCGGCCGCGACGCCGGCCGTGAAAGCAGCTCTGCGCAAGCTCGTCCGGGCGCTGCCGGAGCCCTTCCGGGTGCAGGCCGAGGCGGCAGCGTCGTCGCTGGTCATGGACCCGCAGCGCTGGGGGTCGAGCCTGGTCGAGCTCCCGCTCCCGCCCTTGCTCGACGAACTGCAGGACGCGGTGATCCGCGGTGTCCAGGTACAGCTCGGCTACGTCGACAGCCAAGGCGCCGAGACCAGGCGAACCGTCCACCCGCTGGGCATCGTCGCCAAAGGTCCGTCGTGGTACCTCGTCGCCGCCACCGAGGCCGGCCGGCGAACCTTCCGGATCGACCGCGTGTCGTCCGCCGACCCGACCGGCGATCCCGTGCACCGGCCCGAGGACTTCGACCTGGCCGAGAGCTGGCGCGAGATCGCCGACGAGGTCGACCGCAGGCGGACGCCCGTCGAGCTCCAGGCGGTGTGCGCGCCCGAATGGATGGGCCGGCTCCGGATGATGCTCGGTGGCCGGCTCGAGGTGGGCGGTTCCACCGCTGACGGCCGCGTCGAGGTGGTGATCCGCGGCCACAACGAGTACGCGCTCGCCGGCGAGCTGGCCGGGCTGATCGAATGGCTCGAAGTGACCGGTCCTCCGGGCGTGCGGGACCACCTGGCCTCCATCGGCAACGCGCTCGCGGAGCGATACGGCTGAGCCGAGGGCCTGCCCTGCCGGGAGAACCACCCTTCCAGGCCTTTCGACCCTGCCTCCCCGTTCGCCGCGACGGGAGGGTGAAGGGGACGACAAGCCTGGAGGCAACGATGAGCTACCGCATCGCCATCAACGGATTCGGCCGGATCGGCCGCAACTATCTGCGGGCCCTGCTGGACAAGGACCTGTCGAACGCGGGCTTCCAGGTGGTCGCGATCAACGACCTGTACGACACCGGCACCCTGGCCCACCTGCTGGAGTACGACTCCACGTTCGGCCGCCTCGGTGCCGGCGTGAGCTACACCGACGACGCGTTGAACGTCGGCTGGCACACGATCCCGGTCTTCTCGGAGCGCTCACCCGACCAGCTGCCATGGGCGGACCTCGGGGTCGACCTGGTCATCGAGTCGACCGGCAAGCTGCGTACCCGGGACGACGCCGCGCTGCACCTCAAGGCCGGAGCGTCGCGGGTGCTGATCTCATCACCGGGCAAGGGCGTCGACGCGACCCTGGTGCCCGGCGTCAACGCGGACACTTACGACCCGGTGCGGCACCAGATCGTCTCCGGGGCCTCCTGCACGACCAACTGCGTCGCGCCGCTGGTCAAGGTGCTGCACGAGGCGTTCGGGCTCGAGCGGGGCTTCCTGACGACCGTGCACGCGTACACCAATGACCAGAACATCCTGGACGCGCCGCACAAGGATCCTCGCCGGGCCCGGGCCGCGGGGGTGAACATCATCCCGACCAGCACCGGGGCCGCGAAGGCCGTGGGCCTGGTCCTGCCGGAGCTGGCGGGCCGGCTCGACGGTGTGGCGCTGCGCGTCCCGGTTGTCGACGGCTCGATCAGCGACCTGACGCTCGAACTCGGCACCGACGTGACGGTCGAGCAGGTCAACGAGGCGGTCGAGCGGTCCGCGGCGGTCGGCGGGCCGATGCACGGCATCATCCGCTACACGCAGGCGCCGATCGTCTCCACGGACATCGTCGGCGATCCGGCCTCCTGCGTCTTCGACGCTCGCCTCACCCAGGTGCGCGGCCGGCTGGTCAAGGTCTTCGGCTGGTACGACAACGAGTGGGGCTACACCAACCGGCTCGTCGACCTGACCAAGCTGCTGGCCGGGCGGAGGTAGGACCATGCGCGCGAAGGACATCATGACCAGCCCGGTCCACGTGGTCTGGCAGAACGCACCCATCGAGAGCGCCGCGGAGCTGATGACCGCCAGGGCGGTCACCGCCCTGCCGGTGGTCGACGCGCAGGGATTCCTGGTCGGCATGGTCAGCGAGGGCGACCTGCTGTGGCACCGGGTGCCCGTCGATCCGACCGCGCACCTGCGCCGCGACCTGGACGTGGCGCCGCAGCGCCGGCCCGGCACGGTCCTGGAGGTGATGGCCCGGAACCCGTTCACGGCCACGCCGGACCTCGACGTGGCCGAGGTGGCCGACGTGATGCTGCGGCGCGACGTGCGCAGCATGCCGGTCGTCAACGGCCGCGAGGTCGTCGGCATCATCAGCCGCCGCGACATCCTGCGCGCGATGGTACGCAGCGACGACGTCATCACCGCGGACGTGCAGCACCGGCTCGACGAATACGCCGACGGTGCTCGCCTGTGGACGGTCACGGTCGGCGGCGGCATTGCCACCGTCGCCGGGGAGTTCGCCAACGACACCCAGCGGGCCGTCGTGACCGTGCTCGCCCGCACCGTGCCCGGGGTGAGCGCCGTGACCGTCGAGGAGACCGAGAACTCAGGGGGCCGGCGATGAACGACATCGGCACCCAGGCGATCGAACGAGTGCGGCACGACTCGACCGGCCCCGATCTCACCGCCTGCGTCCGTGCGGCGACGGCCGCGCCCTCGCTGCACAACAGCCAGCCGTGGCGCTTCCGCATCGGCGCGCACGGGGTCGACGTCCACGCCGATCCCCGGCGGCAGCTCGAAGTCCTCGACCCGGCCGGCCGTGAACTGCTGATCAGCGTCGGCGCCGCCCTGTTCACCCTGCGGCTCGCCATCCGCGGCGCCGGATACCTCAGCCACACCACGCTTTTCCCGGACGACACGGATCCGGACCTCGTCGCCCGGGTCAGCGTGCGGCAGCCGATGGCACCGACGCCGGCCGCCGACGCCCTGGTCGCGGCCATCCCGCACCGGCACACCAACCGGTGGCCGTTCGCCCGGTCCGTCGTGCCGGCGGACGCGGTCGAACGGCTGGCGGACGCCGCTCGCCGCGAGGGCGCCACGCTCACCGTCGCGAACGCGGTCAGCCGCAACGCGATTCTGAGCCTGTCCCAGGAGGCCGACCGGGCGCTGCGGGCCAAGGGCCGGTACCGCGCCGAACTCGCGCGGTGGACCAGTCCGCACCGGGGCCGCCGGGACGGCGTGCCGTCGACGGCGATCGGCCCGTGGGACGCCCTGGAGATCCTGCCGATCCGCGACTTCGGGCTCCTGCAACCGCACCGGGACCGGGCCGCCGCCCCGTTCGAGCCGTACCCGACCATCATGGTCCTGGCCATCGACGGCGACACCCGGCGGCACTGGGTGCACGCCGGTCAGGCCCTGCAGCGGGTGCTGCTCACCGCGACCTGGCTGAACCTGGCCACCACGCCGATCAGCCAGCCGGTGGAGATCCCGGCGATCCGCCGGCTGCTGACCGACTCCCGTACCGGTTCCTGGGCCCAGATGGTCCTGCGCGTGGGCTACGGCCGCCCGGCGGCAGCCACCCCGCGGCGTTCACTCACCGAGGTCATGCTGCCGGACGACGGTGGTTCTACCGGTCGCTGATCCGGACGACGTCGGCGCCCTTGCGGCGCGGAGCGGGCGGCAGGTCCGGCGCGGCATCGTTGTAGCCGAGCCGGATGGTCAGATACGGCTCGCCCACTCCGCTCAACAGGCCCTTCAACAGGTGGCGCGGCCACTGGACCTCGATGGTGTCGCTCATCGGTGCCGTGGCCAGCCCGTCCGCGGTCGCTGTCAGCAGCAGCGCGGACAGCGCCTCACCACCGCGCACCAGCGCCTCGGACTCGTCGGTGAGCCCGAACAGCACCACGTACGACGCCCCGAGGTCGAAGTCGTCACCGGGGCTCAGCCCGCCGACGGCGCCGGGGGCGTAGTCGCGGACCGGGACCCGGCGCGGTGCCCGCTGCACCGCCGTCGCGGCCGGTACGCCGTCGCCGCTGTCCGCCGGCCGGTTGGTCCAGTGCTCGAGCTCCGCCCGGTAGGCCGGATCGCTGCTCTCGGCGTCGGCCGCCCGGGCGGTGGAGGTGGCCAGCATCGGCATCTGGTCCCGGCGTACGACGTGCAGGTAGGCCCCCTCGGCCTCCACCGCCCGCCGCAGCCCGATCAGCAGCTCCTCCGGCACGGTCCGGTCGCTGAACGCCCGCCGGTCCGTACGCCGCAGCGTGATCGCTCCCGCCATCCGTTCCGCTTGCCGGTCGGCGTCCGCGGCCCCGGCGATGGTGATGCGCGCGAGGACATCGGCGGCGTCACCCTGCGGCAGGCGCTCGACGTGCACGTCCCATCCGGCGGCCCGCAGGGCGACCCGGGCGTGGTGCAGGGCGGCGCCGCAGCTGAGCAGCAGCAGCCGGCCGTCGGGGTCGGTCGCCGTCAGGGCACGGGCCCGGTCGGCGTGCAGCTCCAGCATGTCGCCGCTGAGCTGCCAGCGCCACGGCTGGGTGTTGAACACCGACGGTGCGTGCCGTGCGACGTGCGCCGCGGCCTCGAGAGCGGCGGCTGGGCGGGACCGTGTCGGCGGCCCGGACTGTGCGGTCATGACGGACACCTCCTCTGTCCGCCCACTGTGCCGGTCCGCGGCCCGTCCCGAGCAGGGCCGAAGGACCTGTTCGGGCCGGCCGGCCGAGCCGTCCCGAGCGGCCCCGGGGAACGGGCCGACCGGCCCTGGGCCGGCGCGCGTGGCGTCCCTAGCGTCGGTGGTGAGCAGGAGGAGGTGCGGCCATGAAACTGTGGCGTGTGGATGACGTCATGACCCGCGACGTGGTCTCGGTCGGGGAGGACACCCCGTACCGGGATCTGGTGGATCTGCTGATCAGCCGGCGGGTCAGCGCGGTGCCGGTCGTCGACCGGCACGACCGGGTGACCGGTGTCGTGTCGGAGGCCGACCTGTTGCACAAGGTGGAGGCCGCCGGCGGGGTCAGTCCCGGGATCTTCGACGCCTGGCGCCGCCGCGGCGACCGGGCCAAGGCCGGCGGCCGGACCGCGGCCGAGGTGATGACCTCGCCGGTGGTGTCGGCGGACGGGTCGCTGTCGCTCGCCGCGGCGGCCCGCCGCATGCAACGTGAGCACGTCAAGCGGCTCCCCGTGGTGGACCACCAGGGTCATCTGGTCGGCATCGTCACCCGTAGTGACCTGCTCAAGGTGCATCGCCGTGCCGACACCGAGATCTGCCGGGACGTCGTGGCCGAGGCCCTGCCCGGCGCCTCGGTGAGCGACGGCACCGCCGTACGGGTGACCTGTGTCGACGGTGTCGTCTCGCTCTCCGGACGGGTGCATTTCCGCTCGGCTGCCGCGCGGCTCGCTGGTACGGCCCGGCGCGTGCCGGGCGTCGTCGATGTCGCCGACGGCCTGACCTTCGACATCGACGACAGCATGATCAACGGTTCGGAGCGCGGTACCCCGTTCGGCGTCGCGTAGCGCTCCGGCGGCCCGGCCCGGGCTGTGGTCCCGAGGGGTAGGGCCGGTCGGCCCTGCCCCGGCCGGCGGTCCGCTCCTAGCGTCGAGGTGATCGATGAGGAGGCTTCGTGATGAAGGCCTGGACAGTGAACGAGGTCATGACCACCGCAGTGGTCACCGTTACGCCGGACGCGCCGTACCGCGACGTGGTCGACCTGCTGGTCCGCAACCGGTTCAGTGCCGTGCCCGTCGTCGACGAGTTCCAGCGGGTGACCGGGGTGGTTTCCGAAGCGGACCTGCTCCGCAAGATCGAGTACGCCGGCGCCGAGGAGCCGCGCCTGTTCGACGGCCGGCGCCGTCGCGGCGAGCGGGTCAAGGCTTCCGCCCGTACCGCGGCCGACCTGATGAGCACGCCGCCGGTGACAGTGCCGGCCAGCACCTCCATCCCGGCCGCGGCGCGGGTCATGGACGGCGAAGGGGTCAAGCGGCTCCCGGTCGTCGACGACCTGGGCCGGCTGGTCGGCGTGGTCTCCCGCGGCGACCTGCTCAAGGTGCACCTGCGCCCCGACGACGAGATCGTCGCGGACGTGCAGGCCGGTGTCGTGCGTGCCTTCATGGCCGACGACGCCGGGAAGGTGCAGGTCACGGTCGACGACGGCGTGGTGACCTTCACCGGCCGGGTCGGCCGGTGGTCGACGACCGACATCGCCGGCCGGCTGACCCGGCAGGTGGCGGGCGTGGTCGAGGTCGTCGATCAGCTCGAGTACGACTACGACGACAGCAACATCCTCGGCACCGGCATCGCGTACGGCATCGCCTGATCATGAGGGAGCGAGGACACATGGCAGGAGCGAGCGGAACCGCGGCGCGGGCGTTACTGGCGTTCGGCGGACTCGTGCGGCGGGCGGAGGTCTCCGCCGACGGCCGTACGCTGCACCAGATCGGCGGCCGGGAGGCGGACAGCTTCTACCGGGACCGCTGGTCCTACGACAAAGTGGTGCGCTCGACCCACGGGGTGAACTGCACCGGCTCGTGCTCCTGGAAGGTGTACGTCAAGGACGGCATCATCACCTGGGAGCAGCAGCAGACGGACTATCCCAGCGTCGGCGCCGACCGGCCGGAGTACGAGCCGCGCGGATGTCCCCGCGGCGCCGCGTTCTCCTGGTACACGTACTCACCGACGCGGGTGCGGTATCCGTACGCCCGCGGGGTGCTGATCGAGATGTACCGGGAGGCCAAGGCCCGCCTCGGCGGCGACCCGGTCGCGGCGTGGGCCGACATCCAGGCCGATCCGGTACGCCGCCGCCGCTACCAGCAGGCCCGCGGCAAGGGTGGACTCGTCCGGGTGTCGTGGGACGAGGCGCAGGAGATCGTCGCCGCCGCGCACGTGCACACCATCGGTGCGTACGGCCCGGACCGGGTGGCCGGTTTCTCGCCGATCCCCGCGATGTCGATGGTGTCGCACGCCGTCGGCGCCCGGTTCCTCAGCCTGATCGGCGGCTCGATGCTGTCGTTCTACGACTGGTACGCCGACCTGCCCGTGGCCTCACCGCAGATGTTCGGCGACCAGACCGACGTGCCGGAGTCGGGGGACTGGTGGGACGCCTCGTACCTGGTGATGTGGGGCTCCAACGTGCCGGTGACCCGTACCCCGGACGCGCACTGGATGGCCGAGGCCCGCTACCGCGGCCAGAAGGTCGTCGTGGTGTCACCGGACTATGCCGACAACGTGAAGTTCGCCGACGAGTGGCTGCCCGCGCAGCCGGGCACCGACGGCGCCCTGGCGATGGCGATGGGTCACGTCATCCTGAAGGAGTTCTTCGTCGACAGGGTGACGCCGCGCTTCGCCGACTACGTGTCGCGCTACACCGACCTGCCCTACCTGGTCGCGCTGGAGCCGGTCGACGGCGGCGGCTACCGGCCGGGCAAGTTCGTGACGGCCGCCGACCTGGGGGAGACCGGGGCCGAGGCGGCGTTCCGGCCGGTGCTGTGGGACTCGGTCACCGACGCGCCCGCGGTGCCCGGCGGATCGCTGGGGGACCGGTTCAGCGAGGCCGGCGTCGGCCGGTGGAACCTCGATCTCGGCGACCACGTGCCCCGGCTGAGCTGTGCCGGTGGTGAGGGTGCCGAAATCGCGTTGCCGCGCTTCGACAACGACACCCCGGAGCTGATGCGCCGCGGCGTACCCACCGCCCGCGTCGGCGGCAAGCTGGTGACCACGGTCTTCGACCTGATGCTGGCGCAGTACGGCGTCGCCCGCCCGGGTCTGCCCGGGACCTGGCCGAGCGGCTACGACGACGTCGAGGTGCCGTACACCCCGGCGTGGCAGGAGCCGATCACCGGCGTACCCGCCGCGGCCGTGGCCCGGATCGGCCGCGAGTTCGCCGACAACGCCGAACGCTCCGGCGGCCGGTCGATGATCCTGATGGGTGCGGGGACCAACCACTGGTTCCATTCCGACACCACCTACCGGGCGATGCTGACCCTGACCACGCTGACCGGCTGTCAGGGCGTCAACGGCGGCGGCTGGGCACACTACGTCGGGCAGGAGAAGTGCCGGCCGGTGACCGGCTGGTCGCACCTGGCCTTCGGGCTGGACTGGGCCCGGCCGCCGCGGCAGATGATCGGCACCGCTTTCTGGTATCTGCACACCGACCAGTGGCGCTACGACCAGTACGGCGCCGACGTGCTGACCTCGCCGCTGGCCAAGGGCGCGTTCGCCGGCAAGCACACCGCCGATCTGCTGGCCAAGTCGGCCCGGCTGGGTTGGATGCCGTCGATGCCGACCTTCGACCGCAATCCCCTCGATCTCGCCGACGAAGCCCTCGCCGCCGCGCCCGACAATCCCGCCGCGCACGTGACCCGGGAGCTGGTCGACGGCCGGCTCGGCTTCGCCTGTACGGACCCGGACGCACCGGAGAACTGGCCGCGCGTGCTCACGGTGTGGCGGGCCAACCTGCTGGGCTCGTCGGCGAAGGGCAACGAGTACTTTCTGCGGCACCTGCTCGGCACCGACGCCTCACTGCGGGCCGAGGAGGCACCGCCGGAGAAACGCCCGCAGGACGTCGTCTGGCACGACGAGGCGCCCGAGGGCAAGCTGGATCTGCTGCTGTCGCTGGACTTCCGGATGACCTCCACGACGCTGTTCTCCGACGTGGTCCTGCCCGCGGCGACGTGGTACGAGAAGCACGACCTCAACACCACGGACATGCACCCGTTCATCCACGCGTTCACCCCGGCGATCAACCCGCCGTGGCAGACCCGCACCGACTTCGACGCGTTCCACGGCATCGCCAAAGCCTTCTCCGACCTGGCCGGCCCGCGTTTGGGCGTGCGCAAGGATCTGGTCGCGGCGCCTTTGCTGCACGACACCCCGGACGCGATGGCAACCCCCGGCGGTGTCGTGCGCGACTGGAAGACCGGCGAGGTCGACGCGATCCCGGGCCAGACGATGCCGAAGTTCGTCGTGGTGGAACGCGACTACGGTGCCATCTCCGCGAAGATGAGTTCGCTGGGCCCGCTGCTGGACCGGCTCGGCACCACTACCAAGGCCGTCACGGTCGATGTCAATCCGGAGGTTGAGCTCCTGCGGAAGGTCAACGGCACGGTTCGCGGCGGGGTCGCCGACGGCCGCCCGCGCCTGGACACCGACATCCGCTGCTGCGAGGCGATCCTGGTGCTGTCGGGCACCACCAACGGCCGGGTCGCGACCGAGGGTTTCCAGTTCCTCGAGCGGCGTACCGGCCAACGGCTGGCCGACCTGGCCGCCGAGCACGAGGGCAAACAGATCCGCTTCGCCGACTGCCAGTCGCGGCCCGTCCCGGTGATCACCAGCCCGGAGTGGTCCGGCAGCGAGCACGGCGGGCGCCGGTACTCGCCGTTCACGATCAACGTCGAGCGGCTCAAGCCCTGGCACACCCTGACCGGTCGGCAGCACTTCTACCTCGACCACGACTGGATCAAGGAGCTCGGCGAGGAAATGCCCGTCTTCCGGCCGCCGCTGGACATGCACAAGCTCTTCGGCGAGCCGCGCCTGGGCGCCAAGGGCGAGCTGGAACTGACGGTGCGCTACCTGACGCCGCACTCGAAGTGGTCCATCCACTCCGAGTACCAGGACAACCTGATCATGCTGACGCTCTCGCGCGGCGGGCCGACGATGTGGATGAGCGAGAAGGACGCCGCCAAGATCGGTGTCACGGACAACGAGTGGATCGAGGCGATCAACCGCAACGGCGTCGTGGTCTGCCGCGCCGTGGTCACCCACAAGATGCCCGAGGGCACCGTCTACCTATACCACGCCCAGGAACGGGTCATCGACGTGCCGAAGGCCGAGACCAACGGCCGGCGCGGCGGCATCCACAACTCGCTGACCCGGCTGCTGATCAAGCCCAGCCACCTCATCGGCGGCTACGCGCAGCTGTCGTTCGCGTTCAACTACCTCGGCCCGACCGGCAATCAGCGCGACGAGGTCACCGTCATCCGCCGTCGCTCCCAGGAGGTGCAGTACTGATGCGCGTCATGGCCCAGATGTCGATGGTGATGAACCTCGACAAGTGCATCGGCTGTCACACCTGTTCGGTCACCTGCAAGCAGGCGTGGACCAACCGCTCCGGTGTGGAGTACGTGTGGTTCAACAACGTCGAGTCGCGCCCCGGGCAGGGCTATCCCCGCACCTACCAGGATCAGGACAGGTGGCAGGGCGGCTGGACGCGTACCCGTACCGGGCGGCTCAAGCCCCGCGCCGGTGGCCGGATCAAGAAGCTGTTCAGCATCTTCGCCAACCCCAGGATGCCGGCCATGCAGGACTACTACGAGCCCTGGACCTACGACTACGAGCACCTGCTCACCGCCCCGGCCGGCGACGACACCCCGGTGGCCCGGCCCAAGTCCCTGCTGACCGGCAAAGACACCAAGGTGACCTGGTCGGCGAACTGGGACGATTCGCTCGCGGGCGGCAACGAGATCGCCGCCGGCGACCCGATCCTGCAGCAGCTGTCGGATCAGGTACGCCAGGAGTACGAGAAGGCGTTCCTGTTCTTCCTGCCCCGCATCTGCGAGCACTGCCTCAACCCGTCCTGCGCGGCCTCCTGCCCGTCCGGGGCGATCTACAAGCGCGCCGAGGACGGCATCGTGCTGGTCGACCAGGACCGCTGCCGGGGCTGGCGGATGTGCGTGACCGGTTGCCCGTACAAGAAGATCTACTTCAACCACCGCACCGGCAAGGCCGAGAAGTGCACCTTCTGCTTCCCGCGCATCGAGATCGGCCAGCCGACCATCTGCTCGGAGACCTGCGTCGGCCGGCTGCGCTACCTCGGCCTGATGCTGTACGACGCCGACCGGGTGGGCGAGGCAGCGGCGGTCAAGGACGAGCACGCCCTGTACGAGGCCCAGAAGTCGGTCTTCCTCGATCCGCACGACCCGCAGGTGATCGCCGCGGCCCGCGCCGCCGACATCCCGGACGACTGGATCACCGCGGCGCAGCGCTCCCCGATCTGGGACCTGATCATGAAGTACGAGGTCGCGCTGCCGCTGCACCCGGAGTACCGCACCATGCCGATGGTCTGGTACATCCCGCCGCTGTCCCCGGTCGTGGACATCCTGCGCGACACCGGTCACGACGGCGAGGACCTGGACAACCTTTTCGGGGCCGTCGACGCGCTGCGCATCCCGGTGGACTACCTGGCCGGGCTGTTCACCGCCGGCGACCCGGCCCCGGTGACCGCCGTCCTGCAGCGGCTCGCCGCCATGCGCGCCTACCAGCGCCGGATCAACCTCGGTGAGCAGCGCGACGAATCGCTGGCCGCCGCGGTCGGCATGACCGGCACCGAGATGGACGACATGTACCGGCTGCTGGCCATCGCCAAGTACGAGGAGCGCTACGTCATCCCGGCCGCGCACGCCGAGGACGCCCACCACCTCGAACAACTCGCCACCGAGTGCAGCCTCGAGGTCGATGGCGGTCCGGGCATGGGCGGCTCCGGGCCGTTCGGTGAGGCCTCCGGCACGCCGGCGCCGATCTCGATCGAGAACTTCCACATGCTCCGAGACCGCCAGACCGCGGACTCCGTCGCCGCGCCCGACGACAAGCACCAGCGGGTCAACCTGCTCAACTGGGACGGCAAGGGCCGGCCCGAGGGACTCTTCCCGCCCAAGAAGGACGGAGACGACCAGTGACCACCCCGGCCTGGCGGCCTGTCGCGGCCCGCGCCGCCTCCCTGCTGCTGCGGTACCCCGACCACGAGGTGCTGTCGGTGCTGCCCACGCTCGTGGCGGCACTCGACGACCTGCCGGCGCCGATCGCGCAGCCGTTGCGGGTGGTCGCCGAGCACCGCCGTGCCGGTGACCCGGCCACGCTGGCGGCGGCCTACGTCGAGTTGTTCGACTTCCGCCGCCGCTGCTGCCTGCACCTGACCTACTACACCGCCGGGGACACCCGTAAGCGTGGCGAGGCGCTGGTGCTGTTCGCCGAGGCGTACAAGAACGCGGGTCTTCGGCTCGTCGACGGCGAACTGCCGGACTATCTGCCCGCGGTGCTCGACCTGGCGGTGCTGGACGACGACGGATGGCGGCTGTTGCGGGAGAACCGCATCGGCCTCGACCTGCTGGCCAAGGCCCTGCACACCGAGAAGTCGGTCTACCGGCACGTCATCGAGAGCGTACGGGCCATGCTGCCCCCGCCCCAGCCCGGTGACATCGCGGCCGCCGTCCGGCTCGCCCGGACCGGACCGCCGGTCGAACAGGTCGGGCTCGAACCGTTCGGACTCGTCGATACCACCGGAGGCCGGCGATGAACGTGCTGCTCTGGGTCGTCTTCCCGTACCTGTGCATCGCCGTGCTGGTCGGCGGCCTGATCTGGCGGTACCGCTACGACAAGTTCGGCTGGACCACCCGTTCGTCCCAGCTCTACGAGAGCGCGATCCTGCGCTGGGGCAGCCCGATGTTCCACTTCGGGGTGCTGATGGTCCTCGTCGGGCACGTCGGCGGGCTGATCATCCCCAAGGCCTGGACCGAGGCCGTCGGGATCACCGAGCACGCCTACCACCTGACGGCCGTGTTCGTCGGCACCGTCGCGGGCTTCTGCACGCTGATCGGCATGGCGATCCTCATCGCCCGGCGCCGGCTCACCGGTCCGGTCTTCGCCGCCACCACGAAGAACGACAAGGCCATGTACCTGGTGCTGGCCGGGGTGATCGTGCTGGGACTGTGGTCGACCCTGCGGGCCAACGTGGCCGGCGACGGCTACGACTACCGCGAGACGATCTCACCGTGGTTCCGGTCGCTGTTCTACCTCAGCCCGGACCCGGAGATCATGGCCGCCGTCCCGATCGGCTTCCAGCTCCACATCATCGCCGCGTTCTCGCTGTTCGCCTTCTGGCCGTTCACCCGCCTCGTGCACGCCTTCAGCGCACCCGTGGGCTACCTGACCCGTCCCTACGTGCCCTACCGCAGCCGTGACACCCGCCCCGGATTGCGTCCGTCCCGGCCCGGCTGGGAAGGCCCGCCGAAGCTCCCCACCCGCTCCGGCCGCGACCGCGGCTGACCGGCCCGACCCGAGGAACCACGATGACCACAACCGCCGCCGCGGTGCGACCGGGCGCCACCCGCAACCTGATCCTCGCGACCATCGGTTTCATGGTGAACTTCTGGGCCTGGGCCCTGCTGGGCCCGCTCGGGCCGGGCGTGAAGGAACGCCTCGGGCTCAGCTTCGCGGCCCAGTCGCTGCTGGTCGCGGTGCCGGTGCTGGTCGGCTCGCTCGGCCGGATCCCGGTCGGGGCGCTCACCGACCGGTACGGCGCCCGGATCATGTTCCCGCTCGTCAGCATCGCCACCATCGTCCCGGTGCTGACCCTGACCGTGGTGTCGTCGTACCCGGCGCTGATCGTCACCGGCTTCTTCCTCGGACTGGGCGGCACCACCTTCGCCGTCGGCGTGCCGCTGGTCTCCGGCTGGTATCCGCCGGCCCGCAAGGGGTTCGCCATCGGCGTCTTCGGCGTGGGCATGGGCGGCACGGCGATCTCCAACTTCACCACCGTGAAGCTCGCCGACACCTACGGCGACAACACACCGTTCCTGCTGGTGGCGGTGCTGCTCGCGGCGTACGCGGTGGTGGCTTTGCTGCTGATCCGCGACGCCCCGGACCGGCAGCGGCCGGCCGGCTCGGCCTGGGGACGGATCAAGGACGTCGGGCGCCTGGCCGTCACCTGGCAGATGTGCTTCCTGTACGCGGTCGGCTTCGGCGGGTTCGTCGCGTTCAGCGTCTACCTGCCGGCGTACCTGCGCGAGGCGTACGGTCTCACCGCCAACGACGCGGCCCTGCGTACCGCTGGTTTTGTCGTCCTGGCCGTGATCGCCCGGCCGGTGGGCGGCTGGTTGTCCGACCGGCTGCACCCGGTGCCCGTGCTGGTGTGGTGCTTCTCCGGAACCGCGCTGTTCGCCGTCGTGCAGGCGTTCCAGCCACCGCTCGTCCCGGTCGCCACCATCGCCTTCCTGGCCCTGGCCGGCCTGCTCGGAGCGGCCAGCGGCGCCGTGTTCGCCCTGGTCGGCAGGGTCGCACCGGCGGACAAGGTCGGCAGCGTCACCGGCGTGGTCGGCGCGGCGGGCGGCCTCGGCGGCTTCGTCCCGCCCCTGATCATGGGCTGGGTGTACGGCGCCGAGAGCTCGTACGCCATCGGCCTGATGCTGCTGTCGGACGTCGCCATCGCGGCCGCCGTCTACACCGCCGTCAAGATGAACGGCCTGGCCCGCCGTCCGGTCACCACCTGAAGGAGAACCATCGTGGCATGGTCATTGACCGCCCTCACCACCGAACTGCTCGACACGGCCCGCGGCTCGTCCAGCGGCCGCGGCGCCCGGACCCTGGTCGGCGGGCACACGCACACCCTGAGGCAGACCCTGGTCGCACTGCGCGCCGGCGCGGCCCTGGACGAGCACGAGAACCCCGGCGAGGCAACGCTGCAGGTCCTGGCCGGCCGCGTCCGCCTCATCAGCGGCGACACGTCCACCGACGGGACGACCGGCGACCTGCTCACCGTGCCGGACGCCCGGCACAGCCTGTCCGCGCTCGAGGACGCCGCGGTGCTGCTGACCGTGGCCAAGCTCGGGTAGGCCGAAGGTCCCGAAAGGTACGGCAGTGCGGCACTGATCACGGGCGTCGATCCCGACTGGAATAGGGATGTAGCCAACGAACCAGAAAGGACGTGGACGCCATGACCGCCGTCCAGCACCGCACCACCCGGGTCTCCCTCAAGACCGGTGGCACGACCGTCACGGAGTCCCGTCGCAGCAAGGCCACCCGTTTCACCCTCGCCGGGTTGCGTCTGGCGCTGGGCTGGGTGTTCCTGTGGGCCTTCATCGACAAGCTGTTCGGCCTCGGCCTGGCCACCCCTGACAAGGGGGCGTGGATCAACGGTGGCAGCCCGACCAAGGGTTTCCTGGGCAACGCGGTCGCGGGTCCGTTCGAGGGTGTCTACCACAGCATCGCCGGGGCGGCCTGGGCCGACTGGCTGTTCATGCTGGGTCTGGCCGCGATCGGTACGGCTCTGATCCTCGGTATCGGCATGCGCCTGGCCGCGGTGGCCGGCGGTCTGCTGCTGGTGCTCATGTGGACCGCGGTCCTGCCTCCGGAGAACAACCCCTTCATGGACGACCACCTCGTCTACGCCGGTGTCCTGGCCCTGCTGGCCCTGACCGCCGCCGGTGACACCCTCGGCCTCGGCAAGATGTGGGCCCGCCTGCCGCTGGTGCAGCGCCTGCCCTGGCTCAAGTAACCCACGACGACAAGCAATCAGGCGGCACCCACCACGGGTGCCGCCATGCTCCGTGTCAGGACGCGAGAGCGCCGTGCAGGAAGAGGTCGACGACCTGCTCGGCCGGCACCGGCGACTGCGGCGTCCGGGCGATGCCGAGGAAGGCTTCGGCGAGGAACGCGGGCGGCAGGCGCAGGCGTCGCTGATCCGGCTCCAGCACCCTCGCGACAGCCTGCTGGATCTCGGGCAACCTGCCGGCGGTTCGCAGGTCCTGGCGGCTGACCGGTGGCAGGTCGGGTGCACCGGCCGAGACTGCTTGCTGCAGAGCCTCGAGATCGGTACGGACGCGGCGGTGGTAGCCGTCGAGGACGTCGATCACCGCGACGAGGCGCGCGGCGAGTGGCTGGTCGGCCGGGATCGCGTCCAGCTCCCGTACCTCCTCGGCCGGGTCGAGCACCGCGGTCACGTGCTGCGTCATCCTGGCTGCACACGCCCGCATGATCTCCTCCTTGTCCGCGAAGACGGCCAGCAGGTCAGCTTCGTCGATCCCGGCGGCCCGGGCGATCTGCGCCGTGGTCACGGTGTCGTACGTGCCCAGCAGGGGCATGGCCGCCCGCACGATGATCTGGCGGAGCTGTTCGGCGCTCTCTCGGGTCATCAGCTTCTCCTTGACACTCCGGCAATGTTAGCGCAATCATTCAGCAACTTCGATGCTATCCGCGGCTCGCCCACGACCACCGGTTGAACTACAGCGCGGGGCACCAGGACGGCAACACCTTCACCGCGTACCTCGCGGCCACGACGGACCTGGCCCGGGCCCGGCAGATGGGCATCGTCTCCTGGCCCGGGCTGCGCACCGGCGACGCCTGCTCACTGACCCGGCAGAGCGGCAGCGGCCTCGCGGTGAACAACGCCTCCGGTCTCGCCCAGATCCGCTGGGGCTGGGGCCGGTGACCACTCTCGGGAGGACTCCATGACCACAAGAAGAACGGTTCTCGCCGCCGCGGGAGCGACCGGGCTCGCCGTTGCCGGTGGCGCCCTCGGCGGGGGACCGGCGTGGGCGGACGCCACCATCGCCGTCAACCCGGGCGCCGACTTCGGTGCGTGGGAGGGCTGGGGCACCTCGCTGGCCTGGTGGGCCAACGTCTTCGGCGACCGCGACGACTTCGCCGACCTGTTCTTCACGATGAAGAACGTGTCGTACAACGGCACCACGCTGCCCGGCCTCGGCCTGACCATCGCCCGCTACAACCTGGGCGCCAGCAGCTGGAACACCATCAACGGCGAGCGGATGGTGGCCTCGCCCAACATCCCCCGTTTCAAGCAGATCGAGGGGTTCTGGCTGGACTACACCAACGAGGACCCGGCCTCGTCGGCGTGGGACTTCACCGTGGACGCCAAGCAGCGTGCCGCCCTGGTCAAGGCGACGCAGCGGGGCGCGATCAGCGAGCTGTTCGCCAACTCGCCGATGTGGTGGATGTGCGGCAACCACAACCCGTCCGGGGCGGCCGGCGGCGGGCCGAACCTCCAGGCGTGGAACCATCGTCAGCACGCCCACCACCTCGCCGTCACCGCCCGCTACGCGCAGGAGCGGTGGGGCGTGCGTTTCCGGACCGTGGACCCGTTCAACGAGCCGTCCGCCGGCTGGTGGCGCGCCGACGGCACCCAGGAAGGCTGCCACATCGACGCGCAGACCCAGCGCAGCGTCCTGGGACACATGCGCACCGAGCTGAACCGGCAGGGCCTGACCGGCGTGACGATCGCCGCGTCGGACGAGACCAACTTCGACGCCGCCCGGGCGACGTGGAACAGCTTCGACAGTGCGACCAAAGCACTCGTACGGCAGGTGAACGTGCACGGCTACGGCCCGGACACCCGCCGCGACCTGCTCTACAACGCCGTCCGCGCCGACAACAAGATTCTCTGGAACTCCGAGCACGGCGACGGCGACGGCACCGGCCTGGCGATGGCCCGCAACCTGTGCATGGACTGGCGCTGGCTGCACCCGACGGCGTGGTGCTACTGGCAGGTGATGGACCCGTCGGCCGGCTGGGGCACGATCCGCTACCACGGCGGCACCGCCACCGCCGGGGCGATCGAGACGAAGTACTACACGCTCGCCCAGTTCACCCGGCACATTCGCCCCGGCATGCGGATCATCGACCTCGGCGTGGACTACGCGATCGCGGCCTACGACGCGGGCGCCCGCCGACTGGTGATCGTGGCGCTGAACGCCGGTGCCGCCCAGAATCTGACGTTCGACCTGTCCCGCTTCGGCCAGGCTGCCGGCGGCACGGGCGGCGTGGTCCCGCGCTGGTCCACCGTCCCGGGCGGCTCCGACCGGTACACCGCCCGTCAGGACCAGCGGGTGATGGGCAAGCGGGTCACCGTCCCGTTCCCGGCGGCGTCGGTCCAGACCCTGCAGATCGACGGCGTGGCGGTGTGACGCGCGGCGTGGCCGGGGGTGGAGGCACCCCCGCCCACGCTGTGTCGGCTGTCGTGGTCAGGACAGCGGCTGCGGCTCCCCGTACAGGAAGTCGTCCATGACGACCACGTCGCGGGTCGACGTGTCGGTGTTGGTGCTGCTCAGCGGGGCGTTGCCGGTGGTGATGCGTACCTCGTACACGTCGGCGGTGGTCTTGACGCCGAGGAAGGACAGGCTGCGGTTGGCCGTGGTGCCCTTGGGCACCGCCTGCCACCAGAGCTGGGTGCCCCACTGGTCGTACAGTTCGATCTTGGTCGTGCCGGCCTTGTCGACGTCGGTGAAGACGGCGCCGAAGCCCTTGACCGTCGCCGGCTTGGTCGTGCCGGGCTGGAAGAACCGGACGCTCATCCTGTTCGTGCCCAGCGGCGTGAACAGCCGCTGCGCGCTGAACACGTTGAAGTTCTCGCGGTACTGGGTGTTGATGTTGCCGAACCGGACCGCGGTCTGGGTCGGGTTGTCACTGTCCGCGCTGACCTGGAACTTGTTGCCGGCCCCGGTGGAGAACACCGCGCCACGGGGCACGGTGGTGTTGAAGAAGTCGCGGGGCAGCAGGTTCGGCGCGGACTGGGCGTCCGGCGTACCGTCCCAGTTGATCTCGCGCCGCCCGGCCGGCTGGCTTCCCGGCGCGCTGCCGTTGTTCGGCTCGCCGAGCAGCGCGCGGTAGGCGTCCACGGTGGGCTGCAGGCCCGCCGCGTCGCTCGCGGCCCCCTCGATCTTGGTGAAGGACGGCGCCGCGAAAGACGCGGCCGCGGCCGACGGCGCCGCCGTCGCCGGTCCGAAGGGCAGCAGGGCCACCGGTACGACGGCCGCGGTGGCAGCGAGCTGGAGCAGCCGGCGGCGGAACGGGTTGGTGCGCATCGAAGATCTCCCCTGTGAGGTGGCGGAGCCCGTCGGACCGGGCCCCGTGGAACGACCCAAGGCTGCGCCGCGGGTGCGGGGGGCGGCGCGGGGTGGTGCGGGGGGAGACGCGGGGGGACGCAGGTCGCGGCCCGGCGGGTAGCCGACAGACGGGTTGACCGTCCCGGCGCCGGACCCGACGCTGGAGTGCGCTTCGCCCGTCGTGGGGCGAACCGTCCTGTCCCCGGCGCCGGAGCACCCGCCATGCCTGCTTCGCTCGTCGCCGCACCGCGGCGCACCGGCCCCGGACCGGCCCTCGGTCCGCCGCTGACCCGGTTCGTCGGCCGCGACACCGAGGTCGCCGCCCTGGTCACCGCCGTGCGCCGGACCCGGCTGCTGAGCCTGGTCGGCCCGGGCGGCAGCGGCAAGACCCGGCTCGCGCACGCGGTCCACGACCGGCTGGCCGACGACCCCCGGCACCCGACGTGGTGGGTGTCGCTGGCCCCGCTGGACCGGCCGGCGCTGCTGGCCGCGGCCGTGGCCGACGTCCTCGGCGTCGCCGAGGTGCCCGGCCGATCGCGCCCCGACATGGTCGTCGCCCACCTGCGCGAACACCCGGGGCTGCTCGTCCTCGACAACTGCGAGCACCTGGTGGCCGCCTGCGCGGAGCTCGTCGCCGGCCTGCTGCGGGCCTGCCCCGACCTGCGGGTGCTCACCACGAGCCGGGAACCGCTGGCCGTCGCCGGGGAGACCACGTGGTGGGTCGAGGGCCTGTCCGTACCGGCCGACCTGCCCGCACCGAGCGCCGCGGACCTCGTCGGCAGCCAGGCCGTGCAGCTGTTCGCCGACCGGGCCCGCCTGGCCCGCCGCGACTTCACGGTCACCGACGACAACGCCGCCGACGTGTCCCGGCTCTGCCGCCGCCTCGATGGCATGCCCCTGGTCCTGGAACTGGCCGCCGCGCGCCTGCGGGTGCTTCCCCTGCCGCGGATCGTCGCGCTGCTGGACGACGCCGTCTCGCTGCTGGCCACCACCAACCGCGACGTGCCGGCCCGGCAGGCGACCCTGCGGGCCACCCTGGACTGGAGCTACGACCTGCTGCCCGGCCCGGAACGCGAGCTGTTCGCCCGGCTGTCGGTGTTCCGCGGCGGCTTCACCGTCGACGGAGCTGCCGCGGTCGCCGGCGAGAACGCGCCGGACACCCTGGACCTGCTCGCCCGCCTGGTCGACAAGTCGCTGGTGCAGGCTCGCACCGACGCCGCGGAGGAGCGGTACCGCCTGCTCGAAGTCGTCCGGCAGTACGCGGCGGAGCGGCTCGGTGATCAGCGCCGGGCGGTGGCGGCCCGGCACGCCGCGTACATGCTCGACGTGGCCCGGCGGGCGGAACGCGGCCTCAGCGGCGCCGACCAGCGGCTCTGGCGCGACCGGCTGCACCACGACCGGGGCAACCTGCGGGCCGCGCTGACCTGGGCGCGCGGCGACGACGGGCCGCTCGAAGGGCAACTCGCCGGGGCGCTGGGCCGCTACTGGCAGCTCACCGGGCAGTACGCCGAAGGCCGGCAGTGGCTGCACGCGGCCGTGTCCGGCGTGGACCGCGACATCGCACCGGCCGCGCTGGCCAAGGCTCTGACCGCGCTGGGCCGCCTGGAATTCCTGCAATGTGACTACGCGGCGGCCGCGGCCCGCCTGACCCGGGCCCGGGACCTGTTCGCGAAGACCGGTGACGAGCGCGGCGTCGCCGAGGCGGTGCAGAGCCTCGGCGGCATCGCCCGGGAACGCGGCCGGTACGCCGAGGCCCGCGCGCACCATGAGGAAGGCCTGACGCTGTGGCGCCGCTTGGCCGAACCGGCCGGCGAGGCACGGGCGCTGCAACTGCTGGGCTTCACGTCGTGGCTGGAAGGCGATCATGCCCGGGCGGCCGGACTGTCCGGCGAGGCCCTGCGCCGGTTCCGCGAGCTGGGCGACACCGAAGGCGTCGTCGGTGCCCTGATCGACCTGGCCGCGTCGACCTTCCGCGGAGGTGATCCGGACGGTGCCGTACGGCTGCTGCGCGAGAGCCTGGCCGACGCCGAGCGGATGGGCCTGCGCGAGGCGACCGCCTGGGCGAACGAGCAACTCGGGCTGATCGCGGAGGCGCGGGGCGATCGGGCGGAGGCGGTGGCCCGGCTGCGCCGGAGCCTCACCGTGCATCACGAGCTGGGCGATCGGTGGCGGACGGCGAGCGTGCTGGAGGGGCTGGCGGGGGTGGGGGCCGATGCCCGTACCGGGGCGCGGCTGCTGGCCGCAGCCGACCGCCTGCGCCGGGAGCTGGGCACGCCGCTGCCGCCGTGCGACCGGGCGGATCACGAGAGGCGAGTGCAGGGGGTACGGGCCGAGCTGAGTCAAGCGGAGCTCGAACGGGCCGCGCTGGAGGGCGCGGCGCTGACGGTGGAGCAGGCCGTGGCCGCGGCGACCTCCTCGCCGCCCGTACCGGCGCCCATCCCACGCCCGGTGCCGCTTGCCGGGCTGTCGGTCCACGCGCTCGGGCGCAGCCGGGTCGAAGTGGACGGTCGTGCGCTCGGGCCGGAGGACTGGACCTACGCCAAGCCCCGCGAGCTGATGTTCTACCTGCTCACCAGGCCGGGCAGCACCAAGGCGGAGATCGGGCTGGCGCTGTGGCCGGAGGCGTCGGCGACCGAGCTGCGCAACAGCTTCCACACGTGCCTGAAGTTCCTGCGCCGGGCCCTCGACGGGGCCGCGCGGGTGCGGTTCACCGATGGCGCGTACCACCTGGAAGCGGTCGGCCCGCTGCGCTACGACGTCCGGGACTTCCGGGCGGCGGCCCGGCCCGCCGGTATCGAGGCCCTGACCAGGGCCGCGGCGAGCTACCCGGGCGATTTCCTGATCGACACCCCGGTCGGTGCGTGGGCGGAACCGCACCGGGAGGAGCTGCGCAGAGAGTACGAGAACGTGCTCCGCGGCCTCGGCGGCCTGCTGGCGCGGGACCAGCGCTTCGTCGAGGCCGCGGACGTGTTCGCCCGGCTGGTGGCGCATGATCCGCTGCTGGAGGGGGCGCACCGGGCACTCATGCGCTGCTATGCCGCGCTGGGGGAGCGGGGGCGGGCGCTGCGCCAGTACGAGGAGCTGGTGCGGGTGCTCGAAACCTACGTCGGTGCACGGCCGGCACCGGAGACGACGGAGCTTCACAGCAGACTGCGTGGTCCGCACCGGGCGGCGTGATTCGATCTTTCCAGCTGCTCGGCCGAGTTTCGCGGTGGTGGTGGGGCGGTGTCAGCCTCCGATTGGTGGGTAGGAATACATCGATTGCCGGAACGAATGATCTGCTGGGGGTTTGACGGTGCGCCGGAGTGTCGCTGAAGCAGCAGCTCAGCGCATGTCCCGGCTGCTGTTGATGATCGGTCTGATCATTGCCGCCTACTTCGGCCTGGGCCTTTTCGATCACGCGGCCCGCGCCGATGCAGGTGCTGTTGACCAGGGCGGGGTGGCTCCCGCCGCAATTGGCGACGATCTGGCCGACAACGCGAAAAGGACCCGTTCGGCGCCGCTGATCTCGGTTCCGAAGATCCATGAGGGTAGATCCGCGAAATCCGATGCGCGAATCCCGGTTCCGGAAGGGCGCAAGGCCTCTGCCGGGCAGGCGCCGAGGCGGAAGGTCTCGGCCGCACGCGGACGGGCACAGCACACTTCGCGCCCGAAAGTGGACGGCCGGAAGATCGGCCATTCCCCGGCGGAGTCGCTTCCGGCTTCTCGGAAGAATGCTGCTTCTGAGCCACGGACCGCTTCGGGTCCGAAGGTGGACCGACCCAAGACCATCGCTCCCGAACGGCACGCGCCGAAGGTCCTGGGTGCGAAGGCGGCAGGCCGCGCGGCTGCCGCCTCCAGAGTGGAAGCACGGAAATCTCCCGAGGTCCCCACTGCAAGCCCGCCCGCGCTGCCTGCGTCGCCCGCACTGCCGGCATTGCCCATCGCGCCGGCGCGGCCTGCTCCGACTGCGCTGCCCGCGTTGCCGGTCCTGCCCGCGTTGCCGGTCCTGCCTGCGTTGCCGGTCCTGCCTGCGTTGCCGGCCCTGCCGGCGTTGCCGGTCCTGCCCGCGCCACCGGTCCTGCCCGTCGCGCCTGCGTTGCCGGTGCCTCCGGCCCTGCCCTCGCTGCCGGCCCTGCCCACCCTCCCGGCAGCGCCCGCCCTGCCGCCCATGCCCGCGCCACCCGTCCTGGCTGAAATCCCACTGGCGCCCGCAACACCGGCAGACCTGCTTCTCCCCACAGTCTTGACGCCCGCGGCCCAGGAGCAGCTCCAGGCGCAGAACATCACCACCGAGCCGCTGCCCGTGCCTACCCCCACCCGGACCTCGGCCCTGCGGCAGGCGGGCCCGATGCCCGCATTCGGCCTGCGTGACGCACCCACCGCGACCACAGCCGACCGCGCCAGCACCAGGCCGCCGGCAGCGCCCTGGTCCGATCCGCTGCCCGTCGGACCGCACCAGCCCGTCGACTCCGCCGGGGCGGGCCACGTCCGCGATTCCGGCGGCGCCGGCTCGCCCACGACGGGCACCGTCCCGTCGTCCTGGCGACCGGAGACCGCCACCGGCGGTTTCTGCCCGGCCGATGACGCCACCGCCTACGGGCGGACTGTCCGCTACAGCGGACCTCCCAGCTGATCGCCCTCCCTCCGGGGACAGGAAACAGGCCCACGCCGGTCCTTCGACGGACCAGCGGTCGGCCGTCCGCCGGCTTCCACGCTCCGCCCGCCACCGTGGCCGAGACCGGATGCCGGCATTCCCACCGCGAAGCTTTGACCCTGGCTGGGAGGCCGTTGTGATCCGCATTCTGCTCGCCGAACCCGTCAATCTGTTGCGTGGCGCTCTCGCCGCGACGTTGTCGCTGGAGGAGGATTTCGAGGTGGTCGCCGAGCTGGGCTGCCTCGATGAGGCGCTGGACAGGGCGCGGGCCGTTCCGCCGGATGTCGCCGTCGTCAATGTTGATCTGCTGGCCGATGACGGGCTGCGTACCATCGAGAAGCTCATCGCCGAGCAGCCCCGGTGCGCCATGCTGGTGCTGGCCGGGCCGGATGCCGCCGGGCGGCTCAGCCGGGCACTGGATGTTCATGTCCGGGGTGTTGTCGGCATGCACGCCGCGCCCGGTGAGCTGGTGCGGGGCATCCGGCGGCTGGCCCGCGGCGAACGGGTGATCGACGCCGGCCTGGTCTTCGCCATGGTGGCCGCCCCGCGCAGTCCGCTGTCGCCGCGGGAGCTGGACGTCCTCAGCGTTGTCGCATCGGGGGCGCCTGCGGACGAGGTCGCCGCGAAGCTGCGTCTGGCGCCGGGGACCGTTCGGAACTACATCTCAGCCGTGCTGCGCAAGACCGGCGCGCGCAGCCGGTTGGAGGCCGTCCGGCTGGCTGAGGAAGCGGGCTGGTTCCGGTGACGGCACGTCCCGGTGGCCGGCGATCTCGCCGGCCGCCGGGTCGCGGCGAACCAGGTGGCCTCGGGCCGTGCGCTGGTCAGGCAGTCGTGGGTCGGTAGGTCACCGGGAGGCGCACCGGGCCGTAGACGGCCTCGGTGGGAGCCAGCCATTCCGCCTCGCCGGCCGAGGACAGGCCGCGCATGTGGGCGGCGAGCCGGGGGAGTGCCTCCTGCAGCTCTATCCGGGCCAGGGCCGCGCCCAGGCAGTAGTGGATGCCGCCGCCGAAGGTGAGCTGCCCGGAGGGTTCGCGGCCGATGTCGAAGGTGTCGGCGCGGGCGAAGACGGCGCTGTCGCGGTTGGCGGACCCGGTGATCGGCAGCAGGCACGTCCCGGCCGGGAACACCGTGCCGGACAGCTCCACGTCGGACTTGGCGATCCGCGGTACGCCCAGCAGCGCCGACGGGCAGAACCGGACGACCTCCTCGGCGGCGTTCGCGGCCAGCTCCGGCCGGTCGGCCAGCAGGCTCCACTGATCCGGGTACGCGATGAAGGTGTCGATCGCCTGGGCCAGCTGGAACTGCACCGTTCCCTGACCGGCGGACAGCATCGTGATGACCATGGCGCGCAGCTCGGCGTCGTCGAGCAGCTCGCCGGACTCCTCGGCCAGGATCAGCGCGCTCAGCAGGTCCTCACCCGGTGCCCGGCGGCGAGCCTCGATCAGCCCGTCGATGAACAGGTTGAGGCTGCGCACGGCGGTCTCGATCCGCCCGGCGTGCTGGGCCACGCTGAAGCCGAAGATGAGCCCGACGTCGTGCGCCCACTGGTTGACCTGCGCGCTGTCGCCCTCCGGGATGCCGATGAACTCACACACCACCCGCAGGCTGTACGGCTCGGCGAACGCTTCCACGAAGTCCACCCTGTCGGTGCCGGCCAGGGCGGCGATCAGCTCCTCGGCGCAGGCCCGCACGGCCGGGCGGAAGTCCTGCACCCGCCGTACCGTGAAGGCCTTGCTCACCAGCCGGCGCAGCCGCTGATGGTCCTCGCCGTCGGCGTTGAGCAGGAAGCTGCGCATCGTCTCGACCAGCGGCCCGTCGGTGATGCCCTGCAGCGCCAGAAAGTCCACCCCGGGGGTACGCAGCTGACGCATGCCCAGCAACGCCTGCACCGGCTCGTGGCGCAGCACGGCCGGGCCGACCGGGGACTGGGCCCACCAGCTCTGCTCGCGCAGGGCGGCCAGCGCCTCGTGCGGCCGGGAGCGGAACTCATCGCCGTACAGGTCAAGAACCGGTGTCGACACGGGGTCCGCCTTCGTCCCGGCGGCCCGCCCACCGGGCCGGTTGTCCCCGAGCATAGGGGCGCCCGGCGCCGACTCGTGTCACCCGGAATCGGTATTGCGGGACGCCCACATCTCCCTGGTCATCTCGTACTCGACCTCGCCCAGGTCCGCTCCCGGCAGCGGGTCGTCCCAGACCGGGAAGTACGTCCGCACGTGGCGCAGGCCGACCGCGGCCATCACGCCCCTCGACGCGGCGTTCACCGCCATGGTCTGCGCGATCACCCGGGTCTGCCCGACGGTCTCGAAAGCGTGCGCCAGCAGCGCCCGGGACGCCTCGCCGGCCAGGCCCTGCCGCCAGTGCCGGCGCAGCAGGCGGTAACCGAGCTCGGCGACGGCCGGATCGTCGGGCTGGTCGGGACCGTGCGCCGGCGGCAGCATCATGAGCCCGACGAACTCGTCCTCGTCGCCGGTGGACCGGTACGCCATCCAGTAGCCCAGCCCGTCCACCTTGCGCCCCAGCGCCATCCGCCCGGCGTGGGCGGCGACGACCTCCTCGCGCGACCGCGCCCGGCCGAAGATGTAGCGCAACACCTCGGGGTCCGAGTCCAGCTCGACCTCCCGTTCGAGGTGCCGGTCCGCCAGGGGGACGAGCACCAGCCGCTCGGTCCGCAAGATCGGTTGTGGCATCCCGCCACGATCACACACCGTCCGAGGCGGCGCGAGGCGATTTCCGGCAGCTCCGCCGACCGTTGACAGTGGACTCGGCGGCTGATGAGGATGACGGGGTTCCGCTACCAGGGAGGCGCCCCGCCATGTCAGCTCACCTCAGCCGGCGTCACGTCCTGCGGATCGGCGGCGCGACCCTGGTGGTCACCGCGGCCGCACCGGCCCTGCCCGCGCTCGCGGCCGCCGCCGTGCAGGCCGACCTGGTCGTCTACGGCGGGACAGCGGCGGGTCTGGTCGCCGCGGTCCAGGCCCGGCGGATGGGCCGTACCGCCGTGGTCGTCGAGCCGGGCACGCACCTGGGCGGCCTGACCACCGGCGGCCTGGGCTTCACCGACAGCGGCGTCAAGGAGTCCATCGGCGGCATCGCCGGGGAGTTCTACCGCCGGGTGTACGCGAAGTACAACGGCACGGTCGTCACCCCCACCTCCCCGGCCCGGTTCACTTTCGAGCCGCACGTGGCCCGCGCGGTGCTGGACGACCTGCTGGCCGAGGCCGGGGTGCCCGTCTACCTCGGGGCCCGGCTGAGCTCGGTGACCCGTTCGGGCGCCCGGATCACCGAGCTGGTGACCGACAACGGCCAGGTGTTCCGGGGCCTGATGTACGTCGACGCCGGCTACGAGGGTGACCTGATGGACCGGGCCGGGGTCAGCTGGACGCTCGGCCGCGAGGCGAACACCGAGTACGGCGAGACGATCAACGGCGTGCAGCTGCGGGACAAGCACCAGTTCGACCGGCCCGTCGATCCGTACGTGGTCGCGGGCGACCCGGCCAGTGGGCTGTTGCCGGGCATCTCGGCGAGCCCGGTGGCCCCGAACGGCACTGCCGACGACCGGATCCAGGCGTACAACTTCCGGATGTGCCTGACCCGCGACGCCGGCCGTATCCCGTTCCCCAAGCCGGCCGGCTACGACCCGGCGGAGTACGAGCTGCTCCGGCGGTACATCGACGCCGGGTACGGCGGGCCGTTCTTCACCACGCAGAGTGTCGGTGGCGGCAAGACCGACTCCAACAACAACGGCGCGGTCTCGACCGACTTCATCGGGCGCAACTACGCCTATCCCACCGCCGGGTACGCCGCGCGCGAGGCGATGATCGCCGAGCACCGGACGTACCAGCAGGGCCTGATGTGGTTCCTCGCCAACGACCCGCGGCTGCCGGCCTCGATCCGCACCGCGACGGCGTCCTGGGGGCTGCCGGTCGACGAGTTCGCCGCTTCCGGCGGGTGGCCGCCGCAGCTCTACGTCCGTGAGGCGCGGCGGATGCGGTCGGCCTACGTGATGACCGAACGGGACTGCCGGGGGTCGACGCGCGCCGGTGATCCGGTCGGGCTGGCCAGCTACACCATGGATTCCCACAACTGCCAGCGGGTCGTCGTGGGCGGGGCGGTCCGCAACGAGGGCGACGTGCAGACCGGCGTGCCGGCGCCGTTCCCGATCAGCTACCGCTCGATCGTGCCGGACCCGGCGCAGTGCCCGAACCTGCTGGTGCCGGTGTGCCTGGCGGCGAGTCACATCGCGTACGGGTCGATCCGGATGGAACCGGTCTTCATGATCCTGGCCCAGTCGGCGGCGACCGCGGCGGTGCTCGCCATCGACGCGGCGGTACCGGTGCAGCAGGTGAGCTATCCCGCCCTCGAGGCCCGGCTGCGCCAGGACGGCCAGCTGCTGCGGTGGCCGCTGACCGGCACCGGCGAGGTCATCGTCGACAACGCCGCCACGACCGGGGTGACCCGGGCCGGCACCTGGGTCCGCAGCACCGCGACCGGCGGCTTCCACGGCCCGGACTACGAGCACGACGGCAACACGGCCAAGGGGGTCAACCGGCTGCGGTTCACGCCGGCCCTGCCCGCCGCCGGCGGCTACGCGGTGTACCTGCGGTGGACCGCGCACGAGAACCGGGCGGGCAACGTGCCGGTCGACGTCGTGCACAGCGGCGGCACCACGACCAGGACCGTCGACCAGCGGGTGGCCGGTGGTCAGTGGGTGTCGCTGGGCACGTTCACCTTCGCCGCCGGCAGCACCGGAAGTGTGCTGATCCGGACGGAGTCGACCACCGGCTACGTCGTCGCCGACGCCGTACGCTTCGTGCCGGCCTGATGCCGTACCCGGTCCGAGCTTTCACGGCACTGCCCGCGAGGGCGCCGCGACGGTGAGCCGCCGCAGCTGCCGGACCACCGGCAGGGTGAGCAGCAGTCCCAGCACCGGGACGAGGAACGCGATCCGCAGGCCGACCGGCTCGGACAGCAGGCCGAGCAGGACCGCGCCGATCAGCGCGCCGCCGTAGTTGAACAGGTTGACCCGGGCGATCACCTCGTCGCTGTTGCCGGGCACGGCGTGCCCGGCGGCGCTGAAGGCCAGCGGCACCAGCACGCCCACGCCGAGGCCGGTGAGGGCGAAACCGGCGACGGCCACCGCGACCGACGGGACCGCGACGACCAGGCCGCAGCCCACCGCGCAGACCAGCAGGGACGCGCCCGCGGCGGCGACCACGCCGGTGCGGGGCACGACATGGTCGCCGACCAGCCGGGAGACGAGCACCGCGACCTGGTACGCCGCGTAGCCCAGCGGCGCGACGGAGTCCGCGGCCGACAGCGAGTCGTGCAGGTACACCGAGCTCCAGGTGCTGACGGCCGAGTCGGCGAGGAACGCGGTGAAGATCAGCGCACCGCAGATGAGCACGACCCGCTTGCTGCCGTCGCGCGGGTGGCGGTGCCCGGTCAGGTCGGGCATGACGGTGCGGGCGGGCTCGTACCCGCGCCAGCCGGCCAGCGCCACCAGGAGCGCGAACCCGCCGGCGACGCCCACGGCCACGCCGGCGCCGGCCCCGCTCGCGACGAAGGCCGACATCAGCAGCGCGGCGACGAAGGCGGCGGCGGTGTAGGCGGCGAAGAGCCGGTTCATCACGCTGCGGCCCAGCCGGGCCTGGACGAGCACACCCTGCATGCTCAGCGAGGCGTCGACGGTGCCCAGGCCCACGCCGTACGCGATGAGAACGGCCACGAACACAGCCGTCGGGGTGTGGAACGTGGTGAGGCCGAGCGCGACGCCGATCGTCACCAGCCCGCCGGCCAGGGCGAAGCGGCTGCCCCACCGGGCCGCGACCGCGTCCGCGACCAGCGAGCCGCCGGCTGCCGCGACCACGACGAGCAGGAGGATCGCCGACACCAGGGCGTCGTCGAGACCTTGGCGCTCCTTGAACATCGGCAGCGCGGTGACGACCGCGGCGTACCCGAGGCCCTGCGCCGCGTAGCCCGCGCCGATCCACCGGGCCCGGGTGCCACCGGAGGGTTCCGCAGCTGTCATCCGGTTCCCGACCGAGAAACGATCTCCATGGCCGCACACTCTCGCACGCGCGCGCCGCGCCGTCGATAGGCGCAACGCCTCGCCGCCGGCCTTCTTGACAATCGCGCAACGTGACCGGAATCATTCAGTAACATCAATGTTACCGGTCACATCAAACTGTGAGGTGCTCGTGAGACGTCGTACTCTGCTGTCCGCGCTGGGGGTGAGCGCCGCCGCGGGTGCCCTGATCCGGCCCGGCGCCGCCCAGGCCGCCACCTACTCCGGCTACGCGATGGCCTACTTCACGGAGTCGCCGTCGATGAGCGCCGCCAGCTACAACCTGCACCTGGCGGTCAGCGGCGACGGCCTCGCCTGGACGCCGCTCAACCAGAACCGGCCGGTGGCGACGCCGACCGCGGGCAGCGGCGGGCTGCGCGACCCGTTCATCCTGCGCAAGCAGGACGGTACGTTCACCGTGCTGGCCACCGACCTCAACGGCACGAACTGGTCGTACCAGAGCCAGTACCTGCACGTCTGGGACTCCACGGACCTGCGCAGCTTCCGCAACTACCGGCTGCTCAAGGTGCACTCGCTGGCCACCCACGCCTGGGCCCCCGAGGCCTTCTGGGACGCCGCCCGCGGCCGCTACGCCGTGGTCTTCTCCGCCGTGGTCAACGGGCACAACGTGCTGATGGTCTCCTACACCGCCGACTTCGTCACCGCCTCGGCGCCGCAGGTCTTCTTCGACCCCGGCTACGACGCCATCGACGGCAACTTCGTCACGGTCGGCGGCGTCAACTACATGTACTACAAGAACAACACCAACAGCACGCTGCTGGGCACCCGGTCCACCTCGCTGAACCCGGGCAGCTTCAGCATCTACACCGGCCCTATCGGCCCCGGCCGCGGCGTCGAGGCGCCGCAGATCGTCAAGTCCAACAGCGCGAACGTCTGGTACATGTGGGGCGACACCTGGAGCCCGAACGGCCGGTTCTACTGCTGGCAGAGCGGCGACGTCGCGGGTGGCTCGTGGAGCCTGCTGAATGACCGCGCGTACACCCAGCCGCTGAACTCCAAGCACCTGGGCATCACCGCGATCACCGCCGCCGAGCTGTCCGGGCTCACCGCGACCTGGGGCACGCCGTCCTGGAGCCGGCTCAAGTCGTACAACTTCCCGGACCGCTACGTGCGGCACGCCGACGGGGTGGGGCGTATCGACGCGTACCCGTTCGACCCGTACCAGGACCAGTTGTGGACGCTGGTGCCCGGCCTGGCCGACCCGGCCGGGGTGTCGCTGCGCTCGGTGAACTATCCCGACCGCTACCTGCGGCATGCGAACTACGCACTGGTGCTCGACGCGAACGACGGCACCAGCGGTTTCCAGGCCGACGCCACCTTCCACCGGGTCGCGGGCTGGGCCGACGCCGGCTGGACGTCGCTGCGCTCACACAACTTCCCGGACCGCTACGTGCGGCACAGCGGCTACGTGCTGCGGATCGACCCGATCACCGCCGGCTCGCCGGGCACCGACAAGCAGGACGCCACGTTCCACATCGGCTACTAGCCGATGGTGCAGACAAAGAGGCGCCGCTGCGAATTCCACGGGGGAAGAACTCGCAACGGCGCCGTACGACCAACTTAAACGACAACGCCCGGCGCTGTCTAACCGGTGGACTATCCACTTTCGGTCGTGTCGTCCTCGGTGCGCACCGATTCCGGCGTGGGCGGGGTGCCGGGAGCGGTCGGCTGGCCCAGGATGTCGAGCATCTGCAGCACCTGGCGGCGTACCGCCGGGGTCATGTCACCCGCCCGCATGGCGATCATGCGGACCTGCCGGTCGGCGAGCTTGCGGCGCAGCTCCCGGGCCTCCGGGTCGTCGCCGGCCGGGTCGTGCTCGCCGAGCAGGAACGAGGCGGTGACCGGCGCGCTGCCGGGGGCGCGCCGCTCGTCGAAGAACTTGGCGATCGCCTTGAGCACGGCGACGGTCGGGTTGGTGTTGGCCCCCGAGCGCAATGTGGCGAGATAGACACGCGAGACGCTGGTGTCGTGCGCCGGGTCGTCGGTGATCGCCCGGGCCACCTGCGGGGTCGAATACTCCCGGGTGCGCCCGCGGTCGTCGACCCAGGTGACGGTGGCGAACAGCTCGTTCAACCGGGCTGCCACCGTGGCCGGCGGCCGGCCTGCACTGTCGGACATGTCGTCGAGGCTCCCACGCCTGTCGTCTCCGGTTAACCGTCGGGGCCGCGGATCCGCCTTGACCGGTGTCAGCCGTTAAATATAGTGTCGCAAAGGAAATTGTGCGCCGACAGTGGACAACGCGGGCCCGTTCCGACCGATCACGGGGCGGCCGAGACCGGGCCCGCGCCTCACCTCACCTCACGGCGAGCTCCCGCGAGATCCCGACGAGCCGGCGGGCGTCGCTCTCCAGATCGTCGCCCCCGGGCACGAGGACGGGATCCGCGTCAACGACCGGGCCTTCCGCCTGCTTCGCGCGCAGGGCGCCGCGGATCGCGGCGGCCCAGTGCGCCTCGTCCCGCTGAGCGTCGGCGCGAGCCGCCGACACCTCGAAGTACGGCCCCAGCAGCACCAGCCCGTCACGGATCTCGACGACCCGCCGGTAGAAGCGGTAGTGGCTGCTGTCCCAGCCCAGCCGGCCGCGCCACGAGACGGCGGGCACACGACCCAGCACCAGCTGCGGGAACGCCTGATCCACTGCTGTCCACAGCGGCTCCAGCTGGCGGTAGTAGCGCCGGTGCGCGCGCCACAGCGGCACCGAGACCAGCATGCCGACGACCGCCGCGTAACTGACGCCGACCACGAACGCGAGCGCGCCCGCGGCGACCCCGGTCAGGTGGACGAGGGTGAAGACGCGTACGGCGGCCGGGGCCGGCTCGGTCGTGGCCTGGAGCAGAGCCAGCACCGACTTGGTGGCGTCGGCGATCAGGAAGGCGCAGACCGCCACGCTCAGGATGATCAGACCGCGGCGCAGCCGGGTGGTGCCGGCGGCGCGCACGTACGCGATCGACCAGCGCAGCGACTGCGCGTGCGCGTACGCCATGTAGCCGAGCACGGCCACGACGAACACGGTGGCGTGCGGGCTCGCGCCGTTGGCCGTCTCGGCGGGGTCGGCGCGCACCGCGGGCGGGGCCAGGGCCCAGGCCACGACCGCGATCAGGATCCCGGCTGCCAGCGGCGCGGCCTGCACGCGTACGGCGCGACGGGCAGCCCTCCCGCGCATGGAGTAGGTGAGGAACGCCAGCAGGAAGTACGCCGCGGCCATCGTGGCCACGTTGACCACGAGGCTGCGTACCCCGGCCCCGGCCCGGTCGAGCAGCGGCTCGAGCGGCGGCAGATTGGCCGTGAAGCTCAGGGTCGCGCTCACCACGCAGGCCGCCACCGCGCGCAGCGGCAGATCCTCCGGCGCCCGCCAGAGCTGGACGACCTTGTTGAGCACGCCGATCCACAGCGCCGCGGCGATGACAGCGAGCAGGACGGGCGCCACTACAGCCAGCCCTGGTGGTGCGACAGCGACGAGCCGAGCCGCTCGGCACCGCCGGGATAGAGCGGATTGAGGACGCTGGCCCACTCCAGGATGACGGTGGCGATCAGCTCCGCCTCCCGCTCGTAGGCCGAGTCGTAGCAGGTGCGGCGCAGCGCCCGGGTGCCGCCGCCGGGGCGCTCGTCCGGGGTGAGCGCCTCCCAGGCCTGGTCATCACCCTCGTCGCTGGGGTGATCGGCGATGATGTGCCCGATCTCGTGCAGGATGATGTGGTCCTGGTGCGGACGCGTCGTCTGCTGCTGGTAGAAGATGACGTCCATGGATTCCGTCATGAACCAGAGCCCGAACGGCCCTGGCACCTTGATCGGATGGTCCACCAGCCGGATCGGGCGGCCCCGCTGCCGGGCCAGCCGCGCGCACAGCTCCCGGACGTCCAGGGGCGGCCGCACATCCAGCTCGCGCAGCAGCGTCCGGCACCGCCTGCGCAGCCTGCGATCGCTCACCTCGCCCGCCCCCTCGTCGCCGGTGAAGTCATCGAAGGATATCCAACAATCATGACGAAAGTACTCATCGCCGGCGGCGGCGTCGCCGGCGCCGCGACCGCGCTCGCTCTGCACCAGGCGGGGATTCCCTCGATCGTGAACGAGGCACACCCGTCCGGCGGGGACGACGCCGGCGCCTTCCTGACCGTGATGGCCAACGGGATGGCCGCGCTGGACTCGATCGGCGCCGGCCCGGCCGTCATGGCGGCCTCCTACCCGGCCGCGGCGGTGGAGCTCTTCAACGCCGAGGGCGCGCACCTGCAGCACCGGGCGATCGAGGGTACGGCGCGCACCCTGAGCCGCGCGGCCCTCTACAGGGCGCTTCAGGATCTGGCGATCTCCCGGGGCATCCCGGTCCTGCACGGCAAGCGGCTGACCGATGCCGCGACCGTCGACGGTGGCATCGAGGCCCGCTTCGCCGACGGCACGTTCGCCCGGGGCGACGTCCTGGTCGGGGCCGACGGCATCCACTCACCGACCCGCCGCCTCATCGACCCGCAGGCCCCGACCCCGCGCTACACCGGCCAGCACGTCGTCTACGGCTACGCGGACGGCAACCCGGCCGGCAGCGCGCCGGAGGCGTACCACATGGTCTTCGGCGCCCGCGCCTTCTTCGGCTTCACGGCTCCCGGCGACGGGCGCACCTGGTGGTTCGCCCGCCTCACCGGCGACAGCCGCCCCGCCGGGACGACGGCCACGCAGTGGCGCCAGCTGGTCCTCGACGCCGTACGCGACGACGCCACCCCCGCGGCGGCGATCATCGAGGCGACCGGCGGGGACGTCGTGGGCGGCGACTCCTACGACATCCCGACGACGCCGAGCTGGCACAACGAACGGATGGTGCTGGTGGGCGACGCCGCGCACGCCGCGTCCCCGGCGGCGGCCCAGGGCGCGTCGATGGCTCTCGAGGACGCCGTCGCGCTGGCCGCCGCTCTGCGGGAGCACCCGGAGCCCGCCACGGCGTTCGCCGCGTACTCGGCACGGCGCCGCGCGCAGACCGAGGAGACGGTGGCGGCCAGTGCCCGGATGGGCCGGCCGAGCGCCTGACATTCCCCCTCGATCTGCCGCATAGTGACGGGGGTCACCTCAAGCGCAGAACCGTGGACAGCCGGGAGTCGTCTTGCGTGGTGTGAGACGAAGCTGGGACGCGGTCGACGAGGAGACCCTCGTGCGCCGGACGGCCACCGGGGACCGGCCCGCGTTCGACGAGCTGTACCGCCGCACGTCGCCGTGGCTCGCGGCCCGGCTGCGACGCCGGTGCGCCGACGAGGACGTGGTCGCCGACGTGCTGCAGGAGACGTACCTGGCGGTCTGGCGGGCGGCGGGCAGCTTCGCCGGCGCGGCCACCGCGGGCAGCGCGGTGGGCTGGCTCTGGACGATCGCCGCGAACCGGCTGGTCGACGCGTTCCGTCGGCGGGCCCGGCACACCCAGCTGCCGGCGGTCCCGCTGACCGCGTCGACGGCGCCCGCCGCCGAGGACGAGGTCATGGCCGGGCGGATCGGTCAGGAGCTGGAGCAGGCCCTGCTGGTGCTGCCGGCCGAGCTGCGGGTGGTGCTGCGGTCGCTGGTTCTCGACGGGCTGTCCGTACGGGAGACGGCGCTGCTGCTGGGAGTGCCGGAAGGCACGGTGAAATCCCGCGCGCGGCGGGCCCGGATCGCCATGCGCGAGGCCCTGTCATAGCAGGCCGGGCGGTGTCCGTTACGGACGCCGCCCGACTGTCACTGCCGGCTACTTGAGCCAGGGGAGGCGCTGCACGATCGGCAGGCGGCTCCAGAACCGGCCGAGGCCGAGCGTGTCGCCGGCCGCGGTGAGGACGAGGAGGACCAGGACGCCCGCGTAGATGAGGTGGTCGTCCATGAAGGGGTTGTTCTCGGGCGGCAGGACGGCGGTCCACATGAGGACCAGCATCAGCGAGCCGGCGGCCGCGGCGAATCGCATGCCGATCCCGGCGATCAGGGCGATGCCGATGCCGGCCAGGCCGAGCATGAACAGGGTGTCGGCCCAGGCCGCGCCGGCGAAGCTGTGGTAGAAGCCCTCGAACGGGCCGCTGACGGCCTTGCCGAGGAAGCCCTTGGTGGGGCTGCCGCCGTTGATCCAGGCGTTGGCCGACGGGGTAGAGTGCCCCAGCCCGAAGAGCTTGTCGAGGAAGGCCCAGAGGAAGACCCAGCCGAGCGCGAGCCGCAGACCGGCGAGCACGTAGCGGGTCGCCCGCTGCGCGGTGCTCTCGGTGGTGGTGTCGACGCCCGCCGCTGTGGTGCCCCTGCGGCCGGTGGAGGTGAGGTGGGTGGCGGCGGTCATGATGTCCACGTCCTTTCCGATCCTGGCTGACACCTCTATTCAGCTCCGCGGCCGGCCCCGGCAGCAGAGGCCGCGGACCGGCCGGGCCGGGACTTCGGGCCCTTTCGCCGGCGCGGACCGCGCCACGGCCACCCGTCCCACGCCGACAGGACCTCCGGCCCTTGGTCGCGGGACCTGCGCCCGGTAGGAAGGACACATGATTCGTGTCTTCCTGCTCGACGACCACGAGGTCGTCCGCCGTGGCCTGGCCGACCTGCTGCACGCCGCCGGGGACATCGAGGTGGTGGGGGAGTCCGGACTGGCGCAGGAGGCGACCCGCCGGATCCCGGCGCTGCGGCCGGACGTGATGGTCCTGGACGCGCGGCTGCCCGACGGCAACGGCATCGACGTGTGCCGCGACGTGCGGGCGGTGGACTCGTCGATCCGGGGGCTGATCCTCACCTCGTACGAGGACGACGAGGCGCTGTTCGCGGCGATCATGGCCGGCGCGTCGGGCTATGTGCTGAAGCAGATCCGCGGCACCGACCTGGTCGACGCGGTCCGCCGGGTCGCCACCGGCCAGTCGCTGCTGGATCCCGCGGTGACCCAGCGGGTGCTGGAGCGCATCCGGCACGGCGTGGAGCAGCCCCGGGAGCTGGCCTCGCTGACCGACCAGGAACGGCGAATCCTGGAGTTCGTGGCCGAGGGACTGACCAACCGGGAGATCGCCGGGAAGATGTTCCTGGCCGAGAAGACGGTGAAGAACTACGTGTCCAGCCTGCTGGCGAAGCTGGGCCTGGAACGGCGTACCCAGGCCGCGGTGCTGGCCACGAAGCTGCTCGGCGACCACCCGCGCTGACCGGGGTCACCACCGGCGGGCCGGACGGCCCTGGCGGTGCAGGCGTGCGCGGGCGCACGGTGAGGGCGGATGCGAAGGAGGAGGGCCATGAACCTCATCGTCAAAGGCCTGACCGGTGCGGCACTGCTAGCGGCCGTCGCCTACGGACCTCCGGCACGGCGGTGGTATCTGACCTGGGGAGCCACCCCGGCGGAGGTTGCCGCGCCGATGCCCGGTGACGAGCTGCTGGCCGGCCCGGACGTCGTCTCGACGCGCGCCGTCACGATCGACGCGCCGCCCGACGCCGTCTGGCCCTGGCTGGTGCAGCTGGGCAGCCACCGCGGCGGCGCCTACACCTACGACTGGATCGAGAACCTGTTCGGTCTCGACATGCACAGCGCCGACCGCATCCTGCCGCAGTTCCAGCAGCTTGCCGTGGGTGATGTGCTGCCGCTCGGCGCGGACGGGCCGGGCATGCGGGTGGAGATCTGCGACCGGCCCCGCACGCTGGCCTTCCGCTCCGCCGACGGGAGCTGGGTCTGGATCTTCGGGCTGGCCGCCGACCGGGGCGGGACCCGGCTGGTGAGCCGCAACCGGATCGCCGTGCCGCCGCGCTCGCCGGGCCGGCGGCTGGTCAGCCGCGTGGTGCTGGAGCCGGGCAGCTTGATCATGGAACGCAAGATGCTCACCGGCATCCGGGACCGCGCCGAGCAGGGGGCCGAAGGTCCCGTCGGCGACGTCCGTCGTCCTCTGAGCGCGGTGATCTCCGGGCCCCTAGATTGAGAATTGACCCAGTCAGCAGCAAACGGAAGGAACACCGTGACCGCCGTATCGGAACACCAGGCCGGCACCCGCGACGACGAGCTGGTGCGCGCCCTCGCCGCTCCGGACGACACGGAGATCGCCCAGCTGGACGCCTGGTGGCGGGCCAACAACTATCTGACCATCGGCCAGATCTACCTGGGTGGCAATCCGCTGCTGCGTGAGCCGCTGGCGCCCGAGCACATCAAGCCGCGGCTGCTCGGGCACTGGGGGACCAGCCCGGGTCTGTCGCTGATCTACGCGCACGTGTCGCGTCTGATCCGGCGTACCGGTCAGCAGTCGATCTATCTTGCCGGGCCCGGCCACGGCGGCCCGGCGCTGGTCGCCGCCGGCTACCTGGAGGGCACCTACAGCGAGATCTACCCGGACGTCTCCCAGGACGAGGCCGGCATGCTCCGGCTGTTCCGGCAGTTCTCCAGCCCGGGCGGCATCCCGAGCCACGTGTCGGTGACGACGCCGGGCTCGATCCACGAGGGCGGTGAGCTGGGGTACGTGCTGGTGCACGCGTTCGGCGCCGTGATGGACAACCCCGACCTGCTGGCCGTCGCCGTGGTCGGTGACGGTGAGGCCGAGACCGGCCCGCTGGAGGGCTCCTGGAAGGGCGTCTCCTTCATCAACCCGGCCCGCGACGGTGCGGTCCTGCCGATCCTGCACCTCAACGGGGCCAAGATCGCCGGGCCCACCGTGCTGGCCCGCAAGGACCCGGCCGAGGTGCGCGCGCTGCTGCAGGGCCACGGGTACGAGATCATCGAGGTCGGGGGCGAGGACCTGCCCGGCATGCACCACCGCTTCGCCGCCGCCCTCGCCGAGGCCTGGGGCAAGATCCGGGCCATCCAGCGTTCGGCCCGCGACGGCGAGTGGGACGGCACCCGGCCGCGCTGGCCGCTCATCATCCTGCGTTCGCCCAAGGGCTGGACCGGCCCGGCCGAGGTCGACGGCATCAAGGTGACGGGCACCTGGCGCTCGCACCAGGTGCCGCTTTCCGGTGTCCGCGACAACCCGGAGCACCTGGCCATCCTGGACACGTGGTTGCGCTCGTACCGCCCGGAGGAGCTGTTCGACGCCGACGGTGCGCCGACCGAGCTCGTGCGTGCCCTGGCCCCCGAGGGTGACCTGCGGATGAGCGCCAGCCCGCACGCCAACGGCGGCCGGCTCACCGAGGACCTGGACATGCCCGACTTCCGGGACTACGCCGTCGAGGTGCCGCGTCCGGCGGCCCAGCACGCCGAGTCGACCCGCAAGCTCGGCGAGCTGATGCGCGACATCTACGCGCGCAACCCGTACAGCTTCCGGCTGTTCTGCCCGGACGAGACGAACAGCAACCGCCTCGGTGCCGTCTTCGAGGTCTCCGACCGCGGCTTCATGGAGCACGTCACGGACGAGGACGTCAAGATCAGCCGGGACGGCCGGGTGATGGAGGTGCTCTCCGAGCACAACTGCCACGGCTGGCTGGAGGGGTACACGCTCACCGGCCGGCACGGCATGTTCGCCACCTACGAGGCGTTCGCGATGGTCAGCGCCTCGCAGACGGTCCAGCACGGCAAGTGGCTGCAGGAGGCCAAGAACCTGCCGTGGCGGGCCAAGGTGCCCAGCCTGAACGTGCTGCTGACCTCGACGGCCTGGCGCAACGACCACAACGGCTTCTCGCACCAGGGCCCGGGCCTGATCCAGGTGGTGCTGACCCAGCGCGGCGACGTGGCCCGGGTCTACCTGCCGCCGGACGCCAACACGCTGCTGTCGGTGGCCGACCACTGCTTCCGGTCCCGCTCGTACATCAACCTGATCGTCATCGACAAGCAGCCCCAGCTGCAGTTCCTCACCATGGACGAGGCGATCGAGCACTGCGCCCGCGGCGCGGGCATCTGGGAGTGGGCCGGCACCGACGACGGCAGCAGCGACCCGGACATCGTGCTGGCGTGCGCCGGCGACGTGGTGACCATGGAGACCGTGGCGGCGGCCCAGATCCTCAAGGAGAAGCTGCCCGGACTGAAGGTCCGGGTGGTCAACGTGGTCGACCTGATGACCCTGGTACGCCCGAAGGACCACCCGCACGGCATGAGCGAGACCATGTTCACCGAGCTGTTCACCGACACGGTCGACGTGGTCTTCTCCTTCCACGGCTACCCGGGCGCCATCCACCAGCTGGTGCACGGCCGCCCCGACGCCGACCGGTTCCGGGTCCGCGGCTTCATCGAGCAGGGCACGACGACCACCCCGTTCGACATGACGGTGCGCAACAAGGCATCGCGCTACCACCTGGTGATGGACGCGATCAACAACGCCAAGCGGCTGCCGCGCGGGGCCACCGAGCTCAAGACCTGGTGCGAGCAGCAGCTGGCCAAGCACGAGGCGTACGTGGTGGAGCACCTGGAGGACATGCCCGAGGTCCGCGACTGGTCCCTGGGCGACTGGGCCCAGCAGGGCTGACCCGGTCATCGCGGGAGGCGGCACCGGCTCCGGCCGGTGCCGCCTTCCGTGCAATGGGACGTTCGGCTCTGGTCTCTCAGGTCGAACGGAACCAAGATGGTGCCGGGAGGTGATGGCGACGATGATCTTCATGGTGCTGCTGACGATCACGCTGGCGGCCATCGTCGTGGCGACCGCCTGGTCGGCCGTCCGGAACGCGGACCAGGATGGCGCCGCCGAGCCGGCCGAGGCCGAGGTGGTGCCCGTGCCGGCGGTGCCGGAGACGCTGGAGGGTGTCCTGGCCCGGCAGCTGCTGGACGGCGAGATCACCGGGCCGCAGTACCGGCGGGCGGTGCAGCGGCTGGCCGAACGAGATGCGGACCGCTACCCGTTGTCCGTGCCCGGGGAGGACTGACCCCGGGCGGAGGTTCATTGACAGGCATCGAACGATGATTGACGATGAGGTCACCTCCTGATTGGGAGCGCTCCCAATCATGAGGAGTCGGCCCGGTGCGACGACGGCTGAAAGTCCTGGTCCTGGCCATCGCGGCACTGCTGTTCGCGCTCACCGGCTGGCTGCTCGCCCCGGCGGCGCAGGCGGCAGCGGGCGACGGCTCACCGCGCGACCCCAACATCGCCTTCTACGGGCGCTGGGACACCGCGAACCCCGCCGTCGTCGTGCCGCACTTCGCCGGCGCCTATCTCGTCACCGGCTTCACGGGCACCCGGGTCGCCCTGAGACAGCGGGCCGCGATCGACCTCTACTACAGCATCGACGGCGCCACCGATGTCTACCTGCGCAACGTCAGTGGCACGGTCAACCTCACCCCGACACCATTGCGGGCCGGTAACCACACATTGCGGGTCTCCTACCGCGTGGTCGCCGGGTCGTACCACGGTGACGCCGTCTTCCAGGGACTCGTGCTCGACAGCGGTGCCACCACGGTCGCCCCGCCCCGGCCCGCCCGGCTGGTCGAGTTCATCGGCGACTCGATCACCGTCGGCACCACCTCGTCGAAGAACGCGCTCACCGCGTACGGGTGGCTGACCGGTGAGCGGCTCGGCGCCGCGCACACGCAGATCGCCGAGGGCGGGGCCTGCCTGGTCAGCGCCGCGGACGGCTGCACCGGCATGGCCGACCGGTTCCTGCGCAACAACACCGCGGCCGGGTCACCGCTGTGGGACTTCTCCCGGTACCGGGCCGACGCCGTCGTGATCAACCTCGGCACCAACGACGTCGGGCACGGCGTCAGCAGCACCACGTTCCAGATCGTCTACACCCAGCTGTTGCGCGACATCCGCGCCAGATACCCGCAGGCGGCGATCCTGGCCCTGCAGACCTTCACCAGGCGGTACGCCGCACAGACCCAGGCGGCCGTGCAGACCGTCACCACCGCCGGCGACCGCAACACCTTCTTCGTGCCCACCGACGGCTGGGTGCCCGCCGGCGGACTGAGCGACAACGTGCACCCCAACGACGCCGGTCATCAGGCCGTCGCGGCCCGGCTCGCCCCGATCATCGCCGGCAAGCTCGCCCCCGCGGCGGTGACCCGATGACGGTCCCCCGGCGGCGCCTGGCCCTGCTCGCCGCCACGGTCGTGGTCGTGGCCGCCGGCGGTGCCGGCATCACTACGGCGCAGGCGGCCGCGGCCCCGGCCTGCCGCGTCGACTACACGATCACCAACCAGTGGGGTACGGGATTCGGCGCCGACGTCACCGTGACCAACCTGGGCGACGCGGTGACCGGATGGACGCTCGGCTGGACGACGGCGCCCGGTCAGGGCATCACCCAGGCCTGGAACGCCTCCGTCACCGCAGTCGGAACCGCGGTGACCGCCGCCGGCCTGAGCTACAACAGCGCGGTGGCGTCCGGGGCCTCCGTCAGTTTCGGATTCAACGGGACCCACACCGGCAGCAACCCCGTACCGGCGTCGTTCACCTTCAACGGCACCCCCTGCGCCGGTCCGGCCGGCACGCCGTCACCGACCAGCGGCACCGTTTCGCCGACCCCCGGCACACCGTCGCCGACGCCCTGCACCGGCCCGAGCACCCCGCCGGCCTCGCCGTCGGCACCGGCCGAGCGGGTCAAGATCTGGATGGCCGGCGACTCGACAATGGCGAACGCCAGCGCTTGCCCGGTCGGCTGGGGCAGCCAGTTCGCGCCGTACTTCACCAGCGACGTCACCGTGCAGAACAGCGCCGTCGGCGGCCGCAGCATCCAGACCTGGCTCTACGAAGGCAACGTCACCGGCACCAAGAACGCCGCCGGCGAGTGCATCGTCAGCCCGACCACCTACAGCTCGCGGTGGACCGCCATGCTCGATGCCACCAACGGGATGCGCGCCGGCGACTACCTGTTCATCCAGTTCGGTATCAACGACGGCGACTCCGCCTGCCCGCGCCACGTCGGCGCCGCCCGCTACCGGCAGCTGCTCGGCGTGATGGTGCAGGCGGCCAAGGACCGCGGCGCCAGACCGGTCCTGGTGACCCCGGTCGCGGCGATCACCTGCAGCGGCAGCACCGCGGTGGGCAACCGCGGGTTCCTCGCCGACACGCAGAGCGCCGCCACCACCCACGGCGTGCCGCTGATCGATCTGCACAAGCGCAGCGTCGCGTTGTACGACTCGCTGAAGCTGTGCCCGAACAACGGCGACTACACCGCCGGCGCGGTCGGTGCCTTCTTCTGCAACGACCACACCCACTTCGAGACTGCGGGGGCCCGGCAGATCGCCGCCCTGATCGCCGCCGCGCTGCGGGAACAGGGCATCGCGCTCGCGTCGTACCTGCGCTGACACCCGGACGCAGCGGCCGGGGCGCGCCGGCCCGGCCGCTGACCCGTCAGTCCTCGCCGTGATATACGCGCAGTTCGCGGCGCGTCTCGTGACGGCTCCGGCGGCGTTCGTCGCGGCGGAAGTAGTAGCCCGTGCACTCGCGGCAGCCGTTGTGCATGGTGTCGGCGAAGCGGGCGGTCACCACCCAGTAGCAACCCCGCTCGGGGCGGATGATCGGTGCGGCCGTGGCGTCGATCCGGTCCGGCAGCGTGCACGTCCCGAAGCGATGATCATGCTGCGGCCGGCAGGTCACCATCGGCCGCTCGGCCAGCTTCACCCACCACGGCCTGGTCTTGTCGGTCCTGCTCATACGGTCGCCTTTCGGCTCCGTGACACCCCGGGATGGGGCTGTCATGAGCACCGGGGCACCGTGATCACCTCCGACGTGGCCTGCGACGTCACCCCACGATACGACAGCCGGACGACCCCGATCGGGTACGGCCCGGCCTGTCGCACCGTTCCGCCTTGTCCACCGCCGCCGGCTCCGCTGCACTCGGCACCATGAACCTTCTGCGATCAGCGACGAGCGGGGCCGTGGCCGTGCTCGTCCTCGCCCTGGCCGGCCCCGCGGTGGCGGCACCACCGCCGGGCACCCTGGAACTGCGCTACGCCGGCGACCTGGTGAACGCCACCCAGGTCGCCGACAGCAGCGGCAAGGATCTGCACGGCAGCATCCTCACCGGCCGTGGCGGTGCCGTGACCTCGGTGGCCGGACCCGGCGGCGACCCGTTCCTGCGGTTCCCCGGCGGCAGCTGCACCGTCGCGCCGTGTCCACAGGCGATCATCCAGCCGGCCAGCAGCATCACGCTGGTCCCGGACGACGGCGGCGAGGGGCGGTTCGTGTTCGGCGCCGACATCCGCCTCACCGAGCCGCCGTCCCCGGCCGCCGGCATGAACGTCTTCCAGTTCGGCGCCGCCGGGGCGGGCGTCAGCCAGTGGAAGATGCAGGTCGACTACGGCCGGCCCTCGTGCCGGTGGTCGGACGGCACCCGCTTCGTCCTGCTGCCGGCCGGGCCCGAGAACTTCCAGCTGACGGTGGGCCGGTGGTACCGGGTGACCTGCGTACGGCTGTCCCCGGTGCTGTTCCAGATCCGCGTCCACGACCGTACGACCGGCCGTCAGGTGCTGCCGCCCGCGCAACAGACCGGTCCGCTGGACGACATCCTGCCCAGCGGTGCCGTGGTCATCGGCGGCAAGCGCATCCGGGCCACCCAGAGTGACGTCGACACCGACCAGTTCCACGGCGACCTCGACACCCTCGAGTTCGGCCGCCGGCAGCTGCCCTCCGACTCCTGAGCGTCCCGGCGCCGGCCGCTCGTCAGGGCAGCCGGTGCCGGCCGGTCGCCTCAGTGCAGCCGGCGCCGGCCTGCGAAACCCAGGTCGAGGCGGTGGTACCAGCCCAGCTCGGTCTCACCCTCGAGCCAGCACAGCAGTACCGGCACCCCGTCGAGGTCGGCGGGGAAGTCGATCAGCAGCGGCGCGACGCCCTTGAGCTCGGCCCCGGTCTCCTGCACCTCGGTCATCAGCTCGTTGAGCCGGGCCTCGGCGGCCTTCTGTTCGGGCAGCCCGCCCAGCGCCGACGGCGTGCCCCCGGTGGCCAGCGCGGCGGACAGCTCGACCATGTCGGCCCGGACGACGACCAGCTCGTCGAGCACCGGCCGCAGCCGGGCCAGCTCGATGCGGGCCTGCGCCGGCGTGAACAACCCCATGGCGGCAAGTCTGTCACCTAGGGTGGGCCGCGCAGCAGTGAGGTCCGGCCGCCGGGAGGCTCCAGTGCACGTGTCGTCCGCCGCGGCCGTCGTCATCACGGGCGCCATGGCCGCGGGCAAGTCGACTGTCGCGCAGGGGCTCGCCGGGCACTTTCCGCGCGCGGCGCACGTGCGCGGCGACGTGTTCCGCCGGATGGTCGTCTCGGGGCGGCACGAGCTCGCACCCGGGGCGTCGGCCGAGGCGACCGCGCAGTTGTGGCTGCGCTACCGGCTCACGACCACGGTCGCCGACGGTTATGCGCGGGCCGGCTTCACGGCCGTGGTCCAGGACGTGATCGTCGGGGCCGACCTCGCCCGCTACGTGGACCTGCTCGCCACCCGGCCCCGCTTCGTCGTCGTCCTCGCGCCCCGCCCGGACGTGCTCGCCCACCGCGAGCAGATGCGGACCAAGAAGGGGTACGGCGACTGGACCGTCGCGGCCCTGGACCACGCCCTGCGCACCGACACCCCGCGCCTCGGGCTGTGGCTCGACACGTCGCACCAGACGCCCGCGCAGACCGTGCAGGAGATCGTCGAGCGGCTGCCCGAGGCCCGGCTGCCGGACTGACCTCAGGCCGGCGCGATCCTCAGGGGCGCTGCCGGTTGCGCCAGGCCGTGCGGGCCTCGGCCACCTGCACCAGCGCCTGCACCAGGGGCAGGGACTCCTCGGCGGCGGCCTCGCCGGCCTGTTCGAACTCGCTCATCCGGGACAGCTCCCAGAACGCGTACGCGTCGACGTCGGGGGTCAGCACCAGGTCCGCGTCGCGGGCCAGCTGTCCCTCGACGCCGGGGTGCAGGGTGCTGACCGCCACCATGATCTGCACCATCGTCTTCGGCGGGCGGCGCGGCAGCGGGCCGGACACGTCCACCGCCACCACGATGTCGGCGCCCATGCTGCGGGCCAGGGCGGCCGGGACCATGTCGACCAGGCTGCCGTCGACCAGCAGCATGTCGTCGCGGCTGACCGGCGGGAAGACGCCCGGGATCGCCGAACTGGCCAGGACCGCGCTGGCCACCGGGCCCTCGTCCAGCACCACCCGCCGGGCGGTGGTGAGCTCGCAGGCCACCGTGGCGAACGGCAGGTCCAGCTCGGCGAAGGTGCGGCCGTCGAGTGTCTTGTCGAGGAAAGTGCCCAGCCGGGACGTCTCGAACAGCGACCGGCCGGTGATGCTCGGGCGCACGAGGCGCGTCCAGTGCAGGGTGCGGGCCAGCGCGGAGATGTCCGGCGTGCTCATCCCGGCGGCGTAGAGCGCACCGACCAGGGCGCCGGCGCTGCAGCCGGTGATCACCGACGGGGCCAGGCCGGCCTTGTCCAGGATGTTCAGCACGCCGATGTGGGCCGCGCCGCGGACGGCCCCGCCGCCGAGGGCCAGTCCGATGCGGACCGGTTCGGCCCCGGCCGGCGGATCCGGGTCTGTCAGCTCCATGCCCCCAGGGTGCAGGCCGCCGTGCCGCCTCACAAGCAGCTGCGTCACACCCACTTGCGCGCCGGCCCGGCCGGTCACCCGCGGCGCCACCGGGACCCGGCAGATCGCCGCCGCGCAGGCCGGATGGCCGCCGAGCGCAGCAGCACGGTCCCGGTCCACCCGGTCCGCATTCATCCGCGCGGGCTCCGCAGCCGTATCAGGGGCATGAGAGTTTTGCTGGTGGAGGACGACGTGTCGGTCGCGGAACCGCTGATCGACGGCCTGGCCCGGTACGGCATCCGCGCGGACCACGTCACCACCGGCGCGGCCGCGCCCGCCGGGGGGCCACCCGACCTGGTCCTGTTCGACCTCGGCCGGCGCGACACCGAGCAGGTCGAGGCCTGCCGCAAGCTGCGCGGCGACGGCGCCGTCCCGATGATCCTGCTGACCGGGCAAGGCGGCGCGCACGACCGCAGCCTGGGCCGGGAGCTCGGCGTCGAGGACCTCGTGGGGCAGCCCTACCGGGTGCCGGACCTGGTGGCCCGGATGCGCGCGGTCACCCGCCGGGCCCGCCGGGTGCCGGCCCAGGAACCGGTCCGCCGGTACGGCCCCCTGGCCATCGACACCCGCACCCGGCAGATCCGCCTGCACGGCGTGCCGATCCCGCTCGCCCCCAAGGAGTACGACCTGCTCGTGCTGCTGGCCGCCGAACCGGGCGCGGTCGTCGCCCGCCGGCACATCCTCGACACCGTGTGGGAGCCCGACTTCCTCGGTCCCGGCAAGACGCTGGACTTCCACGTGGCCAGCCTGCGCAGCAAGCTCGGCGACGCCAAATGGATCGAGAACCGCCGCGGCGTCGGCTTCCGCCTCGTCGTCCCGGCCTGACCCGCCCGCGCCGAGCAGACGGGGAGGGGCTCGGCCGGCACGGCCCGGCGGTCGCGGGTCAGGCGGTGTCGAGCTCGGCCAGCACGGCCCGGTGGTCGCTGCCCGGCGCCCGCAGCACCCAGGACCGCTGGGTCGACATGCCCCGCTGCAGGATGTGGTCCGGGCGCAGCACCGGCAGCTCGGCCGGCCAGGTGAAGCCGAAACCCGCGCCGGCCTCCTGCTGGGTGTCGCGCAGCGGCGCCAGCACGTCGAACTGCCGGTCGGTGGTGGCGGTGTTCAGGTCACCGGCCACCAGCACCCGCGGGCTCTCGTCGGCGGCCACCGCGGCGGCCAGCGCGGCGATCGTCTGGTCGCGTTCGGCGGTCGCGGCCGGGCGGGCCGAGGCCAGGTGCGCGGCGTAGATGCGGACCGGGCCGTCGGCGCTGGGCACCGTGACCCGCAGCGCCCGGGTCCAGCCGATGCCGATGTCGACCGGGCCGGTCTCGGTCAGCGGCAGCGTGCTCCACAACCCGACGGTGCCGGTCACCGCGTGGTACGCGTACCCGCCGGCGAGCTCCCGCTGGGCCGCGGCGAGGTTGGCCGGGGTCAGCTCCTGCAGCACCAGGACGTCGGGCGCGGCGGCCAGCACCGCGCGTACCGCCTGCCCGGGGCTGGGGTTCTCGGCGCCCAGGTTCAGCGTCGCCACCCGCAGGTCGTGGTGGCCGGCCGCCGAGCGTGGCACCAGTACGGGCCCGAACATCGCCGCCCAGAACACCGCGGGCAGCAGGCAGACGAGGAAGGTCCGCGACGAGCGGCGCAGCGCCGCCACCGCGAGCAGGGCCGGCACCAGCAGGCCCAGCCACGGCAGTCCGCTGTCCAGGGCCGTGCCGAGCGCTCCGGGCACCAGCCGGTGCAGGGCCAGCACCGCGGCCAGAGTGACGGCGGCGACGGCGGTCAGGGCGCTGCCCACGCGCACATGCCGTCGATCCATCCGTCCAGCCTAATGAGTGCCGCGCCGCGCGGAGCCGGGACGCGGTCCGGTCAGCCGAGCGGGAGCAGATCGGCGGGGGAGCCGTCGGCCCAGCCGTCCTCGAGCACGGCCAGGGCGTCCGCCGCCGCGGCACCGGCCAGGCTCGCGGGCCGGCTCCCGGGCACCACCACGGCGTGGTCACCGGCGAGGCGGACCGGCACCAGGCGGGTCACCGGCGCGGTGACGACCACGTCACCACGCACCGGCAGGCGGATCGCGAGCGGCACGGAGCGTCCGGTGAGGGCGTACAGCAGGGGTTGCAGCACCGTCACCGCCGCGACCAGGCCGGCGAACGGGTTGCCCGGCAGGCCGGTGACCCACCGCCCGCCCGGCAGCGCGGCCAGCAGCTGCGGTCCGCCCGGCCGGCAGGCCACCCGGTCGACGAGCCGCCGCGCGGCGACCTTCTCCAGCACCCGGTGCAGATGGTCGGCCGCGCCGGCCGACGACGAGCCGGTCACCACGACCACGTCGGCGCCCGGGGCGGCCAGGCGCTCGGCCAGCAGGCCCGGATCGTCGCGCAGCACCAGCCGCTCGGCCACCACCGCGCCCGCGGCCGCCGCCAGGGCCGACACCATCGGCGTGAAGACGTCCCGGACCTGCCCGGTGGCCGGGACCCCGGCGCTGATCACCTCGTCGCCGGTGACCAGCAGCCGGACCCGGGGCCGGCGGTGCACCGGTACGCTGTCGGCGCCGCCCTGGGCCAGCAACCCGGCCACCGCGGGCGTGATGAGCCGGCCCGCACCGGCCAGTTCGCTGCCGGCCCGGGCGTCCTCACCGGCCCGCCGGATGTGCGGCTTCGCGGCGGGCGTCGTGTCGCTCAGGTCTGCGGTCTCGTACGGCAGCACCGCCACCGTCCCGGCGGGCACGACCGCACCCGTCATGATCTCCACCGCCTGCCCCGGCCGGAGCTCGTGCGCCCAGCCCGGCCCGCCGGCCAGGATCCGCCCGCTGACCTGCCACGGGCCGGCGCCGGCCACGGCATAGCCGTCCATCGCCGCGGTGTCGAAGCCGGGCAGGTCGGCGCGGGCGAGGACCGGGGCGGCCAGCACCCGGCCCACGGCGCGGTCCAGCGGGACGTCCTCGGCCGGCAGCGCGGTGGCGGCCTGGGCGGCGATCAGACGGGCGGCACGCCACGGGGTGGCACTGTCGGTGGTTGGCATCGCTGCCAGTGTCACATCCGCTGTTCGTCGCGGCCCGCCGACCTGCGCTTGGTGAGCCAGCGCAGCACCTGCCGGGCGTGCGAGGCCGGCTGGGGGATGGGGTGGAAGACGTGCTCGACCACGCCGTCGGCCACGACCAGGGTGAGGCGCTCGTACAGGGTCATGTCACCGGCGGCGAAGGTGGGCAGGCCGAGCGCCTGCGCGCAGGTCAGCTGCGGGTCGGGGAGCAGCGGATAGGGCAGCCGCAGCCGGTGCACGAGCTCCCGCTGGTAGCCGCTGGACTGCGCGGAGAGCCCGTAGACCCGGGCCGCGCCCGCGGTGCGCAGCTCCGCGTGATGGTCGCGGAACCACGCGGCCTGCTCGGTGCCGCCGCGCGCACCGGCGATCTCCAGCAGCCCGTTCGGCAGGTCGACGCCGGGACGCCCGGTCAGCGGGTACACGAAGATGACGCTGCGGCCCGGCCCCAGCGCACCGAGGTCCACCGGCCGCCCGTCGGTGCCGTAGAACGCCAGCGCCGGCAACCGGTTGCCCACCAGCGCGCCGGGATCCGCGCCCCGCGCCGGGTGGCCGGTCACGACCCGGCCGGCGGCCTCGTCGAGCCGGGCGTCGAGGGCCTCCCGCTGGGCGGTCAGCCGGCCGATGCGTTCCTGCAGACCGGTGATGGTGCTGCGGTACGTGGCCAGCGCCGCCGCGCACACGTCCGCCTCCCCGGCCCCCGAGGCGATCGAATCCACGAACGGGCGGGTCTCCTCGACGCTGAGCCCCAGGGCCATGAGCTCGCGGATCTGCGCCACCAGCCGTACGGCGATGGGGTCGTACTCGCGGTAGCCGTTGCCCAGCCGCCGCGGCACGACCAGCCCGGCCGTCTCGTAGTACCGCAGCGCCCGGACCGTCGTCCCGGTCCGGCGCGCCAGCTCACCCACCCGCATCCGAGAGACCCTAAACCCGCACCCCCGGGTACGGGTCAAGGTGTTCATCATCGCCCTTCCGCAACCCGTCCCCGCTGGCCAGGCTGGCCCCATGACGAAGATCGAAAGCGTGACCGGACGGCAGGTGCTCGACAGCCGCGGCAACCCGACGGTGGAGGTCGACGTGGTGCTCACCGACGGTTCCCGGGGCCGGGCGGCGGTCCCGTCCGGGGCGTCGACCGGCACCCACGAGGCGGTCGAGTTGCGCGACGGCGACCCGGCCCGCTTCCACGGCCGCGAGGTGCGCCGGGCGGTCGCCGCCGTCAACGGCGAGATCGCCGCGGCGGTGACCGGCCTGGACGCCGAGGACCAGGCCCGGGTGGACCGGACCATGATCGAGCTCGACGGTACGCCCGGCAAGTCCCGCCTCGGCGCCAACGGGATCCTCGGCGTCTCCCTGGCCACCGTGAAGGCCGCCGCGCAGGCGCACCGCCAGCCGCTCTACCGCTACGTCGGCGGGGTCGGCGCCCGCCTGCTGCCGGTGCCGATGATGAACATCGTCAACGGTGGCGCGCACGCCGACAACCCGCTCGATTTCCAGGAGTTCATGATCGCGCCGGTGGGGGCGCCGACCTTCTTCGAGGCGGTCCGGATGGGCGCCGAGGTCTTCCACACCTTGAAGAAGTCGCTGGCCGCGGCCGGCCACAACACCAACGTCGGCGACGAGGGCGGCTTCGCGCCGCGGTTCGCCACCGCGGACGAGGTCCTGGAGTTCGTGCTGCGGGCCATCGAGGACACCGGCTACAAGCCCGGCACCGACATCAGCATCTGCCTCGACCCGGCCGCGTCCGAGTTCTTCTCCGACGGCCGCTACCGCTACGCGGGCGAGGACCGCGATCGCACGGTCGAGGAGCAGGTCGACTACCTGGAGGGGCTGCTGGCGCGTTACCCGATCAGCTCGCTGGAGGACCCGATGGCCGAGGACGACATCACCGGCTGGCAGCTGCTGACCGGCCGTGCCGGCGACCGGGTGCAGCTGGTCGGCGACGACGTCTTCTGCACCGACGCCGAACGGCTGCGCGCCGGGATCGAGGGCGGTTATGCCAACGCCGTCCTGGTGAAGCTCAACCAGATCGGGACCCTGACCGAGACACTGGCCACGGTGGACGCGGCGCACAAAGCCGGCTACCGGGTCGTCATGTCGCACCGCTCGGGCGAGACCGAGGACACCACCATCGCGGACCTGGCGGTGGCGGTCGGCTGCGGCCAGATCAAGACCGGCTCACTGTCGCGTTCGGACCGTACGGCGAAGTACAACCAGCTCATCCGCATCGAGGAGGAGCTGGGCGACACCGCCCGGTACGCCGGCCAGGGCTGAACACGTGTCGCTTTTCGTCGATGTCCTTGACCATCGGCGGGCCGGGCGACACGCTGCGAAGGATGACGATCACCCGCCGTACCCTGCTGGGAGCCGCCGCCGTCGCGGGCGGCGGCACCCTCGTCCCCGGAGCGGCCCAGGCCGCGCCCCGCCGCGCCGTCCGGCCCCCGATGCTGCGCCCCGGCGACCGGGTCCGGGTGATCGCCACCGGCTCGGCGCCGGACACCCGCCTGGCCCGCGGCATCGAGATCCTGCGTGGCTTCGGCCTGGAGGTCGAGCTGGGCGCCCACGTCAACGACAAGTTCGGCTACCTGGCCGGCACCGACGAGGCGCGCCTGGCCGACCTGAACGCGGCCTTCCGCGACCCGGGCGTCCGCGGTGTCTTCGCCGCCCGGGGCGGCTACGGCACCCAGCGCATCGTGGACGGGCTGGACCTGGCCTCGGTCCGCCGCGACCCCCGCGTCCTGGTGGGCTTCAGCGACCTGACCGCGCTGATCGGCCGCCTGTGGCGCGGCGCGCGGCTGGTCAGCTTCTACGGCCCGATGGTCAACTGGACCGACTCGCGCACCGGCCCGGTGGAGATCGAGTCGCTGCGCAAGGCGATCATGACGACCGACCCGGTGGTGCTGACCCGGGACCCGGCCGAGCCGAGCGCGGCGGTGCACGTGCCTGGCACGGCGACGGGGACGCTGCTGGGCGGCAACCTGACGATCCTGCAGACCGGCTTCGGCACCCGCGACTTCCCCGACCTGACGGGGGCGATCCTGATGTTCGAGGACGTCGACGAGGCGCCGTACAGCTACGACCGGATGCTGACCCAGCTGCGCCGGGCGGGCGCGCTGCGCGGGATCAGGGGCATCGCGATCGGTCAGTTCACCAACGCCCCCGTGACCGAGGGCCAGTGGACGGCGGCGCAGGCGGTCCAGGACCGGGTCGGCGACCTGGGCGTGCCGGTGCTGGGCGGGCTGCGCATCGGCCACGGCAACGGGCAGCTGACCGTGCCGCTGGGCACGAAGGCCACGATCGACACCACGGCCGGCACCCTCCGGATAACCCCGGGCGTGACGGCCAGGTCCTGATCCCGGTCGTCACCCGGCGTCTGCGGGTCCGTCGGTGAGGGCCAGTTCCAGCAGGCCGCCGAGCTGATCGAGCTGTCCGGCGGTCAGGCCGCCCAGGGTGCGGGCGAGCACCTCGGCAGCCCGGCGTCCGCCCTCGACCCGGACGTGTTCGCCCTTGGCGGTGATGCGGTGGCGGATGGCCCGGCCGGGCCCCGGCTCGCGTTCGATGAGACCGCGGTCGGCCATCCGGGTGGCCAGGGTGCCGAAGGCCTGGTCGGTCTGGAACGTCAGCTGGGCCAGGTCGTGCAGCGACGCGCCGGGGTTCTCGTGCAGGTGGCGCAGCGTGTCCCACTGCACCAGGGAGACGCCGAGGTCGGTGAGGGCGGCGGTCAGCGCGCGGTGGTGGCGGTGCTGGAGTCGTTTGACCAGCAGGCCGACCTCCTGGACGGATCTTCCCATGGTGTGCAGCATAACAACATCCTTAACTAAGGTTGCTTATATAAGGATGCTGACCTAGCGTCTGGGCCATGACGATCAACACTTACGCGGTGGCATCGGCCGCTGTCACCGTGGCCGAGGCCGGCTCCGGCCGCCCGTTCCTGCTGCTGCACGGCGGCGCCGGGCCGTTCTCGTTCCTGTCGTTCGGCGAGCTGCTGGCCCGGGAGCGGCCGGCCCGGGCGCTCACGCCGACGCACCCGGGCTGGAACGGCACGCCGCGCCCCGACGACCTCACCACCGTCCGCGGGCTCGCCGAGCTCTATGCCGCCCTGCTCGACCAGCTGGACCTCACCGGCGTCACCGTCGTCGGCAACTCCATCGGCGGCTGGATCGCCGCCGAGCTCGCGCTGCTGGGCAGCCCCCGGGTGAGCGGTGTCGTGATCCTCAACGGCGTCGGCATCGCCGTGCCCGGCCATCCGGTCGCGGACTTCTTCTCGCTGACCCCGGCCGAGCTGACCGAGCTGTCCTACGCCGACCCGGACCGGTTCCGCTCCGACCCGGATTCCCTGCCGGACGCGCGGAAGGCCATGCTGGCGACCAACCGGCAGACCATCGCGCTCTTCGCCGGCACCACGATGGCCGACCCGACGCTGGCGGCCCGGCTGAGCGCGGTCACCGTCCCCACCTGCGTGCTGTGGGGCGAGAGCGACGGGATCGTCGACGCCGAGTACGGCAAGGCGTACGCCGCGGCCATTCCGGGCGCCGTCCACCTGCCGTTGGCCGGCGCCGGTCACCTGCCGCAGCTGGAGACCCCGCAGCAGACCCTCGAGGCGGTCTGGGACTTCGCGTCGTGAGGCACGACCGTCCATCGACGGTTAGCCTCTGCTCATGGCCTCCTTCAACGACACCATCATCGACAGGTTCCGCGCCACCGACGGTGTGGTCGGCATGCACTGGGAGGGCAAGACCCTGGTGCTGCTGCACCACGTCGGCCGGCGGTCCGGCAAGGAGTACGTCACCCCGCTGGTCGCCGCGCCGGACGCCGACGCGTACGTGATCTGCGCGAGCCTCGCCGGCGCCCCGGAGGACCCGCAGTGGGTCGCCAACCTCGAGGCCGCCACCGGCCCGGCCACGATCGAGCTCGGCGCGGCCACGATCAGCGTCGACTACGAGGTCATCCGGCCGGGCGACCCCCGCTGGGAGAGCGTGTACGGGGTCTGGCGCGACTACTGGCCCGACGCCCGCGAGTACGAGAAGAAGACCGACCGCAAGTTCCCGGTCGTCCGTCTGCTGGTCCCGCCCTCCGCCTGATGACCAGTGAGCGGTTCACCCTGCGTCTGATGGGGGGCTTTGAGCTAGGAGACCGAACCTAGGTCCCGGGGGTGTAGAGGTCGTCCTCGGTGACGACCGGGGCGATGTCGTCCTCCGGACGGCCGACCCGCGCGGCCGAGCCGAACATCGCGCCACGGGCCGGGTGCACCGGGGCGAAGGATGCGAAGCCGCGGCGCTGCGGGATGTCGTCGTAGACCGCCTCCATGCCGCCGCGCAGCAGGTAGGTTTCGTGCCAGAAGCCGGTGCCGCCGCTGTCGCGCAGGAAGTCGCGCCACCACAGGCGGTGCGGCTCGGAGCGGGCCCAGGCCAGCAGCGTGGGTAGGTCCCGCCAGTACTGGCGGATGCCGAGGTGCATGGGGAACAACGACCAGAGAAGCGGCTCGTGCGCGAGCAGCCCCTCCGGCTTGTCGTCCGACCGGTCGATCCGCGGGCCGCGGGCCATCAGGGTGCGCAGGCCGTAGAGCCGGGTGACGCGCATACCCAGATAGACCACCACAAGATCGGGATAGGACGACAGATCGACGGTCTCTCGATTGACGCGGCTCAGCATCGCCGGATCTCCTCAGGTCAGCATCCTCCGATGGTAAGGCCGCGCACCGACCAACTCCTTGATGCGCACGGCCTTCTCCCTTCCGCCGTGCGCGCCGCCACGGTCCCTGATGCAGTCGGATCTCCGACTGGCCGGCCGGTATCAACCCCAGGGTGGGTGCCGGTCAACCCCAGGGTCGCGCCCGGATCTCAACCGGCCCGCCGATTCATAGCGTCATCCAGGTCCCGTTCGGACCAGGAGAGGCGCGGTCATGACGATCGACCAGTACGACGGCACCCGGGAAATCATCTACGCGGCACAGTCCGGCGCGACCGGCGCGGCCGACAGATTCGTGCACGAGTTCGAGCGCCTGGTCTGGTGGACAGTCCGCTCCTTCCGGCTACCCGAGTCCGATGCCGAGGACGTCGTGCAGAACACCTGGCTGCGCGCGTTCGAGCATCTCGGCGAGGTCCGTGACCCGGAGCGGGTCAGCTCCTGGCTGGTGACCATCGCCCGCCGGGAGTGCCTCAAGCTCATGCGCAGCGGCAAGCGTGAGGTCCCGGGCCTGGAGCAGCAGGCCGAGCAGCGCGACGAGCGGTCCCCGCACCCGGAGAAGGCCGCCGTCGACGCCCGGATGAACGACCTGCTGTGGCAGCACGTCAACTCGCTGCCGGACTCGTCGCGCGCCCTGGTCGTGGCGTTGAGCAGCAACGACGCCCCGGCGTACGCCGATCTCGCCCGGTGCCAGGGCATCCCGATCGGCAGCATCGGGCCGACCCGGATGCGCTCGCTGCGCAAGCTGCGCACCTCGCTGGAGCGGGCCGGGCTCGGGGCGCACGCATGGCACTAGGCCTGGGCGGCACTCGCGATGCCGGCGAGGTCGGCCCGGGAGCGGATGTGGGTCTTCCGGTAGATGTTGCTCAGGTGGTACTCGATCGTCTTCTGCGACAGGAACAGGGTGGCCGCCGCCTCATGGTTGGTGGCCCCCCTGGCCACCACCAGCGCCACCTGCAGCTCCTGCGGGGTGAGCCGGGGCAGCGCATCGGGGGACCGGCCGACCGTGGAGCCGGTGGCGCGCAGCTCGGTGCGGACCCGTTCCGCCCAGGGCTGCGCGCCCAGCCGGGTGAACGTCTCCAGAGCGTCGTGCAGGTGCCGGCGCGCGTCGGCCCGCCGCCGGACCCGGCGCAGCCGCTCGCCGTAACAGAGCTGGGTGCGGGCCCGCTCGAACGGCATCACCGCACACCCGGGGGCCTGCAACGCGACCCGGAAGGCCTCGTCCATCTCTTCCGGGGCGGCCAGCAGCGCCCGGCACCGGGCCGTGGCGGCCTCGGCCCACTGCCCGCCCGGGTGCGACTCCTGCTCGGCGAGCAGCTCGCCCGCGGCGTCCCCCCGGCCGTCGCGGATGTACGCCTCCACGAGGTCGAACACCCACGGCACCACGGCCGGCTCGTGGATGTGCGCCACCACGGGCAGCTCCCGGACGGCCTCGAGCCGGGTGATCGCCTCACCCGCGTCGCCGTGGCTCAGCGCCAGCAGACCCAGCTCGTGACCGGTGTAGAGAGCCATGCAGCCGACGCCGAGACGCTCGGCCACCTCCATCGTGCGGCTGACCTGACGCCGGCACTCGTCGTCGCGGCCCTGGACCGCGTCGAGGCGGCCGGCGAAGAACAGCCCGTACAGGTTGGCCTGGCGGGTCTCGCTGGCCAGGCGCAGGCTCTCGGCCGCGCTGACCCGCGCGTCGTGCCAGCGCCCGACCCGGAAGTGCAGCTCCGACTCGATGCCCAGTGCCTGCGGCAGCACGCCCAGGGCGCCCGCCGACCGGGCCGCGGCGACCACCCGGCCGAGCAGCTCGCCGGCCTGCTCGTAGCCCTCCAGCCAGATCCAGGTCAGCGAGGCATGGCACAGATCCTGGGCGCGGACCAGGGGATCGGCCGCCAGCAGGTCGGCGTGGCAGTCGCGCAGCAGCGCGCTCGCCTGCTCGCGCTCCCCGGCCAGGGTGAGCCCGCCGGCCAGCGCCACCGCGGCGACCAGCTGGGCCACCCCGCCGACCCGCTCGGCCAGCTCGTAGCCGCGGCGGACCGCGGCCTGCAACTGCTCGATGTCGCCGACCATGAAGTACGGGATGCAGGCGTCGGAATACATCAGCGCCGCCCGGGCCGGGTCGATCTCCTGCACGGCTTCGGCCCCGCGGACCAGGAACGGCAGCACGCCGTCGGGACGCTCGCGCCACATCCGCACGTACGCGTCCATGTGCTGGATCAGGGCGCGCCGGCCGGGGTCGGCGGTCAGCGGCAGCGCGTCGTCGAGCAGCGTCAGCACCTGGTCGTTGCGCCCGGCGAGCTGCCAGCAGCGCGCCGCCCGCAGCAGCCGCCGCGCCCGCTCCGGACCGCGGCTGAGCCGGGCGGCCTGCCCGAACGCCCGCGCCGCGGCCACGTACCCGGCGCGCCGGCTGGCCCGCAGCGCGGCCTGCTCCAGCTCCGCGGCGATCTGCTCGTCCGGGGCCAGAGTGGCCGCGGCCAGGTGCCACGCCCGGGCGTCGGCCGCGGCGTCACCGGGGGCTCCGGCCAGGGCAGTGGCCAGCGCGTTGTGCGCGGCGACCCGGTCGTCGGTGGAGGCCCCGTGGTAGACCACCGAGCGCAGCAGCGGATGCCGGAACTCGATGCGCTGCTCGTCGACGGTGATCAGGTCGTGCTTCTCCGCCGGCGCGAAGTGGCGCAGGTGCAGCCCGGTGGCCCGGGCGGCGGCCAGCAGCGTGGCGATGTCGCCGCCGACGGCCGCCGCGGCCAGCACCAGGGCCCGGCGGGTGTCGTCGTCGAGCTCCTCCAGCCGGCCGCGCAGCGCGCGTTCGATGCGCGAGCCCGGCGCCACGAACGGCGCGGTGACCCCGTCCTCGACGATCTCCGGCCGTTCCCGGCACAGCTCGATGACACCGAGCGGATTGCCGGCCGTGGCGGCGTGCAGCCGCTCCCCGGTGCCCTCGGGCGCGACCGCGAGCGTCGCCCGGCACAGCTCGTCGACGTCCTCGACCGACAGTCCGGACAGCGCCACCTGCGGGTAGCGCAGCCCGGCGGCGTCGGCCGGATCGCGGGTCGCCAGCAGCAGCGCGATGCCGTCGGCGTGCAGCCGGCGGCCGGCGAACAGCACGGCCTCGCGCGAGGAGGCGTCCAGCCACTGCAGGTCGTCCACCACGATCAGCAGGGGCGAGCTCTCCGCTGCCGCGGCGAGGATGCCGACGGTGGCGGCGCACACGGTGAAGCGGTCCCCGGCCACCGGCGGGCCCAGGGCCAGGGCGCTGCGCAGGGCGGCGGCCTGCGGGGCGGGCAACTCGTCGAGCACCCCGAGCACGGGGCGCAGCAGGTCGGCCAGGCCGGCGAACGGTATCTCCGACTCGTCCTCGTAGCCGCGCGCGGACAGCACCTGCATGCCCTCGGCCTGCCCGACCGCGTACTGGATCAGGGTCGTCTTGCCGATGCCGGGCTCGCCGGTGAGCACCAGGGCGTCACTGCGGCCCGCCCGCGCGCCTGTCAGAAGACCGTCGATCAATGCACGTTCGGCGGTCCGTCCGAGCATCATCGGCCGAGTGTATTCCCGTCGCAACCGGGCGAGGGTACCCGTACCGTGTCAGCGGGAGCCGACGCGGTTGATCTTTCGTGAAGGATCATCACCATGATCGAGACAACGGATCCACCGGGCGAGGAGTCGCGGGACGGCTCCTATCTGTCCTCGTTGGCCGGTCGCGGCACCCCGCTGACCGTGCTCACCCCGATGCCCCGGCACTGGGTGCCGCTGCTGCGGGGCTTCCTGTTCCTGCGGCACCTGCTCGGCGCGCCCGAGGACCTCAAGCGGATGTCGTTCATCCACTTCGCGCACTGGTCGGTGCTGCCCCGCTTCCCCGGCCAGAGCCGCCGCTCCCGGTACGCGTACCTGCTGTTCCGCAGCGACTTCAACGGCGCCTGGGGCAAGTACATCGACGCCTTCTCGCTGGAGATCCCGGCCCGGATGGCGCTCATCTGGGGCTGGTCCTTCGGCTTCCCCGGGGCGCTGCCGCCGGAGCCGTTCCGGCGTTACATCCGGGCGAACGATCTCGACGTCGACCACTACTACGCCGCCTACCCGGACGCCGGAGTGACCGAGATCGCATCCGCGCTGCGCGTGCGGGAGGCGTACGACCGGCATCTGGGCACCGCCGACCCGGCCGAGTTCGGCGCGGCCTGGCAGCGGTTCGTCGACGAGGTCCAGGGTGACCTCTACAGCTGGGAGGCGCAGTCATGAGCCGTACGAAGACCGGCACCCGGTCGGTGACCGTGTTCGCGCGCATCGCCGACGGTCGTGCCGCCGGGCTGCGCGAGCGGATCCGGTCCTTCGGGCGCAGCCCGTTCGCCACGGTGGCCGGCGTCCACTTCGCCCGCCTGGTCGTGCTCGAGCACGCGGTACCCCAGCAACGGCCGGCCGGGATGAGCCGCAAGGCGCGGCTGCTCGACCTGCTCGCGCACGGCGGCCGCCCGCCGCGCCCGGACGACCTGCCGCACCCGTACCTGTTGATGACCGCGACCGTCGACGGCGACCCGGCCGACTTCTTCCGGCGCCTGCGGCTGCTCGGCCCGGACGCCGACGCCATCTGGGGCGACTGCACCGGCTATCCCGGGTACGACCGGGAGGCGCCCTTCGTCGCGTTCTTCACCGAGCGCAGCGTGCGGGCCGAATACACGTTCTCCGGAAGCCCGGAGGGTTCGGTCGCGCAGCTCACCGACGCGCTGCGCCTGCGCCGCAAGGTGGCCGCGTTCGCCGCGACCGCGCCGGGCAACGCCGACGGCATGCTGCGCAGCCGCTTCCGGATCGCCGTGGACCTGGAGGAGGACCGCGTCCCGGAGCCGGGTCCGGTGGCCGAGCTGGAGCTGCCCGACATCCAGGGCATCGTGCTGCGCGGCTTCGCCGACCACAGTGTGGCCGCTCACCTGTTCCTCCGGATCACCTCCGGGCCGCAGGCCCGGCGCTGGCTGCGTACCGTCGCTCCGGAGGTCACCTCGGCCGCCGAGGTGGGTGACCGGCCCGCCCGCGCCCTGCACCTGGGCGTCAGCCACGCCGGACTGGCCCGCCTTGGGGTGCCCGCCGCCGAGCTGGAGCAATTCCCCGAGGAATTCCGCGAGGGCATGCACGCCCGCGAGGACGTGCTGTCGCCCGGGCGGGGCACCGAGCCCTGGCAGGAGCCCTTCACCGAGCCGGGCGCGGTCGACGTCGTGCTGCTGCTGACCGCGACCGACGCCGCCGAGCTCGACCCGTGGCTCGACCGGCTGCGGGCCGGCATCGCCGACAGCGAAGGGCTGCGGGTCGTCGGTGAGCAGCGCGGCGGGCGCCTGCCCCGGGCCGAGGGCGACAGCCGCACGTTCGTCGAGCACTTCGGCTTCGCCGACGGCATCTCCCAGCCCCGGGTGGCCGGCCACGGCCGCCGCGACGCCCCCGGCGAGGTGCTGCCGCCCGGCGAGTTCGTGCTGGGCATGCCCGATGTGGACGGTGACGTCGCCGGGCGGTTCCTGCCGCCGGGCCTGAGCCGCAACGGCAGCTACCTGGTCTACCGCAAGCTGGAGCAGGACGTGCCGGCGTTCCGGGAGATGACCGGGGCCGCCGCCGCCGGGTTCGAAGGGGGATCCGACGACGTCGCCGCCGGGCTCGTCGGGCGCCGCCGCGACGGTGAGCTGCTGGCACCGTGCCCGGCCGCGGCCCACGTACGGCGGGCCAATCCGCGCGGGGCCCTGGCCGGGGGCAGCAAGCTCACCCGGCGGCACCTGATGCTGCGCCGGGGCATCCCGTACGGCCCGTACCTGCCGCCCGGCGCGCCGGACGACGGCGCCGAACGCGGGCTGCTCTTCCTGGCCGTGGTCGCCGATCCGGGCCGGCAGTTCGAGTTCGTGCAGACCGAGTGGATGGCCGACGGCAACGCCTTCGGCCGCGGCCGCGAGGAGGACATCTTCACCACGGCCGGCGGGCCGGGCGCCCGGATCCTGCTGCAGGGCTCGCCGCCGGCGTACGTCGAGGTGCCGCGGCCGCTGGTGACCTGCCGGGGCGGGGAGTACTTCCTGCTGCCCGGGCTCGACGCGTTGCGGGCGCTCGGCAAGCCGGAGTGAGTCAGGCGGCTGCGGCGCGTTCGAAGCGGTGCAGCTCCCGGGCTTCCTTGGCGTAGCGGGCGAGCAGGTGCACCGTACGGGGACCGGCGACCCCGTCCGGGTCCAGGCCGACGCGGGCCTGGAAGCCGCGGACGGCGGTGGCCAGGTCCTCCTCGGTGCGCCCGACGGTCAGGCCGAGGTCGGCGAACAGGGCGCGCAGGGCCGCCGGGTCCGCGGCCGGGACCTCCTCGCCCCAGCCGATCAGTCCACCGACGGCGGTGCCGACCAGACCGAGCATTCCGCGTGCCGACATGATGACCTCCTGGGTGGGTGACGGGCACTTCCCAGCATCCGCAGGCAACCTGTGCGTGGCATCGGACCAGGGGCGCGACCTGCTGTGCATCCGCTGCGACTTTCGGCCGACCCGCGACGGGCTGTAGTTATTGCAGGATCGGTGCAAAGATGTGCGCCCACCCCAACACCGGACAAGGAGCCACCGTCATGCCGGAACCGGCCGGGGACGCCCGGATCAACACGAACGTGCCGCATTCGGCCCGGCTGTGGAACTACTGGCTCGGCGGGAAGGACAACTTCGCGTCCGACCGGGCCGCGGGGGACGAGATCGCCCGGCAGCTGCCCTCGATCATCGACCTGGCGATCGCCGACCGGGCCTTCCTGGGCCGGATGGTGCGCCACCTCGTCGGCGAGCAGGGGGTCCGGCAGATCCTGGACATCGGCACCGGCCTGCCCACCGCGGACAACACCCACCAGGTGGCCCAGTCGATCGCGCCGGACGCCCGGATCGTCTACGTCGACAACGACCCGCTGGTGCTCGTGCACGCCCGCGCACTGCTGACCAGCGCCCCCGAGGGCGCCACCGAATACATCGAGGCGGACCTCAACGACCCGGAGGCCATCATCGCGGCGGCCGGGCGGACCCTCGACTTCTCCCGGCCGGTGGCTGTCACCCTGCTGGGCATCCTGCACTTCATCCTCGACGACGACGCGGCCCGCGACGTGGTGGCGCGCCTGGTGGACGCCCTGCCCTCGGGCAGCTATCTGGCGATCGCGCACGGCTGCAACGACATCAACCGCGAAGCCGCGGACAGCATCGTGTCGTTCTGGAACGAGCACGGCACGCCCAAGATCGTCTACCGCGGCTCGGCGGAGATCACCCGCTTCTTCGACGGCCTGGAGCTGCTCGAGCCCGGCGTCGTGTCGTGCTCGCGCTGGCGGCCCGGGCCCGGTGACCCCGACATCGACGTCAACCAGTACTGCGGAGTGGCCCGCAAGCCCTGACCCCGGTTCAGAACTCTCCGGCCCGGCGATCCTGCTCGGGACACACCGTGCCGACCGCCAGCTTGATCAACTGCCGGGCGCCGGCCCGGTCGGTGCCGACGGTCCGGACCTCGCTGACCACGGTGGCGGCGGACCGGCCGGCCGCCAGCGCCGCGCACGCCTGCTGGGCGAGCGCGGCGATCTCCTCTTCCCGGCGGTCCAGGGCCAGACCGGGCATGGTGCGCTGCACCACGGCGACGAACTCCGCCGGGCCGGCCCGGTCCCGCCCGGCAGCCTTCGGCGTCGTTTGCGGCGCCGTCCGGGCCGGGGAGACCGCGACGGCGACCCGGCTGGCGATCACGCTCGGCGACGCCGGTACGGGCGCCTCGCTGGTCGTCGCCGGCACGGGTACGGTCGCCGGCTCGGCCTCCGGTTCGTCACCGCACCCGCCCAGCGTGAGCAGCAGCACCGCCGCGACCAGCCATCGTCTCGCCATCATCCACCCCGCTCGTCCGTGTCGTGCCGGCCACAACCTCAACGACCCAGTTCCTGACGGGTCACCCTCCCAAGATCACCCCACGCAGTCGCAGAGAAACGGTGAGTGGCCGATTCCGATCGCCCCGGAAACGCTCCCAGTAAACGGCATTTCCCTCGTTGAGCTGCGCATTCATCGATTTGGTGGCAAGGGCAACCTGAAGGAAACCTTTGCTGGGAAATTGCTTTGAACCACTGCGGTGGTGGCTTCGTACTGATGGACGTCGACGACGTAAGTCCCGGGCAATAACCCCGATTCGCGCACCGGCGGGAGACCGCCGCAGCGTTTGACGAAAGGCCGAGCATGAGTCGTGTCCACTACGGCACGCGGGCGGTTAACCGCCTGTCGCGCCGTCGGGTTCTTGCCATCGCCGCCACGGTGGGAGTCGGCGCCGCCGGCGCCAGCGTGGCCGGGCTCAGCCTCGCCGGCGAGAAGGCCGGTTCGAGCGACAGCGAGCCGCTGGTGATTTCCCTGCGCGACGCGAAGAAGGGCACGTTCGACGTGTTCTCCGGCGGGTCCAGAGTGACGCTGACCGATCCCGACCTCGCCGAGAAGCTCCTCAAGGCCGTCAAGCGCGCCTGAATCGCTTCCTCACCCAGCCCCCCGATTCCTGAGTAAGGAAGTTCTTCATGTCATCGCACCGTGAAGCGCCGGAGATCAGCAAGGACCCGGTCGCCGACAGCGCCGACCTGTACGCGTTCGTGAGCCCGGACCACCCGGACACCGTCACGCTGATCGCCAACTACGTGCCGTTGCAGCTGCCGGCCAGCGGCCCGAACTTCTTCGAGTTCGGCGACGACGTGCTGTACGAGATCCACGTCGACTCCAACGGTGACGGCCGCCCGGATCTGACGTACCAGTTCCGGTTCCGGACCGAACTGCGCAACGACCGGACGTTCCTCTACAACACCGGGCCGATCGAGTCGCTCGACAGCGAGAACTGGAACCGCCGGCAGTTCTACTCGGTCACCAAGGTGGACGCCAGCGGCAAGCACACGGTGCTGGCCGAGAAGCTGCCCTGCCCGCCGTGCAACGTCGGCCCGCTGTCCATCCCGGACTACGACAAGCTCGCCGAGGACGCGGTGCACAAGCTGAAAACCGGTGAGAAGGTCTTCGCCGGCCAGCGCGCCGACCCGTTCTTCGTCGACCTGGGCGCGATCTTCGACCTCGGCACGCTGCGGCCGTTCCAGGACAAGCACCTGGTCGGGCAGAAGCTGTTCAACTACGCCGGCAAGGCGGTCAACGCCACCGACAAGATGAACGTGCACAGCATCGCCATCCAGCTGCCGCTGCACTACGTGCGCAAGGACGGCAAGAAGAAGGTCCGCGGCCGCGACCCGGGTGCCGTCATCGGCGTCTGGACGTCGGCGAGCCGCCGCCAGGTGCAGGTCCGGCACGGCAGACCAGACAACGACGACGTGTACGTGGGCCCGCAGGTCCAGGTCTCGCGGCTCGGCAACCCGCTGTTCAACGAGGTCATCGTGCCGATGGCGCAGAAGGACCTGTGGAACAGCCTGCCGCCGAGCGAGGACAAGCGCTTCGCCGAGTTCGTCGAGCAGCCGGAGCTGGGTGCGCTGCTGCCGGTGCTCTACCCGGGCCTCTTCGACAACCTGGCCGAGCTCAACAAGGCCAAGACCGCCCGTGCCGACCTGGTGGCGATCCTGCTCACCGGCATCCCGGACGGGCTGATCGACGACTTCCAGAACAACACCGGCGACGTGCAGGCCGACATGCTGCGGCTGAACACGGCCGTCCCGCCGACCAAGGAGGACCCGAACGCCTTCGGCATCCTCGGTGGTGACCTGGCCGGCTTCCCGAACGGGCGCCGCGTCGCCGACGACGTCGTGTCGATCTCGCTGCGGGCCATCGCCGGCGTGACCGTGCCGCTGGTGGACGAGAAGTTCAAGCCGGACGCCGCGGCCGCGCTGGTCGAGCAGGGACTGTCGGCCAAGGACGCCAGCTCGAAGCTGCTCAAGAAGTTCCCGTACCTCGGGGTGCCGTTCGACGGCTTCAACAACCCCGAACCGGCGGACAAGTGAGCGCGGGCGTGCACCATCACCACACTCTCGACCCGTCCGGGCAGGGCACCGTGGTCCTCAACATCGGGGCCGGCATCGGTGCGCTGGTCATCTACACCCCGGGCAGCCTGCACGGCCACGAGATCGAGGTGAGCCCGGTGGGGGACGCGGCGACGCGCACCCACGCCGCGGTCCGCGCCCGGTACGTGCGCGACGGCGTGCTGTTCAGCGTTGTCATCGACAACCTGGCCGAGGGCCGCTACGTCGTCTGGCGCGACGCGGTCACCCCATTGGCCGAGGTCGACGTGCGCAGTGGCTCGGTCACCGAGTACGAGTGGCCGGTACCCGCCAAAGTGTGACGCGCGGTGACGCCTCTGTCGGTCTAGGGTGAGCGGATGGACACGGCAGGGGCGGCCGGTCCGGAGCCCGGTACGGGAACTCCGGACGGGGACGTGGCGGTTTCCGTCAGCCTCCGGACGGCCGATGTGGAACAGGCGAGCTCGTTCTGCCGGCGGATGTACTACGGTCCGCTGGAGATCAAACCGGCTGGCAGCGCGGACGAGGTGTCCTTCTCCGGCGAGGTGGCGCAGATCGGGCCGATCACCATCGGCGAGATCAGCTACGGCGTCGAGATGTGCCTCGACACCGGCAACCTGGAGACGGCGTACCACGTGTTGGCGCCGCTGACCGGTGCGGTGCAGGTGCTGCACCGGGGGGCGGCCACCACGGCCGACCCCAGCCAGGCCGCGGTGTTCCGCCCGGTCGGGGACATCTCGCTGCGCTGGTCGGCCGACTGCCGGCTGATCAGCTTCAAGGTGGACCGCCTCGCCCTGGAACGCGAGCTCGACGCGACCCTGGACCGCAGGGTCGGCTCACCGCTGCCGCTGGGGGCGACCTTCGGGCTCGCGGGCGGTCCGGGCCGCAGCTGGCTGGCGCTGGTCCGGCTGCTGCTGGCCGAGACCCGCCAGCCGGACGGTCTGATTCTGCTGCCGCCGCTGCTGCGCCGCTGGCGCGAGCTGGCGATCAGCGGGCTGGCCCAGGCGGTCGAGCACCCGTTTTCGGAAGGCCTGGCGGGGCAGCCGACGGCCCGGCGACCCCGGACGGTGAAACGGACGCTGGACGCGATGCACGCCGAGCCTGGGCGCTCCTTCACGGCGGCCGAGCTCGCCGGCATCGCGGGCGTCGGCATCCGGGTGCTGCAGGAGTCCTTCCGCCAGCACGTCGGCGTGCCCCCGCTGACCTACCTGCGCCGGCTGCGGCTGGAGGGCGTGCACGCGGAGCTCACCCGGGCCGGCCCGGGCCAGGTCAGCGTGAGCGAGGTGGCGACCCGCTGGGGCTTCACCCACCTGGGCCGCTTCGCGGGCGCCTACCGCGAGCGTTACGGCGTCTCCCCGAGCCAGACGCTGCGCGACCGCCTCTGACCTCTCCGGCCCCCAAGGCGGTCGCGGGCCGGGCTACGGCTCGATCCGCTGGCCCTTGCCGATGACGACGATGCCGCTGTCGGAGACCGTGTAGCGCTTGCGGTCGCGGTCCAGGTCGACGCCGATCTGGGCGTCCTCCGGGATCAGCACGTTCTTGTCGATGATCGCGTTGCGGACCACCGCGCGCCGGCCCACCTGCACGCCCTCCATCAGCACCGAGCCCTCCACGTGGGCCCAGGAGTTGACCCGGACGTTGGGGGAGACCACCGAGCGCTCGACCAGGGAGCCGGAGACGACCACCCCGGGGGAGATCATCGAGTCGACGGCGCGGCCCTGCCGGTCGTCGTAGCCGTGCACGAACTTCGCCGGCGGCCACGAGCCGTAGTTGGTGAAGATCGGCCAGTCCATGTTGTAGAGGTTGAAGACCGGCAGTGTCGCGATCAGGTCCATGTGCGCGTCGTAGAAGGAGTCGAGCGTGCCCACGTCGCGCCAGTAGCCGCGGTCGCGTTCGGTGCTGCCCGGCACGTCGTTGTCGCGGAAGTCGTAGACGTTGGCCTCGCCCTTCTCCACCAGCATGGGGATGATGTTGCCGCCCATGTCGTGTTTGCTGTCCGGGTCCTGGGCGTCGGCGGTGACCGCCTCGCACAGCGCCCGGGTGGTGAAGACGTAGTTGCCCATCGACGCGAAGATCTCGTCCGGGGCGTCCGGCAGGCCCTCGACGTCGACCGGCTTCTCCCGGAAGGCGCGGATCTTCTTGCCGTCCTCGCCCACGTCGATGACGCCGAACTGGTCGGACATCGACTTGGGCTGGCGGATCCCGGCGACGGTGACGGCCGCGCCCGAGGCGATGTGGTCGTCGACCATCTGCTTGGGGTCCATGCGGTAGATGTGGTCCGCGCCGAAGACGATGACGTAGTCGGGATTCTCGTCGTTGATCAGGTTGAGGCTCTGGTAGATCGCGTCGGCCGAGCCGGCGAACCAGCGCGGGCCCAGCCGCTGCTGCGCCGGCACCGGGGTCACGTAGTTGCCCAGCAGCGTCGACATCCGCCAGGTCTTGGTGATGTGCCGGTCGAGCGAGTGCGACTTGTACTGGGTCAGCACCACGATCTTGAGGAACCCGCCGTTGGCGAGGTTGGACAGGACGAAATCGATCATGCGGTATATGCCGCCGAAGGGCACACCGGGCTTGGCCCGGTCCGCGGTGAGGGGCATCAGGCGCTTGCCTTCGCCACCTGCCAGAACGATCGCGAGCACCTTGACAGCCATGCCCGTGACGCTAACTTTCCCGGTGCTCCGGCGCCAGTCGAAGCGGCGATTCCCGGGATTTTACGGGTTCCGGTAAGCAGAACCGGAGCGCCACGGCGTCCTGGAGGCAGACATCACGACCGCAGCGGGGGAGCGAGGCAGTGCGCCATGGGTTCGAGGAGTACGTCAGAGCGCGGGGAGACGCGTTACGCCGGTTCGCCTATCTGCTCTGCGGGGACCGGCACCTGGGCGAGGACCTCGTGCAGGAGGTGCTGATCAAGGCGTACCGCCGGTGGTCGCGGATCGAGGCGGACGATCCGGACGGCTACCTGCGTACGGCGTTGGTGCGCTCGCACGTGTCGTGGCTGCGGCGGCGTTCCAGCGGGGAACGGCCGGGCCGGCGCGAGACCGGTCCGGAGACCACCCCGGCGCCGGGGCGCTCGGTGCCCGACTTCGCCGATCAGCACGCCGCGCGCGACGACCTGTGGGCCCGGCTGGACCGGCTGACCCGGGCCCAGCGCGCCGTGCTGGTGCTGCGCTACTACGAGGACCTCGACGACCGGCAGATCGCCGAGGTGCTGCGCTGCGCCGCGTCGACCGTACGGGTGCACGCCGCCCGTGGTCTCGCCCGGCTGCGGACCGACCTGAGCCCGTCCCCGTCCACCACCCTTTCCGGAGGTTCGCGATGATGCTCGAAGACGACCTGCGGGCGACGCTGCGTGAGCGCGCCGACGAACCGGCGCCGGCGCCGGACCTGCTCGACGCGGTGCGCGGAGGAGTCCGGCGGGCCGGCCGGCGGCGGGCGGCGGTGCTGGGGGCGGCGGCGGTGCTGGTGGCCGTGGTGGCCGTACCGGTGGCGATCGCCGGTCGCCGGTCGCCCGCGCCCGCCCCGGCGGGTCCGGCGCCGGCGGATTCGGCGGTGGCCGGTTGGCAGCGACCCCGGTTCGACCTGCCCGTCTTTCCCTTGACGCCCGGCTGGACGCCGCCCGGTGCGGGCACCGCCCGGGTCGGCCGGGTCGGACCGAACGTCCTGCTCATCTACGGAGACTCCGCCGACCGGGCCATGGAGCTGTCGGTGGGGCCGCAGCCGGGGGACTGGTGGGTCGAGGGCGAGGATCGGGCGACCACCGTGAACGGCCGCCCGGCACTGATCCGGACCCTGGACGCCGACGTCTACCAGGGCAATCGTCCTGGCGACCGGTACGTGGGCGTGCGCTGGCAGCTCGCCGACGGGCGCTGGGCCCAGCTCGGCAGCGGCAGCCGCAACACCGAGGCCGAGGTGCTGCGCTTCGCCGGTGGCCTGCGACCGGTGGCGATGCCGCCCACACCGCTGCCCTTCGCCATCGCCACGGCACCGCCCGGGCTGGCCCTGCAGACGCTCACCACGGACTATCTGTGCCTGGCGCCACCGGCGACCCTCACCGACGGCGAGAGCGGCCGGGGGATCTGCCTGGGCCTGGGCACCGTCTCGGCGGAGGACGAGCCGTCGCCGGAGGACGAGCGGCTCACCATCGGCGGCCGGCCGGCCACTCTCGAAGCCTCGGAGCAGGGGCCGGGAACGCTCAACGTGCGGCTCGACAAGAAGCGGCTGCTGTCGATCGCGGTCGAGCAGGCGGACGTTCCTCTCACTCGTGACCAGCTGATCCGCTTCGCCGACGGCATCACCGTGCCAGGCTGAGACAAGTTGCGTCGATTTCCGCGTCGATTCTTCGCATAGGGGCCGGGCGGCCGGGTAGTCGCCTCGTCACGACAACGAAGGGATCGATGATCATGTTCATCCGACGTGCTGCGGCGGTGGCCGGGGTGGCCGCCCTCCTGCTCCTGCCGGCGACCGCCGCGGCAGCGGCGCCGTCCGACCAGGACACCGCGTTCCTGCGGGCCGCCCACCAGTCCAACCTGGCCGAGATCGCCACCGGCGAACTGGCCCAGCAGAAGGCCGCCAGCGAGCAGGTGAAGGACCTCGGGGCCCGCTGGGTCGCCGACCACACCAAGCTCGACGCGACGCTGACGGACACCGCCGAGGCGCTCGGGGTCGACCTGCCGGACGCGCCGAACGCGGAGCAGCGGGCGCTGGCCCGCCGCTACCAGGCGGCCTCCGGCAGCGACTTCGACGCGCTGTGGATTCCCACCCAGATGGACGCGCACATGAAGGCGATGCGTCTCGGCGAGCAGGAGGTCGCCCAGGGCAGTGACGCCCAGGCCAAGAAGGTGGCACAGGATTCGGCGCCCGTGGTCGCCGCGCACCACGGCCTGCTCGAGGACGCCGCGAGCGACCTCGGCGTGCCGAGCAGCATCGGCACGGGCACCGGCGGCCAGGCCGCCACGTCGAACGCCCCCGCGGCGTTCGGCTTCGGCGCGCTGGGCCTGCTGCTGATCGCGGCGGCCCTGGTGCTGCTGCGCCGCCGCTCCCCGGCCGCCACGCGATGAACCGCCACGGCCGGCGCGCCGCGGGCTGGACCACCCTGGTGGCCGGCCTGGGCGCGCTGGCCGTCGGCCTCGTCCTGGTGCTGCGCCCGCCCTCGGCCCCGGCCGACGCGGGCGCGCTGCCTCCGCCGGTGGTCGTGTCGGCATCGGCGCCCGCGACCGCTGCGGCGAGGACGAGGGCGCCGGCCCCCGCGCTGTGGACGCCGACGAAGGTGACCATCGATCGGCTGGACGTCGGGGCCCCGGTCGATCCGGTCGGGGTCACCCGCGACGGCGCGCTCGACGTGCCGGACGACCCGGACCGGCTCGGCTGGTGGATCGGCTCCGTGCTGCCCGGCGAGCGGCGCGGCACCGTCCTCATCGCCGGTCACGTCGACACGGCCGAGGACGGCCAGGGCGCGCTCTACCGCCTGGAGAAGCTGGCGGTCGGGTCCAGGATCGAGGTCCGCGCCGGTGACCGCAGCATCGCCTACCGGGTGACGGCCCGGCGCAGCTACGCCAAGAGCCGGCTGCCGAAGGCCTTGTTCCGCCGGGACACCAGCCCGCAGCTGGCCCTGGTCACCTGCGGGGGAGCGTTCCGCGACGGCACCTACGACCACAATGTCGTCGTCTACGCCACCCCGATGTGACAACCCCGCCGGCCGGCCGGGATGAGACTATTCTGCGACACGTGACCGACTCACGTTCGACCTCCAGCGGTAGGGATCTGCGCGTCGACCTGCTCACCCGGGAGTATCCGCCGGAGGTGTACGGCGGCGCCGGGGTGCACGTGGAGTATCTGGCGCGTGATCTGCGCCCCCTCACCGACGTACGGGTGCACTGCTTCGGTGCCGCCCGCGACGAGCCGGGCGTGACGGCTTATCCGGAGCCGGCCGAGCTGGCCGGGGCCAACGCCGCGCTGCGCACCATGGGTGTCGACCTGGAGATGGCCGCGGGCTGCGACGGCACCGACATCGTGCACAGCCACACCTGGTACGCGAACTTCGCCGGCCACACCGCCAAACTGCTGTACGGCGTCCCGCACGTGGTCACCACGCACAGCCTGGAGCCGCTGCGCCCGTGGAAGGCCGAGCAGCTCGGCGGCGGTTACGCGCTCTCCTCGTTCTGCGAGCGGACGGCCATCGAGGGCGCCGACGCGATCATCGCAGTCTCCGGGGGCATGAAGCGGGACGTGCTCACCGCGTACCCGAGTGTCGACCCGGACAAGATCCGGGTGGTCTACAACGGCATCGACACCGAGCAGTACGCCCCGAACCGCGGCACCGACGTCATCGAGCGGCTCGGCATCGACCTGAACCGCCCGAGCGTGGTCTTCGTCGGCCGGATCACCCGGCAGAAGGGCCTGCCGTACCTGATGCGGGCCTGCCACGACCTGCCGCCGGAGACCCAGATCGTGCTGCTGGCCGGCGCGCCCGACACCCCGGAGATCGCCGCCGAGGTCGAGGGCCTGGCGATCCAGCTGCGCAACGCCCGGGACGCGGCCGGGGTGATCTGGGTGCAGGAGATGCTGCCCAAGCACGAGGTCGTGCAGGTGCTCACGCACGCGACGGTCTTCGTCTGCCCGTCGGTCTACGAGCCGATGGGCATCGTCAACCTGGAGGCGATGGCCTGCGAGACGGCCGTGGTCGCCACCGCGACCGGCGGCATCCCGGAGGTCGTCGCCGACGGCGAGACCGGCCTGCTGGTGCCGATCGAGCAGGTCACCGACGGCAGCGGCACCCCGGTCGACCCGGAGCGGTTCATCGCCGACCTGGCCGCCGCGATGACCAAGCTGCTCAAGGACCCGGCCCGGGCCGCCGAGATGGGCCTGGCCGGGCGCCGCCGCGCGGTGGAGCACTTCAGCTGGTCCCGGATCGCCGTGGACACCCTGGAGGTCTACCGCTCGGTGCTCTGAGCCAGGATCGCCCGGCCCACGGCGCGCCCCGACAGCCAGGCCGTCTGCACCCGCGGCTTGCCGAAGGCGTCCCCGGCCAGCCACACCCGCCCGTCGGTGGCGAACGACGGCGTGCCCGGTGCCGGCTGGGCATAGGTCCACCGGTGCACGTGGACCTCGGGCCGGTCGGTCAGGCCCAGCACGTCGTTGACCGCCGCGGCCAGCTCCCCGGCCGCGGCGCCCGGGTCGGCCAGCCGGGGCCGGGCGAAAGCGGGCGTCGAGTGGGCCACCAGCACCGGCGCGGCGTCGCCGCGCCGGTCACCGTCGTCGAAGATCGTGGCCAGCACCGGGTGGCCGTTGACGAACGCGCCGTGCAGCTCCGGCCAGGACCGCTTCTCGTACGTGCAGACGGCCGCCAGCACCGGCTCCCACACCTGCGCCCGGGCCGCCTCGGCGACGGCCGCCGGCGGGTCCAGCCGCAGCGCCTGCGGTCCCGGCATGGCCAGCACCACAGCGTCCGCGTCGTCCGGCAGCGCACTCAGCTCACTGCTCAGCGTGACGTCCAACCCGTCGGCCAGGTCCGCGGCCAGCGAGCGCAGCCCGCCCGGCGCCGCCCAGCGCATCGGGCCGGTCGTCGGCTCGCCCGGGAACACCGCCAGGTTGTCGGTCCAGGGCCGGGCCAGTCCCCGCGCGCGCCACGACTCGGCCAGGGCGGCGAAATCCGGGTCGTCGGCCACGAAGTACGCCGCGCCCAGATCGGCGTACCGGCCGTTCAGGCGCTTGCTGGCCAGCCGTCCGCCGACGACCCGGCCGCGCTCGTGCACCCGGACGGCGGCACCGCCGGCGGCCAGCTTCCGGGCACAGGCCAGCCCGGCGATTCCCGCCCCCACCACGACCACGTTCATGGCCTGAGGGTAGGACCAGGCACACTGGTCCGATGCGCCGTCCCCCCGTCCGGCCCACCGTGGTCCTTGTGGTTGCCATTTTGCTGGGGGTGTCGGTCCTCGGCATCGGGCTGCTCCGGGCGGCCACCTACGACCCACCCGGCGCCGGTAAGCAGGCGTCCCCCGGCGCGGCCCGGGTCGGGCCGGCCGCCGGCACCCCGGGCCGGTGCGCGGGCGTGCCGGTCAGCGCCACCCGGGAGCTGCGCGGCATGTGGCTCACCACGGTGATGAACATCGACTGGCCCAGCCGGCCCGGCCTGAGCAAGGAGAAGGTGCAGGCCGAGTACCGCGCCTGGCTGGACCTGGCCGTCTCGATGCGGCACAACGCGATCTTCGTGCACGTCCGGCCCAGCGGCGACGCGTTCTGGGAGTCGGCGTACGCGCCCTGGTCGGAGTGGCTGACCGGCAAGCGGGACGGCAGGTCGCCCGGCTGGGACCCGATGGAGTTCATGATCAGCGAGGCGCACGCCCGCAACCTGGAGTTCCACGCCTGGTTCAACCCGTACCGCGGGACCCAGCCGGCCCCGTCCGGGCCCGGCGCCGACTTCAGGAAGCTGGCCCCGAACCATCCTCTGATCAAGCACAGGGACTGGGCGATCTCCTACCCGGACGGCAAGAACGCGCGGCTGTACTTCGACCCGGGCATCCCGGCGGCCCGCAAATTCGTCGAGGACGCGATGCTCGAGGCCGTCCAGAAGTACGACGTGGACGGCGTGCACTTCGACGACTTCTTCTACCCGTACCCCGAGGGTGGGGGCAACGAGTTCAAGGACGACGCCAGCTTCGCCCGGCGGGCCGACAAGTCGCAGAGCCGCGGGGACTGGCGCCGGGCCAACGTCGACACCCTGGTCCGCGAGATGAACCAGCGGATCAAGCAGCTCAAGCCGTGGGTCAAGTTCGGCATCAGCCCGTTCGGGATCTGGCGCAACCAGGAGACCGACGAGGCCGGCTCGGACACCCACGGGCTGCAGAGCTACGACTCCATCTACGCCGACACCCGCAAGTGGGTCCGCGAGGGCTGGCTCGACTACATCGTGCCGCAGCTGTATTGGGCGATCGGCTTCGACAAGGCCGACTACACCAAGGCCCTGCCCTGGTGGTCGGAGCTGGTCAAGGGCACCCGGGTGCAGCTCTACATCGGGCAGGGCGACTACCGCGTCGGCGAGAAGGGCCCGTGGAAGCAGCCGGACCAGATCGACCGCCAGCTCACCCTCAACGACAAGTACGGCGTGCTGGGCAGCGTGCACTTCAGCGCCAAGCAGATCCGCGCGGACCGGCTGGGCTCGGTCACCCGCTACCGCAAGAACCACTACGCCGCCCCGGCCCTGCTGCCGACGATGGCGCAGCTGCCCGCCCAGCCACCCGGCGCGCCCCGGCTCGTCGGCGCCCGCCGGACCGCCGCGGGACCGGTGGAGCTCGACTGGCAGGCGGGCACCGGTGCCGAGCCGGCGAGCTGGGCGCTCTACCGCGTCGACGGCGCCGCCGCGAAGCTGGTCGCCACCGGCCGCAGCGGCACCAAGGTCCAGGACCCGGCCCCGCCGCCGGCCGCCGCGCAGTACTGCCTCAGCGGCCTGGACCGCTCCGGCAACGAGAGCCCGATCAGCGAGCCACGCGGGCTCAGCTAGTGACTGTGCCGTCCGCGACCTCGAAGGTGCGGTTGGTGTGCACCGCCTCGAGCATCCGGCGGTCGTGGGTGACCAGCAGCAGCGTGCCCGGATAGCCGGCCAGCGCGGTCTCCAGCTGCTCGATCGCGGCCAGGTCGAGATGGTTGGTCGGCTCGTCCAGCACCAGCAGGTTCACCCCGCGGGCCTGCAACAGTGCCAGCGCCGCCCGGGTCCGCTCCCCGGGTGACAGGGTGTCCGCCGGGCGCAGCACGTGCGCGGCCCGCAGGCCGAACTTGGCCAGCAGCGTACGGACCTCGGCATCGGGCATCTCGGGCACGGCCTCGCCGAACGCCGCCATCAGCGGCTGGTCGCCGAGGAACAACCCGCGGGCCTGGTCCACCTCACCGACAACCACGCCCGGCCCCAGCGCCGCCGAGCCCGCCTCCAGCGGCAGCCGGCCGAGCAGGGCGGCGAGCAGCGTCGACTTCCCGGCGCCGTTCGCCCCGGTGATGGCCACCCGGTCGGCCCAGTCGATCTGCAGGGTCACCGGGCCCAGGACGAAGTCGCCGCGGCGCACGACGGCGTCGCGCAAGGTCGCCACGACCGCCCCGGCGCGGGGCGCGGCCGCGATCTCCATCCGCAGCTCCCACTCCTTGCGAGGCTCCTCCACAACCTCCAGCCGCTCGATCATCCGCTGGGTCTGCCGGGCCTTCGCGGCCTGCTTCTCGGTCGACTCGGCGCGCACGTTGCGGCCGATCTTGTCGTTGTCCTTGGCCTTGCGCCGCGCGTTGCGCACGCCGTGCTCCATCCAGCCCCGCTGCATCTGCGCCCGCTCCTGCAGCGCGCCCTTCTTGTCGGCGAACTCCTCGTAGTCCTCGCGCGCGTGCCGCCGGGCCCGGTCGCGTTCCTCCAGGTAGGCGCCGTACCCGCCGCCGTAGCGGCGGACCTGCTGCTGGGCCAGGTCCAGCTCCAGCACCGCCGTGACCGTACGGGTGAGGAACTCGCGGTCATGGCTGACCAGCAGCGTGCCGGCCCGCAGCGAGGTGACGAACTCCTCCAGCCGGGCCAGCCCTGCCAAATCAAGATCGTTGGTGGGCTCGTCGAGCAGGAACACGTCGTACCGGCTGAGCAGCAGTGACGCCATGCCGGCCCGGGCCGCCTGACCGCCGGAGAGCGCGGTCATCGGATGCTCCAGCGCGACCCCCAGCCCCAGCTCGGCGGCGACGGCCGCGGCGCGTTCGTCCAGGTCGGCGCCGCCCAGGTCGAGCCAGCGCTCCAGCGCGGTCGCGTAGGTCTCGTCGGCGCCGGGCGCGCCCTCGGCCAGGGCCTCGGCGGCGGCGTCCATGGCGACCTGGGCCGGCCCGACGCCGGTGCGCCGGGCCAGGAAGTCCCGCACGGTCTCGCCGGCGCGCCGCTCCCGCTCCTGCGGCAGATAGCCGACGTTCGCGGTGGGCGGGCTCAGCGACACCGTGCCGGCCTCGACCGGCAACAACCCGGCCAGCGTACGCAGCAGCGTGGTCTTCCCGGCCCCGTTGACGCCGACCAGCCCGATCACGTCCCCGGGGGCGACCACCAGGTCGAGGGAGCTGAACAGGGTGCGGTCGCCGTGCCCCGCGGCGAGGTCCTTGACGATCATCGTGGCGCTCATCGGGGCCCGACTCTATCGGGCGCGCTACCCCGGGATGGGCACCGCCGTGCCGCTGACGCGTACGCCGTCCTCGCCGGGCGTCAGCGTCACGGTGAGCCGTCCCGGCCGCCCGAGGTCGTCACCCTGCGACAGCTGCACCACCGCGTCGCCGGGCACCAGCCACTCGTCGCGCAGGTAACCACCGAACGCGGCCGCGGCGGCACCGGTGGCCGGATCCTCGTAGACCCCGCCGACCGGGAACGGGTCGCGCACGTCGAACCGGTCCTCGGCCGCGCGCCACACGAGCTGGACCGTGGTCCAGCCCCTGGCCTCCATCAGCGCCTTGAGGACCGGCACGTCGTAGTCCAGGTCGGCGAGCCGCTGCCGGGTCGCCGCCGCGATCACCGGGTGGTACGCGCCGGCGTACGCGACCCGGGGCGGCAGGGCCGGGTCCAGGTCGCCCGCGTCCCAGCGCAGCGCGGCCAGCAGGGCGGCCAGGTCCTCGGGGGCCAGCTCCGCCACCCGGGCGCCGACGCTGGTCAGGGTGGCCCGCCGCTGATCGTCGACGACCACCGGCACCTCGCCGACGTTGGTGACGAACACGTAGGTGCCCGGCCCGTGCCGGTCGGCCAGCGCGACCGCCGTGCCCACGGTCGCGTGCCCGCAGAACGGCACCTCGGCCAGCGGGCTGAAGTAGCGGACCCGGTACACCCCGGAGCCCCGGTCCTCGGTGAGGAAGGCGGTCTCCGAATAGCCGACCTCCGCCGCGATCGCCAGCATCTCGGCGTCGGACAGCGTGCCCGCGGCCAGGACCACGCCGGCCGGGTTACCGCCCGCGGGGTCCGCGCTGAACGCGGCGTACCTCAGAATGTCGGCGGTTTTGATCAACTCTGTGCTCATGTCCCTCAGCGTCCCGCCGCCCGGCCGGGCCCGGCCAGAGCCAATTCCGCGGGCCTGGCCGCGGCCTTGGTCACTTGTCACAGGTCCGGAGTAGCGTTTCCGAAGTGACTGAAGCTTCCACACAGCTCGTCCCCACACCTCCGACCGATCTTCCCCGCACACTGGGCGAGCTCCGCGCCTCCGGCCACGAGTTCCGCACGGTCAAAGAGGAGCTGCGCGACAACCTGCTGGACCGGCTGCGCCGCGGCGCGCCACGCTTCCCCGGCATCGTCGGCTACGACGACACCGTGCTGCCCGAGGTCGAGCGGGCGCTGCTCGCCGGCCACGACATGGTGCTGCTCGGCGAGCGGGGCCAGGGCAAGACCCGGCTCATCCGCGGCCTCGTCGACCTGCTCGACGAGTGGACGCCCTACATCACGGGCTCCGAGCTGCGCGAACACCCGTACCAGCCGCTCACCCCGGCCACCCGGCGGCTGGCCGCCGAGACCGGCGATCTGCTGCCGATCTCCTGGCTGCACCGCTCCGAGCGGTACGGTGAGAAGCTGGCCACCCCGGACACCAGCGTCGGCGACCTGATCGGCGACGTCGACCCGATCAAGGTGGCCGAGGGCCGGGCCCTGGGCGACCCGGACACGATTCACTTCGGCCTGGTGCCGCGGACCAACCGGGGCATCTTCGCCGTCAACGAGCTGCCCGACCTGGCCGAACGCATCCAGGTGTCGCTGCTCAACGTGCTCGAGGAGCGCGACATCCAGGTCCGCGGCTACCAGCTGCGCCTGCCGCTGGACCTGCTGCTGGTGGCCTCGGCCAACCCGGAGGACTACACCAACCGGGGCCGGATCATCACCCCGCTCAAGGACCGCTTCGGCGCCGAGATCCGCACCCACTACCCGCTCGAGATCGAGCTGGAGACGGCGCTGATCCGGCAGGAGGCGGCCCTGGCCGCGCACGTGCCCGACCACCTGATCGACGTACTGGCCCGCTACACCCGCGCGGTCCGCGACTCGCCGGCGGTGGACTCCCGCTCCGGCATCTCGGCCCGCTTCGCCATCGCCGCGGCCGAGACGGTCGCCGCGTCCGCGCTGCGCCGGGCCGGGCTCAAGAACGAGCGCGAGGCCGTCGCCCGGATCTGCGACACCGTCTCGGTGACCAGCACCCTGCGCGGCAAGGTCGAGTTCGAGAGCGGCGAGGAGGGACGCGAGACCGAGATCCTCGCCCACCTGCTGCGCCTGGCCACCGCCGAGACGTTCCGGGCCCGGCTGGCCGGCCTCGACCTGTCCGGTTTCACCGACCTGGTCGCCGAGGGCGCCATCATCGAGACCGGTGACCTGGTCTCGGCCGAGGAGCTGCTGGGCCAGATCGGCACGGTGCCGGGCCTGGCCAAGGTGCTCGACCGGCTCGGCCTGGGTGACGCGCCCAGTCCCGGGCAGGCGGCGTCCGGCGTCGAGTTCGTCCTGGAAGGGCTGCACCTCACCCGCCGGCTGGCCAAGGAGCTGACCGACGACGGCCGCACCCTGTACGGGAGCTGACATGTGCGTTTTCCTCCCCGAGAGCGGGCCCGGCCATGGCCGGTAACCGGTTCCGGTACGGCGTGTGGCGGGACGGGCCCGACCCGCTCGCGCCGCCGTACGACGTGCGGGCGGCCGTGGACGAGGTCGGCGAGCGGGTGCTCGGCGGCGACAATCTGCGCGACGCGTTGCGGGACCTGCTGCGCCGGGGTCCCCGCGACGGCCGGGGCCTCGACGACCTGGAGGCCCGGGCCCGGCGGATGCGGCGTGAGGCGTTGCGCCGGGGCAACCTCGACGGCGCTGTCACCCGGGCTCAGCAGCTGCTCGACCAGGCCGTCGCCGCCGAACGCGACGAGCTGCGCGGGCGGGAGGGCGACGACGCCCGCTTCCAGGAGGCGGTGCTCGACAACCTGCCGCGCTCCACGGCCCAGGCTGTGCAGGAGCTGTCCGACTACGACTGGGCCAGTGACGAGGCCCGGGCGACGTACCAGCAGATCCTCGACGGTCTGCGGCGCGAGGTGGTCGAGCAGCGCTTCGCCGGCATGAAGGACGCGCTGCGGGGCCGCGACCCGGCCACCGACGCCCGGGTCGCCGAGATGGTCGGCGACCTCAACGACCTGCTCGGCAAGCACGCCCGCGGCGAGGACACCGACGACGCGTTCCAGCAGTTCATGGCCAAGCACGGCGAGTTCTTCCCGGAGCACCCCGCGACCATCGACGAGCTCGTCGACTCCCTGGCCCGGCGGGCCGCGGCGGCCGAGCGGCTGATGCGCTCGCTGAGCCCGCAGCAGCGCGAGGAGCTGGCCCAGCTCATGGACCAGGCCCTCGGCGACGGGCCGCTGCGCGGCCAGCTGTCCGAGCTGACCGACAACCTGCGCGCGTTGCGGCCGGAGCTGAACTGGAACCGCGGCGAGCGGATGCGCGGCAACGAGGACCTCGGCTACGGCGACGCCACCGCGGCCCTCGGCGAGCTGGGTGAGCTCGACGACCTGCTGGAGCAGCTCGGCCAGGAGCATCCCGGGGCGACGCTGGACGATGTCGACGTCGAGGCGGTCGAGCGCCAGCTCGGCCGCGGTGCCGCCGCCGACGTGCGCCGGCTGCGCGAGCTCGAACGGGAGCTGCGCCGCCAGGGCTGGGTAACCCGCGACGAGGACGGCCTCACCCTGTCACCCAAGGCGCTGCGCCGGCTCGGCCGCACCGCGCTGGCGCAGGTCTTCTCCGACCTGTCCAGCAAGAAGCGCGGCTCGCACGATCTGCGGGACGCGGGCGCGGCCGGGGACCTGATCGGGTCGTCGCGGCGCTGGCAGTTCGGTGACGAGCAGCCGCTCGACGTGGTCCGCACCATCGGCAACGCGGTCCGCCGCCGCGCCGGCGGGGGAGTGGGCACGCTGCCGGTGCGCCTGGAGCCGGAGGACTTCGAGGTCGCCGAGACCGAACGCCGGGCGTCGGCGGTGGTCGCCCTGTGCGTCGACCTGTCGTACTCGATGTTCGCCGACGGCCGCTGGGGCCCGATGAAGCAGACCGCGCTGGCCCTGTCGCACCTGGTCGCCACCCAGTTCCCGCAGGACTCGCTGCAGATCATCGGCTTCGGCCGGTACGCGATGAGCCTGTCGCAGGGCGAGCTGGCGGCGATCGAGCCGGACATGGTGCAGGGCACCAACCTGCAGCACGCGCTGAAACTGGCCGGCCGGCACCTGCGCCGGCACCCGGGCGCCGAGCCGGTGGTGCTGGTGGTGACCGACGGTGAGCCGACGGCCCACCTGGAGGACGACGGCCAGGCGTACTTCAACTGGCCGACGCTGCCGGAGACGGTGCAGCTGACCGTGCGCGAGGTGGACCTGCTCACCCGCTACGGCGCCACGCTGAACGTCTTCATGCTGGGTGAGGACCCGGGGCTGCGCCGCTTCGTCGACGCGGTGGCCAAGCGCAGCGGGGGCCGGGTCTTCAGCCCGGACGTCTCGGAGCTCGGCCGCTACGTGGTCAACGACTACGTCCGTAGCCGCCGCGGCAAACGCTGAGAAGTGCGGGACCCATCCTTCCTAGGACGGTCTAGGGGGTGTGTCCCGCACAACGGCCCGCGCACGGTCCGGCCCGGGGTGAACCGGGACAACGACGGGGCTGGTTATAGTGGCTCGCGAGTGACCGGCCCGGCGTGTCCGGCCTGCCGACCGGGGGGTCGGCAGCGGACGATCCCACCGGGGCGGCGCACGACGTCCGCGGGTGGGGTCCCGCGGCCGGCAGGGGGAGAGGGGGCGCGATGTCGCAGCAGCCTGCGCAGGTGACGCCCGGCTCCCCGGCGCCCGGACGCACCCCGGCGATCACCGCCTCCGACCGGATCTGGACGATTCCCAACGTCATCAGCTTCATCCGGCTGCTCGGCGTGCCGCTCTTCCTCTACCTGCTGCTCGGCCCGCAGCACGACGTCGCCGCGGTGATCGTGCTGACCCTGGGCGGCACCACCGACTGGGTCGACGGCTACGTGGCCCGCCGGATGAACTCGGTCAGCCGCCTCGGTGAGCTGCTCGACCCGTTCGCCGACCGGCTCTACATCCTGGCCACCCTGATCGGCTTCACCCTGCGCGAGGTCGTGCCCTGGTGGCTGACCGTGGCCCTGCTGCTGCGCGAGGCCGTGCTGGCCGTCGCCCTGCTGGTGCTGCGCCGCCACGGGTACGGGCCGCCGCCGGTCCACTACGTCGGCAAAACCGGCACGTTCGTGCTGCTCGGTGCGCTGCCGCTGCTGCTGCTCGCCGAGGCCGTACCGTCTATCCACGCGGTCGTCGCGCCGATCGGCTGGGGTCTGGCCTGGTGGGCCCTCGGCCTGTACTGGGCGGCCGCGGTGCTCTACCTGGCCCAGACCCGCGCGCTGCTGCGCGCCGACCGGGCCGAACAGACCCGGAGCGGAGCAGTCGCCGGATGACCTCGCCCGACGGCGGCGACGGCCAGCGCCGGTTCGCCCCGGACTTCCTGACCGAGCTGTTCCAGAACCCCCTCGACCCCGGCTACGCCGACGCGGCCGCCCGCAAGGCCCGCGGGGAGGGTCGCACCGGCACCCCGAAACGGATCGTCAGCGCGATCAGCGCGCTGACCCTGGTGGCGCTCGGCTTCCTGCTGGTCGTGGCCTACCAGGAGACGACCGCCGCCGAGCCGGCCCGCAGCCAGGCCCGCGACACCCTCGTCGACCAGGTGCAGAGCCGCCGCACCGCGACCGCCGAACTGCAGGCCCGCGCCGACCGGCTCCGCGCCGAGGTCGCCGAGCTGCGGGAGAAACAGCTCGGCGGGGCGGCCGTGGCCCGGTTGCGTGACCTCGAGGCCGAGACCGGGCTGGCCCCCGTACGCGGCCCCGGCGCCCGGGTCACCGTCGGTGACGGCCCGATGCCGGTCGACCCGCTGACCGGCGAACGCAAGAGCGAGGCCCGGGTCCGCGACACCGACCTGCAGGTGGCGACGAACGCGCTGTGGGCCGCCGGTGCGGAAGCCGTGGCGGTCAACGGCCAGCGGCTCACCGCCACCTCCACGATCCGGCAGGCGGGCGAGGCGATCCTGGTCGACTTCCGGCCGGTGACCACGCCGTACCAGGTGATCGCGATCGGGCCGGACAACCTGGCCGGTAAGTTCCGCGACGGTCCGGCGGGCCGCTTCTTCCGCGCGCTCAACACCAAGTTCGGCATCTCGTACGACGTGGCCGAGCTCAACGACGTCACCCTGGACGCGGCCACCGAGCCGAACCTGCGGCAGGCCTCGCCGTCCGTGCCGCCGTCCAGTGTCCCGACCCCGTCCAGCAAAGAGTCGAAAGGCGGCTGATGATCGCCGTACTCGCCCTGATCGCCGGCGTCGTGCTCGGCATCGTGTTCCATCCGACGGTGCCGATCGCGCTGCAGCCGTACCTGCCCATCGCGGTCGTGGCCGCGCTGGACGCGGTGTTCGGCGGCGTGCGCGCGAAACTCGACGGGATCTTCGACGACAAGCAGTTCGTGGTCTCCTTCATCTCGAACGTGCTGGTCGCGGGCATCATCGTCTACCTGGGCGATCAGCTGGGCGTAGGCGGCCAGCTCTCGATCGGCGTCGTGGTGGTGCTCGGCGTCCGGATCTTCGGCAACGTGGCCGCGATCCGCCGGCACCTGTTCCGGGCGTAGGGGCGGCGATGACCGACGACCAGCAGCCAGACCGGCGTGATGACCGGCCCGGCCCGTCCGCGACCGGGCCGGCGTCCGGCGAGCGGCCTGATCAGCAGCCTGACCAGCCCGCGACCGGGCCGGTGTCCGGCGACTGGCCCGCGACCGGGCGGGCGTCCGGCGAGCGGCCTGATCAGCAGCCTGACCAGCCCGCGACCGGGCCGGTGTCCGGCGACTGGCCCGCGACCGGGCCGGCGTCCGGCGAGCAGCCGGAGTCCGCGGTTCAGCGGCCCGACCGGCCGACGGGTGAGCCGGTGAGCGGCGACCGGCCCCCGTCCGCGTCTGCGCCGGACGACCGGTCTTCGTCCGGCGGTGCCGCGGCCGAGCGGGAGGCCGGTGAGCGGCGTCGCGCCGGCCGGCCGTCGGCTCTCGGGGATCCCGGGATGCCTGCTGCCGGCAGACAGCCGGCGGCCGAGGATGCTCCTCATCCCTATGCGACGGCCGACCCGCACGCGCCCTTGTCCGCTGACGGCCCGACGGTTCGCCTCGCCGGGGCGATGCTGTCACCGCCCGCGACGGACTCACACGAGCCGCCGGAGCAGCAAGGAAGCGCGCCGGCTGACAGCGTCGCTGCGGCCGGCGACGACATCACCGTGGTGTCCCGGCCGGACGGGCCCGATGACGAGGCCACGACCCTGTTGACGCCGCCACCCGCGGCCGTCGACGATGAGCCGACGGTGCAGGTCGAGCCGCGTTCCCTCGATGCGGGCCCGGCTGCCGGCGAGCCGCCGCGGAGGCGGTCGTTCGACGGCGGGTCCACCATGCGGCTGCAACCGCCGTTCTTCGCGCCGGGGACGACGCGGACGCCACGGGCGACCCCGGTCACCGACGACGCCTCGGCATCCCATGGCAACCCGCGCCGGCCCGATTCCGCCGACGGGCCGTCGACGGAGGACGGCGCCGGGTCCCGACCCCATGCCGTCGATGAGCCGTCGGCCGAACGCGGCGATCAGCTGCCGGCAGACCACGATGACGAGTCGTGGGCGAACGCCGCGGGTGGGCTGGGCGACCGGCCGTGGGAGGTCGACGCGCCGCCGCAAGGCGATGACCAGGCCTGGACTGATCGCGCCGACGGACCACCGCCGACCCGGCACGACGAGAGCCGGCCCGACCCCGACGACGCGCCGCCGGCACCCCAGGATGAGCAGTCCTGGGATGCGGCGGGGGCCGCCGACGCCTCCGGAGACCCGGCGATCGAATCGCGGGAGCGGTGGCAGAGCTCCCCGGCCGACCCGGGCCGGTGGTCGGACAGCCCGTCCTGGCCCGCCGACGACCCAGCCGAGCACAACGACCCAGCCGAGCACCACGAACCTGCCGATCACCCCGGCGGAAGCGTGTCGGCGACCAGCGACGCCGAGCGCGACACGCCCGGGCGGTGGCAGGAAAGCATGGCCCGCGCCGCGGCGGCCGCCGACGACGAGGATTCGCGGGCCGACTCCCAAGGCGGCACTCCGGATGACTCACCCGAACCGGTGACAGGTGCTGCCGCCGTACCGGACAAGGAGAAGGCCCCTGCCGGGCGGCGACTCTCGTCGGCCGGCGCGCTGATCTGGTTGTTGCTCGCCCTGCTCGGCTTCACCCTCGTCGTGCAGTTGCGCAGCAATGACCAGGACGCCGGGCTGGCCACCGCCCGCCAGGAGGACCTGGTCGGCATCCTCAGTGACCTCGAGGCGCGCGATCAGCGCCTGCAGCAGGAGATCAACACCTTGGAGGAGAGCCAGCGGCAGCTGACCTCCGGGGTCGCCGGGCGGCAGGCCGCGCTCGCCGAGGCCGGGAAGCGGGCCGATGAGCTCGGGCTGCTCTCCGGCACCCTGCCCGCGCGGGGTCCCGGGTTGAAGATCTCGATCGACCCCAAGGGCCAGCCGATCAAGGCTTCCGCCATTCTGAACGCCGTGCAGGAACTGCGCGGCGCCGGCGGTGAGGTGATGGAGATCATCGGCGACAACGGTGTCGCCGTACGGATCGTGGCTTCGTCCTATTTTGTCGATGGTGACGGCGGTCAGGTGATCGTCGACGGCAAGCAGCTCAGTGGCCCGTACACGCTGTGGGTGATCGGCGTGCCGTCGACGATGCAGACGGCGTTGCAGATCCCCGGTGGGGTGGTCGCTTCGGTGAGCCAGGCCGGCGGTAACGTGACCATGGAGCAACGCACGGCGGTCGAGGTGACCGCGGTGCGTCAGCCCACCAGCCTGCAGTACGCGCGTCCGGTCTCGTGAGCGGGCGCGCTTGTCAACGGAGGAATGCGTGATTCCTGAGGACCTGCGGTACACGGCCGAGCACGAGTGGGTGTCCGGTGACGGCACCGCGCCCGTGCGGGTGGGCATCACCCACTTCGCGCAGGACGCGCTCGGCGACATCGTCTTCGTGCAGCTGCCCGACGAGGGTACGGCTGTGCAGGCCGGCGACCAGCTCGGCGAGATCGAGTCGACGAAGAGTGTCTCGGAGATCTACGCGCCGATCGCCGGCACCGTGGTCGCCCGCAACGGCAGTCTCGCCGACGAGCCGGAGCTGATCAACGCCGAGCCGTACGCGGCCGGCTGGCTCGTGGAGATCGCCCCGGACGACCCGGCGGCGATCGCCGGACTGCTGGACGCCGACGCCTACAAGGCGCTGACCGACAGCTGATCGCCCGCGCGTCTGGTTGCCCGCCATTTCGGCGCTGACTAGGCTCGCGGGGCACATGGAGAAATCTGCAATTCCTTTCTCATACCGATAGTCGTGCCGTCCGGACCTCCGGGCAGCGGCGGGGGGCGCTGCGCTCCGGACCCGGGTCCGGCTCGCTCACCCCGTGTCGTCGGGCGGCGACCGAAACAGATCCGTGAGGTGGTCCGATGACGCGCCCAGACGACGAGTTCCCCCCGCTCGACGTCACGTCCACGCTGAACCTCGGTGCGCTCGACGAGGTGCTCGAGGGCCCCGAGACCGACGTGGTACCGAGCCGGATGTCCGGTTCGCTGCCCCCCGGGATGGCGCTGCTGGTCGTGCGCCGCGGCCCCAACGCGGGTGCGCGGTTCCTGCTGGACCATGACGTGACCACGAGTGGCCGACACCCCGACAGTGACATCTTCCTCGACGACGTGACGGTCTCGCGCCGGCACGCCGAGTTCCACCGCGACGGGGGCACCTTCACGGTGCGCGACGTGGGTTCGCTCAACGGCACCTACGTCAACCGTGAGCGGGTCGAGTCGGCCACCCTGAGCAACGGGGACGAGGTCCAGATCGGCAAGTTCCGGCTGGTCTTCATCGCCGGTCCCCGGCCGGAGGGCGAGGGAAGCGGGGCGTGAACCCGTCGGGGGCGGCCGCGCACGACCCCGGGTCTCGGGCCCAGGGTCAACGTGACGCTGCGCTGATGAGCATCGGGGAGGTGCTGGCCCAGCTGCGCACCGAGTTCCCGGACACCACCATCTCCAAGCTCCGGTTCCTGGAGGCGGAGGGGCTGGTGGACCCGCAGCGCACCGCCTCCGGCTACCGCAAGTACTCGTGGAACGACGTGGCGCGGCTGCGTTTCGTCCTGACCGCGCAGCGGGACCAGTACCTTCCGCTGCGCGTCATCCGCGAGCAGCTCGAGGCGCAGGAGCGCGGGGACGACACTTTGTCGCACCGGCGCCCGTCGCTGGTGGCGGTCGGCTCGGAGGCCGAGGTGCCGGCGGACGCCGCCGACACCCGGGTGTCGCGGGCCGACCTGGTCGAGCGCACCGGTATCGCCGAGCAGATGCTCACCGAGCTGGAGCAGATGGGCCTGGTGCTGTCCCGGCCGCCGGGCTGGTACGACGGCGACGCCGTGGTGATCGTCGAGGCCGTGGTGGGCCTGGTCCGGCACGGCCTGGAGCTGCGGCACCTGCGCGCGTTCCGGACCGGCGCGGACCGGGAGGTCGGGCTCTTCGCCCAGCTGCTGACGCCGCTGATGCGCCAGCACGACCCGGCCGCGCGGGCCCGGGCCGCCGAGACGGCGCGCGAGCTGCAGGCTCTGTCCCAGCGGCTGCACGCGGCGCTGGTACGGGCGGGCCTGCGGGACACTCTCGGACGGTGAGGCACGGGGTGGCCGGTTTGCCGCGGGTGGCCGGGGTAACCCCACAGACACGGGCATCGTGTGGCGCTCGGTCCCGAGCGTCCGTGTACCGTGCAGGATAGGCGGGAAACAGCCTGATGGTCGCGTTGCCCTGCGGGGCGGCGGTGGCCTTACGGGGCGGCACGACGAAGCGACACGGAGGCGGGCGGTGCGCGAGCTGAGCGTGGTCGGGGTTCGGGTGGAGCTGCCCAGTAACCAGCCGATCGTCCTGCTCAGGGAGGTCGACGGCGATCGGTACCTGCCGATCTGGATCGGCGCGGTGGAGGCAACTGCCATCGCGTACGAGCAGCAGGGCGTCAAGCCCGCCCGGCCGTTGACCCATGATCTGCTACGGGACATCCTCGCGGCGCTCGAGGCGCCGCTGAAGGCCGTCGAGATCACGGAACTCAAGGAGAACGTGTTCTACGCGGATCTGCTGATCGGTGACGACCTGCGGGTGTCCGCGCGGCCGAGCGACTCGATCGCCCTGGCCCTGCGGGTGGGTGCGCCGATCCGGTGCGCCGATCAGGTGCTGACCGAGGCCGGGATCGTCATCCCGGACGAGCAGGAGGACGAGGTCGAGAAGTTCCGCGAGTTCCTCGACCAGGTCCGGCCGGAGGACTTCGCGGGCTGATCCGCGCATCGACGATCACCACAGGTCCGGTCGTCCGTACGCGGCGTGTCGCAGCATTACCTCCCTGTTTCGTGGCTCGCTGGGTTATACGCTCGTGAAGTCCAGGTGAAGCGGCACCGCGCAGCGGGGAGGTAGTCGCGTGCACGAGTCAGACTCTGAAGAGGGTCCGCTTGTCGGCGAGGACGGCGATACCGGGTATCGCGGAGTGACGGCTTGTCAGGCGGTCGGCATCAGCTACCGCCAGCTCGACTACTGGGCGCGGACGACGCTCGTGGTGCCCAGCATCCGCGACGCCTCCGGCTCCGGCACGCAGCGGCTCTACTCGTTCCGTGACCTGGTCGTCCTCAAGGTGGTCAAGCGCCTGCTGGACGCGGGCGTCTCCCTGCAGAACATCCGCAAGGCGATCGAGACGCTGCGCTCGCGCGGCGTCGACGACCTGGCCGGCATCACGTTGATCTCCGACGGCACCACGGTGTACGAGTGCCGGTCGCCGGAGGAGGTCGTGGATCTGCTCCAGGGCGGTCAGGGTGTCTTCGGCATCGCCATCGGCGGGGCCTTCAAGGAGATCCAGGGCTCGCTGTCGCACCTGCCCGCTGAGCCCGCCGCCGGCCCGCAGCCGGTCGGCACCGGCCTGGACGCCGAGCCGGCCGCCGGTGACGAGCTCGCGGCCCGCCGGGCCCGCCGCCGCGCGGGCTGACCGGCCGCGATCACCAGGCCTGCCTGCCTGCCGCGGTGAGTGATCGCGACCCGGCTACATTCTCCAAGTGAACGATCCCTTCGCTGCTGCCGGGACGCGTACCGGCGCGTCGACTGGGCGGCCCTGGATCTGACCCCGCACACCCGGCGCCGGTGACCTTGGTCTGGGGTCCGGAGCACGTCCTCGTCTACAACGAGGCGTACGTGCCGATGATCGGCGACAAGCGTCCGGCGGCCGTGGGCGCGCCGGGCGCGAAGGTCTTCGCCGGGATCTGGTCGACCATCGGGCCGATGCTCAAGTCGTGCAGGCCGGGCGGGGCGCGACCTGGCGGTCGAGACCACCGAGGGCCGGATCGCCCGGATCCGGCTCACCGGGGCGGACCGGGACCGCTCCGACGCCGTACTGGTCAGCCCGGTCAGCCCGCACCTCGCCGTCGACGAGGAATACCTGCGGTTCTTCCGGCTGCTCGGTGCGTCCCTGGCCCAAGGGCTGCACCGGACCCGGGTCCGGCAGGCGAGCACCGCGCCACGGCCGCCGGTGCTGGTCGCCCCGAACGGTGCCGTACGGCTGCTGGGCACCCGGGCCCGCACCGGGGCCGGCCGAGCTGACGCAGGTGTTGCGGGGCTGCGCCGCGATGAACGCCGAGCAGATCTGCGACCACCTGCTCGGGCACTTCGCGGGCGGCACCGACGACGACGTGGTGCTCGCCGTCGTCCGGGCCCGGGACTGGTCAGCTGTCGGACAGCATCCGCAGCACGAGGGCCAGTGGTGGCCAGGTGGCGCGGCCGCGCCGGGTCACGGCGTAGCAGCGCAGCCGGGCCTCGACCCCGGTCAGGGCGATCAGCCGTACGCCGGGCAGCGTGGCGGTCCCCATCGGCAGCAGCCCGACCCCCAGCCCGGCGACGATCATGTCCTGCACCAGGTCCAGGCTGTCGGCGCGGTGCACGATCCGGGGTGTGAAGCCGACCAGCGACGCCATCGTGCGGACCACGTCCTCGTCGGCGGTGTTGCGGGAGTTGACGATCCAGTCGTGGCCCGCGAACCCGGCGAAGTCGGTGCCCGGGTCGTCGCGGGGCACCGCGAGCCCCCACGGCATCTCCCACAGCGGCACCGACTCCAGGCCGGCGTCGAAGGCGGCCGGGGCCAGGTTGTAGTCGTAGGTCAGGGCCAGGTCCACGGCGTCCAGGGCGAGCAGCTCGAACGCCTCGAACGGCTCGTGCTCGTGGATCAGCAGACGGACCCGGGGGTGGGTGGCGGCTAGCGTGGCCGCGACAGGCAGCAGCGACCGCCGTACGGCGGTGGCGAAGCCCGCGACCCGCAGCGCGCCGGCCGGCTCGGCCTGCGGGTCCAGGTCGAGCCGGGCCGCCTCGACCGCGGCCAGGATGGTGACCGCGTGCCCGGCCAGGCGCTGACCGGCCGGGGTGAGCCGGACCCGCCGGCCGTCCGGCTCGATCAGCACCGCACCGGCCTCGCGGGCCAGCACGGCGAGTTGCTGCGACACGGTCGAGGTGGTGATGTGCAACTCGTCGGCGACTGCTCGCATCGAGCCCAGCCGCGACAGTTCCACCAATAACCGCAGGCGGCGGGTGTCCATCCCGTCATTGTCAGCCAGTCCTGAACGGTATGTCCACCATCGGCACGTGGACGTGAACGGTGTCCCGGGGTTGTACTGGTCGGCATGCGTTCACAAGCACGGACCGGAGCGTCGATGGCGCTCGCGTCGATGGTCCTCGTCCAGCTGGGTCTCGCCGTCTCCGTCGGCCTGCTCGACCAGATCGGCGCGGAGGGCGCGGCGTGGCTGCGGCTGGCCTGGGCCGGCGTGATCCTGCTGGTGCTCGTCCGGCCCCGGCTGCGCTCGTTCACCAGGGCCAGCCTGCTGACCACCGTCGCCCTGGGCGTGGTCACGGCCGGTGTGACCATGCTGTTCATGGCGGCCATCGCCCGGCTGCCGCTGGGCACCGCCAGCGCGCTGGAGTTCCTCGGCCCGCTCGGCGTGGCCGTGGTGCGGGGCCGGCGCGGCACCAAGCTGTGGCCGGCGCTGGCGGCGGTCGGCGTGGTGCTGCTGACCGAGCCCTGGCACGGCGGCATCGATCTGGTCGGGGTCGGCTTCGCGCTGGCCGCGGCGGTGTGCTGGGCCGCGTACATCCTGCTCACCCAGCGGGTCGGGGACGACGTGGCCGGCCTGCAGGGCCTCGCGGTGTCGATGCCGGTCGCCGCGCTGGTGGCCACCGTGGTCGCCGGCCCGGCCGTGCTGGGGGAGATGACCTGGCAGCTGCTGCTCGCCGGTTTCGGCCTGGCCATCATGCTGCCGGTGGTGCCGTTCGCCCTGGAGATGCTGGCGCTGCGCCGGCTCACGACGGCGGCCTTCGGCACGCTGATGAGCCTCGAGCCGGCCCTCGCGCTGCTGATCGGCCTGCTGGTGCTGGGTCAGGTGCCCGGCTGGGCGCCGGTGGCGGGCATCGCCTTCGTGGTCGCGGCGGGCATCGGGGCCGAGCGCACGGGTGCTCGCTCGGCCGGGAAACACAGTGACGACGAGGCCCGCGAGGCTGTCCCGGCCACGGTATGAATCATCGCAGAGTGCCGCCGGCGGGCCCGCGGGTGGTTCCCCCCTGTCCCGCATGTCGCGCGTCCTAGCGTTGACGCCCATGACGAACGACGACCTCGCCCGGGAACTGATCATCCTGACCGATGAGGACCGCGACCTGCAGGCCGGCGCGCTGGGCGGGGACCCGGCCGCGCGGCTGGCGCACCGGCGGGTCACGGTGCGCAACGCCGACCGCCTCGCCGAGATCCTGGACGCGTACGGCTGGCCCACCGTGACCCTGGTCGGCGCCGAGGCCGCGCGCCGGGCGTTCCTCATCGCCCAGCACGCGGACCAGCAGCTCGACCTGCAACGCCGGGTGCTGACCCTGCTGAGCGCAGCCGTCGCGGCGGGGGAGGCCGACCCGTCCGCGCTGGCCATGCTGCGCGACCGGGTACTGGTCAACGAGGGCCGTCCACAGGTCTACGGCACCCAGATCGCCGGGGTGGCCGACGGTGCCCCGGTGCCATGGCCGATCCAGGACCCGGACGGCATGGACGAGCGCCGCGCCGAGGTCGGCCTGGCCCCGTTCGCCGTGCACACCGCCCGGCACGCCCCGCCTGAGACGAGTGACGGCCCGAAAAGGTTGACGGCCCGGTAGATCAACCTTCCGCGGCCCCCGGCAGTCCTTCCCTTCGCACAACACCTGTTGCCTGCCGAAGGGAAGTCCCATGTCGCGCGCCGGTGGCCGTACCGCGGTGCTGGTCCTGACGTTGCTGCTCGCCGGCTGCGGCCCGGTGGGGGATCCCACCGTGGCGGCGCCGGCGGCCGCGCCGGTGAGCCCGTCGGCGTCGCCCGAGGTGTCCAAGGCGCCGCTGCGCACGGCACCGCGGGTCCGGTATCCGGAGCGCGGCGGCGGCCGGTTCCGCACGGCCGCCGCCCAGCGCCCCGAGCCGCCCCGCGGCACCGTGCTGCGCTACCGGGTGCGGGTCGAGCGGGACATCACCGGGGTCTCGACCGCCGGGTTCGCGGCCGCGGTGCAGCGGACGCTGGAGGATCCGCGCGGCTGGTCCGGCGGCGGGGTCCGGCAACTGCGCCGGGTCGGCCCCGGTGACCGGTACGACTTCACGATCTTCCTGGTCACGCCGAGCACCCGGGACGAGCTGTGCCAGGACGTCCCGGACGGCTACACGTCGTGCCGCAACGGCGCCCGGGTGGTGCTCAACGTGGCCCGCTGGGCGCACGGCGTGCCGCACTACGGCGCGCCGCTCGCGGTCTATCGCCAGTACATGGTCAATCACGAGGTCGGGCATCGCCTCGGGCACGGTCATGAACGCTGCCCCGGGAAGGGTGAACCGGCCCCGGTCATGCAGCAGCAGACGCTCGGCCTGCACGGGTGTACGGCCAACGCGTGGCCGTACCGGGACGGCGAGCGGTACGCGGGCCCGTCGGGCAGTTACGACGACGAGGTGCCGTCGCCGTAGGGGACCGGTCAGGAGATCAGGTGGGTGCCGCCGGCGATGGCCGCGGCGGCGAGAGTGAGGACGAAAGCCCAGCGGCGGTGGGTCGCAGCGGCGCTGAGGCGGTGGCTGTGCATGGTTCTCCTGACAGAGGATCGCTCGTGGTCAGACCCACCCGTGCAGTCCCAAGGTCTGCTGCTGCATGACCGGCGCCGGCCCACTCGCGGCGGCGAACGCGGCGGTGGCGACGCCGGTGATGTCCTTCTCGACCAGCACCCGGTAGCGCAGCAGCGAGCCGCCGCGGCCGGCGGTCCGGGACGATCCGCCGGCCACCCGCCAGTCGCCGTGCCCCCGCGCCGGGTAGCTGATCACGGCGCGCACCCGGCCGCCGGGCCGAGCGCGAGCACCGCCGCGAGCATCGACCCCAGCCGTCCCGTACCTGACCTTCGGACGGACGGGCGCGTTGCTGAGCTCACGCTGCCGCGGTCGCCGCCGGCTGAGTCGGGGCCGGGTTCAGCGACCGTTCCACCGTGATCGCGTGCCACAGGCAGAACATCGCCACCGTCCAGACCTTGCGGGAGTTGTCGGCCACGCCGGCCCGGTGCTCGGCCAGCAGCCGCTGGGCGTAGCCGAGGTCGAGCAGGTGCCCGGTCTGCGAGCCGGCCATCAGCTCGGCGATCCAGTCGCCGATGGCGCCCTTGAGCCACAGCCGGGTCGGGGTGGGGAAGCCCAGCTTGCGGCGGTCGCGCACCGACTCGGGCACGATGCCGCGCATGGCCTCGCGCAGCGCGTACTTGGTCGTTCGGCTGCCGGCCGGGAGTTTCATCTCGGTGGGCAGTCCCGCCGCGGCCGCGTACACCGCCTGGTCCAGGAACGGCACGCGCAGCTCCAGCGAGTGCGCCATCGACATCCGGTCGGCCTTGGTCAGGATGTCGCCGGGCAGCCAGGTGTGCAGGTCCACGTACTGCATCGAGGCGACGTCGTCGACGTCGGCGGTCTCCGCGTACAGCTTGCCGGTGATCACCGTGTGGGGGTCGGCGGTGAAGCGCATCAGCTCCGCCTTCTCCGCGGGGGAGAAGATCCGGGCGTTTCCGTAGTAGCGCTCCTCGATCGGGGTGGTGCCGCGCTCCAGGAAACTGTGGCCCTTCACGCCCTCCGGGATGACCTTCGACAGGCTGCGCAGACCACGCTTCATGCCGGCCGGCAGGCGCTCGATGCCGGCCAGCGACATCGGCTCGCGGTAGATCGTGTAGCCGCCGAAGAGCTCGTCGGAGCCCTCCCCGGACAGCACCACGGTGACGTGCCGGGACGCCGTACGGGCCAGGAAGTAGAGCGGCACCAGCGACGGGTCCGCGACCGGGTCGTCGAGCAGCTGCACGATCCGCGGCAGCTCCCGGATGACGTCGTCCTCGGTGACCACCGTCGGGGTCAGCCGTACCCCGAGCTGGTCCGCCGTGTGCTGGGCAATCTCGATCTCGGAGTAGCCCTCCTGGGCGAAACCGGCGGTGAACGCGTGCAGGTCCGGCTTGACCTCGGCGGCCAGCGCGACGATGGCCGACGAGTCCACCCCGCTGGACAGGAACGCCCCCACCGGCACCTCGGCGTGCAGGTGCTTGCGGACGCTGTCGCGCAACGCGTCACGGATGGCGTGGATCGCCACGTCCGGCCGTACGTGCAACGGCCGCAGCGACGGCCGGAAGTAGCGGTCCAGGCGCAGGCCGCCGCCGGGGGTCCAGGTCATCCGGTGTCCCGGCGGCAGCCGCCGCACGTGCCGGTGCAGTGTCATGGGGTCCGGCACGTACTGCAGGGTCAGGTAGTGGGCCAGAGCGTCGGTGTCCAGGGCCGCCCCGGAGTCGCCGCTGAACGGCAGCAGCGCCTTGCGCTCGCTGGCCAGGAACAGCCCGTCCGAGGTCTCCAGCAGGTACAGCGGCTTGATCCCGAACGGGTCGCGGGCGGCGTGCACGGTGCCGGTCCAGTGGTCGTACGCGACGAACGCGAACATCCCCCGCAGCCGCGACAGCGCCGCCGCACCCCAGTAGTGGAACGCCGCGGCCAGCACCTCGGTGTCGCCGTGGGTGGCGAAGGTGGCGCTGTGCTCCCGGATCAGGTCCGCCCGCAGTTGGAGGTAGTTGTAGATCTCGCCGTTGAAGACCACGGTCCAGCGTCCGGCCTGCGGACCGTCGAACGGGTAGTGCGCCGGCTGCCGGCTCTCGGCCACGTCCACGATCGCCAGCCGCTGGAAGCCGAAGGCCAGGCCGTCGCCGTACTCGATCTGGGTGTCGTCTGGCCCCCGGTGGTGCATCGTGGCCAGCGCCTCGGCGAAGGCGGCGGCCGACGCGGGGTCGGGGACACCGGCGTGCGCCCGGCTGCTCACGAACACGCTCAGACCACACATCGTGGCACTCCTTCGGTTGACGGCGGGTCTGCACCGTAGGAAGCCGGTTATGAAGGACCTGTGAGGAAGTGGCCGGGAACCGTGGACGGACCGGAACCGGACCGGATCTTCATCGGAATCTGACATTCAGCGCGGGGGTTGACCGCCTGGGTGAGAATCGCGTCCGTGACCGCCCGGATCCTGGTAGCCGACGACGACCCCAAGCACGCCCAGCTCATTCGCCTGTACCTGGAGCGCGAGGGCCACCACGTGCTCACCGTCGGCGACGGGCGGGCCGCGCTGGAACAGGCCCGGGCCCGCCGGCCCGACCTGCTGATCCTCGACGTCATGATGCCGCTGGTCGACGGGCTCGACGTGTGCCGGATCCTGCGGGCGGAGTCGTCGCCGGTCGCCATCCTGCTGGTGACCGCCCGCTCGTCGGAGAACGACATGCTGCTGGGCCTGGACATCGGCGCCGACGACTACCTGGCCAAGCCGGTCAGCCCGCGGGAGCTGACCGCCCGGGTCCGGGCCCTGCTGCGCCGGATCGGCACGACCGACGGGCAGTCCGCGACCCTGCGCGTCGGTGAGCTCGAGGTGGACGCGGGCCGTTTCGAGGTCCGGGTCGGCGGGGCCACGGTGCACCTGACCGCCAAGGAGTTCGGAATCGTCGAGCTGCTGGCCCGCGAGCCCGGCCGGGTCTTCACCCGGGGGCAGATCATCGACCGGACCTTCGGCTTCGAGCAGGACGTCTCCGAGCGCACGGTCGACGCCCACGTGGTCAACCTGCGCCGCAAGATCGAGGCCGACCCGGCCGAGCCCCGGTACGTGCAGACCGTGTACGGCCGCGGTTACCGGATGGCCGAGCAATGAGCTTCCGGCTGCGGATCTTCCTGCTGGTCATGGTGGTGGCCGTGACGGCGATCGGGGCGACCGCCTGGCTGACGCTGAGCCTGACCTCCCGGGCGTTCAACGAGGCCCAGGACAGCGCGGACCGGCACCGCTACGAGATCGCCGACCAGGTGGCCCGTTACGGCCTGCTGCACGGGCGGTGGCCCGGCGTGGACGCTCTCGCCGCGGAGCTGTCCCGGCAGACCGGCCTGCACATCCGGCTGATCACCCTGGACCAGACGGTGCTGGTCGACACGGACAACATCGCCGGTCGCGCCGCCGGCCCGGTACGCCCCGGCCCCATGCTGATCGACCCGCGGCCGCAGCTGGAGTCCTGGGCCGCCGACGCCGCCGCTCAGCCGGCGCTGGCCGCTCTGCTCGCCAAGGGGGTCCCGGCCACCGCGCTGCTGACCGTACCGCTGTTCGGCCCGGCCCCCGACCCGGTCCGCCCCGTCGAGCGGACACCGGTGGCAGGGATGCTGCGCCAGCTCGCCCAGTACCGGGCGGCGCTGGTCGCCGTGCGGTGCATCGCCGACGAGAAGCCCGGCACCGAGGCGGTCCTGCTGACCGACCGGGCGCCGTATCTGACCCAGCGGCAGCTCACCGAGCACGCCGGGTGCGTGCGCAAGGCGTCGGAGCTGGTGCTGGAGAACCGCAGGCGCATCGACATCGACCTGCTGACGTATCGGCAGTGCAGCGCGCCGGGGGCGCCCGACGAGGACCGCAACTGCGCGGCGACCACCTTCAACGACCGGGCCGGGGTGTCAGCCGCGTTGCCGCTGCAGCTCTACCTCGGCGCGTCCGGCGAGACCGACGTCGGCCAGCTCGGCCGGCCCGCCGCCTTCGGCGCCGCCGGCCTGATCGTGGTGGCGCTGATCGGCACGGCCTGGATCGCCCGCCTGGTCAGCCATCCGGTACGCCGGCTCACCGAGGCCTCGCGGCTGCTCGCCGGCGGCCGGCTGAACGTGCGGGTGCCCACCTCCGGCCGCGGTGAGCTGGCCCGGCTGTCGCAGACGTTCAACGCCATGGCCGAGGCGGTGCAGCGCAGCGAGGAACGCCAGCGGCGGCTGGTGGCCGACGTCGCGCACGAGATGCGTACGCCGTTGTCGAACCTGCGCGGCTACCTCGAGGGACTCTCCGACGGGGTGGTCGAGCCGAGCCGGGAGCTGTTCGTCTCGCTGCACGAGGAGACCATGCTCCAGCGGCGCATCCTCGACGATCTGCAGGTGCTGGCCCTGGCCGAGGTGGGCGACCTGCGCTACGCCAAGGGCCCGATCGACCTGGCCGACCTGGTGCAGGTCGGCGCGACCGTGCACCGGGCGGTCGCCGCCGAGGCGGGCATCGCGCTGACCGTGGACGTGCCGGCCCCGGTGTGGGTCGAGGCGGACCCGGACCGGCTGCGCCAGGTCCTGGGCAACCTGCTGACCAACGCGGTGCGCTACACCGACACCGGCGGCCACGTCCTGGTACGCGTCCGTGAGCGCGGCGCGGAGGCCGTGCTGACCGTACGCGACACCGGCGTCGGCATGACCCCGGAGGATCTGCTGCGCGTCTTCGACCGTTTCTGGCGGGCCGACCCGGCCCGGCAGCGCGCGACCGGCGGCACCGGGCTGGGCCTGACCATCGCCCAGCGGATCGTGCGCGACCACGACGGCTACATCGAGGTCACCAGCGAACCCGGGGCCGGCACCACCTTCACCGTGTGCCTGCCGCTGCGGACAGCGGCGGCCGGCGCCGACCCGCCGGCGCTCAGTGCGGGCCCACCGCCGTGATCCGGATCGCCGCGGCGCCGAGCTCGTCGCTGGCCGCCAGGTCGACCTCGGCCTCGATGCCCCAGTCGTGGTCACCCTCGGGGTCCTCGAAGACCTGCCGCACTTTCCACACCGTCGGCGTGGTCTCGATGTGCAGCAGCGCCGGCCCGCGCGCCGAGGGCCCGGTGCCGACCACCGGATACTCGGCGTAGTAGTCCTCCAGGGCCTCGATCCAGCGATCGGTGTTCCAGCCCGACTCGGCGTCCAGCTCGCCCAGGTCCTCCGCCCGGCGCAGGGCGAACAGCTCGACCCGGCGGAACATGGCGTTGCGCACCAGCACCCGGAACGCCCGCACGTTGCGGGTGACCGCCGGCGGCTTGTCGTCCAGCGGCGACACCTCGACGATCTCGGCGCCCGGATTGCGGAGCCGCTCCCACTCGTCGAGCAGGCTGGAGTCGACCTGCCGGACCAGCTCGCCCAGCCACTCGATCAGGTCGGTGAGCTCCTCGGTGCGGGCGTCCTCGGGCACGGTCTGGCGCAGCGCCCGGAACGCGTCCGCGAGATACCGCAGCACCAGCCCCTCGGAGCGGGACAGGCCGTAGAACGAGACGTACTCGGTGAAGGTCATGGCGCGCTCGTACATGTCGCGGACCACGGCCTTGGGCTTGATCTCGTAGTCGGCGACCCACGGGTGCCCGCCCCGGTAGGTCTCGTACGCGCCCTCCAGCAGCGGCAGCAGCGGCTTGGGGTAGGTGACCTCCTCGAGCAGCTCCATCCGCTGGTCGTACTCGATGCCCTCGGCCTTCATCGCGTTGACGGCCTCGCCCTTGGCCTTGAACTGCTGCGCGGACAGCACCTGGCGCGGGTCCTCCAGGGTCGCCTCGATGACCGAGACCACGTCCAGCGGATACTCCGGCGACTCCCGGTCGAGCAGCTCCAGGCAGGCCAGCGCGAACGGCGACAGCGCCTGGTTGAGCGCGAAGTCGATCTGCAGGTCCTCGGTGAGGCGGTAGCGGATGCCGTCGTCGGTCTCGACCCGCTCGATGACCCCACCGGCCAGCAGCGCCCGGGCGATGGCCAGGGCCCGGCGGATGTGCCGGCGCTGGGCGGCCGGCTCCTCGTGGTTGTCGGTGAGCAGGTGCCGCATCGCCGTGAACGGGTCGCCGCCGCGGACCAGCACGTTGAGCAGCATCGCGTGCGACACCTGGAACGACGAGGTCAGCGGCTCCGGGTCGGCCGCCACCAGCCGGTCGAAGGTCGGCTGGCCCCAGCCGATGGTGCCCTCCGGCGGCTTCTTGCGGACCACCTTGCGGCGCTTCTTCGGGTCGTCGCCGGCCTTGGCCAGCATCCGCTCGTTGTCGATGACGTGCTCGGGGGCCTGCACGATGACCGTGCCGAGGGTGTCGTAGCCGGCCCGCCCGGCCCGCCCGGCGATCTGGTGGAACTCACGGGCCTTGAGCAGCCGGGTACGGACCCCGTCGTACTTGCTCAGGCCGGTGAACAGCACGGTCCGGATGGGCACGTTGATGCCGACGCCGAGGGTGTCCGTACCGCAGATGACCTTGAGCAGGCCCGCCTGCGCGAGGGTCTCGACGAGCCGGCGGTACTTGGGCAGCATGCCGGCGTGGTGCACGCCGATGCCGTGGCGCACCAGCCGGCTCAGGGTGCGCCCGAAGCCGGCGGTGAACCGGAAGCTGCCGATGGCCGCGGCGATCGCGTCCTTCTCGGCGCGGGTGCACATGTTGATGCTCATCAGCGACTGAGCCCGTTCCAGGGCGGCGGCCTGGGTGAAGTGCACGATGTAGACCGGTGCCTGCCGGGTGGTCAGCAGCTCCTCGATGGTCTCGTGCAGCGGGGTCATCGCGTACTGGAAGACCAGCGGGACCGGCCGCTCGGTGTTGCTGACCACGGCCGTGGGCCGGCCGGTGCGCCGGCTCAGGTCGTCGACGAAGCGGGTGGTGTCGCCCAGGGTCGCCGACATCAGGATGAACTGGGCCTGCGGCAGCTCGATGAGCGGCACCTGCCAGGCCCAGCCCCGGTCGGGCTCGGCGTAGAAGTGGAACTCGTCCATGACGACCTGGCCGACGTCGGCGTCGGCGCCCTCGCGCAGGGCCAGGTTGGCCAGGATCTCCGCGGTGCAGCAGATGATCGGGGCGTCGGCGTTGACGCTGGCGTCGCCGGTGAGCATGCCGACGTTGTGCGCGCCGAAGACCGCGCACAGGGCGAAGAACTTCTCGCTGACCAGCGCCTTGATCGGCGCGGTGTAGAAGGTGGTGCGCTTGTCGGCCAGGGCGGCGAAGTGCGCGCCGGTGGCGACCAGGCTCTTGCCCGAGCCGGTGGGGGTGTTGAGGATGACGTTCGCCCCGGTGGCGATCTCGATGAGCGCCTCCTCCTGGTGCGGGTAGAGCGTCAGGCCCTGCTCGCTCACCCAGCCCTGGAAGGCATCGAAGACGGCGTCGGGTTCGGCGGTGCCCGGAAGGCGTTCGGTGAGCGTCATGATGGGCCAACCTTACTAACAGCACCGTGGGGGGGGGGGGGGGGGGGGGGGGGGGAGGAGGGGGGAGGGGGGGGGGGGGGGGGGGGGGGGGGGGGGGGGGGGGGGGGGGGGGGGCGT
>NZ_JBVJIR010000019.1:147707-221653 GCF_055586185.1 Actinoplanes sp. NPDC051405
CCGGAAGGTTTTCGTTGAGTGTCATGGTGGCCCACCCTCCCCAACACCCCCCTCCCCGGCCCCCCCCCCCCCCCCCCCACGGAAGGGACCCTGCTGTGGAGTGGTACGGACCTGCTAGACGCCGAACGCCGAGTAGATCGGGCCGGCGACGCTGCCCGCGAGGCCGATGACGGCGGCGACGACGGCGATGGTGGAACCGATTCGAAGGCGCATTCCGGGAGCTCCTCTGGTGCGGTGGTGGCCTCGCAAGAGAGAGATTGCGCTCGACCGGGTGCGGAACGGGACACACCGGGTTGCCGATCGGTTGCAGAATGTATCGACATTGTTCTATGTCACCGATCTTCGGAGGTCCCGTGAAAGTCCTCGTCGTCCTGGCCGCCGCCCTCGTGGTCACCACCGGCGGTGCCCAGGCCCCGGCCACGCCCGCACCGGCCCCCTGCACGGCCCAGGTGCAGCTCAACCCCAGCTTCGAGCGCGGGACGGCGGGCTGGACCGCCGGCCCCCGGATGGTGGTGCTGGGCACGCCGGAACGCCCGGCGCACACCGGCCGGGCGTACGCGACCTTCGCCGGCCTCGACGTCACCCGCACCGACCTGCTGCGCTCCACGGTCACGATCCCGGCCGGCTGCGGCCTGGACGTGAGGTTCTACGCCCGGGCGAGCTCCACCGAGACCAGCCGGGGCGACTACCTCAACATGGGCCTCGGGGTGACCGGCGAGCCGCCGAAGACCCGCTTCTCGTTCGCCTTCGACATGCCGACCGACTGGCACCAGTACGGCGCCGGGGCCGCCGCCGCGGCCACCGAACGCACCGCGATCATCACCTTCGCCGGCAGCGAGTCCGCGGGCGGCGGCGTGACCACCTTCGACGTGGACGACGTCACCGCGACGCTGCGCCCGTAGGCAGCACGCTGAACATGTAGCAGCCGTAGACCACGTTGCGGCTGTGCACCAGGACAACGCCCGGCTCGGCCAGCACGGCGGTGAGCGCCGCCACCGGATCACCACCGTCGTGCTGCCGGCTGGCCGGATGGATCCGCCCGGCGCTGTCGTAGGCCCGCAGCACCTGCGGACGGCCGTACCAGTCGCCCGGATAGGTCAGGTCGTCGGCAGGCCCGCCGCAGGGCGCGGCGTGGGCGAACACCGCACCCTTCTCCCGGTACGGCGACGCGGGAAGCGGCGGCTCGTAGTTGAAGAGCAGGAGTCCCTCACCGGCGGCCGCGTCACGCAGGCAGCACCGCAGCGGCTCACCCCCGCGCGCACAGTGCCGTTCGGCCGCTCTCCCGGCCCGGGCCTCATCGAGCACGGCGGGGGAGAGGGCGCTGATCCGGTACGCGATGGTCGTCGTCATGACCTCATCCTGCGGCGCCGCCCGCCCGGCGGTCTGGCGGTATTCGGACGCCCGCCTCGGGGGCACACTGGAGGCCATGGACGTGATGCTGGCGCCGTTCACCCGGGAGTTGCTGCCCGCCGTACAGCCCTGGTTCGAGCACCCGGAGGTGGTCCGGCGGCTGGGCGGCCCGCAGTGGCCGGTCCGGAACCTGGAGCTGGCCGGCACGGGACTGGGCGAGACGTTCCGCGGGCGCCGGGTGCTGCGCGACCACTCCTGGGTGGCGTACGACCCGTCCGGGGCGGTGGTCGCGAACATCGGTGGGGAGGTGTACGACCGCTGGTGCCGGTATTCGGAGGGCCCGGGCGGCCCGGTGATCGAGGCGGTGGAGCCGGGCCTGAGCATGGGGCTGGTGTACGTCGTGGATCCGCGCCGCTGGAGGCAAGGCTTCGGGACGGCGGCGCTGCTGGCGGTCATGGCCGCGCCGGAGGTCGCCGACGTGGTGCTGTTCGCGGCCGGCGTCGAGCCGGACAACGAGGCCAGTGTGCGGTGCGCCGCGGCGGCGGGCATGCGCCCGGACCGTTCGGAGCCGGACTGGGAGGGCTTCGTCTACTACCTCCGGCGACGGGAGCTCGTCAGCGCGGCCAGGCCGCCAGCCGCTCCCGCACCACCCGGACCTGCTCCGGGCTGAGTCCGTAGACCGCGAACCGAGCGTCGTCGAGCCGGTCCAGATACCGTCCGGCGTCGGCCACCTCATCGTCGTCCAGGCCGGGGTCCAGCGCCCGGGCCAGCTCCAGCACCCGCGTGAGCGAATACCGCTCCAGCGCGGCCGCCACGTCGATGTAGTCGCGGACCTCCCGCCGGTTGACCAGCGCCGCGACCTTGGACGCGACCAGGTCGTCCAGGTGCATCACCGGGCCCACGTCCATCACCACCGGGGCCCGGCTGCGGTCCAGCCGGGTCAGGGTCAGCCGCAGCGCGCGGGTGCCGTCGGCCACGTGGTACTCGCGCAGGTCGTCGTCCATGCCCTCGAAGAGCTCGTCACCGACCTCGCGGAACACCTGGTAGCCGGCGTCGGTGAGGGCGGCGGTGACCTGCCCGGCGGCAGCCTCGACGGCCCCGGCGGTGTCGGTGAACAGGTCGATGTCCTCGGTCGGGCGTTGCACCAGGCCGTTGACCAGCCAGGCGACGCCGCCACCGAGCACGAAGCCGTGCTTCTCCCCGACGGTCAGGGCGATGGTGGCGACGTCACGGTAGAAGTCGTCGATGTTCCCGCTCACCCCGGCGACGCTAGCGGATCTGCCCCGCGGCGCCACCGCGACCGGCCGGGGCACGATCCGGTTCTGAGGCGGTGCGCGTTCTGCGCGAAGAGGCCGTCCGACCCCGCGCCGACTTGCCGCCGATCGGTCGGCCCTGTGCCGTCGATGACCTTCAGGAGGACCGCGCGGTCGAAGAGACAGCATCGGGCGACGCGGATGTTCCTGGAGCTCGTGACGCAAAGGGTGTTGAGGTCTGTCGTCACCATCAGATCCTCAACACCCTTGGGCAGCCATCGATCCTGTGGTCGCTCAGTCGAAATCGATGAAGGCGTCATCCGCGTACGCGTACTCGTGGCAGTAGGCGCGCGAGTAATTGGGAGCCCTCACGACTGGTCCGTTCGCGAAATAGACGTGGCCGTCGTTCTCGTTGCACCGGGCTATCGCGTGGTAGCGGTAGCCGGCATTGTGGTGGAGGACGATCAGGGCTCAGGCGGCCGCGGCCCGGCGCAGCATCGGGTGGCGAGCCTCCCACGCGGCGCGGACACCACGGGGCAGGTTGAGCTCCGCCCAGATCCGCACCAGCGTCGGCCCGTGCAGATAACTGCGCAGCTCGTCCACCCGCACCGCCTCACGCAGCACGTTCTCGTACATCCAGAGCAGCATCGTCGGCTGGTCCAGGTCGAACGTGCGCACCGGATTCCACCACAGCCGCAGCGGTAGCTCGACCAGTCCGTGGGCCGGGCCGGTCAGCTCGCCGAGGGTGCCTGCCACGAGCACCGGCCGGTGCGGCCGGGCGAGGTGAACCGCCGGGGCGTCGGGCGCGGTGGTGGGCATGGGACCAGGGTAGACCGCCAACCCTGCTGAAGGATAACTCCTAGAGTCCTAGGATGCCTTAGGCGCAGTGCGGCACGCCGCACCAGAAGCAGAAATGACCGCCTGCGGCGGACGACGAAACTAAGAAAGCCGGGTACGGACGACCAGCTGGTGCAACGCCTCGACGGCGTCCCGGTCGGCCTGCTCGGGCAGCGTGGAAGCGTCCCGCGCCGTCTCCAGCTCGGCCCGAAGCCGGGGGATGTCCCGGGCGAGGTCGGCGCGCACGGCCGACGGGAACGGGCCGTGCTCCGCCTCGCGCTTGCGGCCGATCAGCTCCGGCACGTACGCCAGGCCGGTGCCCAGCAGGCCGAGGTCGGTCTCGAGCTCGCCGGTCCGCATGAGGTGCACTCCGGTGAGCAGCACCCGCAGCGTGTACAGCGCCGGCTTGAGCTCGCCGGTGCGGTCGAAGAGCCGCTCCTGGGTCGCCGCGAAGCCCAGGTAGTGGTGAGCGTGGTGGCGGGTGATCAGCGTCGGGGCCAGCGCCTTCAGCTCTTCGTGGACCGGGGAGGTGGCGACCACCAGCGGGGACAGCAGCTGTTCCAGCACGTAGCCGTTGCGGCCGGTGAGCAGGCGGGCGAACTTGAGCAGGTCGTGGCTGACCACGTCGAGTTCGACGCCGTCGCGCCAGCCGTCGGACTGCAGGGTCTCGGGGCCGGTGCGCAGGCCGACGACCTCGGCCGCCGGCAGTAGGTGGGCGGCCCGGAGATCCAGGTCCGAGTCGGCCGACGCGAAGCCGTACAGGTGGGCGCCGCTCACGGTGGCGAAGATCAGGGGGTAGGGCAGGTCCTCGGCGACCTGGCCGGCCCAGTTCGGCACGTCGATGGTCATGGCAGACCCCTTTCCCGTACGGCGTAGAGCAGCGCGTCGACGGCGGCCCGGTCCGGCGTCTCGGGCAGGGCGGTGCGCGCGGCCGCCTCGTCCAGGTCGGCCAGCAGGTCGCCGGCCCACGCGGTCACCGATTCCCACGGCACGTCGCCGTTCTTGACGGCCAGCAGGCGCTCGCGCAGCGGGGACACGTCGACGAGCACTTCGCCGGTCCGCAGGACGTGGGCGCCGGCCAGCAGCAGCCGGATCATGTGCATGGCCTGTTTGTGGTTGGTCCCGCCGCTGCGCCGGCGCCGGGCGTCGACGCGTTTGAGCTGGTCACGGGCGTACGCGCCGTACGTGTCGGCGACGCGCCGGGAGAGGAACGCCTGCCGGGTGGCCAGCAGGTGTTCGCCGTCGGCGGTGACCGCGGTGATCAGGGGTGACCAGAGCACTTCGAGCACGGTCGGGTTGCCCTGCAGGGCCAGGGTGCAGAAGCGTTCGAGCTCCCAGGAGAACTGTTCGTCGGCCGGGCCGTCGAGGTGGGTCGGTGGCTTGTCGAGATGCCAGAACAGGGCGGTGGGGGCTGCGTACACGCCTCGCCGGTCGTGGTCGGAGCCCGGGCCGGCGAGGCCGTACGCGCGGGAGCCGACCACGACCGCGAGGATCGTGTGCTCGGTGACGAGGGCGGTCACAGGTCCAGGCTGGTGCCGTCGATCGCCTGCAGGTCGTCGTCGCTCAGGTCGAGCTTGTCCAGGGCGGCGACGTTGGTCTCGAGCTGTTCGACGCTGCTGGCGCCGATGATCAGGCTGGTCATGCGCTGGTCGCGCAGGGCCCAGGCCAGCGCCATCTGGGCCAGGGACTGGCCGCGGCGACGGGCGATGTCGTTGAGGTTGTGGATGCGGCCCATGGTGGGCTTGTCCAGGTCGCTCTCGTTGAGGAAGACGCTGGTGCGTACCCGGGAGTCGTCGGGGATGCCGCCGAGGTAGCGGTCGGTGAGCAGGCCCTGCTGCAGGGGGCTGAAGGCGATGCACCCGGCGCCGACAGCTTCCAGCGTGTCGAGCAGGTGGTCCTTCTCGATCCAGCGGTTGAGGATGGAGTAGGACGGCTGGTGGATCAGCAGGGGAGTGCCGAGTTCCTGCAGGATGGCGGCGGCGCGGGCGGTCTGTTCGGCGTTGTAGTTGCTGATGCCGACATAGAGGGCCTTGCCGGAGCGGACGACGGCGTCGAGGGCGCCCATGGTCTCTTCCAGCGGGGTGTCCGGGTCGGGGCGGTGGTGGTAGAAGATGTCGACGTAGTCGAGGCCGAGCCGGCGCAGGGACTGGTCCAGCGAGGAGACCAGGTATTTGCGGGAGCCCCACTCACCGTAGGGGCCGTTCCACATGTGGTAGCCGGCCTTGGTGGAGACGACGAGTTCGTCGCGGTGGTGGCGGAAGTCGGTGGCCAGGACGCGGCCGAAGTTCTCCTCGGCGCTGCCGGGCGGCGGGCCGTAGTTGTTGGCCAGGTCGAAGTGGGTGACGCCGAGGTCGAAGGCGCGGCGGGTGATGTCGCGCTGGCGTTCGATGGGGCGGGCGTCGCCGAAGTTGTGCCACAGGCCGAGGCTGATGGCGGGCAGTTTGAGCCCGCTGCGCCCGGCGCGGCGGTAGGTCATGGTGTCGTAGCGGTCTGGCGCCGCGGAGTAGGTCACACACCACACCCTAGGGACACATGATCGAAACGTGCGCGCTGGTAGGTTCGTAGCAGCCGTACACCGCGCGGGAGAGACCACCTCGGTGGCGCCGAAGGGGCAAATCCTCCCCGGAACCTCTCAGGCAAAAGGACCGCGTAGGTAGGCGACTCTGGAGTGCCCTGTGGGTATGACAGAGGGGGAGGTTGCGTCCGCCGACCTCTCTCTCCCCGCAGGAGCCGCTATGACGTTCGCTGACCGCCACATCGGCCCGGATGCCGATGCGCAGACCCAGATGCTCAAGGCGATCGGGTACGCCTCGCTCGACGCGCTGATGGACGCCGCGATTCCCGAGGTGATCCGCTGGCACGGGTCGCTGGAGCTGCCCTCGGCCGCCTCCGAGGAGGAGACGATCGCGGAGCTGCGGGAGATCGCCGGCCGCAACACGGTGGCGACCTCGATGATCGGGCTCGGCTACTATGGCACCTTCACCCCGGCGGTGATCCGGCGCAACGTGCTGGAGAATCCGGCCTGGTACACGGCGTACACGCCGTATCAGCCGGAGATCAGCCAGGGCCGGCTGGAGGCGCTGCTGAACTTCCAGACGATGGTGACCGATCTGACCGGGCTGACCACGGCGAACGCGTCGATGCTGGACGAGGGCACGGCGGTGGCCGAGGCGATGACCCTGGCCCGCCGGTCGAGCAAGAGCAAGAGCCCGGTGTACGTGGTCGACGCGGACACGCTGCCGCAGACGCTGGCGATCCTGCGGACCCGGGCCGAGCCGCTGGGTATCGAGATCGTCCTGGCCGACCTGGACGCCGGTGCGGAGCTGCCGGCGGAGTTCTTCGGGCTGCACCTGCAGTATCCGGGCGCCTCGGGCGCGGTGCGGGATCACGCGGCGCTGGTCGAGGCGGCGCACGCGGTGGGTGCGCTGGTGACGGTGGCGGCGGATCTGCTGGCGCTGACGTTGCTGCGGGCGCCGGGCGAGATCGGGGCGGACATCGCGGCGGGCACGACGCAGCGGTTCGGCGTACCGCTGGGCTTCGGTGGCCCGCACGCCGGTTACCTGGCGGTGCGGGCCGGGCTGGAGCGTTCGTTGCCGGGCCGGCTGGTCGGGGTGTCGCGGGACGCGGACGGCGCTCCGGCGTACAGGCTGGCTCTGCAGACCCGTGAGCAGCACATCCGCCGGGAGCGGGCGACGAGCAACATCTGCACCGCGCAGGTCCTGCTGGCGGTGATGGCGAGCATGTACGCGGTGTATCACGGTCCGGCGGGGCTGCGGGAGATCGCCCGGCGTACCCATGAGCGGGCCGGTGCGGTCGCGGCCGGGCTGGCCGCGGCCGGGGTGGAGGTCGCGCACGCCGCGTTCTTCGACACGGTGACCGCGGTGGTGCCGGGCCGGGCGGCTGAGGTGGTCGCGACGGCCGAGGGTGCGGGGATCAATCTGCGGCTGGTGGACGCCGACCGGGTGTCGGTCGCGTGTGACGAGACGACGACGCCGGCGCACGTGGCGGCGGTGCTGGCCGCGTTCGGTGCGGCTCCGGCGGCGCCTGCTGGTGTGGCGTTGCCGGCGGGTCTGGAGCGCACCACCGACTATCTGACGCACCCGGTGTTCTCGGCGCACCACTCGGAGACGGCGATGCTGCGGTACCTGCGCAAGCTGTCGGACCGCGACTACGCGCTGGACCGGGGCATGATCCCGCTGGGCTCGTGCACGATGAAGCTGAACGCGACCACCGAGATGGAGCCGGTCAGCTGGGCGGAGTTCGCCAACATCCACCCGTACGCGCCGGCGTCGCAGACGGCCGGCTACGAGGCGCTGGTGGCGCAGCTGGAGGGGTGGCTGGCCGAGGTCACCGGGTACGACGCGGTGAGCGTGCAGCCGAACGCGGGTTCGCAGGGTGAGCTGGCGGGTCTGCTGGCGATCCGGGGTTATCACCGTTCGCGGGGTGAGACGCACCGGGACGTGTGTCTGATCCCGTCGAGTGCGCACGGCACGAACGCGGCCAGCGCGGTGATGGCGGGCATGCGGGTGGTCGTGGTGGCCTGCGACGAGAACGGCAACGTGGACCTGGGTGACCTGGCCGCCAAGATCTCCGAGCACGCGGACGCGCTGGCGGCGATCATGGTGACGTATCCGTCGACCCACGGCGTGTACGAGAAGGGCATCGCGGAGCTGTGCGGCGCGGTGCACGACGCGGGCGGCCAGGTGTACGTCGACGGGGCGAACCTGAACGCGCTGGTCGGTTTCGCCAAGCCGGGCAAGTTCGGCGCGGACGTGTCGCACCTGAACCTGCACAAGACGTTCTGCATCCCGCACGGCGGCGGAGGCCCCGGCGTGGGCCCGGTCGCGGTGCGCGCGCATCTGGCGGAGTTCCTGCCGGGTGACCCGCTGGAGCCCGGTGAGCACCACGCGGTGTCGGCGGCGGCGCACGGCTCGGCCGGGATCCTGCCCATCTCGTGGGCGTACCTGCGGATGATGGGCCCGGAGGGGCTGGCCGCGGCGACCGGGGTGGCGGTGCTGGCGGCGAACTACGTGGCGGCGCGGCTGCGGGAGCACTACCCGGTGCTGTACGCCGGCAACGAGGGCCTGGTCGCGCACGAGTGCATCCTGGACCTGCGGCCGCTGACCAAGGCGACGGGCGTGTCGGTCGACGATGTGGCGAAGCGGCTCATCGACTACGGCTTCCACGCGCCGACGATGTCGTTCCCGGTGGCCGGGACGCTGATGGTGGAGCCGACCGAGAGCGAGGACCTGGCCGAGCTGGACCGGTTCTGCGACGCGATGATCGCGATCCGGGCCGAGATCGAGCGGGTGGCGGCGGGGGAGTGGCCGCGGGACGACAATCCGCTGCACAACGCCCCGCACACGGCGGCGGCGGTGACGGCGGACGAGTGGCAGCACGCGTACCCGCGGTCGCTGGCGGGTTTCCCGGCCGGGGTGGACCGGACCTCGAAGTACTGGCCGCCGGTGCGGCGCATCGACGGGGCGTACGGGGACCGGAACCTGGTCTGCTCGTGCCCCTCGCCGGAGGCGTTCGAGGACTGAGCCGTAGCGCGGCGGGGTCTCGTGGCGAGGCCCCGCCGGTGTTGTCAGGCCGCGAGGGCGTGCACCGCCGGTCCGCGGTGTGGTGCGATCGTCCTGCCGTCGGGCAGCAGCTCACCGGTGTCCTCGAAGACGATGACACCGTTGCAGAGCAGGCTCCATCCCTGCTCGGGGAAGGTCGCCACGATCCGGGCCGCTTCGCGGTCGACGGCTTCGGCAGAGGGGCAGGACTTCTGGTGCTGGCACATCTGGTGTCTCCGGTAGGGGGTTGTGTCGTGCTTCACATCAACGGGGCGGAACACTACTCCCATCCGAACGAATCCGGATCTCGTGAGTGACGGCGCCCCATTGAGAGAATCCACTGTTCTGATGTTCCACGGCAGAGCCGCCGCCGACCACTTTCCGACACCCGGGCGGGGTCCTCAACCGGGTTCTCCGGCGTCCTGCCAGGGCCGTCACGGTGAGTCATACCGTTTCGAGTGGTCGGTGGGTGATGGTGGTGACCCCGCAGAGCTTGTCGCGGCGTTCCTCGAAGGCAACGGACTGCCGGTGCGAGACATCGGCCGAACGGCTACCCAATTCCACCCGACCGGCGTCGGAACCCCTTGCGGCGCAACACTGTACGTGTCCGCGTCGGCCGGTTCGGTGATCATCGGCGGGCCTGCCGGAGCGCCTTCTCCGGTCCCCGGGATCCCGGATGTGGTGGCCGTCGTGCACACCCACCGTGACCCGGTCGAGCCGTCACCGTCCGTGATGGGAGCGTGTGCGATCGGCTCCGGCAATTCGGGAGGTTCCGCAGCGGGTGCAAGCCCGGACGAGTGGCGGCTCGGTCCGTGGCACGACAGTTGGAGCCGCGCCGAGCACGCCGCCGCGGTCACCGCGGTCCGGGACGCGATCGGGCGTGGCGATGTCTATCAGGTCAACGTCGTGGGGCATGCCTCGGCGCCGTACACGGGCGATCCGGGGCCGGCCCTGGCCCGGGTGGCCGCCCTGCCCGGCGCGCGCTACGGCGGCGTGCTGAGCGGCGACGGCTGGGCCGTGGCGACGGCCACGCCGGAGACGCTGGTCGAGGTCCGCGGCGGCCGGGTGATCACCCGGCCCATCAAGGGCACCCGGCCGGCCACCGAGCAGGGCCGCCGCGAGCTGCTCGCCTCGGCCAAGGAACGCGCCGAGCACGTGATGATCGTCGACCTGGAACGCAACGACCTGGCCCGCCTGGGCGTGGGCCCGGTCCGGGTCGACGAGCTGTTCGCGGTGCGCCGCTGGTGCGAGCTGTGGCAGGCCGAGTCGGTGGTGTCCGCCCCGATCGAGCAGCCGGTGGGCCTGCCCGAGCTGCTCCGGGCGCTGTGCCCGGGCGGCTCGGTGACCGGCGCCCCCAAGCACGCGGCACTGCGCGAGATCGCCCGGCTGGAGCCGGTCGGCCGCGGCGTCGCCATGGGCGCCCTGGGCTGGGTCGGCACCGACCACATCGACCTGGGCCTGAGCATCCGTACGGCGGCCGTCGACGGTGAACGGGTGCACCTGTGGGCCGGCGGCGGCATCACCATCGACAGTGACCCGTGGGCTGAGGTCGACGAGGCGGCGGCCAAGGCGGCCCCGATGCGCGCCGCGCTGGCCGGTCCCTGAGCCGCGCACCCGCTTCGCCTAGGTTGAGGCCATGACTGTGCGAGGAATCCGCTTCTACGGCGACCCGGTGCTGCGGACCCCCGCGGCCGAGGTCGTCGCGTTCGACGACGACCTGCGGGCGCTGATCACCGACCTGGAGGACACCGTGCGCGAGCCCGGCCGGGCCGGGGTCGCCGCCCCGCAGATCGGCGTCGGCCTGCGCGCGTTCTCGTACAACGTCGGCGGCGTGGTCGCTCACCTGATCAACCCGGTGCTGTCGGAGTTCGACGGTGAGCAGGACGACCAGGAGGGCTGTCTGTCGCTGCCCGGCATGGAGTATCCGACCCGGCGGGCCTGGTCGGTGACCGCCACCGGCGTCGACCAGTTCGGTGAGCCGCTGACGATCAAGGGCACCGGCCTGCTGGCCCGGGCGTTGCAGCACGAGACCGACCACCTCGACGGCCGGCTCTACATCGACACGCTGACCGGTGACGTCCGCCGCCAGGCCCTGCGTGAGCTGCGCCGCGGACCACGGGCGGCCCGCCGATGAGCGAGCCCGTACCCGAGCCCACCGTGCCGGACACCACCCGCCTGGCCGCCGCGTCGCTGGCGGCCGGCGATCCCACCGGCTGGTTCGAGCAGCTGTACGCCGAAGCCGGCGCGGGCACCGCACAGGTGCCGTGGGACGTGCCGCGGCCCAGCAAGCTGCTCGCCGGGTGGGCCCGCGACGGCGCGGTCGTCGGCGGCGCCCGCCGCGCCCTGGTCATCGGCTGTGGGCTGGGCCGCGACGCCGAGTTCCTCGCCGGGCTGGGTTTCGTCACCACGGCGTTCGACATCTCCGCCACCGCGGTGCGCACGGCCCGCGAGCGGCACCCGGACTCCCCGGTCGAGTACCGCGTGGCGGACCTGCTGGACCCGCCGCCGCAGTGGCGCGGCGGCTTCGACCTGGTGTGTGAGAGCAACAACGTGCAGGCCCTGCCCAAGCCGGTCCGGGACCGGGCGATCGCCAACGTGGGCCCGCTGGTCGCGCCCGGCGGCACCCTGCTGGTCCTGGCGGCCGCCGCGACCGGTACGGGCACCGACGGCCCGCCGTGGCCGCTGACCCGCGCGGAGATCGACGCGTTCGCCGCCCCGGGCCTGACCCCGGTACGGGTCGACGAGATCGGTGACCCCGACGACCCGCTGATCAGGCGGTGGCGGGCGGAATTCCGAGCCGCCGGATGACCTCGATCAGGTCCGGCGGGTCCAGCCCGGCCAGGCCGCTGAGCTCGGCCGGGCTCAGCCAGGCGTGCCCGGCCAGGGTGAGCTGCTCGTCGGGCATGAGGCCGTCGCGGGCCAGCGGCGGCCGGGCGACGTCGTAGCGGGCCAGGAAGAACTCCTCGGGCCCGGCGAACGGCTGTCCCTTCCACCGGAAGTCCCGCAGCACGGTCACCGACGGCCCGGTCACGGCGGCCGGGTCGAGCCCGGTCACCGACGGCCCGGTCACGGCGGCCGCGGCCAGGAAATCCTCGCCCGGCTCGACGCCACCGCCGGGCGGCTCCCACACGTCGTGCCCGTCCACCGGGTCCCGCCAGTGCAGCAACAGGATGCGGCCGCCCGCGTCGACGCAGACGACCCGGGCGGCGCGGCGGTGGACCGGGTCCATGTCAGAGCACCTCGAATCGCGGTGGCGGGTGGCGCAGGAAGTCGTGGTGGGAGATGTCCCAGCCGTACGCGCCGGTGCGGGCGAAGACCAGCACGTCACCGATGCGCAGCCGGTCCACGGGCTGGTCGCGGGCGAGGACGTCGCGCGGGGTGCACAGCTCCCCGACGGCGTCCACGGTGACGTCGGTGACCTGGGGGCGGGGCCACTCGTAGGGCCAGTCGTCGACGGGCAGCACGGTGAACGGGTGGCTGTAGCCCCAGGCGGCGGGCAGCCGGAAGTGGTGCGTGCCGCCGCGTAGCACCGCGAACCAGCGGCCGTGGGTGTGCTTGAGGTCGAGGACCTCGGCGGCGTACCAGCCGGCGTCGGCGGTCAGGATCCGGCCGGGCTCGACGATCAGCTCCACGCCGGCCGGCACCGTCAGCCCGGCCAGCCCGGCCCGCAGCTCGCCCAGGTCGATGGTGGCGTCGCTGAGGTAGTCGACGCCGAGACCGCCGCCGACGTTGACCAACCGCAGGTCCAGCCCGTGCCGGGCGGCGGTGGCCACCGACCAGTCCAGCGCCTCGGCGACGAACCGGGCGTGGGCGGCGGCGTCCAGGTTGTTCGACACGGCGTGCAGGTGGAAGCCGGTGATCCGGACCGAGGTCAGCGGCAGGGCCAGCACCCGGGCCAGTTCCTGCTCGTCGACACCGAACGGGGTGGGCGTACCCGTCATGGCGTGGCTGCCGGGCAGCGCGGCCTGTGCGCGGTTGACCCGTACCGCTGCCTGCACGACCGTCCCGGCCGCCCGGGCGGCCCGGTCCAGGCGCCGCAGCTCGTGGCCGCTCTCCACGTTGACCTGCGCGCCCGCGGCCGCGGCCGCGGCCAGCTCGGCGTCGGTCTTGCCCGGCCCGCCGAAGACGATCCGGCCGGCGCCGGCCGCGACCGCCAGCTCGAGCTCACCGCCGGAGGCGACCTCCAGGCCGTCGCAGGCCGCGCCGAGGGTACGCACGACCGCCGGGTGCCCGTTGGCCTTCACCGCGTACAGCAGGGTCGTGCCCGGCGGCAGCGCGGCCCGCACCGCGGCGGCCCGCTCCCGCAGCGCGGCCGTGTCGTAGACGTAGGCACACACCGGCCGCGGCAGGGCCCGCAGCGCGGCGGCGACGTGCTCAGGCAGCGGCATGCAGGGGATTCTCCACCGGCAGGTACTCGTCGCCGCCCCCGGCCAGGCGCATCCGCACCAGCGCCTTGTGCGGCACGGTCGGCGCGGTGAAAGCGGCGTGGTCCTGCGCCGCGAGCTCACCCGCCCCGGCGTAGGTCTCGTCGACGACGGCCCGCACGATCCGCCACGCGGCGTCCTCGTCCAGCCCGTGCGACTCACCGAGCCGGATCACCAGTTCACCCAGATGCGCCTGGAACGCCGTGTACCCGATCTTGGCCCGCAGCACCGCGGCATCGTCCGTACCGACCACCGAGCCGGGCCACAGCGTCACGTCGTGACCGGCGGCGGCCAGCCGGCCCGGGTGCAGCCGCAGCCCGGCGAAGTCGCGCACGGCGAGGCGCTGCGGCACCCCGCCGGTGAACGTGGGCAGGCAGTTCTGCAGGTGCGCCTCCAGGGCCACCCCGCGCAGCGTCAGCCGCAGCAGCGGCGGCACGACCAGCCGGGTGTACGCGTCCAGGAACGCGGCCGCCGCGCCCGCGTCGTCGCGTCGTCCCGTACTCGTGGCGAACTCGGCCACCAGCGCGGCGGCGACGAACGGCAGCGCCCCACCCGGCACCGCCTGCTCACCGGGGCGCAGCCGCCCGGTGAGACCGTCGCGCATGATCGCGGCCATGTCCCGCCCCGACCCGGCCGGTACGGCCGCCCCGGCGGTCTCGGCCATCAGCAGCAGCCGGTCCGCGGCCGGGTCCTCGGCGACGAGCCGGTGCAGCAGCACGGACACGGCCGGGCCGTTGCGGGTACTGGCGACGCTGATGCTGCGCCGCGTCGAGGTGACCTGGATGTCCAGCGACACCTTCACGTACCGGCGGGTGCCGTCCGCGGCGACCGGCAGCAGCAGCGTCCGCAGCGCGGCGGTCGGGATCGCGTCGAGCTCGTCGTCCAGGATCCGCAGCGCCCCGCTGTCGAGCAGATCGCGGTAGCGCGACGGCAGCACGGCGTCGCGCTGCCAGGCGTGCACCGGCTGCAGCCGGTAGCCCGCCGGCGCCTGCGGCAGCTGCGGATACACCTCCCGCAGGGCGGCGCCGACGTCGTCGCCCAGGTGCAGGTCATCGCGGACCGCGATGAACCCGAGCCGGGTGTGCCCGGCCTCCAGGTCGTGGGCCAGCACGTCGCTGGTGTCCCAGCCCAGCCGGGTCCGCCCGCACGGGTGCAGGTTGTGCCCGGCGACGGCGAGCCGCTCCCCGGCGACCGCGGCGTGGTCCGGGTCGGTGGCCGGCACGTGCGCGTGCCGGGCCATGGCGACGGCCAGGTTGACCACGGCGTTGCGCAGCTCGGCGGCGAACCCGGCAGCGTTGCCCGGCAGCCGCTCCGGCAGCAGGTCGGCGGGGTCGTCGGCCCCCGCGGTGCCGTACTCGACGCGGTGGAAGGCGTGCATCCGGTCGCCGGGCGCGGCCGGCACGATCCCCTCCCGGACCAGCGCGCCGCGCAGCCGCCGCCCGACCACGTCGGCCGCCTCGGGCAGCGCGGCGGTGAACCCGTCACTGAGCTGAGGGGCGTGCACGGCCAGGGCCGCGCCGGTGTGGGCGGCGGTGATGGCGAGCCGCCGGGTCGCCAGGCTGCGTGTCATGCCCCCGCCATCGGATTGTCGTGGGTGGTCCAAAGGTCGACGAGCGGGTCGTCGGCCAGCCGCATCGCCGTGGTCGCCTTGACCGGCAGCGGGTCGCTGAGCAGCCGGGCCGCGTCGCTGGTCGCGGTGCCCCGGATCGCGGCGGCGGTGGCTGCCCACAGCCGTTCCGGGTCGGCGCCGGCGCGGGTCAGCACGGCGATGAGCTGCCCGGCGACCGTACCGAGGACGGCGGCGGCCAGCTTGGTGCGCAACACGTCCGGGTCGTCGCTGGGCAGATCCCCCTCGACCGGCGGTGCCTCGACGCCATGGGCACGCAGCCGGCGGGCGCTGACCCGGACACCGCCGAGGTCGCGGTAGACGATCCGCGACGGCCGGCCGCCGTCGAGCACCAGCAGCGTGTTCTGCCCGTGGGCCTCCAGCGCGACGCCGCGGTCCAGCACGGTCAGAAGCGGCGGGAGCAGCAGGTGCACGAGGTCGTGCCACCACGCGTACGGGTCGGTGGCCAGGCCGGGCAGCAGCTCCGGCAGGGCGCCCAGGGGCAGCACGGTCTCGGTCGCGCCGATCCGCGGGGCTTGGCGGCGCAGGTGGGCGAGGTGGCGCTGGGGCCGGCCGTCGATCAGGACCGCGCCGGCGGCGGTCTCCCGCAGGACGGTCAGGGGCAGGTCGGCGGTGAGGGTCGCGAGCAGGTCGGACAGTCGCGGGCCGTTGTGGATCGCGGCGGGTGAGACGGTACGCACGGCGGAGGTCATCTGGATGTCGACGGCGGTCTTGAGATGGTCGGCGCCGGACAGCGGAGCGACGGTGCGCAGGGACATGAGAGGGCGGACCAGGTCGGTCTGGCCGGCATCGGTCAGCCAGGGGTAGCGGGCGGTGATGCGTTCGGCCTGCCAGGGGTGGGCGTAGAGGATCGGTGGGGTGTCGCCGTACCAGCGGTCGGGCGGGACGGCGAGGCGGCGCAGGCGGATGACCGGGCGGTGCTCGGGGGCGTAGGCCAGGACATCGGCGACGGTCATGCCGCCGCGGGTACGGGTGCAGGGGTGCAGGGGGTGGCCTTCGAGGACCCGTTGCTCGAGGCGGACGAGGCCGTCGGGGTCGCCTTGGGCTCTCTTGAGGTCGAGGGCGGCGGGAGTGGGTGGGGGGTCGGCGTAGGCGAGGGCCAGGTTGGCGACGCTGTTGTCGATTTCCCGGGCGAGGCGTTCGGTGTGGGGGCCGAGGTTCAGGGAGCGCAGCAGGGTGGCGGGATCGTCGTAGGCCTCAGCCGGGCGGTTTCTGGCCGGATTTGATTCGTCCCGGTGGGTCCTGCCCGGGCCGTCTCCGGTCCGGTAGCTCTCGTCGGGACCGCTTCCGGCTCGGCGGGTCTCGTCTGGGCTGCTTCGGTCCCAGGGACTCTCGTGCGGGTCGCATCGGTCCCAGCGGCCCGTCTGTCGGATGCTTTCGCCGCTGCGGGCCCCGCCTCTTCGGGCTTCGTCGGAGTGGAATCCACCATCGTGGGCTTGGCCCCGGCGGACGTCGTCCGGGTGGGATCCGCCGCGGCGGACTTGTCGCCTGCTCGCCTCGTCCCGGCTCGCCTCGTCCCGGCTCGCCTCGTCCCGGCTCGCCTCGTCCCGGCGGGAGTCGCTCAGGCGGCTTCCGTCTTGGTGGGTGAGCCAGGCGGTGAGGCCGGGTTCGGGGGTGGCGAACGGGAGGGTGGCTGCGGTGGGGGCGGTCAGCGCGCGGCCGTCGGCGAGTTGGACGTGGTGTGCACGGTGGGTTACGCCGGGGAGTGGTTCGTGGTGCAGGGCGTTGAGGAGGCGGGCCATAATCTCGGCTCGGGCCGCCGGGAGGGCCGCGTCGTAGGCCGATACCAGGTCCGGGCGGTGTTGGTGCAGTTCAGTGCGGGTTCTGGTGGGGTCGGCGGTGTGCCCGTCGGGTGGTGCTGGGGTGGTCGGTGGTGTGGGCACGGGTCGTATTCTCCGGCAGTCGGCTTGTCGGGGTCGGGCCGGGCCTGCCATCCAACATCCTAGGATGCCTTACAGGGTGTGCGCTCGATCGCTCGCACACGGTTGTTCCAAAACAAAAAGGAATCAACGACTACCCCTGATTTGAATTCAGCCTTTGGGATTCGGGGCAGGGTCAATCACGGGGTGCGGTCATTGCCCACCGGCGGCATGGGCTCGTCGTCGCTTGTGGTGTGGCGTCCCGCTGCGGGTTCGGGCGGCTTGCGGTCAGGTCAACTGCCGCACTGTGGGGTACTCGTCGGGGGCGCTTTTCGTAGCCACCGCGCGGGGGTTCGTGCGGGGTCGGCCTCTACTTCTGCTGCATGCCCCTGAGGAAGTCGGCTTCTCTCGTCGCGTCGAGGCCTACCGGTGTGCGGTCGGGGCGTTGTGGCGCCGTACCGCCGATTTGTTGCAGCCAGGTCCAGGTGTCGACGATCGTCTCGCGCACCGGGCGGATCTTCAGGCCGATGGCCTGGGCCTTGGTGACGTCGGCGCCGTGCATGAAGGCGTAGTCGTTGCCGGTGAGCCAGATCGGGAGGTCCATCCAGGGTTCGATGCCGGCGTCGAGGATGGCCTGGGGGTCGGCCCAGTGCAGGTCCGCGTGGTTGCCGGTGACCTCGTTCGCCGTTTCCAGCAGCTCGGCCATCGTGGTGTGGCCGGGCGGGCTGACCACGTTGTAGGGGCCGGCGGCGCCCTGCTCTGCTGCGTCGAGCATCCAGGTGGCCAGGTCGCGGGCGTCGATGTACTGCAGTTTCAGGTCTTTCGGCCCGGGCGCGAGGGTGGGTCCGCCGCGGGCGAGGCGGTTGAGCCACCAGGGGAGGCGGCCGATGTTCTCCCGCGGGCCCAGGATCAGTCCGGCGCGGGCGTGCAGGACCGGGCCGGTGAAGTTCTGCTCCGCGGCGAGTTCGGCGCCGCGTTTGGCCGCCGAGTAGTCGCTGTCGTGGTCGGAGTCGGGGGAGGCGTCGACGAGCGGGTCGCCCTCGGTGCGTGCGGGGGTGTCGGCGTCGGCGTGCACGCTGCGGCTGGAGAGGTATGTGTAGTGGCCGGCGCGGCCGTCGAGGGCGTGGGCGGCGTCGCGGACGGCGCTGGGGCGTCCGGACCAGGTGTCGATGACCAGGTCCCAGGTGCCGCCGGTCAGTGCGGTCAGGCCGGCGGGGCTGAGGCGGTCGCCGGTGAGGCCGGTGGTGCCCGGCGGGGGTGGCTGGTGGCCGCGGTTGAGGACGGTGACGTTGTGCCCGCGGGTGTGGGCCTCGTCGATGAGGGCGGGACCGACGAACCCTGTGCCGCCGAGCACGAGCAGCTTCATGGCGTCGACGATGCCTTTTGTCGTACCCCGAGCGGAAGATGTGATCGCTGAGAGCGGAACCGGGGGGTGCGAGATGGCATTGCGGGTGGACCTGACGTTCGACTGTGCGCGGGCGGTGGAGCTGGCGCAGTTCTGGAAGCTGGCGCTGGGCTATGTGGACGAGCCGCCGCCGGCACCGTTCCGGACCCGGGAGGAGTGGGCGGCGTCGTTCGGTCCGCCGGGTGAGGACGAGGGTGGCGGGGCGTGGCTGCACGATCCGGAGGGGATCGGTCCGCGGCTGGTGTTCCTGGAGGTGCCGGAGCCCAAGGTGGCGAAGAACAGGCTGCACATCGACGTGCGGGTGGGCCGGTACGGCGCGCCGGAGCAGGTGTGGGAGCGGGTCGAGGCGAAGGTGGCGCAGCTGGTGGGCGCGGGTGCGTCGGTCCTGGCGGTGGACGGCACGCATCACGTGGTGCTGGCTGATCCGGAGGGCAACGAGTTCTGCGTGGCGGGCTGAGGCGCGGTCTTGCCGGCGGGTCAGGCGCCGAGGGGGAAGTCGGCGACGGGGTGCCAGTTGTCGCGGGTTCGCGGGCGCCGGCCATCAGGCGGAGCGAGGTGATGGTGGTGGTGATCGGTAGGTGGCGGGGGACTGCGACGGCGGCTGCTTCGAGCGTGGGGCGGGGGTGGTCGTGGCCGATGGTGAGGTGAGGGACCGTCTCGTCGAATGCGCCGCCGTAGGGCTGGGCCTGGGGGAATCGTGCGGCCAGGGCGGTGGTGAGGGTGATGAAGGGTTGGGCCGGGGTCGGGGCGAGCCAGACCACGGTGTCGCCGAACCAGCCGATGCGGTCCAGGGTCAGCTCGAAGGGGTTTTCCGCAGCGGCGATCTGCTGGATGGCGGTCAGGGTGTCGTCGTTGATGGTGTCGGGGGGCAGGAACGGGAAGATGAGGGTGATGTGGGCGGGCACGCCCCAGGAGGCGGCGCGGTCGAGGGCCGTGCGGTGGGCGCTGACGGCTGGTTCGGCGGCGGGGACCTCGATGATGAGGGCGGTGTGGGTGGCTTCCATGGGTTGATTCTTGCGGGCGTGGGCTATCGGTTTTTGGCTGCTGACTGAGCCGTCCGGCGGGGTCAGCATCCCGGCACCTCGGCTTTGGCACCCAGCCCGAGTCTCATCACCCGCGCCTCGGCCGGACGCCGCGCAGCAGGCCAACCGCGGTAGCCGGGCCGAGAGGGTAGCGCGGCCAAGCCGCCCAGCCGGGCCAGAGGCTTGGCGCGGCCAGCCGCCCGGCCGGGGCCAGCCGCCCGGCCGGGGCCAGCTACCCGGCCGGGGCCAGCTACCCGGCCGGGGCCAGCTACCCGGCCGGGGCCAAGGGCTTGGCCGGGGCCAGCCGCCCGGCGCGGCCAAGCCGCGAGGCCGAGCCAAGCCGCCAAGCCGGGCCAAGGGCTTGGCGCGGCCAAGCCGCCAAGCGGCCAAGCGGCCAAGCGGCCAAGCGGCCAAGCGGCCAAGCGGCCAAGCGGCCAAGCGGCCAAGCGGCCAAGCCGCCAAGCCGCCAAGCGGCCAAGCCGCCAGCCGCCAAGCCGCCAAGCGGCTGGTCTCGGTCAACCGGTCAACCGGCTAGTGCGCCCCGCCCCGGCCAACGGGCCGGTCGGTCGCCCGGCCGGCAACGGCCATGGGTCCCGCTGGCGCGACTCCCGGCCTGGCTGAGCCCTTCACCCCATGCCGTGCCGGCTCAGCCATCACCTCGCAACCGTGTGGGCGTCCAGCCCGTCACCTCACCTCACCTCGCGACCGCGCTGGCGCCCGGCCCGGCAACACCGATGCCGGGCGCGGGCCATCACCCTGTGCCTGTGCCAGCGCTCCCTCAGCTGATGAACGCTGCCCGGAAGTCGATGGTGGCGATCATCTGCCCGCGGTTGTTGATCCCGACCGGCATCTCGTTCCCGGTCAGCCCCCGCGTGGTCAGGTCGATGATCAGCCGGTTGCGCCACAGCACCGGCCGGCTGGTCCCGGCAGCGGTCTGAGCGACCCCCGCGAACACACCCTTGTCGTTGACGGCGGTGGCGTTGCCGTCCGGCCCGCCGAGCGTGCCCAGTTCCACCGGCCCGAGCGGGTACGTCACCGGCCGGGTCCGTCCCAGCTCATCGGTCGAGTACCCGGCGATGATGCCGCTGTTGTTGATGTCGTTGGGGTAGTTGCTGCCCGGGGTGGCGATGGGCCCGAAGCCGCTGGTGGAGCCGTACTGCTGGAAACCCAGGTAGGTGTTGTCGAACAGCATCAGCACCTTGGCCTCGTTGTTGATCTTTCCGGTGGTGCGGGCGGTGTCGTTTTCCGCTCCTAGTTCGGTGACGGTGCCGTTGTGCCAGATCAGGCGGCTGGTCTGGGCGCCGGTTTCGTCGACCCGGGAGACGAGGACCTGGCCGTTGTCGTTGATGTCCCAGCCGATGCTGCGGCCCTGGCCGAGGTCGGTGATGCGGCCGCGGCGCCAGATGACGGCGCGGTATTCGCCGTCCGCGTTCAGGGCGGTGCCGGCGATGGTGCCGCTTTCGTTGATGCCGTGGGCTTCGGCGTAGTGGCCGCCGGGCAGGGTGGCGAGGTCGGTGAGTTGGCCTTTGCGCCAGGAGAAGGCGTGCATCTCGCCGTCGGCGGTGAGGCTGCGGCCGACGGCGACGCCTTTGTCGTTGAGGTCGTAGACCTCGGTGGAGAGGCCGCCGAGGGTGCCGAGGTCGGTGACGGTGTATTGCCGGGGTGCGGCGGTGGCCGGTGTGGCCGGTGCGGTGGCGGCGACGGTGGCGGTGATGACGGCAGCGAGCAGTGTTCTCATGTTTCCCCCCGTGGGATGACAGCGAGTTGTTCCAGTGTGGACCGGCGGTGCCCGGCCGGGGGAGGGCCGATCATCCAGGAGTGCCCTGACAGATGTCATGGGATGGTCGTGACGGTTGCCCCCCTCGGTCGTCGCCGGGAGCGCTGAGGATCGGGGTATGACAGTTACCGCGTTACCTGAGGCCGGGATCCGCGGGTCCGGCCAGTTCGCCGTCGATCTGGAGGCGGTGGTGAAGCGTTTCGGGGCGGTCACCGCCGTGGACGGGATCAGTTTGCGGATCCGTCCGGGGGAGGTGGTGGCCCTGCTGGGGCCCAACGGTGCGGGCAAGACCAGCACGGTGGACATGCTGTTGGGCCTGTCGGCGCCGACGGCGGGCACGGCCAGGGTGTACGGCCGCCCGCCGCGTGAGGCGGTGGCGCTGGGGCTGGTGTCAGCGGTGATGCAGTCCGGTGGTTTGTTGAAGGACTACACGGTTGAGGAGACCGTACGGCTGACTGCGGTGCTGTTCGGGCGGGGCCGGGCCGAGGTGGCGCGGGCGCTGGAGCGGGCCGGGATCGCGGACATCGGTCAGCGGCTGGTTGGTAAGTGCTCGGGTGGCCAGCAGCAGCGGCTGCGGTTCGCGATGGCGTTGTTGCCGGATCCGGAGCTGCTGATCCTGGATGAGCCGACGACGGGGATGGATGTCGGGGGCCGCCATGACTTCTGGACGTCGATCCGGCAGGACGCGCGGGGCGGCCGGACGGTCATTTTCGCCACGCACTACCTGGAGGAGGCCGACGCGTACGCGGATCGGGTGGTCTTCGTGCGGCGGGGCCGGGTGGTGGCCGACGGTACGGCGGCCGAGGTGAAGGCTCTGGCGTCGGGCCGTACGGTCCGGGCGACGTTGCCGGGTGCCAATGAGGCCGACCTGCGGGCGCTGCCGGGGGTCGAGTCGGTGGAGCTGCGTGGTGACACCGTTTATGTGCATGCCGGCGACACCGATCAGGTGGCGCGCTACCTGCTGGCGGAGACCGCCGCCCGGGATCTGGAGATCACGTCCCGGAATTTGGAGCAGGCGTTCCTGACCCTGACCGCCGACGAGAAGACGACCGCGGGGAGTGCCCGATGAGCATGCCTGTTGCCCGTAGCCTGCCGCGCTTCGGCGGTTTCAGTGTGGCGATGATCGGGCTGGAGCTGCGGCGGATGGTCCGCAACAAACGCACGGTGATCTTCACGGTGGTGTTGCCGGCGGCGTTCTTCCTGTTGTTCGGCACGAATTCGGCGTCGCGCTCGGAGCGGGTCGGTGGCGGGAACGTGACCGGTTACATCCTGGTGAGCATGGCGGTGTACGGGGCGATGCTGGCCACGACCAGCGGCGGAGCCATGGTGTCGATCGAGCGGGCGGCGGGGTGGAGCCGGCAGTTGCGGCTGACGCCGTTGCGGCCGGGGGCGTACATCGCGGTGAAGCTGGTCCTGGCGATGGTGATCGGGGCCGTGTCTGTCGGCGTGACGTTCGTGGTCGGGGCGGTGTCGGGGGCGCAGTTGCCGGCGTCGGCCTGGGTGGCCTGCGGGTTGCTGGCCTGGGTGTGTGCGCTGGTGTTCGCCGCGTTCGGGCTGTTCATGGGTTATCTGCTGCCCAGTGAGAACGTGATGCAGATCCTCGGTCCGGTGCTGGCGGTGCTGTCGTTCGCCGGGGGGTTGTTCGTGCCCGTTGATCAGCTGGGACACACGTTCGCGACGATTGCGAAGTTCACCCCGGTGTACGGGGTGGGGGAGATCGCCCGGTATCCGCTGACCCACGACGGGAACCTGTGGGCCGCCGCGGCGGGTGTGGTGGTGTGGACGGCGTTGTTCGCCGCGGGCGCGATGTGGCGGTTCCGGCGGGACACGGCGCGGGTCTGAGTGAGCGGTAGCGTCACGACCATGAGCGAGGCGGAGCGGCGGGGCCGGCGCTTCGGGTGGGTCTTCGCCGGGGTGTGGCTGTTCTACCTGAAGGAGAACCTGACCGCGCTGCTGGCCCATCCGGCGGGCTGGCAGCGCGACGTGGGGCTGGCCGCGCTGGCCGGCTTCGCGGCGCTGTACCTGGCGCTGGTGGCCTGGATGAGCTCGGTGCGCCGGGGCGGGCGGCCGCTGCGGGTCGTGGTGCGGCTCTGGCTGGTCCTGCTGGCGTTGCTGGCGCTGGCGGCGTTGCAGGTGCCCGGTGCGGGTGTGCATGCGCTGACCTGCCTGGTGTACGTGGCGGCGTCGGCGATGATCGGGTTGCCGCTGTGGCAGGCGGCGCCGTTCGCGGGGTTGCTGCTGGTGGTGGCCGAGGTGCTGGCGTGGCGGGTGCCGGGCTGGGACGACCAGGGTTACGGGCTGGCGGTGCTGCTGGGGTCGGCGGCCAGCGGCGGTTTCCGGCTGGCGGCGGAGCGTCAGCGGCGGTTGCAGGTGGCGCAGCAGGAGCTGGCGGAGATCACCCAGCGGGAGACCGCCGAGCGGGCCGTGGCTGACGAGCGGGCGCGCATCGCCGCTGATCTGCACGACATCCTGGGGCATTCGCTGACGGTGGTGACGGTGAAGGCGGAGCTGGCGCAGCGGCTGCTGGACGTGGATCTGGGCCGGGCGCGTTCGGAGCTGCGGGAGCTGGAGGTGCTGGCCCGCGACGCGTTGTCGGATGTGCGGGCGACGGCGCTGGGGGTGCGGGGGATCTCGCTGCCGGGGGAGATCGCGGCGGCGCGGGAGGCGCTGGCGGCGGCGCACGTGTGCGCGGAGCTGCCGGGGGCCACCGATGCGGTGCCCACGCGCAACCGGGAGTTGTTCGCGTGGACGATCCGGGAGGCGGTCACCAACGTGGTGCGGCACAGCCGGGCGGGGCACTGTGCGGTGCGGCTGGCGCCGCGGAGCGTGGAGATCGTCGACGACGGGCCGGGTGACGCTGCGCCGGCCGGTGACGGTCAGGGTCTGGTCGGTCTGCGGCGCCGCGCTGACGCGGCGGGGGCGACGCTGACGGTCGGTCGCCGCGGCGACGGGCCGGGTTTCCGGGTACGGGTGGAGGTGCCGGCATGATCCGGTTGTTGCTGGCCGACGACCAGGCGCTGGTCCGCGGGGCGATGGCGGCCCTGCTCGACATGGAGCCGGATCTGCAGGTGGTGGCCGAGGTGGGCCGGGGTGACGAGGTCGTCGACGCGGTCCGTGGTCATGACGTGGACGTGGCGCTGCTGGATGTGGAGATGCCGGGGCTGGACGGGGTCGCGGCGGCGCGGGCGTTGCGGGCGGCGGTGCCGGGCTGCCGGGTGCTGATGGTCACCACGTTCGGCCGGGCCGGGTATCTGCGGCAGGCGATGGCCGCCGGGGCCAGTGGTTTCGTGGTCAAGGACACTCCGGCGCGGCAGCTGGCCGACATGGTGCGCCGGGTGCACGAGGGGCTGCGGGTGGTCGATCCGGCGCTGGCGGCGCAGTCGCTGGCGCACGGGGACTCGCCGCTGACCGAGCGGGAGAGTGATGTGCTGCGGGCGGCCCGTGACGGCGGCACGGTGGCTGACATCGCCCGGGAGCTGCGCCTGTCGGAGGGCACGGTGCGTAATCACCTGTCGTCGGTGATCGGCAAGACCGGGGCGCGTACCCGGGCCGAGGCGGTCCGCCTGGCCGTCGACAACGGCTGGCTGCTGGCGTAGGCGCAGCTGGCCGCCGCCCTCGGGCGGACTTTAGGTTTTTTCGCAGTGCAACCGTCCGGCAACCGAACGCGACCGGAGTCTGCACCCAGCGCCACGAAAAGTTCCCCCTGTCAGCCGGTGAGCCGTCACCGGGCGACACACACGAGGGGGAACACACGATGTCCGCAGCCACGACGAAGACCGTCAGCCGCGAGCTGGAGCAGCTGATCCGCGAGAACATGCCGCTGGTGGGTCACCTGGTCCGGGAGATGTTGTTCAAGGTTCCCGCGCACGTGCACCGTGACGACCTGGCCTCGGCCGGGTACGCGGCGCTGGTCACGGCCGCGCAGGCGTTCGACGCGGGCCGGGGCATCCCGTTCGGGCGGTTCGCCGCCGTGCGGGTCCGCGGGGCGCTGCTGGACGAGCTGCGCAGCATGGACTGGGCGAGCCGTTCGGTGCGGGCCCGGGCCCGCCGCGCGGACGTGGCCCGGCAGGAGCTGACCGCGCAGCTGGGTCGCACGCCGAGCCCGGCTGAGCTGGCCGAGCTGCTCGGGGTGGGCGTCAGCGAGCTGGCCACGGTCGACGACGACGTGCAGCGCGCGGCGGTGCTGTCGTTGCAGGGTTTCACCGCGGGCGCGGCCGAGGACATGGTCACCGAGGACTCGATGAACCCGGAGGAGACGCTGCTGCACCGCGAGCGGATCGGCTACCTGCACGACGCGGTGGCGGTGCTGCCGGAGCGGCTGCGGTTCGTGGTCGAGGCGTCGTACCTGCAGGAGCGGCCGCTGGCCGAGGTCGCCGCGGAGCTGGGGGTCACCGAGTCGCGGGTGTCGCAGCTGCGGACCGAGGCGCTGGCCCTGCTCAAGGACGGTCTGAGCACGCACATGGAGCAGCAGGGTTCCGGTCCGGCCAAGGGTGACGGTTGCGTGGCGCGGCGCCGGGCGGCGTACGCGGCGCAGATCGCGGCGCGCAGCACGATGGCGTCGCGGCTGGCCGTGACCGACGTGCAGGGCATGCAGACCTCGGTCGCCTACGCCGCCTGAAAATTGGCTTGCGGCACCGCCGGGACCGCGTCAGAGTGGTTGCCGAGCCCTGCCGCCGAGCCCGAGGAGTCGTCACCTCCGTGTGATACCGACCCGACCCGTGCACGCGCCGCCCTTCGCTGGTCGCGCGCGGGTCGCCGTACCCCTGTCGGTATCGGTCCCTGGAGGACTCCTTGTTGAAAGCCGCTTCGATCAGCCGCGCCCACGACGGTGATCTGCTCTTCTCCGACCTCGACCTGATCGTCGGTCCCGGCGACCGCATCGGTGTCGTCGGCCCCAACGGGGCCGGCAAGACGACCCTGCTGCGGGTGCTGGCCGGCGAGCTCGCGCCGACCTCCGGCAGCGTCACCCGCGCCCCGGGCACCCGGGTCGGGTACGTGCCGCAGCAGGTCGCCGACCCGCAGGGCACCGTCGGGGAGTTCCTCACCGGCGGGCTCGGTGAGCTCGCCGCGGTCACCGAGCGGCTGCGGCAGCTGGAGACCGCGCTCGAGCGCGGCGCCGACGTCCTCGACGAGTACGGCCAGGTCCAGGAACGCTGGACGGCCCTCGAAGGCTGGACCGGTGAGACCCGGCTGACCGAGATCCGCCAGCGTCTCGACATCGACCACCTGCCCGCCGACCTGCGCCTGAGCGAGGTCAGCGGCGGTGAGCAGGCCCGGCTGCTGCTGGCCCGGGCCCTGCTGGACGCGCCCGGGCTGCTGCTGCTCGACGAACCCACCAACCATCTGGACGCCGAGGGCGCCGCGTGGCTCGCTGAGTGGCTGCGTGACTTCCCCGGCGGGGTGCTGGCGGTCAGCCACGACCGGGCGTTCCTGGACGCCGTGGTCACCCACGTCGTCGAGCTCGACGGCATCCACGAGCAGCCGCAGGACTATCCCGGCTGCGGGTACACCGCCTACCGGCAGGAGAAGGCCCGCCGCTGGCAGCGGCTGCTGCTGGACTACGAGGCGCAGGAGAAGGACCGGATCCGCTGGGAACAGGACATCGAACGCACCAAGCAGCAGGCCCGGTTCGTCGAGACGACCGTACGGTCCGGGGTCGAGGCGCCGCACCTGCGCCGCATCGCCAAGAAGGTGGCGCAGAAGGCCAAGGCCCGCGAGCGGCGGCTGCGCCGGCAGATGGAGTCGGCCCGGTGGATCGCCGAGCCGCGGACCCGCCCGCCGCTGACCCTGGCGTTCCCGGCTGACGAGCGCGCCGACCGCGACACGGTGCTGGCCGTGCACGACCTGACCGTCAAGCTCGGCGACCGGACCCTGCTCGACGGTGTCGACCTGGAGGTGCGGCGCGGCGACCGGATCCTGATCACCGGGCGCAACGGCGCCGGCAAGACCACTTTGCTGCGCTCGATCGCCGAGCACGCCGACGTGGAGCTGGCGGTGCTGCCGCAGACCTCCGACGGGCTGCGTACCGGCACGACGGTGCTGGACTTCTTCCGTTCCCGGGTGCCGGTGTACGCCGAGGACGCCGAGCGGCTGCTGGCCGGGCACCAGTTCGGGCCGGACCAGTGGGGGACGAGCCTGCGCAGCCTGTCCGCCGGGGAGCTGCGGCGGCTGCTGCTGGCCGTCATGGTCAACAGCCCGGCGCGGATCCTGCTGCTCGACGAGCCGACCAACTTCCTGGACTTCGACGCGCTGGAGGTCATCGAGCAGGCGCTGCGCGCGTACCGGGGGACGCTGCTGACCGTGACCCACGACCGGTACTTCGCCGGCGCCGTCGGGCACACCCGTACCTGGCATGTCGCGGACGGTCAGGTGCGTCAGAGCTGACACGATGGTCGCCATGTCGACGCTGATCCCCAGGCAGAGCGCAGGCGCGGTCACCGTCGGCGGCAGCGCCGAACAGGTCACCGAGGCGTGGCTGGCCAACCGGCGGCTGTCGGAGCACACCCGCGACGCGTACCGGCGCGACGTCGCGGCGTGGCTGGCGTGGTGCGCGCAGCGGGAGGTGGAGCCGCTGCGGGCGTCGTTCCTGGACGTCAACGCGTACGCCCGGGGGCTGGAGGCGCAGTCGCTGGCCCCGGCGACGGTGGCGCGCAAACTGTCCGGGCTGTCCAGCTGGTACGACTTCCTGGTCAAGCTGCGCGCGATCGACGCGAACCCGGTCGGTGGCGCGGACCGCCCGCCGGTCTCGCGGGACCACTCCGCCACGGTGGGGTTGTCGCCGGAGGAGGTCGACGCGCTGCTGGGCGCGGTCGAGGCCGAGACCGGGCCGGCGGCGTTGCGGCACCGGGCGGCTGTCGCGCTGCTGGCCGACCTCGGTCTGCGTGTCGGTGAGCTGGTCGGTCTCGACGTCGCCGACGTCGGTGTGGAGCGCGGGCACCGCAGTGTGCGGTTCGTCGGCAAGGGCGGCAAGCCGCGGCGGCGGGCGCTGACCCCGTACGCGGCGGCCGCCCTGGACGCCTACCTGGAGCAGCGCGCCGCGGCCGAGGCCACCACCGCCGACCGGCTCGACGGGCCGCTGCTGGTCACCGCCACCGGCGCCCGCATCGACCGGCACGCCGTGTTCCGGCTGGTGCGGCGCCTGGCCCGCGACGCGGGCATCGCCGGGTGGGCGCGGCTGTCGCCGCACTCGCTGCGGCACGCGTTCGCCACCACCGCCCGCGCCGAGGGGGTGCCGCTGGAGGACGTGCAGGACGCGATGGGTCACGCCGACCCCCGCACCACCCGCCGCTACGACCGCGACCGGCACAACCTCGACCGTGACCCCGCTTACACCATCGCCGCGGCGCGGGTCAGGCGCAGCGGTGGCTGAGCGACCCCCTATCCTCGACCGCGGTCAGGCAACGATCAAGGGACGAGGTCGGGTTGAACATCTTCGAAGCGGTGCTGCTGGGTGCGGTGGAGGGCTTCACCGAGTTCCTGCCGATCTCCAGCACGGGCCATCTGACCATCGTGGAGAAGCTGCTCGGCTATCAGATCGACGCGCCGGACATCACCGCGTTCACGGCCATCATCCAGTCCGGTGCGGTCATCGCCACCGTCATCTTCCTGCGCAAGGACATCGCCCGGATCATCTCCGGCTGGGTCCGCGGCGTGCTCAACGGCGAGCACCGCGAGCATCCCGACTACCGCTTCGGCTGGGCCGTGATCCTCGGCTCGATCCCGATCGGCATTGTCGGGCTGCTGTTCCAGGACACCATTGAGAGCACCTTGCGCAGCCTGTGGTTCGTGGCCGGGGCGCTGATCCTGTGGAGCGGCGTGATGGCGTTCGCCGACCACGCCGCGACCCAGGTCCGCCACGAGCAGGACGTGACCTGGAAGGACACTCTGATCATCGGGCTGGTGCAGTGCCTGTCGCTGATCCCCGGCGTGTCGCGCTCCGGGGCGACGATGTCGGCCGGCCTGCTGCGTGACCTCGACCGGGTGACGGTCACCAAACTGTCGTTCTTCCTGTCGATCCCGGCGCTGCTGGCCGCCAGCGTCCTGCAGACCGTCACCGAGTACGACAACATCTCGGCCGACAACGGCGGTGTCGGCTGGCTCCCGACGATCGTCGCGACGCTGGTCAGCTTCATCGTCGGCTGGTTCGCCGTGTCCTGGCTGCTGAAGTTCATCGCCCGGCACTCGTACAGCATCTTCATCGGCTACCGGCTGGTGCTGGGCGCGCTGCTGATGGTGCTGCTCGCCACGAACGTCATCCAGCCGAAGTGAGCGATCCGCCGGCCCGGGCCCTCGCGTACGTGCGCGGGCTCGGCACCGCCGGAGACCTGCCGGTGCCCGGCGCCCGGATCACGGTCAGTTTCCACCCGGACCGGCTGCTCGCCGACGGGCGTACCGTCGCCGAGCACCTGGCCCGCGACCGGGTGTACCGCAGCCAGTTCGAGACCGGCATCTCCAACGGCGGGCTCACCGCGTACGCCGGCGGGGACCGGGAACGCTGGGAACGGCGGATGTTCGCCGGCGCGTACCCGCCGGAGGTGGTCCGTGGCCGGCCCGTCTACGGCGGGCTCAACCTGGCCGGGCACCTCGACGGGGCGTCACCGCGGTTCGGCAGCTGCCACCTGGTGCTGCGCCCCGAGGTGAACGCGCGGGCCACGTTCAGCCACGGCGACAGCGTCACCGAACCCACGGTGGTCGGCACCGCGGACACCTTCGGCGGTATCTGGGCGGCGCTGCTCGAGCAGGTCACCCGTACCGGGTCAGCTCTGGGTGTGGCCGCGGACGACCCGCAGGCGTGGGTGGCCGCGCTGACCCGGCCGCGCACGAGCGCCGGCCGGGCCCTCGACGACTACGTCGAGGCGCAGATCCACGGCGGGGTCGACCTGGACGCCGACGTCGAGGCCGTCGTGGCCGACCCCAGCTTCACCGGTACGCCCACCGCCGCGCACCTGGCGCAGCTGGCCCCGCTGCGTCACCACCCCGGCTTCGTGCTGGCCGCCGCGGACTTCCCCGACGACTTACGGGGGCCGGAGGCGGCCGCGCTGGCCCGCAGCCTGGGACCGCCGCTGATCGACGCCGCCGTCATCGGGCACGCGGCCCGGCAGGCCAGGGACGCCGAGACGCTGCAGCTGTGCAAGTACCTGTGGCACATCCTGGTGCTGCTCGGCCGGTCACCTGCGCCCACGGGGTGAGGAAATCCGCTGTCGGTTGTCGCAGGGCGGTGGTACAAAGCCGCGGTGGAAAAGACTCTGGAGTTCGCCGACCTGTTGCGGCTGATGGACGAACGATCGACCGCCTTCCGGACGGCGGTCGCCGCGGCACCCAGCCTCGACGCGCAGGTGCCGACCTGCCCCGAGTGGACATTGTTCGACCTGGTCCAGCACCTGGGCGACGGCCGCCGCAGGTGGGCCGCCACCGTGGCCGCTGGACCCGCCGACGCTCCGCCGGCGATGTCCGCCCCGGTGGCGCCCCGGGAGCGCGAGGCCCTGCTGGCCTGGTTCGCCGCGTCGACGCAGGAGCTGCTGGACGCGCTGCGGGAGGCCGGCCCGGATCGTGGCTGCTGGACGTGGTGGGGTCCGTCGCAGTCGCCGCAGACCACCGGCGCCGTCGCCCGGCATCAGCTTCAGCAGGTCGCCGTGCACACCTACGACGCCCAGGTCACCGTGGGCGCCCCGCAGCCGTTGCCGGAGGAGGTGGCTCTCGACGGCGTCGACGAGTTCGTGACCACGTGCGTCGCGAACACGGCCGCGTGGCCGCACAAGCCCGCGGTCATCGACTACCACGCCACCGAGGGCCGTTCCTGGCGGCTCCGGTTCTCCGCCGACGGTGCCCGAGCCGCCCGCCTGCCCACGCCGGCCGCCGCCGTGGACCCGGAGGTTGCCCATGCTTCCGCGCGGGGCACGGCCCATGAGCTGGTGATGTTCTGCTACGGCCGCATCCCGATGGAGTCGCTGCAGCTCGACGGCGACCGGCAGGTCTTCGACCAGCTGATCGCCTGGGAGCCGGAGGACTAGGAGTTCACCGCGGCCAGTCCCAGCGCGGCGCGGACCAGCTCCAGCGCCGCCTGCGGCGTCAGGCCCAGCGCGGTGGCCTGCTCGGCGTAGCGTTGCGCGGCCTTCTGCGCCGCCGCCGGGGTCTGCGCGGCCCGGGCCGTGATCACCGTGCCGGCCCGGCCGCGGGTCTCGACCAGCCCGGCCTGCTCCAGCTCGCGGTAGGCGCGGGCGACGGTGTTCGCGGCCAGGCCCAGCTCGGTGGCGAGCTGCCGCACCGGCGGCAGCTTCGCGCCGGCCGCGAGCGCACCGGCGGCGGCCAGCTCGGCGATGCGCAACCGCACCTGCTCGTACGGCGGCACCGCCGAGTCCGCGTCGATCACGATGTCCACCACAGCCCCCGGGTCCGGCTCAGAGCAGCCGCGGCGGCGTGTTGCCGGCCGCGACGATGGCCCGGCGCATCGGGACCATCGCCAGCAGGATGCCACCGACGATGAAGAACACCACCAGCGACACGAGCCCGATGCGGTAGCTGTTGGTCAGCTGGAACACCAGCCCGAAGGCCAGCGGCCCCAGCCAGCTGGTGCCCTTGTCGCTGATCTCGTAGAAGCCGTAGTACTCGCCCTCGCGGCCGTCGGGGATCAGCTGGCTGAACAGTGAGCGGCTCAGCGCCTGACTGCCGCCCATGACCAGGCCGATCGCGACGCCCAGCAGCATGAACGGCAGCGGCTCACCCTCCGGTAGCCAGAACGCGGCCAGGATGACCCCCAGCCAGCCGACCAGGGCGATCAGCACCGTCTTGCGGGCGCCGATGCGCTCGGCGACCGCGCCCAGCAGCAACGCCCCGCCGAACGCCAGGAACTGCACGATCAGGATCGTCACGATCAGCGCGCTCTGCGGCAGGTTCAGTTCCTCGGTGCCGAACTGGCTGGCCAGGGCGATGACCGTCTGGATGCCGTCGTTGTAGATCAGGAACGCGAGCAGGAAGAACAACGTCAACGGGTACGCCCGCAGGCTGCGGATGGTGCTGCCGAGCTGGCGGAAACCGTCGGTGAGCACGTTGCCGCCCGCCGTACCGGCCTCGGCGCTGGGGTGCTCCCGCAGCCGGCGCAGCGGCACCAGGGTGAACACCGCCCACCAGACCCCGGCCGAGACGATGCACCAGCGGGCCAGGTCCAACGTGCGCCGGTCGTCGCCGTCGATGGTGAGCCAGGTGACCACGGCCAGGTTGAGCAGCAGCAGGACACCGCCGCCGAGGTAGCCCAGCGCCCAGCCACGGCTGGACACCTTGTCGCGTTCGTCAGGCCCGGCCAGCCGCGGCAGGAACGAGTTGTAGACCACCACCGACGCGCCGAACGCGATGTTCGCGACGATGAACAGCAGCCCGCCCAGCAGGTACCGCTCGCCGGTCACGAACGCCATCGCGATGGTCGCGCCGGAGCCGAGGAACGCCGCGGCGGCCAGCAGCGGCTTCTTGCGTGCGGCCCGGTCGGCGACGGCGCCCATCACCGGCAGCACGAACACGGTCAGCAGCACCGACAGCGACACCAGGTACGGGAAGTAGGAGCCGGCGGCGATGCTGAGGCCGAACGGGTGCACCCGCGCGTCGCAGTCGTCGGCGCCCAGCGCGCACCCGGCGGCCTGCTCGGTGACGCTGGTCAGGAACGGCCCGAGGAACACCGTGATGACCGTGGTGGAGAAGGCGGACATCGCCCAGTCGTAGAAGTACCAGCCGGTACGTTCACGCCGGTTGCTCACCGGGACGGTGGTGGCGGTCATCAGGGTGGCTCCAGGCGAAAAGACGGGGGACGGCGCGCTGATGATGCCACCTCAGCGCCGTCCTGGGTACAGCCACGTCGCGGGTCAGGCCTCCGGCTGCCACCACTTGGCCAGGGTGCTGGTGGCCGGGTCGTCGGAGTCGGCCAGCGCGGCCCACGGGTCGACGCCGGGTGGCAGGTCCTCGGCGGCGTAGTCGGCCAGGTCCTGCGCCGGCACCGGCTCCTCGGCCACGGCCTCGACCAGCCCGGAGTGGTACAGCCCGAGGCTGCCGGTGTCGATCCACGGGAAGCCGTCGACCGGCTCCGGCAGCGGACCCACGTCGACCACCGGCGGGAACATGCTGACCTGCTCCAGGTCCGGCGCCGCGTCGGGATCCGCGCCGACGGGACCCATGCCGTGCCCGTCGGTCACGTCGACGACCCCGGCCCCGGCGTCGTCGTCGTGGCCGGTGCCCGGCTCGTGCTGGTCGTCCCAGCCGCCGTCGGTGGCGTCGTGCGCGCCGTCGAGGTCGGGCCCGGCGTCCAGCCCGTGGGCGTCGGGCCCGGCCTGGTCGGCGTCGTCGTGACCGAACAGGTCGTCGTGGAACGGGCTGCCGGCCCCCGCGTCGTCGTGGACGCCCGGGTCGTGGACGCCGGCGTCGTGGGCCTCGCCGTGCTCGTCGTGACCCTCGGCGTGCGAGAAATCCGGCCAGCCGTGCTCGTCGCTCATGTCGCCTCCTCATCGGCGGGTGCGGGGGTCAGGGAACGCGCCCGCGTGAGAACCTCGTCGACCTGCCTGATCCGGGTGCGGACCGCGGCCAGGTCCGCGGTCGCCTGGGTGCGCCGTTTCGCGCGGCCGGCGGCGTCCTCGGCCGCCGCGGCGTCGATGTCGGCGATGTGCGCGTCGAGCTCGCGCAGCCGCCGCTCGACGGCGTCGTCGACGGCGACGCTGAGCGCGTACTGCAGGTCGGTGAAGCGGTAGGAGATCTCGTCGGACAGCGCCGCGCGGGCCTCGCCGAGGATCTCGCGCAGCCAGGCCCGGGCCTGCTGCCGGTCGTTCTGCACCCGCCGCCGGTACAGCACGTAACCGCCGGCGGCCAGGCCCAGGCCGAGCCCGGCGACCGGGACGAGCAGCCCACCGGCGACCGCGGACCCGACGCCGAACAGTGACGCGCCGAAGATCGCCCCGCGGCCGGCCATGAAGGCGATCCCGCCGGCGGACAGCGCCACCAGCAGGTTGTCCCCGGCGCCGTCACGCGGCGGGCTGGCCGCCAGGGCGTGCCGCAGGGTCGCGTTGAGCCGGTCCAGGACCCCGGCGAGCTCGTCGGCGTCGAAGACCTGGGCCAGGATCCGCTCCCCGACCTGGCGGAACGTGGCCTGCAGGTCGTCGGACAGCTGCACCGCCACGGCCTGCAGCTCGGTGTCGAGCTGATCGGGCAGCGCGTCCAGCGCCGCACCGCGGGCGGTGTCGATGCGGGCACTGAAGTCGTGCTGCACGCCGGCGATGCGGGTGCGCAGCATGCCGACGACCTCGACCCGGGCCCGCTGGGTCTCGGTGCTCAGCAGCAGCGACCACTGCCGCGACTCGGTGCGTTTACGGGCGGCCAGCGCGGAACGCTGGGCCCGTACCCGGGCCACCTGCGCCGGGTCGGCCTCGCTGGCCTGCACCCGGGCCGCCGCGGCCGCCTCCAGGCGACCCAGCTCCCCGCGCGCCGCGCGCAGCACGTTGGCCAGCTGCAGCTGATGCCCGCGCCCGGCCAGCTCCACCAGGGCGTGCTGCAGCTCGGCGATGCGCGACGCGTCGACCAGCGCGGCCTGCTCGCCGGCGGGCACCGTGCGGGCCAGCTCGGCCAGCCGCGCCGACACCGGGAACCACGGCGCGTCGGCGAAGCGGGGTGCGCGGGCCCGCAGCAACGCCCGGTTGTCGTCGGCGATGCGCCGCCACCCCGGATAGGCGTCGACCTTGGTCAGGGCGAACACGACAGCGTCGACGCGGGCGCTGGCCGCGACGAGGAAGTCCAGCTCCGGCTGCGACAGCGGCGCGGACGCGTCGGCGACGAACAGCAGCGCGGTGGCCCGCTCGACCGCGTCCAGGGCGACGGTGGTGTGGGCCGGGTCGAGGCCGCCGACCCCCGGGGTGTCGAGCAGGCTGACGTACTGCAGCAGCGGCGCGGGATGGGTGATCTCGATGCGGCGCGGGGTCCGGGCGCCGTCGGGCAGGTCCCGGCCGGTGGCCCAGGCGGCCAGCTGCGCCGGGTCGAGGTCGACCGGCTCACCCGCGCCGGGCACGTAGGCGGCGGCCGACAGCGGGCCGGGCGAGAAATGCAGGTAGGTCGCGGTCGCGACGGCGGCATCCACCGGCGACAGATCCGGTACGCCGAGCAGCGCGTTGAGCAGCGAACTCTTGCCGCGTTTGGTCTCACCGACGAGCACCACCGAGGGCCGGGTCAGCTGGACCCGGCGCAGCTCGGCCAGCTCGGCCCCGGCGTCGGGGTCACCGGCGCGCACGGCGGCCAGCGCGTCGCGTACGGCGATGTCGAGCTCCTTGGCGAGGCTCACCGTGACCCCTCCGCTCCGCGCCGAACCGGCACGATCTCCGTCTGGTCGAGCGGGTCACGGCCGGCCTGCTCGCGGACGGCCTGGGCCAGCAGGTGGAAGCCGCGGTGCGCGACCTGCGCCACCCGCGACTGCGCCGGCCCGGCGCCGGCGACCGCGTACACCCGCCACCGGTTCGCCGCCTCGACGGCTGCGGCCGCCAGCTGCGGGCCGTCGGCGTGCGGCAGCCGCAGGATCCAGCGGGCGTCGTCGGAGGTCGCCAGCCGGATCAGCTCCTGCTCCCACGCCACCGGCAGCGGCACCGTCCCGGAGGTGACCCGCTGGGCCACCTCCAGCAGCCGCAGCCGGTGGTAGGCGGGCTCGCGCAGCAGCCGCTCGATCGCGTCACGCAAAGCCTCCCGGTCGCGGGGGTCGCTGGTGTGCCCGGCGACGCGTTCCAGCCGCGACAGCGCCCAGCCGGCCTTGATCGCGTCGGCCCGCCAGCGCAGCGTCTGCTCCAGGGTGTCGCGCAGCCGCGGGAAGCCGGACGCGCGGACCAGCCGGCGCACCAGCTCACCGGTGCCCAGCCGCGGGTCGGCGGCCAGCTCGGCCAGGGCGAAGCCGATGCCGTACAGGTCGAGCAGGGTGAGCAGCCGGTCGCGGCGGTGCACGTCGACCGGCGCGGGGCGGCTGCGGAACAGGTCGACCGAGGCCAGCAGCACCCGCAGCTCGGCCGCCGGCAACGCGGACAGCTCCTTGAGCGCGGCGCAGTCGGCCGCGGTGAGCCGGCCGGCCTCGCCGGTCTCGGCCAGCAGGCCGACCACGGGCACGACCTCGGACACCGTACGGGCCAGCAGCAGCGCCTGCTGCTCGGCGAGGGGACCGGCGACCGGCCACGGGTCCCCGGCCCCGCCGACCAGTGTGTCGACCTTGCCGAACACCCCCAGCGCGTTGATCGGGCTGCTGGCCAGCCGCGCCGACGCCGTCCGGAACGCCTCCAGCGCCTGCACGTCGTCGGCCCGGACCGCCTGGGTGAACACGTAGACGACCGCCTCGGCCGCGGCGACCTCGGAGGCGGAGTCGGCGTCGATGTCGGCGTCGAACGGTGCGGTGCCGGCGCCGAGCTCCGCCTGCGCGCGGGCGCTGACCCGGGTGTCGGTCGACGCCAGCCCAGGCGTGTCGACGACGGTCAGATCGCGCAGTTTGTCGCTGGTCAGCGAGACGTCCACATAGGCGACGCGGTCCGGGCTGACCCCGAGACGCTGCGGGATCATGCCGTCGTCGGCCAGCGGCAGGCTCGAGCGGGAGCCGTCGCGCAGCACCACATCGACGCGGTCGGCGGCCCCGTACCGGAAGCGGGTGACCACCCGGGTGCACTCACCGACCGCCGTGGGGGCCACCCGGCGGCCTATCAACGCGTTGACGAGTGTCGACTTTCCGGCTTTCAACCGCCCCGCGATAGCGACGCGTAACGGCTCCGACAGCCGGTCGCGGACCTGAATGGCCTGGCCACCGGCTTCCGGACCGACCCGGGCGACGATTTCGTCACACAGCGTCGCCACGCGGGCGGAGAGCGGTCCGACGGTCATGACTCGTCAGCCGAGCACATGGTCAGGGAGAATGTACTGACCGCGGCCGGTGTCGAAGACACAGTCGCCACCCTTCCCGTTCGCGGGCAGGGCGGGACGCCTGCCGCACCACAGACTACGGAAGCTCGCGGCGACGCAGATCCCGTGTTCGTGCCACCCGGGCACGGACGCCGGGCAGGACAGGGAAACGGGGGATGCGGGTGGCACAGCAGGACCTGGCCGGGCTCGCCGCCGCGCATCTGCGCCGTCCCGGCCTCGTCGTGCTCACCGGCGCACCCGGAGCCGGCCGTTCCACGCTGCTGCGGCGGGTCGCGACTGCGGCACCCGGGCCCGTGCATGCCGGGGGCGGGCTGGCGATGCTCGCCGCCGTACCGGCGCTGGCCCTGTCGCGGGCGCTGAAGGCCCGCCTGCCCGCCCACGACGTGCCGCTGCTGGCCGAGGCGGTCCGCTCGCGGGTCCGCGGCGGCCTGCTCGTGCTCGACGACCTCCAGTACGCCGACCCGGCCACCCTCGCCGCCCTGCCGCACCTGGCCGCGCACGTACGGGTCGTGGTCGCGCTGCGCACCCCGCACCGGCTGAGCGAGGACAGCGTCGCGGCGCTGCGCGCGACGGCCACGGCCTGGCTGGAGGTGATGCCGCTGAGCCGCGAGTCCGCGCTGGAGCTGGCCCGGCGCGCCGGCGGTCAGCTCAGCGACGCCGCCCTGGCCGCGGTGGTGGACCGGGCCGGCGGCAACCCCCTCGCGATCACGGCACTGGCCCGGCAGGCCGGGGCGGGCCGCGGCACCCCGGAGACCGACATCGACCAGGTCGCGTACGCGATCGCCACCGCCCTGGCCGACCTGCCCCGTACGGCCCGCACCGCGCTCGCCGCGCTGGGCCTGCTCGGCCGGCCGGCCCCGGCGGCGCTGCTCGGTCCGGGCGCCGACGAGTTGCGCGCCGCCGGGCTGGTCACCGAGGACGCGGCCGGGCTCGTGCCGGTGTCGGCGTACTTCGCGGAGACCGCGGCGGGGCTGCTCGACGCGGCGGCCCGTACGGATCTGCACCGGGCGCTGGCGGAGCTGACCCCGGATGCGGAGGCGGCGCGGCACCTGGCTGCGGCCGGTGACCATCTGGGGGCGTACCGGCGGGCCTTGACCGCGGCCGACCGGGTTGCCGGCGGCGACCGCGCCGATCTGTTGCAGTTCGCGTGTGAGCTGCCCGGGGTGACCGTTGATCCGCGGGTGCGGATCGCGGCCGCGGACGCGTTGCTGGCCGCGGGCCGGCCGCATCCGGCGGCGCGGGTGCTGAGCAGCACCGGGCCGCTCGGGGTGGAGGCGGACGTGCTGCGCGGGGAGGCGCTGCTGCAGGCCGGGGATCCGGTGGCGGCGCGGGCGGCGGTGCGGCCGGTGCCTGACGCGGCGCCGGGAACCGTCGTGGCCGCTCGGGACCGGATTCTGGTGCTGGCTGAGCTGGCGACCGACCCGGCGGGTGCGCTGGACATGGCGGGCAAGGTCGCCGCCCGGTATCCGGCGCCGCCGCCGGGGGTGGCGGCGGCGCTGGCGGCCGTGGGGGCCGCGCATCGCCGGCCGGGGTGGGACTCGGCGCTGGCGGCTGCGGTCGCGGCGAGCGTTGATCCGCTGACCGGGCGGTGGAGTGCGTGGCTGCTGGTGGAGCATCTGGCGGCCGACGGGCGGTTGGGTGAGGCGGCGGCTGCGGCCCGGGACGCGGCGGCGGGGTGTGCGGCGGATCTGGCTTACAGCTGGCAGACCCGGTTCCTGGCGGTGGCGGACTGGGCCGATGTTCTGCGGGGCACGCTTCTGGCCGCTTCGGCTGCTTCGAGCGCTGAGTCCGACGTTTCCCGGGCGTCGTCCGCCGGGGCCGGCGCCCCGGCCGGTTCCTCTGCGGGCACCGATCCGGCTCGCGGCGCCGGTGCCTTCGCCACGCCGGAGCACGGGGTGCCGGATGGGGGCGCCGGGTCCGGGGCCGGGCCTCTTCCGGCATCGGTCGACGACCCTGCGGGTGTTGTCTACGGCCGGGCCGCCGGTTCCGGCGATGGCCCACCGGGTGTTGTCTACGGCCCGGCCGCCGGTTCCGGCTCGTTCGCGGCGCCGGACGGGCGTTCGGGTGCTGTTTCCGCCGGACCTGATGCCTCTCACGCGTCGCGGGCTGGAGACCCGGCCGGGCCGGGCGCCGTCTCCGGCAGCCGCGGTGAGAGCGGGTCGTCGTCGGATGTGCGGTTCGTGGCGGACCGGGCGTTGCGGCGCGCCGCCGATCTCACCGACCGGGCGCTGCCCGCCGACGCCCGCGGCTATGCCATCGCCGCGACCGCGTTGATCGAGGCGGACACCGGTCTGCTCGCCGCCGCCCGGTCCCGGCTCGCCGCGCCCGACGGGCATCCGGCCACCGCGTGGGTGGCGCGGGAGGCGGCCTGGCTCGACGGGCAGCCCGACCGGGCCGCGCAGCCCCCGGACGCCGCCGTCGCGGGGCTGCTGACCGGACTGGGGCACATCACTGCCCGGTGGGCCGCGTATGACTCCGGCGCCACGGCCCGGGCTGCTTTCGCGTCCGCGTTCGAGATCGACGCGCCGGCCCCGGCGATCCCCGCCGGGCTGCCGGCCGCCGCGCGGCGCACGCTGACCGCCTGGGCGACCGGCACCGGGTTCGCCGCGGCCGCGCAGAGCTGGGCCGGGGTCGCGTTGCGGGAGCAGATCCGCTGCCTGCTCGCGGCGGGACTGCACGACACCGATCCGGAACGGGCCGTGGCCGCGCTGCTGGAGGCCGAGCACCTGGCCGACACGGCCGGGCTGGTGGTGCTGGCCGGCCGGGCCCGGCGCGGGCTGCGCCGGCACCACGTGCACCGGGACACCCGCAGCCCGCGCTCGGGTTCGCAGCTGACCCGGCGCGAGACCGACGTGTTGCGCCTGGTCGCGGCGGGTGAGCCGACCCGGCGGATCGCCGGGCAGCTGGGTATTTCGGCGGAGACCGTGGATACCCACATCCGGGCGGGTATGCGCAAGCTGGGCGCCCGGACCAGGACGGAGGCGGCCGCGCTGGCGTTGACCCAGATCGAGGCGGCCGGACCGCCGGACCGTGACCGTCGCTCCGCCGTACTGCCCGACCGTGAGGATGGCCGGTGACCCGACAGCCCGATGCTCCCCGCCACGTCGTCGCCTCCGGCGCCGACGCCGAGTCCGTGGTCCGCCGCCTGGCCCGCGAGGGCTGGATCCCCCGTGAGGGTTTCGCGCTGCCGGACCCGGCGTGGGACGTCACCGGCGCGCGGCTGGTGCTGCACGGCCGGGTCGCCGACCGGGAGAACCTGCAGCTGGCGGTCCTGGCGGCGGCGCGGGGAGCGGGCATCGTCGCGGTCTGCGACGCGGACACCCCGGTGGGCCGGGCGCTGATCGACGACCTGAGCCGGCTCGGCGCGGTGCACCTGGGTCCGGGTGGGCAGCCGGCGCCGGCGGACGCGGGTGACACGGTCGCGGAGCTGGTGCCGGAGCAGCGGGCCCTGCTGGACCGGCTGGCGGCGGGCGACACGATCGCGGCGGCCGCGGCGGCGGAGTTCCTGTCGCTGCGGACGGCGAACCGGCGTATCGCGGAGGCGCGGGCCCTGTTCGGGGTGCGCACGACCCGTGAGGCCGTGCTGGCGTACCTGCGTCAGCGCCGCACCCCCGGCTGAGTACGCCCGACCCGCGAGGCTGTGCTGGCGCACCCCGGCTGAACGGGCGCCGCGTAAGGTGCCAGGCGATGAAGATACTGATCTCAGCCGATATGGAAGGCGTCTCGGGGATCGTGCATCCCAGCGAGATCAACCTCGGCCGCGCCGACTACGAGCGGTCCCGGGCGCTGATGACCGCCGAGGTCAACGCGGCCGTCGCCGGGGTCCTGGAGGCTGTGCCCGGCGCTGAGGTGCTGGTCGCGGACGCGCACGGCCCGTTCCGGAACCTGCTGCCCGAGGAGCTGGACCGCCGCGCCCGCCTGGTCCGGGGCAACCCCCGCCCGCTGGGCATGCTCGCCGGGCTCGACGACGACACCGACGCGGTGCTGTTCGTCGGCTACCACGCCCGTTCCGGTGCCGGGCCGGCCGTGCTGGCGCACACGATGAGCGACGCGCTGCTCGACGTGCGCATCGACGGCCGCTCGGTGGGTGAGATCGGCCTGAACGCGGCCCTGGCCGGCTTCCACGGCGCCCCGGTCGTGCTGATCAGCGGGGACGACGTGGCGTGCGCCGAACTGCTCGAGCTGGTGCCGGGCGCGGCGACGGTGGCGGTCAAGCAGGCGCTGGGGCAGCTTGCCGCGATCGCCCTGCACCCGGACGAGGCCCGCGAACGGCTGCACCGGACCGCGGCCAAGGCGATCCGCCGGCACGACCACGTCCCGCTGGTGATCATGCCGGGTCCGCTGAGGGTCGAGGTGGATCTGCAGGGGCCGCACACGGTGGACCTGGCGACGCTGATCCCCGGTGTGAGCCGGGCTCCGGGCGCTCGCACTATCACGTTCACGGCGGAGGACGTGGCGCAGGCCTACCGGCTGGTGCAGCTGCTGACCCAGCTGGCCCAGATCGCGCCGAGCTGACCGCGGCCGACCCCGGGCGCGGTCAGTGGGGGCGGATGCCGGCGGCGCGGTTGCGGCGGACGCGGCTCATGTCGGGTGGGCGGGTCTTGTCGATGTGCCGGGGTGTTTCCGGCTCGTCCGCGCGCAGCGGCGCCAGCGTCTGCGCGATCCCCTCGACGATCCGGTCGGTCGCCCGCATCGCCTGGGCGCCCGCCGTGCCGGTCATCCCGGACAGGTCGATCGGTTCGCCGAAGCGGACGTGCACCACCGGTCGCTGCCGGATCGTCCGGAGCAGGGAGCCGGCCAGGCCTTTGGGGGCCGCGTACGGCAGCACCCGGTGGGTGTCCCACTGCGCGACCGGGATGACCGGTGCCCCGGACAGGGCCGCCATCCGGGCCACGCCGGTCTTGCCGCGTTCGGGCCACATCCACGGGTCCAGCCCGATGCGGCCCTCCGGGTAGACCAGCACCACCGATCCGGCCTGCAACGCTTCGGCGGCGGCGGGCAGTGCCTGCGCGACCTGGGCGGTGTGCCGGTCGACGCGCAGGTGCCCGCACGCGCGCATGATCGTGCCCGCCACCGGGGCCGTGAACAGCCCGGCGGTGGCCATGAAGCGCGGCGCGATGCCGGCGCGGCTGCACGCCGCCATCAGCATCAGCGGGTCGATCGGGCTGACGTGGTTGGCCGCGAGGATCAGCGGGCCGTGCCGCAGCCCGGCCGGCACCTCACCGGAGACGCGCAGCCGGCACAGCAGCGGCACGACCATCCGCGAGGTGCGCAGCAACGCCCGCCACAACCACGGCGCCCGCCAGGTGTCTTCCATCAAGGCGACATGATCGCATGCCGGTCAGCCCGCGTCGCGCAGCTCCGCCAGGCGGGCCTCGATCTCGGCGAGCTCGGCGCGCAGCCGTTCGGCCTGCTGCTCGACCTCGGCGCGTTCGGCGGACACGATGTGCTCGACCGCTTCCTGCACGCCGGGCACGTCGACCAGCTGGACGATCTTCATCGCTTCGGACGGCTTCACCACGTACGGCTTGGCCAGGGCTTTGGAGCCCTGGTTGGCGGCGATGGTCCACTCGCCGTCGGTGTAGGCGAGGGTGACCGTCAGGCTGGGCGGCGGCTTGGGCTTGGCCGTCTTGGCCGTCGCCTTGCGCGGGGCGGGAGCCGACGCGGCCGGCGCGGGCGCGGGTGCCGGATCAGGGGCCGGGGCCGCCGCGGGCGGGGGTGCCGGCGCGGGGATGGGCTTGTCGATCACGAACTCGGGGGCCGGTTTGGCCGGCTGCGGCGGCACGGGGGCCGCCTTCTTCACCGGGCCCTTGGGGGCCACCTTGAGGTCACCGGGGGAGAACGGCAGCTCGTCGCGCCCGAAGCGCACGACCACCCACTCGTCGGACCCGGCCGGGTCGGTCAGGGCCACGACCTGCCCCACCTGCCCGGCGATCTGCCCCGCGGACTCGGTGAACATCACCCGCGGCCGCCGCCCCGCGGCGAGCCCGTCGCGGATCACCTGCAGCTCGTCCGTGCTGAGCCCTCGCACACCGGTGCGTGCCGCCGTTGCCATGGTCGTCCCTTCGTCGGTCAACGTGGATTCGAACGCGTGTTTCAATGCCGTAGTTCTACCAGGCCCCACCGACAAAGCACGCAGGCGCGCCCGGCCGGCCGGTCACGGGACCGCATTGTGGCCGCGGCGGGGATCATGTGACCGATCCGCACACCCAGGCAGTCATCCAGGGCAGTAGCCACCACACAGCCGGGAGCGCGCACTGTGCAGCAGAACCTGCAGGGCCTGTTCGAACGAGCCCTCGACGACGAACCCCTGCCCCCGCCGGGTGACCCGGTCGAGCAGGCGATGACCCAGGGCCGGCGGATCCGCCGGCGCCGCGGCCTGCTCATCGGGGGTACGGCCACCGCCGTCGTCACCGGCACCCTGATCGCCCTCAACATCGCCCTGGCCCCTACCGCCGCGCCGCCGTCGTTCGTGTCACCGGCGGCGATGCTCATGCCACCGGCCAGTGCCGCCTGTACGTGGCCGGTGCAGGACAACGCCGCCGCCGTCGCGGTGTTCCTGCGCGACGACATCACCGTCGGGCAGCTCAACACCCTCAGCGAGGCGCTCTGGAAGGACCCGGTCGTGCACGACGCGCAGTTCGAGAGCCGTGAGCAGGCGTACCAGAAGTTCAAGGTGCTGTGGCGCGACAGCCCGGACTTCGTCGCCGCGGTCTCCCCGGCCAACCTGCCGCAGTCCTTCCGGGTGAATCTGGCCGAGCCGTCCGGGTACCGGGACTTCGCCGCGCGGTTCCGCAACCGTCCCGGCGTCCAGGACCTGGTCGGCCAGTCCTGTCCGGGAACGCCCAAGTGAGCTCTCTGTGGCGCCGGGACCGCGCGGCCCGCGACGAGGAGTTCGCCACGTTCGTCGCCGCCGCCACGCCCCGGCTGCGGCGCACCGCTTACCTGATGTGCCGCGACTGGCATCTGGCCCAGGACCTGACGCAGCTGACCCTGGCCAAGATGTACGCCGCCTGGCCGAGGATCTGGCGCACCGCCGACCTGCCGGCCTACAGCCGCGGGGTGCTGATGAACGCCGTGTTCGACCTGCGCAAGCGCCGCAGCGGCACCGAGGTCGTACTGGCCGACCTGCCCGAGCACCCCGGTCAAGCGGCCGAGTCCGCCGCAGACCTGCACGTCACGCTCATGCAGGCGCTGGCCACCCTGCCGGTACGGGACCAGGCCATCGTGGTGCTGCGGCACTGGGAGGACCACAGCGTCGACACCGTCGCCGAGATCCTCGGGGTGTCGTCGTCGGTGGTGAAGATGCAGAGCATGCGCGCGCTGGGCCGGCTGCGTGAACTGCTCGGCGAGGACTTCGCCCGCCAATAGCGCGGTCAGAGCGGCCGGTCGGTGATGCAGTACGCCCGGCCGGCCGGATCCCGCAGCGTCGTCCACCGCTGGTGCACCGCCACCACCTCGGCGCCGAGCTCCTGATGCCACGCCACCTCCGCCGGCCGGTCCGTACAGGCCAGGTCCACGTGCATGCCCGCCGTGCTCCCGCCGACGCGCTGCAGCAGCAACCGCAGCGGCATGCCGTCCGGGCGTACCAGGAAATCGAACTCCGGCAGCGACCCCGCCCGCCGCGGCCAGCCCGTCAGGGCGGCCCAGAAATCGGCCTCCGCGTCGAAGCCGGCCACCGGCACGTCCAGGCACATCTGATCGACCAGGCTGCGCCCACCGGCCGGCCGCACCGCCTCGCCGTGCCAGGTCACCAGGCAGAACAGCAACCCGGCGGGGGAGCGCAGCACCACCAGGTCCCCGTCGTCGAGCACGACTGCCGCGCCCAGCGCGACCGCCCGGGCGGCCTGCGCCGCCACGTCCTCGACGTGCAGATCCAGGTGGGCGCGGGCCGGGCCGTCCCCGACGACCTGCACCCGCAGGTACGCGTCCCCGCCGGCCGGCACCAGCGTCGCGAACGCCCCGCCCGGCCCGCGCCGCGGCGACAACCGCGACCCGGTCACCGCCTGCCAGAACGGCTCCGCCACCCGCGAGGGCGTATCCAGGAACCCCGTCACCCACCGCACCGCCATCATGCCTCCCGTCCCGGCCGGCCCGGCCGTCGCTGCACCGCCGGTCCCCGATGCACCGGCGCGTCCCCGCTCAACTGCTCACCGCGGGCCCGGTCGGCGTCGGCCTCCTGCTCGCGGCCCGACGCCCGCAGCACCTCCGAGCGGTGCAGCAGCACCTGACCGAGACGCACCCGCAGCCCGAGGCGCTCATACTCCGCCATCGCCGTGCCGTACTCCCGCAACGCCGCCGTGTGCTGCCCCCGCATGTCGGCGATGTCACCCAGCGCCGCGTGGGCGCTGCCGATGCCGTGCCCGCTGCGCAGCCGCTCGAAGATCGCCAGCATCGCCCGGAAGTCCCGCTCGGCGTGGTCGTACGCCCCGTGCCGCACGTACAGCCAGCCCCGCTCCTGCAGGCAGTAGCCGCGCAGCATCTCGTCACCGATGCGCTCGGCGACACCCATCGCCTCCGCCACCAGCTCCCGGCCCCGGTCGGTCTGCCCGCCGAGCTCCGAGGCCAGGCCCAGACCCAGCAGCGCCCAGCCGCGTTCCGGCGACTCCCGCTCGGGCAGCAGCTCCACGGCCCGGCTCAGCACCGGCACACTGAGCTCCGGACGCAGGAACGTGTTGTACAGGGTGCCCAGCGACAGCCGTACCTCGACCTCGTCCGCGACCGCGCCCAGCCCGATCAGCAGCTCCAGCGCCCGCAGAAGCGCCGCCTGGGCCTCGGCGAAACGGTCCTGCGCCCGCCACGCGTCCCCGACCCGCCACAACGCCAGCGCGATCTCCCGCACGTCGGTGCCGAGCCGCTCGGCGGCCTCCAGCGCCTGCTGCGCCGCCGGCAGCTCGAGCCGGACCAGCCCCGCCATCCCGTACGAGTGCGACACCCACCGCAACGCCCGGATCCGGAACGGCTCATCACCCAGGGCCTGCGCCACCGGCACCGCCGACAACCACAGCCGCAGCCGGTAGGAGTGCTCGGCCTCCCCGGTCACCAGCGGATGCACCGCCTCGATCAACGTCCGGGCCGGCGCGGCCAGCCCCGCCCCGACCGCCGCGTGCACCGCCGCCAGCACGTTCTCCCGCTCGGCGGCCAGCCACTGACCCGAACGGGCCCGGGCGGTCAGCCACCGCAGGTGCCGGTGCAGGCAGTCCACGCCCTCCTCACCGTCGTCGGCGAGCTCCCGCGCGCACAGCCGCACCAGGTCGTGCATCCGGTAGCGGTCCGGCGCCGGCGACTCCACCAGGAACGCGTCCACCAGCCGTTCCAGCGCCTCGGCCACCACGTGCTCGTCCAGCGCGCACCGGGCCGCCGCGGCGGCCAGCCCCACCGACGTACCCGGATAGCCGCCCACCCGCCGGAACACCAGCCGCTCACCCGGGCCCAGCTCGTCGTAGACCGCCCGCAGCGTCGAGCGCACCGCCCGGTCGGCCAGCCGCATCTCGTCCAGGCGCCGGCCCTCGTCGGCGAGCCGGTCCGCCAGCGCCGACGCCGACCACTGCGCACGCATCCGCAGCCGGCCACCGACGATCCGCAACGCCAGCGGCAACCCGCCGCACGCCTCCACCAGCCGCCGCGCACCCTCCGGATCCGCCGCCACCCGCCCCGGGCCCGCCGCGGTCGCCAGCAGCTCCAGCGCCGCGCCCGGCGTCAACGCCCCGATCGTCAGCACCGAAGCGCCCAGCAGATCCGACAGCAGCCGCCGGCTCGTCACGATCGCCACACTGTGCGCCCCGCCCGGCAGCAGATACCGCACCTGGGCGGCGTCGCGGGCATCATCGAGCAGCACCAGCACCCGCCGGTCGGCCACCACCGACCGGAACCGCGCCGCCAGCTCCACCACCTCACCACGCAGCTCGTCGTCCGGACGCCCCAACGCCCGCAGGAACCGCACCAGCACCGCCTCCGGCGGCACCGGATCAGCCGACGCACCCCGCAACGCCGCGAACAGCTGACCGTCGGGATAACTGTCACGAGCATCATGAGCGGCCCGCAACGCCAGCGCCGACTTACCCGTACCCGGGGCGGCCGCGATCACCACCAGCTGCGAGCCGCCCTCGACCGCCGCCCGTACCGCCGCGAGCTCCGCACCCCGCCCGACCAGCGCCGGAGCCGCCGGCAACTCACCCGGGGGGTGGGAGAGCACCGCCAGGGCCCGGCCCGGCGTCGGCTCGGCCAGCCGCTGCTGCCACCACCCCAGCGCGACGCCCACCACAGCCAGCAGACCCACCAAGGGCCAGGCCATCCACGTGTACGGCCGCAGCGCCCCCGGCAGCACCCCGCCCGTGGCCACGTTCACGGCCACCGCCAGCAACACGGAGAACAGCCCCGACGTCACGACCAGCAACGGCACGACCCGATGCCGCATCATGCCCGGAAACATACATGCTCGTCACTTTTCGCCTCAGAGGGCGGCACGCACCTGGCCCAGCGTGCCGGCGAACCGGGCCAGCGCCGCCGGCGACAGCACCCCGCCCAGCAGCTCCGCCAGCCCCCGCTCGAACACCACATCGGCCGCCGCCAGCGCCGCCGCCCCCGACGGCGTCAACGCGATCAACGACGAACGCCGGTCCTGCGGGTTCGGCCGGCGCACACAATGACCGGCCACCTCGACCCGGTCCACCACCTTGCTCGCCGCCCCCACGGTGATCTGCAACTGCGCCGACACGTCCAGCACCCGGCACCCCGGCGTCGCGGCCATCACCCGCATCGGCATGAACTGCCCCAGCGGCAAGCCGCACTCCCGGCTCAGCCGCGCGTCCACGGCGTTCCACACCGCGATCTCCAAACCCACCAGATCGTCGAAGAGCCGCCGGAGATCCGTCACCGTCACACCCTAACGCTGCCCCGGAAACACCTTCCCCAGCTCGGCGGCGTGCGCCGCGGTCCACCCGTACGCGGCCCGCACCTGCTCGACCACCCCGGCGTCACGCAACCGCAGCATCGCCGGCACCCCCGCCGCAGCCGCCGACTCGATGCCCCGCCAGCACCGGTCCTGCCACCACAACACCGTCTCCACCAGCAACGGCAGGTCACCCCAGCCGTACGCGTCCGCGACGACCCGTACCCGCCGCGCCGCGTCCCCGACCGCCACCGCCGGGCCCAGCGGCACGAACTGCCAGCACACGTGGGCCACGTCCTGCACCCGCGACCCCGGCCCGGCGATGTCCCAGTCGATGAACGCCACCGGCCGCCCACCGCGGAACACCGTGTTCTTCGGCGACAGATCGTGATGACAGACGACCTCCTGGCCGCCGGCCAGCGCCGAACCCGCGGTCAGATCATGGAACTCGCGCACCAGGACAGCCACCGCCGCCAGCGCCGCATCGTCGACCGGGGGAGCGGCGTCACCCCACGGCACCTCACCGGGCACAAAACTCAGCACCTGCCGGCCACGATCATCGACACCGAGGAACCGCGGCGCGCCCGCCCAGCCCCGCTCGGCGAACAACTCCAGCAGACCCCGTACGACATCGGCATCCGCCGGGGGAGCCTTACGCACCGTCGCCCCCACCCGGACCGCCCCACCGACGAACCCACCCGGCAACGACACCTCCGCCATGAGCCCATCCTCACCCCGGACGGGCTACGCAACCACGGTCCGGCATGGCACGATTCCGCGTGTGACGAGCCGACCCGCCGCAGCACAGCACCTCAGCGACCTCGCCCGGCTGCGCCGTGTCCGCGACCGCATCGACCGCGACTACGCCCAGCCCCTCGACGTCGAAGCCCTCGCCCGCGGCGCCACCATGTCCGCCGGGCACCTCAGCCGCGCGTTCAAGCTCGCCTACGGCGAATCGCCGTACTCGTACCTGATGACCCGGCGCATCGAACGCGCCATGGCCATGCTGCGCCGCGGCGACCTCAGCGTCACCGAGGTCTGCTTCGCCGTCGGCTGCTCCTCCCTGGGCACCTTCAGCACCCGCTTCACCGAGCTCGTCGGCGTGCCACCCAGCGTCTACCGGCGCGAAGTGGCCGGCACCACCGCCGGGATGCCGTCCTGCGTCACCCGGCAGGTCACCAGACCGATCAGGAATCGAGAAGCCCCGGCCCCGGCCCCACACCTAGCCTGATCAGCATGGACATCGTCATCCACAGCAGCTACCTGCCACACGACGACCCCGACGCCGCCCTGGCGTTCTACCGCGACACCCTCGGCTTCGAGGTCCGCAACGACGTCGGCTACAACGGGATGCGCTGGATCACCGTCGGCCCCCCGGACCAGCCCGGCACCTCCATCGTCCTGCACCCACCGGCCGCCGACCCCGGCATCACCGACGACGAACGCCGCACCATCACCGAGATGATGGCCAAAGGCACCTACGCCGGCATCAACCTCGCCACCAAGGACCTCGACGCCACCTTCGAACGCCTCCAGGCCGGCGACGCCGACATCGTCCAGGAACCCACCGACCAGCCGTACGGGATCCGCGACTGCGCCCTGCGCGACCCCGCCGGCAACATGATCCGCATCCAGCAACTGCGCTGACCACCCACCCTGGCCGCCCCGCACAGATGGAGACCCGCATGAGCCCGCAGAACACCACACGGCACGACCTGATCCGCGTGCGGGGCGCCCGGGTGAACAACCTCAAAGACGTCAGCATCGAGATACCCAAACGCCAACTCACCGTCTTCACCGGCGTCTCCGGCTCCGGCAAGAGCTCCCTGGTCTTCGGCACCATCGCCGCCGAGTCCCAGCGCCTCATCAACGAGACCTACAGCGCCTTCCTGCAGGGCTTCATGCCGACCCTGGCCCGCCCCGACGTCGACGTCCTCGAAGGCCTCACCACCGCCATCATCGTCAACCAGGAACGCATCGGCGCCGACCCCCGCTCCACCGTCGGCACCGCCACCGACGCCAACGCCATGCTGCGCATCCTGTTCAGCCGCCTCGGCCGGCCCCACATCGGCTCACCCCAGGCGTTCTCCTTCAACGTCGCCTCCATCAGCGGCGCCGGCGCCGTCACCATGGAACGCGCCGGACAGACCGTCAAGGAACGCCGCACCTTCAGCATCACCGGCGGCATGTGCCCCCGCTGCGAAGGCCGCGGCTCGGTCACCGACTTCGACCTGTCCGCCCTCTACGACGACACCAAATCCCTCAACGAGGGCGCCATCTCCGTGCCCGGCTACAGCATGGACGGCTGGTCCGGCCGCATCTACCGCGGCTGCGGCTTCTTCGACCCCGACAAACCGATCCGCCGGTACACCAAGAAGGAACTACAGGACCTGCTCTACAAGGAACCGACCAAGGTCAAGATCGAGGGGATCAACCTCACCTACACCGGGCTCATCCCGTCGATCCAGAAGTCGATGCTGAGCAAAGACATCGAAGCCATGCAACCCCACGTCCGCGCCTTCGTCGAACGGGTCGTCACCTTCACCGCCTGCCCCGAATGCGACGGCACCCGGCTGAGCGAAGCCGCCCGATCCTCCAAGATCAACGGCATCAGCATCGCCGACGCCTGCGCCATGCAGATCAGCGACCTCGCCACCTGGGTCGGCGACCTCACCGAACCCTCCGTCGCGCCCCTGCTCACCTCCCTGCACCACACCCTCACCTCCTTCGTCGAGATCGGCCTCGGCTACCTCTCCCTGGCCCGGCCCTCCGGCACCCTCTCCGGCGGCGAGGCCCAACGCGTCAAAATGATCCGCCACCTCGGCTCCGCCCTCACCGACGTCACCTACGTCTTCGACGAACCCACCATCGGCCTGCACCCGCACGACATCCAGCGCATGAACAACCTGCTCCTGCGCCTGCGCGACAAGGGCAACACCGTCCTGGTCGTCGAACACAAACCCGAGACCATCGTCATCGCCGACCACATCGTCGACATCGGCCCCGGCGCCGGCACAGCCGGTGGCACCATCTGCTACGAAGGCACCGTCGACGGCCTGCGCACCAGCGGCACCGTCACCGGCCAGCACTTCGACGACCGGGCCACCCTCAAGAAAACGGTCCGCACACCCACCAGCACCCTGCAGATCCGCGGCGCCGACGCCAACAACCTGCGCAACGTCGACGTCGACATCCCGCTGGGCGTCCTCTGCGTCATCACCGGGGTCGCCGGCTCCGGCAAGAGCTCCCTCATCCACGGCTCGATCCCACCCGGCGCCGGCGTCACCTCCGTCGACCAGGGCGCCATCCGCGGCTCCCGCCGCAGCAACCCCGCCACCTACACCGGCATGCTCGAACCCATCCGCAAAGCCTTCGCCAAAGCCAACGGTGTCAAACCCGCCCTGTTCAGCGCCAACTCCGAAGGCGCCTGCCCCACCTGCAACGGCAACGGCGTCATCTACACCGACCTGGCCATGATGGCCGGCGTCGCCACCCCCTGCGAAGAATGCGAAGGCAAACGCTTCCAGGCCGCCGTCCTCGAATACCACCTCGGCGGCCGCGACATCAGCCAGGTCCTGGCCATGTCGGTAACCGAAGCCGAAGAATTCTTCAGCACGGGGGAGGCCCGCATCCCCGCCGCCCACGCCATCCTGCAACGCCTCACCGACGTCGGCCTCGGCTACCTCAGCCTCGGCCAGCCCCTGACCACCCTGTCCGGCGGCGAACGCCAACGCCTCAAGCTCGCCACCCACATGGGCGGCAACGGCGGCACCTACGTCCTCGACGAACCGACAACCGGCCTGCACCTCGCCGACGTCGAACAACTCCTGGCGCTCCTCGACCGCCTCGTCGACTCCGGCAAATCGGTCATCGTCATCGAGCACCACCAGGCAGTGATGGCCCACGCCGACTGGATCATCGACCTCGGCCCAGGAGCAGGCCACGACGGCGGCCAGATCGTCTACGAAGGCACCCCGGCCGACCTGGTGGCAACGCGCTCAACGCTGACCGGCGAACACCTCGCCGCCTACGTCGGCTGACCCGAGCAGGGGAGCGGTCAAGGCCGGGCAGTCCTGCGCATGAGGCGGGACTGCCCGACCTCATCGGTGAAACCCCACCGACGGTAGAAGCCGACCAGATCCGGCTGACAGACCAGCTCGACACTCGTGACGCGACTGACCCACGGATGCCCCAGCACCGCATCCATGATCATCGCGCCGACACCGACGCCTCGAACGTCGGGGGCCGCGACGACATCAAGGATCAGCGCCAGATATGTACGGTCGGTCAGTACCCGCGCGAAGCCGATCAGCCGTCCTGATGAGCGATCCGTCACGCTCACCACGACATCCGACCCGGCGAGTATGCCGCGGGTCTCGGTCTCCGTGCGCCCGGCCGCCCACCACGCCGAGGCGAACAACTCCAGCAGCTGTGGGACGGCAATGGTCTCGACGTCGTGGGAGACCTCGAACGAAGTAGCGGTCACGGCCTTACCGTTCCAGATCACGTCGACAGTCGCCGCCCGCGGTCCATCGACCAGATCCTCTCGCGACTGTCTGGTCGATAATTAACATTATGTCAACCTGAGCGCGCAAGAGGGGTCGCGGAGCCGGAAACGGCGGCCGGCCACGAAGCGAAACCTCAGGAGAAGCCGTCTGGTGGAACCGGCGCCCAGGAAGCGCTCGGAAAGGATGCGAGAGGCCGCCCGCAACGCAGCCGAGCCTCAGGATCGACGGCCGCACACGACGGGACGGGATCAGCCGCGGGAATCCGGCGCTCAGGGCGTACCGGAAAGGTTGCCGGCGGCGGACCGCCCAGCGGACGCAGGCGATCTCATCCCGGGCGTAGCGTCACCGCATGAGTAAGCCGTGGACGTGCCGGCTGGGCTGGCACAAATGGACCAGGCACTCCACCGAGGACGGCCAGCCGTTCCTGCAGTGCAGCCGCTGCGACGCCCAGAATCCCTACAACAAGATGCCGCCCGGCGCCGGTCTCGGTTGAGATCCGGACCCCACTCCACCAGTATTTCCTGCATAATATTCCTTATGCAGGACGAACAAGACATCAAGGTAGAAACTCTCATAGAAGACTTCCTCGGCGCAAGAGCTGTGCGGAAGCCGTCCGAGCACACCCTGATGGCCTACCGCCGGGATCTCACCACCGTCCTGCGGCTCATCGGCGAGGACGTCACTCTCCGTGACCTCTCCCCCAAGTCTCTGCGAGCGGCGTTCGCCACGTTCGCCGCCGGGCGGGCCCCCGCCTCGGTCTACCGGTGCTGGTCCAGCTGGAACTCGTTCTTCGGCTTCCTGGTCGTGGACGGCGTCGTCGCCGGGAATCCGATGCCGGCCGTGGGTAAGCCCAGGATGGCGGTCCCCTCCCCCAAGCCGCTGCGTGGTGAGGACACCCCGGAGCAGCTCCTGCAGGCGGTCAACCAGCCTGATGAGCGCCAGCGTGACCCGTGGCCGGAGCGCGATGTCATGGTCCTGGCCCTCGCGCTGTGTGCGGGTCTGCGGTTGTCGGAGCTGCTGGCGTTGAGGGCGGGTTCGGTGCTGGGGCGTCCGGGTGAGCGGCGGGTCGAGGTGGCCGGTAAGGGTGGCCGGCCGCGGACGGTGCCGATCGAGCCGGAGCTGGATGCTGTCGTCGAGCGGTATCTGGACAGCCGGCGGGTGCGGTTCGGGCGGTTGCGGCCGGGCGATCCTCTGCTGCTGGATCGGAAGGGTGCGCCGTTGAAGCGGGGTGGGTTGCAGTATCTGGTGGAGTCCTGTTACCGGCGGGCGGGGATCACGGATCGGGTGCCGCGGGGTGCGCAGTTGCATGCGTTGCGGCACACGTTCGCGACGCGGCTGGCCGAGGACGGGGCGAATGCTTCGGAGATCATGCGGTTGCTGGGGCATGCGTCGTTGACGACGTCGCAGGGTTATATCGAGGTGACGGCGGCGCAGCAGCGCGCGGCGGTACGGGCGAACCGCACGAACCGCGCGCTGGGTGAGCTGGCCGGTTAGCTGTTCAGGAAGCTGAGCAGGGCTTCGTTGAACTCGGCGGGGTGGCTGGCGTTGATGCCGTGCGGGCCGTCCTTGATGACGACGAGCCGGCTGCCCGCGATGGCTTCGTGGGTGCGTTTGCCGCTGTGTTCGAAGGGCACGATGGCGTCGCTGTCGCCGTGGATGACCAGGGTCGGTACGTCGATCTTGGCGAGGTCGCCGCGGAAGTCGGTGAGGCCGAAGGCGGCGATGCAGTCGAGGGTGCCCTTGGGTGAGGCGATGTGGGCGAGTTCCTGGGCGTAGCGGACCTGGGAGTCGCTGACTTTGAGCGTGGTGCCGGCGGTGAAGAAGCCGGTGGCGAAGCCGTCGACGAAGGCGATGCGGTCGGTGGTGACGCCTTGCTGGAAGCTTTTGATGGTGGCGTCGTCGAGGGCGCCGTCGGGGTTGTCGTCGCTCTTGTAGAGGTACGGCGGGACGGCGCCGGCGAAGACGGCCTTGGTGATCCGGTCGCTGCCGTAGGTGCCGAGGTAGCGGGCTACTTCGCCGCCGCCCATGGAGAAGCCGACGAGGGTGACGTCGCGCAGGCCGAGGTGGCGCAGCAGGGCGTCGAGGTCGGCGGCGAAGGTGTCGTAGTCGTAGCCGTCCCAGGTCTGGGTGCTGGCGCCGAAGCCGCGGCGGTCGTAGGTGATGACGCGGTGGCCGTCGGCGATCAGGGCCGGGATCTGGGCTTCCCAGCTGCGGCTGGACAGGGGCCAGCCGTGGATGAGGACGACGGGGTCGCCTGTGCCGAAGTCCTCGTAGTGCAGTTCGACGCCTTGGGCTGCGGTGAAGTGGGTCATGTCAGGCCACCGTCAGGGTGACGTCGACGTTGCCGCGGGTGGCGTTGCTGTACGGGCAGACCTGGTGGGCGGCGTCGAGCAGGCCGCGGGCGGTGGTTTCGTCGAGGCCGGGGAGTTCGGCTTCGATGGCGACGGTGAGGCCGAAGCCGCCCTGGCCGTTGGGGCCGATGCCGACGTCGACGGTGATGGCGGTGTCGGTGAGGGTGATCTTCTGCTTGCCGGCGACGAGTTTGAGGGCGCTGTGGAAGCAGGCGGCGTAGCCGGCGGCGAAGAGTTGCTCGGGGTTGGTGAGGTGGCCGCCGGGTCCGCCCATCTCTTTGGGGACGGCGAGGTCGAGGTCGAGGACGCCGTCGCTGGAGCGGGTGTGTCCGCCGCGTCCGTCGCCGGTGGCGGTGGCCGAGGCGGTGTAGACAGCGCTCATGGTGGTGGCTCTCCTTGCCTAGATGGTGCTGGTGGCGGCTGCTGTGTCGCGGATGCGGCTGAGCAGGTGGTGCAGTTGGGTGAATTCCTCGATGGTGAGGTCGAGGGCGCAGGCGAGGCGTTCGGGGATGTCCGCGGCTCGTTGTTCGAGGGCGGTGCCGGCTGCGGTGGGGCTGATCCAGACGGTGCGTTCGTCGTCGGTGCCGCGTTCGCGCTGGATGAGGCCTTGGTGTTCGAGGCGTTTGAGCAGGGGCGAGAGGGTGCCGCTGTCGAGGTGCAGGGCGGTGCCGAGGTCGCGCACGGTGAGGCGGCCGCGGTGCCAGATGACGCGTAGGGCGATGTATTGGGGGTAGGTGAGCCCGAGGGCGTCGAGGGCGGGGCGGTAGAGGCCGGTCATGGCGCGGGAGGCGGCGTGGAGGTCGAAGCAGATCATCTGCTCGACTCCGGTGGTGGTGTCGGTGCCTGCCATGCGATGAACGGTAGTGCGCGATTTAGTTGTGCACAACCTATGCGCGGGTGAGTGTCGTCTCAGTGGTCAGCCGGGTGAGCTTCTGCGGGTTGCGCACGTAGTAGAGCCCGGCGATGCGGGTGTCCTCGACCCGGATCGCCATGATCCCGTCGAGTTCGCCGTCGATGCGGATGATCAGCGCCGGGCTGCCGTTGACCACGGTCGGTTCGCAGGTGAGCAGGCCCTGGACCTTGCCGAGGCCACCGGTGGCGAAGCGGACGACCTTGCCGGCGCCGACGACCGGGTGCATGGCGGCCTGCTTGACTCCCCCGCCGTCGCTGACCAGCACGACGTCCGGGGCGAGGACGTCGAGCAGGCTCTGCAGGTCGCGGGTCTGCAGGGCGCGCTGGAACGCGGCGAGCGCCGCGCGGGTGCTGGCGGCGGAGACGGCCTGGCGGGGGCGGCGGGCGTCGACGTGGCGGCGGGCGCGGTGGGCGATCTGGCGTACGGCGGCGGGGCTCTTGCCGACCGCGGCGGCGATCTCGTCGTAGCTGACGTCGAAGGCCTCACGCAGGACGAACACGGCGCGTTCGGTCGGTGTGAGGGTTTCCAGGATGAGCATCAGGGCCATCGACACGCTCTCGGCGAGCTCGACGTCGTCGGCCACGTCCGGGGCGGTGAGCAGCGGTTCGGGCAGCCAGGGCCCGACGTAGGCCTCCTTGCGGCGTTTCAGGGTGCGCAGCCGGTTGAGGGCCTGGCGGGTGGTGATGCGGACCAGGTAGGCGCGCTGGTCGTGGACCTGGGTGAGGTCGACGTCGACCCAGCGCAGCCAGGTCTCCTGCAGCACGTCCTCGGCGTCGGCGGCCGAGCCGAGCATCTCGTAGGCGACGGTGAACAGCAGGTTGCGGTGGGCGACGAAGGTCTCGGTGGCGTGTTCGCTCATCGCTGCGCGAGCATCTCTGCGCGTTGGTTGTTCTTGGCCCACCAGGCGCGCGCACCCGGGTGGCGGGCCTCGTAGGTCAGCTGCCAGATGATGCTGCGGCAGACGAGTTCCTTGAGCTTGGCGCCGGGCCGGCCGCCGAGGTGGAACCGGGTGGCGGTGTCGCCGCGGCGGGAGAACTGGAAGATCCCGGCCCGCCGGCCGAGGCTGATGCACTGGCCGGCGAAGCCGACCTCGACGGGCGCGGGTTTCTCGCCGGCGATCCGGCTGAGCACGGTACGGGCGGCCTGCGGGCCCAGCTGCATGGCGGCCTGGCAGCTCATCCGGTACGGCAGGCCCGACGGTGCCGCGGAGTCCCCGGCGGCGACGATGCGGTCGTCGTCGACGCTGGTGAGGGTCTCGTCGGTGCGTAGCCGGCCGAGGGCGTCGGTGCTCAGGCCGCTGCGGGCGGCGAGGTCGGGCACGCCGAAACCGGTGGTCCAGATCGTGACCGTGCTGGGCAGTTCCCGGCCGTCGCGCAGGTGGACGGCGTCTCGGGTCACCGCCGTCACGGTCGCGCCGGGGCCGGCGAGCACGGTGACGCCCAGGGCGGTCAGGCGCCCGGTGACGGATCGGCGGCCTCGGGGATGCAGGTACGGGCCGAGCACGCCTCCGCAGACCAGGGTGACGGCGTGGCCGGTCTCGGCGAGTTCGGCGGCGGTCTCGATGCCGGTGGGCCCGGCGCCGACCACGGTGACCGGGGCGCTGCTGGGCGTGGCGTCGATGAGCGGCCGCAGCCGTTGCGCGTCCTCCAGGGCGGCGATGGGGTGGGCGTGCTCGGCTGCCCCGGGTACGCGCGGGTCGGCGCTGCCGCTGCCCACCGCGTAGACGAGGTAGTCGTAGCCGAGGGCGGCGCCGTCGGCCAGGGTGACGCGGCGCGCACCCGCGTCGAGGTGGGTCACGGTGTCGACCATGAGCCGGACACCGGGGGCGAGGATATCGCGGTAGGCGACGATGGCGTCGTGGGTGCCGCCGACGAGCTGGTGCAGGCGGATCCGTTCGACGAAGACCGGGCGCGGGTTGATGAGGGTCACGTGGACGTCGTCGCGCTGGGTGAGGCGGTTGGCCGCCATGACCCCGGCGTAGCCGCCGCCGATCACGAGGACTTCAGTGCTGCCGGTCATGCTGGTTCCTCCGGTTCTGGGCGTGTTCTGCCCTCAAGACACCGGCGGCGCGATCGTTGTGACAGAAGTCAGTCGGCCGGTGGCGGGTCCAGGTGCACGACCAGGGGCCGGTGGTCGGAGACGCCCACGGCGGGGGTGCGGACCTGCAGCACGGGGCCGAGCAGGCCGGCGCCGCGCGGGTCGGCCAGGATGTGGTCGAGCTGCGCGCGCGGGGCCGGGCTGGGGTAGGTGGCCTTGCGGGCCAGGGAGCGCCAGCCGGAGAACGCGCGTACCGGGCCGGAGGGCATGTTGAGGTCGCCGAGCAGGACCCGCGGTGCCGGCAGGCCGCGCAGGGCGCGGACGGCGGCGCGCAGCTGGCGCACGTTCCAGCCCGGGACGAACGACAGGTGGGTGTTGGCCACGGTCATCGGGCCGGTGGGGGCGTCGATGACGGCGGCGATGAGCACCCGCGGCTCGTCCTTGAGCATCATCAGGCCGCCGCCCGGGCCGGGGATCCACACCGGGGAGCGCACCGGGGCGGCGGGCAGCTGGGTGATCTGCCAGCGCAGCACGGGCCAGCGGCTGACCAGGGCGATGCCGTACAGGGGGTGGGCGTTGTCGTCGTCGGAGCGCCAGGGCTGCCACTTCTCCCCCGGGGTGCCCACGACGGCCGCGGCGAAGCGGTGCGCGGGTGCGCCCATGGCCTCGGCCGCGATGGCGGTCAGGTCGAGCAGGCCGCTGCGGGGCTGGGCGCGGTCGACCTCCTGCAGGCCCAGCACGTCGGCGTCCAGGTCGGCGACGGCGGCGGCGACCCGGTCGGCGTGTACGTTGCCGTCGGACAGGGACCTGCCGTGCAGCAGGTTGAAGGTGGCCAGGCGCACGGGGTAAGACCTTAGCCGGGATGAGGGGTGGGGGCTGTGTTCAAAGCGGTGTGCTGTGCCATGACGGTGTTCGTGATGCTGGGGTCGCTGGGGATCTGGCTGCGGCGCAGCCGTGGTCGCGGGTGATCTTTGCCGGAGAGGTGATCTTTGCCGGACAATGGGCGCCATGACCGACGACGATCTCATCACCCGGCTCGAGGAGCAGGAGCAGCGCCTGACGTTCGCCCGGTTCGACAACGCGGACGCGTGGCACCTGGGCAGCCTGCTGGTCGATCTGGCCACGACCCGGGAGCTGCCGGTGGCGGTGGACATCCGCCGGGGCACCCAGCAGCTGTTCCACGCGGCGCTGCCGGGCAGCACGGCCGACAACGACGTGTGGATCACCCGCAAGGTGCGCGTGGTCGAGCGTTTCGCCGCGTCGTCGTTCCTGGTCGGGCGGCGGCTGGCGGCCAAGGGCGACGCGCTGGACGCCAAGTACGGGGTGGACCCGGCCGACTACGCCGCGCACGGCGGGGCGTTCCCGGTGCGGGTGCCGGACGTGGGAGTGGTCGGCGTGGTGACGGTGTCCGGGCTGCCGCAGGCCGACGACCACGCCCTGGTGGTCGAGGCGATCGAGGCTCATCTGAGCGGGACGTGAAGGCGCCGGTTACGCTGCCCGCCATGTCGCTGAATCCTGTGCGTCACATCACGATCGACGCCCATGACCCGCACGCGCTGGCCCGGTTCTGGCTCGAGGTGACCGGTTACCTGCCGGACGAGGAGCCCGACGACGACGAGGTGCTGATCACCGCGCCGGTGCCGGACGCGCCCGGCCTGCTGTTCATCCGGGTGCCCGACGACAAGGCCGGCAAGAACCGGGTGCACCTGGACATCCAGCCGCCGGCCGGCACCCGCGACGAGACCGTGCAGCGGCTGCTGGCGGCGGGCGCGACCGTCTACGAGGACCACCGCACCCCCGACGGGATGGGCTGGGTCACCATGCGGGACCCGGAGGGCAACGAGTTCTGCGTCGAGCGCAGCGCCGCCGAGCGTGGCCTGACCACGTCGTGAACGCCCCGGAGCCGGTGGCGGGCCTGACGCTGCGGCCGTGGCACGACGACGACGCGGCCGCGTTGATCACCGCGGTGGGTGACCCGCTGCTGGAGCGCTGGACGAGGGTGCGGGCCGGTGACCCCGGCGAGGCGCGGCAGTGGCTGGAGATGCAGCACGCCGGCCGGCGTACCGGCAGCCGGTTCAGCTTCGCGGTGCTCGACGACGCCGGGAAGCTGGTCGGCAACGTGGCGCTGAAGCGGCCGGACCCGGCCGCCGACGACGCCGAGGTCGGCTACTGGACCGCCGCGTACGCCCGCGGCCGCGGGATCGCCCCGCGGGCGCTCGGGTCGCTGACCCGGTGGGCGTTCGCGACGTTCCCCGGCGTGCGGCGGCTGCGGCTGCTGCACCAGGTCGACAACACCGGCTCCTGCCGGGTCGCGGTGAAGAGCGGCTACGCGTACGAGCGCACTCTCCCGGCGTGCGACCCGTATCCGCTGGAGGGTCACCTGCACGTGGGCCACCGGCAACTCCAGGACCCGGAAATGGCACGCTGAGTGTCTGTCTGGTTACTCAGGAAAAACTACCGCCGGGTAGAGCTTGTGCCTGCCGGGACCGCCCGACATACGGTGGGCGTGGTGCTGCGCGACCCCGGCTGGCAACTCGAACGGCGGATTTCCCCCGGCGGTGTGCGGTGACGAGGTGCGGGTATCGCGAGACGGAGCCGATGCTGGTGGTCGCGTCACCGGCACCGGACCACCCCGCCGAAGGAGAGATGTGAGCAGAGTCGCCGTACTGCAAGGGCTGGGCACCGCGGTGCCCGGCCGCACGGTGTCCAACGCCGAACTGGCGCCGGCCCTCGGCGTCAGCGACGAGTGGATCCGCCGGCGCACCGGCATCGCCCAGCGCCGCGTCGTGGACCCCGGCACCACCACGGCTGACCTGGCCACCACCGCCGCCCGCAACGCGCTCAAGTCGGCCCAGACCGACGCCGTGGACGCCGTCGTGGTCGCCACCACGACCCCGGACCGGCTCAGCCCGGCCACCGCCCCCGAAGTCGCCTGGCGGGTCGGGGTCGCCCCGGCCGCCGCGTTCGACATCGCCGCGGTGTGCAGCGGCTTCGTCTACGGCCTGGCCACCTGCGCCGGGCTGATCGCGGCGGGCATCGCCGAGCGGGTCCTGCTCATCGGCGCGGAGACCAACTCCTACTTCCTGGAACACACCCCGGAGGCCCGCGGCCCGGCGATCCTGTTCGGCGACGGGGCCGGCGCGGTCGTGCTGCGCGCCGGTGAGACCGGCGAGCCCGGCGCGATCGGCCCGTTCGACCTGGGCAGCGACGGCGCCGCCGCCGACCTGATCCGCATCGAGAACGGCGGCTGCCGCCAGCGGGCCCGCACCGCGACCGAGCCCGGCGATGCGTACTGGGCGGTCTCCGGCCAGGAGGTCTACCGCCGCGCGGTCGAGCACATGACCGCCTCGGCGCTCAAGGTGCTGCGCGCCGCCGGGAACACCGTCGCCGACGTCGACCGCTTCGTCGCCCACCAGGCCAACCAGCGGATCCTGGACCGGGTCGCCGAGCAGATCGGCGTACCGGCCGACCGCTGCATCGGGAACGTGGCCAGCGTCGGCAACACCGGCGCGGCGTCCATCCCGCTCGCGCTGGGCGACGCCTGCCGCGACGAGGCCCTGCTGGCCGGGCACCGCCTGCTGGCCACCTCGTTCGGCGGCGGCCTCACCTGGGCCTCGGCGATGATGACCTGGCCCCAGGTGGATGTGATCGCCACCGAGCAGTGACGCGCTAGGTTGGCGCGATGCCCACTGACAAGATCGACGCCGCTGCCGCCGGGACGTTCACCCTGGCCGGGCACACCGTGCGCCGGCTGGGATTCGGGTCGATGCGCCTGACCGTCGACCCGGACCCGGGGCCGGCTGTGCGGGTGCTGCGGCACGCGGTGGACCTGGGCGTCAACCACATCGACACCGCCGCGTTCTACGTCTCCCCCGGCGGCACCCTGCAGGTCGGCGCCGGGGACAAGCGCTACGCCACCGAGCTGATCCGGGCGGCGCTGTGGCCGTACCCGGAGGATCTGCTCATCGCGACCAAGGTCGGCCCGGGCGAAGAAGGCTGGGCCCGCAGCGCGGCGCAGCTGCGCGCCCAGGTCGAGGAGAACCTGCGCCGGCTCGGCCGCGACCACCTCGACCTGGTCAACCTGCGGCTGCGCGGGCCCGGGCACGGCAGCTGCGCCGAGGAGTTCGCGGCCCTGGCCGCCCTGCGCGAGCAGGGCCTGATCCGCCACCTGGGGCTGTCGGCCGCGACTCTCGACCACCTGGACGAGGCGCAGGCGATCGCCCCGGTCGCGTGCGTGCAGAACAGCTACGGCCTGGACTACCGCCGCGGCCACGACGATCTCGTGCGGATCTGCGACGAACGCGGCATCGCCTTCGTGCCGTTCTTCAGCCTCGCCGGCGACGCCCGGGAGAAAGGCGCCGGCGAGGAGACCAACGAGGCGGTGCGGGCGGTCGCGGCCGCGCACGGGGCCACCACCGGACAGGTACGCCTCGCGTGGGCCCTGCACCAGGGCCCGCATGTGCTGGTGATCCCGGGCACGAGCAGCGTCACGCACCTGCACGAGAACGTCGCCGCCGGCGCGCTGCGCTTGACCGCTCAGCAGTTGGCGACGCTTTAGTTATTTACGGCCGGGCATTTGGCCCGCCCGTAGTTTGGTGACGGTCGATGCGGAGGAACTGGCGCGGCTTCGGGGTTTCCCGGAGATCAATCGGGCCGAGTTGATCCGTACTTCACGTTGACCGGTGCGGACGAGGCGTTCGTGCATCAGTTCCGTACGGGCCGCAACGTGCTGGGCGTGGCGGTCCAGCTGTGCACGCTGCCGTGGCTCGGGTTCGTGCCTGATGAGGTGGCGTTGGCACCGGACGCGGCGGTGGGCCGGTTGTCGCAGCGGCTCGGGATCGCGATGGGTGAACTGCGCGGGTACGGCGAGCGGGAGCAGACCCGCACGGATCATCTGCGCAAGGTGGTCGGCTAAGCCGGCTGGCGGTCGATGGACACCGCCGAGTGGAAGGACCTCGACGAGTTCCTGTTCGCCCGGGCGATGGATCCTGTTGCTGCGACGGGTGGCCGCGGCTCGGGCTCACGTGAGGACGGAGACGTGGGCGCGGGTACGGCACCTGTCTCCGACCGGCGGTGCGCCGAGCTGGATCTGCTGCTGGTCCCGGACGCCTATCTCGGCCGGACCCCGCTGGCCTGGCTGGGTGTGGGGCCGACGTCGTCGAGCCCGGCCGCGGTGAAGACGGAGTTGGAGCTGGCCTACCTGCGGCGCCTCGACGCGCACACCGTAGACCTGTCGATGCTGCCGGCGGAGCGGCGCCGGTTCCTGGCCGGGGTGGGTCGCCGGTTGACCGGGCAGGCGTTGCAGCGGCGCGAGCCGGAGCGCCGGTATCCGATCCTGCTTACGGTGCCGGCGCAGTCGGCCGTCGACGTGCTCGACGAGACGCTGTCGTTGTTCGACCAGGCGATCAGCGGACGGGAGGCGGCGGCGAAGCAGAAGGTCGGTGAGGCCCTCGCGGAGCGGGCCAAGGGCGGGGAGAACCGGCAGGCGCTGTTGGACGAGATCCTGACCAGTTCGCCGGCACCTCGCGCAGGGCCGCGGCGATCTCCTCAACGTCGGGCAGCGCGCCGAATGCCGTACCCAGCCACTTGTTGTATGGCGGGTACCGGCGGGCGAGCAACAGGCACAGCCGCATGACCTCGCGAGCTAGCCGCGCGGCGACCAGGCGGCTACCGAGATCGTCACCGGCTTCGGCGCTGCGGCCGACGAACGCCTCTTCCTGGGCTATGCGGGTCCACTGGGCGGCCAGGATGTGCCGCCATACCTCGTCGGGATACCACCGCAGCCTGCTGCGTAGCTGGGTCAGCTCGCCGGTGTCGTGGTGAAAGACAGCAGCCGGCGAGCCGCTCTCGCAGTAACCCCGGCACCGTCGTCACGTCCGCGTCCAAATCGCCTGCACGGCTTCAGCACACACCTCGTCGAACCACAGCAGGCTACCGCCCCGGACCGATCAGGTCCGGGGCGCTGCCCCCGGCTACGCCGGCATCAGTGCCCACTGCTGGTTGGGTCGCCGGTCGCAGTCGAAGATGGCGAGGGTGGTGCCACTGCTGCCGCCGGAAATTCCGAGACACCGTCCGGACGCCCGGTTCACTATCCCGAAAAATCGGCTGCCGCTACCGACGGGTCGGGTGCTCCAGTCCTGAGTGTGGCTGCCGGACCGAGCGACTAGGTCGACCCGGGTCCCGTGTGCCGTACCGTTGCCGACGGTGCCCACGTTCGGCCCGGTGGCGCTCTGGTAAGTCACGTAGCCGTTGTCCGGGACGGTAAGGAAGCGCGGATTACCTTCGAAGAGGGTAAGAATGAGAGACCCCGAGTCGGACGCCGCCAGGTGTAGGCCGTTGGCGTTGACGATGTAGTAGGGCCCGTCGGCGAGCATGGTGGATTCGAGTGGTGCTGCCTGCGCCTGGGCCGCGCCACCGGGAAGCAGGGCGGCGAACAGCGCGAGGACGGCCAGCAGGCCGAACGATCTCGCGACCCGGCGTTTGTTCTTGAACATGTGAGTCCCCTTCGTCTCTCCCGCACCCCTCTGTTCCGGGTGCTGGGCTCTTAGAGAACCCGGCTGCGATGTTGTTCAGTAGCCCCGTGGGCGAGTAAACAACCGCAGGTCACCGGGCTGGAAGGACGAAGGCGTCGCGTTCTTCGGTGGTGAGGGCCCGGGTGGCCAGGGCACCTGCCTTGGTGCGGATCTCGGTGATCGGCCCGCAGGCTTCGCATTGCCAGATTCGGACGGTGCTGTCGTCGTGCGCGGTGGCGAGTCGGCCGTCGGGGGTGAACCTGACCTGTTCGACCGAGGCGCCGTGGCCGCGCATGGTGACCAGTTCCCGGCCGGTCGTGGTTTGCCAGATCCGTACGCCGTCGTTGTCCTGGCCGCTGCTGGCAAGCAGGCGGCCGTCCGGGCTGAAGTCGACGCTCCAGACGACGTCTCGGTGACCGTGCAGGGAGAGTGGTGGTCCGTGGCCGTCGCTGGGCCAGATCCGTACGGCGCCGTCTTGGCCGCTGACTGCCAGGCGCCGGCCGTCGGGGCTGAACGTGACGGCCCAGAGTTGACGGCCGGGTGGCTGGTCCTGGATCACCGTCGGTGTGCCCGTACCGTCGGCGGACCAGATGCGGACCGTGCCGTCGGCGCCCGCGCTGGCTACGCGCTGCCCGTCCGGGCTGAACGCGATCGCGCTGGCACTGTTCTCGTGGCCACGCAGCACCATCGGTGAGCCGCCGACGAGCGACCAGATGCGCACGGTGCCGTCCTTGCTGGCGCTGGCCAGGCGCTGCCCGTCGGGGCTGAAGCTGACGTCGAATACGAGTTCCGTGTGGCCGCGCAGTACCGCCTTCACGGCGCCGGTCTGCGCGTTCCAGACGCGGACGGTCTGGTCCTGTCCGCCGCTTGCCACCCAGCGGCCGTCCGCGCTGACCGCGACCGCCAGGGTTTCGTCCTGGTTGCCGCGCAGTATCAACGGGTCGGCGTGCCACGGGTCTCGCCATACGCGCACCGTGCCGTCTCGTCCGCCGCTGGCCAGCAGCCGCCCGTCGGCGCTGCCGGCGATGGTCCACACCTCCCTGCGGTGGCCGCGCAGTACGAGCGGGCTCGCGGCGACGCCGGGATCCCAGAACCGGATCGTGCCGTCGGTGCTCGCGCTGGCCAGCCGCCGCCCGTCCGGGCTGAACGCGACACTCCACACCGCCCCGTCATGCCCGCGCAACACCACCGGGTCTCGCTCGCCGCTGGTGTTCCATACCCGGATGGTGTTGCTGCCACTGTGGCTGCTGGCCACCCGTCGTCCGTCCGGGCTGAACGCCACGGACTCGACGTAGGAGTCGTTGCCCCGCAGAATCACCGGCTCTCCGAGGCCGGCGGTCGGCCAGATGCGCACCGTGCCGTCGCTGCCGGCGCTGGCCAGCCGGCTTCCGTCCGGGCTGAACGCCACATCCTTGACGGTCCACTCATGGCCGGTGAGCACCCTCGGTTTGCCCCGGCCGGTCGCATTCCAGAGGTGGATCGTCTCGGTGCCGCTGCCGGCGACCTGCTTGCCGTCCGGGCTGAAAGCGACGCCGAGCGCGGGACTCCCGGCCGTCAGCACCACCGGACGTCGCCGGCCCGCGGCATCCCAGATCCGGACGGTACCGTCGCCGCCGCCGCCGGCGACCCGCCGGCCGTCCGGGCTGAACGCGACCGCGTGCACGACGCCGGCGTGTCCGCGCAGCACCACCGGGGCGCCACCGCCGGCCAGATCCCACACGGTGACCACGCCGTCGGAGCCGCCCACCGCGAGCGAACGTCCGTCCAGGCTGAACACCAGGTCGTTCATCGGCGAGTCGCCACGCCGTAGAACGCGTGGGGCAGCGTGTAGTCCCTCCGGGTCGGCGCGCTGCCACAGCCGGACTGTGCCGTCGTCGCCGGCGCTGGCGACCATGCGGCCGTCCGGGCTGTATGCCACCTCGAGCACCTGGCCTTGGTCGGCACGCACGGTAGCCCGCACCCGTGAATCGGCCACCGCCTGGCGCAGGACCGCGTGCGCCTCCTCGGTGGGCCGGGTGTCGAACGCCTCGACGGCGAGCAGCAGTGCGACCTCCTGGTCGACCTGCAACTGGGCCCGGGCGTGGGCCACCAACTGGCTGGAGCGGGCAACCTCACGCTGCTCGTTCGCCCGAGACGCCTGGACCGCGGCGATGGCGGCCAGCACGCTCATCACCACCACACCGACGGTCAGACTGGTCAACGCGAGCCGGACGCGGCGGCGCCGGGCGGTCATCTCGCGGGCCTGCCGTTCGCGGCTGGCGGTCAGGAACGCCCGTTCCAGGCCATTGAGACGCTGCATGCTGCGCCCGTCCCACGCCGCTAGCGGGGCGCCGCGGTAGAGCGCGCCGCTGTCGCGGTCATGAGATCGCCAGATCAGGCTCGCCTCAGTGAGCTGGCGGCGCAGCTTGAGCTCGTCCCGGTCGGCGTGCAGCCAGTCGTCCAGCCGGGGCCAGGCCCTGATCAGCGCCTCGTGCGCGATCTCGACGGTGTCATTGCCGAGCACCAGCAGCCGCGTCTCGGCCAGCTTGGCAAGCACCGCGTCCACCTCGGGCTGGTCCAGCTCGTCACGCCGGACTCGGCGTCGGGTGTCCGGCACACCCTCGCCGAGGGTGACCAGCCGGGCCAGCACCTGCTGGACCGTTTCCCGGTCGCGTTCGTCCAAGCCCTGGTACACCGACTCCGCGGTCTGGGCGATCGCACCGCTCATCCCGCCCGCGGCCTCATACCCGGCCACCGTCAGGACCTCTCCGCGGCGTTGCCGCCAGGTCTCCAGCAACGCGTGCGAGACCAGCGGCAAGGCCCCCGGCTGCCCCTCGGCATCCGCCACGATCTTGGTCACCAACGCCCGTTCGACACTCAACCCGGCCCGTCGGGCCGGCTCGGTGACCACTTCGCGCAGCTCATCCAGGGCCAGCGGGCCCACGGGCACGTTGGCCCCGGCGAGCAGCCGGGCCAACAGGGCAGACTCCGCACAGCGGGGGTAGAAATCGGCGCGGACCCCGATCACGACCCGCATCCGCGGCTCGGCGCCCTCCGCCGCGTCCGCGTCGACGGCCGAGGTCGCCAGCTCGGTGATGAAGGCATCTCGCTCGGCCGGGTCGCGGCACAGCGTGAACAGCTCTTCAAACTGATCCACCACCAGCAGCACCGCGGCGGTGGCCTGGGCCTGTTCCAGCGCCTCCCTCAACGCCTTGCGCGGTTCGGCACCCGGGGTGATCAACAAGACGTGGTCGCCACCGTCGCCGGCCGGGCGACCGCACTGCATCGCGGGGATCAGACCGGCCCGCAGCAGCGAGGACTTACCGCTACCAGAAGCGCCGAACACCGCCACGAACCGGTGCTCCTGCAGCATCTCCACCAGCTGCGCCAGGATCCGCCGCCGCCCGAAGAAGCGGTCCCCGTCCTCCACGCCGTAGCCGACCAGTCCGAGATAGGGCGGACGCTCGTCCGCTGCCGAGGACTGCCGCCGTGCGCCGTTACCCTGCGACGCCGCCCACTCGGCCGACGCCTGCCGCCACCGCCGTTCCCAAACAGCCAGATCACCACCACACGCCCGGACGAACGCCAACGTCACCGGCAGGCTCGGCAGGCTCCGGCCCCCGGCGGCATTGGCCAATGCCGCGACCGAGTAGCCAGCCTCGGAAGCAAGCTCCCTATATCCCGGGTTCCCGGCCCGCCGACGCAGGTCACGAAGCTCCGCGGCCAGCATCTGCACCGGGCCGGCAGCAGGATCCACCGAACGTTCTGGACGCGGCATCGCCCCTCACATCCACCTACATCAATTAGTCATGTCGGGACCAGCATCGCGTGAGAAGGGGTCGAGGGCATCGGTGAAGTCGGATTCGCGCCAGCGGAGCAGTGACGCGCCGGTAACTTCGCCCCTTGGGCCAGCTACCCAAGCGCGGGGCCGAGAACGACGAGCACCACCGCCGACACCGGCGCTGACATCCCGTCCCACGTACCGGGATCACGGAAATCGGCCGAAGCGGCTGCCCGGAAACCCTCAGCTTGAGGAAGCGACCCCAGGTGACGGCCTAGATCGAACGCTTACCGTTGTTTTGGTCTGGAAACTACGGGCGGTCCATTTGCCGTCGCCGATCATTGCCCCGGAAAGCCATACTTGCCGGCATGCAGCAGACGGTTCTGGTGGCATTGGTCACCGGTGTTCTCACCGCGACGGCCGCACTGACGGCGAGCTGGCTCACGAGCAGGGCAACGATCAGAGCCGCACAGGTGAACGTCACCTCGCATGCCGAGACCCAGCGCCGGGAACGGGCCCGGGATCTCCGCCGGGCCGCCTACGTCGACCTGCTCACGTACGTCGCGGAGACCCGCTGGCAGGTCAAAGACCTGATCGCGCGCGCCGCCGCCGGCGACGAGACAGCACTGATCGAATTCCGCAACGGCAGGAACATCGTCGGCGGCGAACTTGCTCGACGGCGGTACGTCGTCTACCTGGAGGGCCCGGAGTCGATCCGGGACGCCACCGATGGCCTGACGGGTGCTCTCGATCGTCTCGCCGAAGAACTCGACGCAGCGCTGCAGCTGACCGAAGCCGACAAAATCCACGGCGCCGTCCGGCAATCGAGGGAAGCCGTCAGCCGGGAAACCAAGAACTTCATCGTCCGGGCGCAGGCCGCGCTGACGGAGACAGCGACGCTCTAGTCGCCGCGGGCGGCGAGTTTGCGGCCGCGCTTGCCCAGCGGGATCTGCGACATGTCCACGGCCTGGGAGCTGAGGTCCTTGAAACCGTAGCCACGCCCGGTCAGGTACGCCGCGGCGGCGGTCTCGGCGCGGGTCACCGCGGCCGGGATGTCCTGCTCCTGCTCGACGGTGTCGGCGAAGCGGAAGGTGAAGAACGGCCGCGCCGCGATGTCGTAGGTCAGCGACCCCTCGGGCGTGTACGCGGCGAACGCCACGTCGTGCTCGCCGGCGTGGGCCAGCAGTTCGGCGCGCTGGGCGTCGGTGAGACCGGCGAAGGCGCCGCGGACGGTGACCCGGATGGTGCGTGTGCTCATGCGCCGACCGTAGAGGGCACCCGGTCCGCGCTCCACCGGATTACCGCTTGGGCGGTGCCAGTGGCCGCGGCGGATCGTTGGACGGGCCGAACGCGGTCAGGAACTTGTCGCGGAAGGCGTCCATCGGCCACACCGGTGCCTGCGGGGCCGGCTCGAGCCCGTCGGTCCAGCCCCAGTCCGCGATGCGGTTCAGCACGGCCGGGTCCCGGGCGACGATGGTGATCGGCACGTCGTGGCTGGCGGTGGCGCCGACGACGATCGGGGCCGGCTGGTGGTCGCCGAGCAGCACCAGGACCAGGTTCTCGTCGCCGTACTCGCGGACCCAGGACACGACGCTGTCGATCGAGTACTTGATCGATTTCGCGTACGCCTCGCGGACCCGGGCCGCGTCCTTCCACACCTCGCCGGCCGACGGGGCGCCGCGCTGCTGGGCGGCGTAGACCGAGCCGTCGCCGATGTCGGCCCAGTCCAGCAGGGCCGGCAGCGGCGCCCACGGGGTGTGGCTGGACACGAAGGTGATCTCGGCCATCAGCGGGTCGCGGCCCGGCCGGGTGTACTCGCGGTCGGTGAACGACTTGAGGGTGAACTGGTCGGGCATCGTGGCCCAGCTGAACGGCGGGCCGCGGTAGCCCAGGGTGTGCGAGTCGTAGACGCGGTCGAAGCCGTAGAACCGCCCCTCGGGCCACGCGTAGGTGACGCCCGGCTCGACGCCGACGGTCTGCCAGGCCGTGGTCTTGCGGAAGGCGCTGGTCAGCGTCAGCCGGTCGCCGGAGACCAGGCTGCGGTAGCGCTGCTCGTTGTTGATCCACACCCCGGACTGGAACGTCGAGTGGGCCAGCCAGCTGCCGCCGCCGGTGGTCGGCGAGGTCAGAAAGCCGCTGCGGGCGGCGAACCCGTCCGCGGTCAGCTGTCGGCCGCCCTCGGCCAGGGTGGCGTCGACGCGCTGGTTGAGCTTGGGGTCCTCGATCGCGGACCGCCCGTAGCTCTCGATGAAGGTGAACACCACGTCCTTACCGCGCAGCCCGGTCAGCAGCTGCTCGGCGGGCACGTCGCGGAACGCGTCGTCGCGGGCCTCCGCGGCGAACGCGCGCCGGTCCTGCACGGCGGCCGGGACCTTGAGGACGTTGTCGTGGGCCAGCACGAAGGCGCTGTCGGAGGCGACGTACACCCCCGGGACGAACGAGGTGCCGAGCAGGGCGCAGGCCAGCCAGGCGAGGCAGGCCGCGGCGATGCCGCGGGTGCTGGCGGTACGGTGCGCAGCCGCGACCGCGGCCAGCCGGCGCACGGCCAGAGTCATCAGGACCAGCACCGCCACCGCGAGCAGGATCGCCCCGGCGACCGCGGCGATGGCCCCGGGCCGGCCGACCGAGCCTTTGACGAAGCGGTAGCCGTCGGCCAGCAGCGGCCAGTCCAGCACCGGGTCGAACTGGCGGGCCAGCACCGTGAAGAAGCCCATGTCGATGACCTTGATGACGGTCAGCAGCCCCAGCGCGGCGCCGAGCACCGCGGCGACGACCCGGCGGGCGCGGCCCGGCAGGGCCAGCAGCAGGGCCAACGCGGCCAGGGCCTCGATCGGGATGCGCACGAACGCCGCCGGGACCGACGCGCCGGGCGGCAGCCGGGTGATCTGGTCCGGCACGACCAGCGCGAGGAAGACCAGGACCGCGGCCAGGACGGTGAGCACGGCCGCGGTGACGCGGCGCCGGCGCGAGCGCGTGAAGAACGACAACCTGACGATCCTAACCAGCTGCGGTGGAGCCCCCTGACGACTGCGAACTGTACCCACCGACCCTGACACCGCCCGGCGTGCGTTGTGCCAGGCGGTGTCGGTTTGCGGTCAGAGCTGTCCTCGTCAGATCAGGGCGGGCACCCCGGTGAGCCGGTCCAGCGTGCCGGTCACGTCCAGCACGCGCCGGACGATGCCGCGCGGGTTGATCACTGTCAGGTGCACCGCCTGGGCGTTCGCGGCGGCCCGGGTCCGCAGCAGCGCGTCGACGCCGACCGAGTCGCACAAGGTGAGCCCGGCCAGGTCGAGGATCACTTCGGCGGGGCGGGCCGAGGCGAGCACCCCGTCGACGGCGTCGGTCAGCAGGTCGGCGGTGCCCAGGTCGAGCTCGCCGGACACGGCCAGCCGGATCACCCCGTCGTTGACCAGGTGGGTGGTGATGCGCATGGTGCTCAGCCCTTGATCTGCCGCGGGGTCCCCGAGCCGGCGGCGACGCTGATCCGGCGTGGCTTGGCGCTGTCGGAGACGGGGATGCGCAGGTGCAGCACCCCGGTGTCGTACTCGGCCTCGAGCTTGTCGGTGTCCAGCGTGTCGCCCAGGAACAACTGGCGGGTGAAAACCCCCATCGGGCGTTCGGCGATGACGCTCTCCACGCCGTCACGGCGGGCACGCTGGCGCTGCGCGCGGACGGAGAGAACGTTGCGCTCGACGGTCAGGTCGATGGACTCGGGGTCGACGCCCGGAAGATCGAAGTAGACGTGGAACCAGTCGCCGTCGCGTTCGGCGTCGACGTGCATCACCGCCGGGCGCGCCGCGGTGCCGGCGAGCTGCTCGAACATGCGGTCGATGTCGCGGAACGGATCCGTACGCATGAGCATGGTCATCTCCTCCTTGGTGCTCCCTCACCAGGCTTCTTGAGTCCCGTGGACTCAACTTCTTCTGAGATACAACGACCCTGGGTGTGCTGTCAAGCACCCAGCGCGAGCCTGTTCAGTAGCGGAACGTTCCCACCAGAGCCGTGAGGTCGGTCGACATCCGGGCCAGCTCGTCGGTGGCCTGCCGGGCCTGCGTGACGCCCTGACTGGTGAGCCGGGCGGCTTCGGCGACGCCGGTGATGTTCTGGGCGATCTCGCCACTGCCGGTGGCGGCCTCGGCCACGCTGCGGTTCATCTCCGCGGTCGTGGCGGTCTGTTCCTCCACGGCCGAGGCGATGGTCGTCTGGAACTCACTGATCCGCGAGATCACCGCACTGATCTCCTCGATCGCCAGCACCGCACCGCTGGTGTCGGCCTGGATCGCCTGCACCCGCCGGGAGATGTCCTCGGTCGCCCGGGCCGTCTCCTGAGCCAGATCCTTGACCTCCGAGGCCACCACCGCGAAACCCTTACCCATCTCACCCGCCCGGGCCGCTTCGATGGTGGCGTTCAGCGCCAGCAGGTTCGTCTGCTCGGCGATGGCCGTGATCACCTTGACCACGTTGCCGATCTCCGCCGACGACTCCCCGAGCTTGTTCATCGTCGCCGAGGTCGCCGCGGTCACCGAGACGGCCTCCTCGGCGACCCGGGCAGCCTCGGTGGCGTTCTGGGAGATCTCCCGGATCGACGCACCCATCTCCTCGCTGCCGGCCGACACCGTGTCGACACTGCGCGAGATCTCCTCGGCGGCCGACGACACCGTCTGCGCCTGCACGGACGTCTCCTCCGCCGACGCGGCGATCTGCGTCGACACGCTGGACAGTTCCTCCGACGCGGCGGCCAGCGACGAGGCCGAACCGTCGATGGTGGTGACGGTCCGGCGCAGCTGCGCCATCGCGGTGTCGAGCGCCCGGGCCATCCGCCCCGGCTCGTCGGCGGTGCTCAACCCGCTGGTACGGGTGAGGTCCCCAGCGGCGAGGGCGTCACAGACGGCCTGGACCCGGCCCAGCGACCGGACGATGCCCCGCGCCACGACGAACCCCGTGGCCAGCGCCAACAGCGCGCCCAACACCAGCACCAGGACAGACTCGGTACGGCTGGTCTCGTACTGCGCCTTCGCGGCGTCCGCGGACCGGGCCGCGTCGGCGTCCTCGGTCTCCTTCAGCGTGTCGACGGTGTCGCTGAGCTCGGTCAGCACGGGCCGGGCCTCGGTGTCACGGGCCCGTTCCCACGCCACGAAGTTCTTGTCCCGCCCGGCGACGAGCAGCTTGTCGTGCACGATCGCCACGTAGGCCTGCCACCGCGACTCCATGGTCTCGATGTGGGTGGGATGCCCGGCCGGACCACTGGCCCGGTACCGCGCCAGCCCCGCCTGCACCTCTTCCAGGCCGGCATGGACGGCGTCGGTGTAGCGGGCGGTGTCCTCCCGGTCCGCCGAGACGGCCTGGTTGGCCACGTCCAGGCGGACCTGCGTCATCGCGGCGTCGACCGCACCCACGGCCTCGATGCTGGTGACATTGCCGTGGTAGATGTGCTGCGCCGTGGCACTGACCGAGCTCAGCGCCCGCAACCCGATGAGACCGATCGCCACCGCGACCAGCACCCCGATCGCGACCGCGCCCAGAATCTTGAGATTGACGCTCAGATCGGCGAACGACCGCCGCCGCGCCGGACCGTCGACTGCCGCAATCGTGCTCAAGGCCGCATCCCCTCGCCGCGCCCCGGGTAGGACACGGTCGTCACCGGCCGTCCCACCCCACGACCGGCCCCCGCCGCCCGTACCAGTCCTATTGGCAGCTGCACCCGCGATGTGAGCGGCACGCAACCGGGACGAAAACGCTTTGCCGGCCGCGCTGCTGCGCCCGTACCGTCATCGCATGAACCTCAGGTCCGCCACGACGACGCCGGGATGTCCCGGCGGAGCACCGCGCTGATCTGATCTGCGACGACGTGGGGCCAGGGGAGGCCCCCCGTGCCACCCCCCTCCTCCCCTGGTCCGTCGCCGGGACCGAGACACAGGAAAAGACAAAGCCCGCGGAACACCACCAAACCAGC
>NZ_JBVJIR010000020.1:0-202833 GCF_055586185.1 Actinoplanes sp. NPDC051405
AAGAACCCCCAACCCCACAAAAGAGGCCGAGGCATTACTCATGGCACTGGCTTATCTAGCACCCTGTTGAGTTCTCAAAGAACAACCACACACCGTCAAACTTGCCGCCCAACTAGGCGACCCGCTCCCGGGGCACTCGTTCAACTTTACTCGCGCTATTTCTCAGCGTCAAATCCGGGTTTTACCGGTTCTGCGTGAGAGTTTCGCGCAAGCTCCCCCCGGTCCGTAGCTTCGGCCGAGAGTCGCGCACGACTCTACCCGATGCTATTTCCTGAGGGTTCGCAGGACGGCCGGTAGCTGATCTCTCTGACCGGTTTTGCTCGGTCAGTTCGTTCTGCTTGCCTCGCCCGTTTCCCTGCGGCTCCCAAAACATTACCCGCTCCTCCCGGGAGCGCCAAATCGGCCCCCCGTGGCCCCCGCCACATCGCCTCCGGAGAGCCTCGAACGGCCGGCTGCGACTCGCTGAGCAGGGAAAAGAGCGCTAGGTAGCGGCGTCATCCGATCGGGTAGCGACGACTCGGGGCGGCGGCCAGAAGAAGTGGCGCCGGCGAAGTCGCGGTCTCGGGTGGCGTGCTGAGCTCGGGTATCGCGGGGCCTGAGCCGGCGCGGTGAAGTCCCGGGTGAGGCATGCCTGTCCGGGAAGGTGGAAGGGCAAACGCTCTGGTTCATCGTCGGTCCGCAGGGCCAATGGCCCCGCCGGCTGATGGCAGCGGCATTGGCCCAGCCTTCGCCCAATCCGGGATGAGGTCGGAGTGGGCGGGACCGGTCAAGGTTCTTTGGGCAGGCCGGGCAGGCAGCCCGGGCAGGCGGGCAACCCACGCCAGGCCAGGCGGGCAGACCGGGCCGGGCAGGCAGACCGGGCCGGGCAGGCCGGGCCGGGCCGGGCAGGCCGGGCCGGCAGGCAGGCAAGCCGGGCCGGCAGGCAGGCAAGCAAGCCGGGCCGGCAGGCAGACCGGGCCAGGCAGGCAGGCCGGGCAGGCCGGCAAGCAAGCCGGGCCGGCAGGCCGGGCCGGGCAGGCCGGGCCGGCAGGCCGGGCCGGGCAGGCCGGGCCGGGCAGGCAGGCCGGGCCGGGCAGGCAGGCCGGGCCGGGCAGGCAGGCCGGGCCGGGCAGGCAGGCCGGGCCAGGCAGGCAGACCGGGCCAGGCAGGCAGACCGGGCCAGGCAGGCAGGCCGGGCCGGGCAGGCAGGCCGGGCCGGGCAGGCAGACCGGGCCGGGCAGGCAGGCAGGGGAGCAAGAGCAGGCAGGGAAGGGCAGAGGCAAACCCGACGGCCGAGCTCGCGGTGGAGGCCCGTGCTGGAGCTCGGTCCCGGACTCGCGCCCCAGCTGGTGCAAAGGACGCATCAGAATCAGGACTCCGGAGAAACCGAGGCAATGGCCGGACCAGGGAGGAGGGCGGAACAGACCAGGTCCAGATCTCGGCCCGGGCGGCGGGCGACCGGCCCGGAGCCGGCCAACAACAGACCCAGGACCGACACTGGGCCAGGACCGGGACTGGGCCAGAGACGGGCCAGCACTGAGACCAGAGCCGGCGCTAGGTGCCCCGGCCATGTCGGATCCACTGACCGCGGCTCGGAGCGCTACGCCCAGCCCAAACCGCCACGAAGGCGAGACCACAAGAAGCGGACCAACAACACCGTCGCACTCGGGGTGGCTTCCTGGTCTCGCCGCCCGGCGTATGGTGCTGCCCTTGGTTGGACGTGCACGTTTCATGCGATAGGGAGCCGACGGGATCACCGTGTCCGATGACGATGACCTCCTCCCCGCGCTGCGGGCTGCTCAGGGTGGTGATGAGCGGGGTTTTGCCACTGTTTGGCGGGCCCTGCAGCCTGCCGTTCTCCGGTATCTGCGGGTTGTCGTCGGTGATGCCGCCGAGGATGTCGCTTCGGAGACCTGGTTGCAGGCCGCCCGGGATCTGCATCGGTTCTCCGGTGATGTCGGCGCCTTCCGGGGGTGGCTGTTCCGGATCGCCCGGCATCGCGGCATTGATGAGCGGCGGCGGCTGGGGCGTCGCCCCGAGGAGCCGGCTGAGTCCGTGAGCGCCGAGCTTCAGGCCCGGGATGCCGCCGCCGAGGCGCTGGAAGGTTCCGATACCCGGTGGGCGCTCGGGCTGATCGCCTCGCTGCCTGCCGATCAGGCCGAGGCCGTCATGTTGCGGGTGGTCGCGGGGCTGGATGTCGCCACCACGGCCAAGGTGCTCGGTAAGCGCTCCGGTGCCGTGCGGATCGCCACGATGCGGGGGCTGCGGCGGCTCGCCGCGCATCCGCAGGTGCAGGCACGCAACGCGCCGGTGGCGGGACATTCGCCGGTCGATCCGGCTCTGCCGGAGGGGGTGTAACGCGGTGGGGGCATGGAGCGCTCTTCGGTCTGCGATGTCGATGAGGCGAGCCCGCCGGATCGGTCTCTCCGAGGCTGATCGGCTTGTAGCCGGTGCACGGCCGGACCCTGGCATGGAGGGTCTGGTCGAGCTGCTCGACGCCGCCAGGGCTTCCACCCCCGGGGAGGATCTGGCCGGCGAGCGGGCGGCTGTGGCCGGCTTCCTCGCCGCACGGCAGCGTGCTGTACCGACCGCGCCGCCGAGGAGGGACCGTGCAGTCAGGACGTTCGCGATGAAGGTGGCTCTCGGATTCGCTGTGCTGGCTTTCGGTGGCACCGCCTTGGCGGCGCGGGCGGGCAGTCTGCCCGATTCGGTGCAGGAACGCGCGCATGACATCTTCTCGGAGGTGGGGGTGCCGGCTCCGGAGCCGTCGACGCAGCCCACTGCTGGTGGCGGGACCACGTCAGCCGTACCGTCTCCGCTGCCGAAGCCGTCCCGCAGCGTGACTTCGTCGCCTGCCGTGACCGCTGTCCTGGATCTTTGCCGGGTCTGGGATGCCGCCCGGCAGGATCCGCCCGGCAAGGCCGTGCCGGCGCCGGCCCGGCGGGCGCTGGCCGCCGCGGCCGGCGGGGTGCCGAAGATCGACGACTTCTGCGCCGAGCTGCTCGGCGAGCCGGCCGCGACGAGCAAACCCTCTGACACCGGTACGCCCACCAACAAGCCGAAGCCGACACCCCCGGGTAAGCCTTCGGTCACGCCCAGCCATCCCGGTAAGGGCCACGGTAAGCCCTCCGGACCGGCCAAGTGAACGCCGTGGATCCGGTGTTCCTCGATCGCACCGGGCGCCGCCGCCGGCTGTTCGTGGCCGTGGGTTCGGCCGGTGGCCTGCTGTTGCTGGTCGCCGTGGTGGCGCTGCTGGCCGGGTTCACCGGGGCCGGTCCCGGCTCGGTGCCGGGCTGGCCGGGCAACGATGACCTGCGCATCAGCCGGCCGGACCCCGCGGTGTCGGTTCGTCCCCGGGCGACGAAGACCCGGCCGCCGGTCAAGGTCACGACAGCCCCCGCTCGGCGCACCACCGTCCCGGCGGCTCCGGTGTCCACGACCGCGACTCCGACCGCGCCGAGCGCCACCACGAATCCGCACCGGCGGGTTCCCACGCACACGCCGCATCCGCGTAAGAGCAAGGGCTGACCGGGGATGGGCAAACGGGTACGGCAGCCCACCCCGCGAGCACACTGGGCGCTGCTGGCCCTGCTCATGCTGGTGCTGCTGGCGGAGCTGTCGCTGAACGGCTACGTGACGCACGTCGGTGCGGAAGGCAACGGTGAGGCCCCGGCCGCCGACTCCGGTGGTGGTCAGGTCCCGGCCGCGGTGCTCGATGGCGCCGCGGTGCAGCGGATCACCGCCGACGGTTCCGTGAGCAGCCGGGCGATGCCGGCCAAGACCATCGCATTGACCTTCGACGACGGACCCGACCCGGTCTGGACGCCGCGCATCCTGGCGGTGCTCGCCCGCTACCGCGCCCACGCCACGTTCTTCCAGGTGGGGTCGCGGGTCAACGAGCATCCGGAGATCTCCCGGCAGGTCGTCGCGCAGGGCAGTGAGATCGGGTCGCACACGTTCAGCCACCTGGCCACCGCGGGCGCCCCGGCGTGGCAGCTCAGCGCCGAGCTGACGCTGACCCGCAACGCCGTCGCGGCCGCCACGGGACAGCGGCCGGTCTTCATGCGGCCGCCGTACTCGTCGGCGCCGGACGCGGTCACCGGGGCCGACTTCGCGGCGCTCCGGCGGATCAGTGCCGCCGGTTACCTGGTGGCGCTGGCCGACCTGGACACCGAGGACTGGCGGCGGCCCGGCGTGGAGACCATCGTGCGCAAGGCCCGGCCGGCCCGGGGCGCCGGCGCGGTGGTGATGCTGCACGACTCCGGGGGTGACCGGACGCAGACCGTGCGGGCGCTGGAGCAGCTGATCCCGTCGTTGCAAGCCCAGGGCTACCGGTTCGTCACGATGTCGGAGGGCCTGCGGCTGCCCGCCGCGCCACGAGCTTCCGTGGGCGAGCGTTGGCGTGGGCACGCGTTCGCCGTCGCGCAGTCGACGGGTGGCCGGCTGGCCCGGGCGATGACCGTGCTGATGCTGATCGCGGTGGTGCTCGCCGGTCTGCGGCTGATCGTGCAGCTGTGGTGTGCCCGTACGCATCTGCGCCGGATCCGCCGGCTCGACGCCCAGCCGCTGGTCAGCCTGGGTCTGGTGTCGGTGATCGTGCCCGCGTACAACGAGGCGGCCAACATCGCCGGCACGGTGGGCTCGCTGCTGGCCAACGACTATCCGCTGCTCGAGGTGATCGTCGTCGACGACGGTTCCACCGACGACACCGCCGGGATCGTGGAGCGGCTGGCGCTGCCCCGGGTGCGGGTCGTCCGGCAGCGCAACGCCGGCAAGCCCGCCGCCCTGAACACCGGCATGCGGCACGCCCGGGGTGACATCTTCATCCTGGTGGACGGCGACACCGTCTTCGAACGTGACGCCGTCGGTCGGCTGATCCAGCCGTTGCGGGACCCGGGCGTCGGCGCGGTGTCCGGCAACACCAAGGTCGCCAACCGGGGCGGGCTGCTCGGCCGCTGGCAGCACCTGGAGTACGTGATCGGCTTCAACCTGGACCGGCGGATGTTCGACGTCGGCCGGTGCATGCCCACTGTGCCCGGCGCGATCGGGGCGTTCCGCCGGGCGGCCGTGCGCGACGTCGGCGGCGTCTCGCAGGACACCCTGGCCGAGGACACCGACTTCACCATGGCGGTGATCCGGGCCGGCTGGCGCGTGGCCTACCAACCCAGCGCCGTCGCGTGGACCGAGGCGCCGGCTTCGCTGCGGCAGTTGTGGCGGCAGCGCTACCGCTGGTGCTACGGCACGATGCAGGCGATGTGGAAGCACCGGCGGGCGCTGAGCCAGCGCGGCCCGGCCGGCCGGCTCGGCCGCCGCGGCCTGGGCTATCTGCTGATCTTCCAGGTGCTGCTGCCGCTGAGCGCGCCGATGGTCGACGTGTACGGGCTGTACGGCCTGTTCTTCCTGCCACTGGGCAAGGTCGTCGCGGTCTGGGCCGGCTTCACCGCGGTGCAGGTCGCCACGGCGGCGTACGCCCTCAAGCTCGACGGCGAGCGCTACGGGCCGCTGTGGAGCCTGCCGCTGCAGCAGGTCGTCTACCGGCAGCTCATGTACCTGGTCGTGGTGCAGTCGACGGTGATGGCGCTGCTCGGCGGCCGCCTCGGCTGGCACCGGATGGTCCGGACCGGCGCCGCCACGGCCCACATCACCGCGACGACACCGGAGCCGCCGGTGCCGGTGCCGTATCCCCGGCAGTCCGTGCGCTGGCCGATCAATTAGACCGGGACGCCGCGGGGCAGGCCCGGTGTGGGGCCGGCGTGCCTGCCCCGGCGGCGTTCCTTACTTGATCACTTCGCCCTTACCTGATCACTTCGACGCCGGCGAACGTGCGCTTGCCGCGGCGCAGGACCAGGAAACGGCCCTGCAGCAGCGCCGACTCACCGACGGTGGCCTCGGGGTCGGTGAGGCGCTCGTTGTTCAGGTACGCGCCGCCCTCGGCGATCGTGCGGCGCGCCTCTCCCCCGCTCTTGACCAGGCCGGACGTCTGGAGCAGGGCCGTCACGGTCGGGAGCTCACCGCGTACCTCCGTCAGGCCGGCCTCGGACAGCGCGGCCCGCAGCGTGTCCGCCGAGAGCTCCTCCAGCGAACCCCGGCCGAACAGCGCCTGGCTGGCGGTGACCGCCTGCCGGGCCTCCTCCTCGCCGTGCACCAGCGCGGTGATCTCGAAGGCCAGCTCGCGCTGGGCCAGCCGGGCCTGCGGCCGCTCGGCGGTCGCCTTCTCCAGCTCCTCGATCTCCTCGCGGCTCTTGAAGCTGAAGTAGCGCAGGTACTGCGGGATGTCCCGGTCGTCGGCGTTGACCCAGAACTGGTAGAACGCGTACGGCGAGGTCATCGCCGGGTCGAGCCAGGTGGCGCCGCCCTCGCTCTTGCCGAACTTGGTGCCGTCGGCCTTGAGGACCAGCGGGGTGGTGAAGGCGTGCACCGGGCCGGCGCCGCGGCGGCGGACGAAGTCGACCCCGGCGGTGATGTTGCCCCACTGGTCGGAGCCGCCGAACTGCAGCGAGCAGCCGTGCCGGCGGTGCAGCTCGTGGAAGTCGTTGGCCTGCAGCAGCTGGTAGCTGAACTCGGTGAAGCTGATGCCGGTCTCCAGGCGGTTCTTCACCACGTCGCGGGCCAGCATCTTGTTGACCGGGAAGTGCTTGCCGACGTCGCGCAGGAAGTCGATCACCGACAGGTCGCCGGTCCAGTCCAGGTTGTTGACCATGGTGGCGGCGTTCTCGCCCTCGTACGTGACGAACGGGGCGAGCTGGTCGCGGATGCGCAGCACCCAGCCGGCGGTCACCTCGCGCGGGTTGAGCACGCGCTCGGCGGACTTGCCGCCCGGGTCGCCGATCTGGCCGGTCGCGCCGCCGACCAGCAGCAACGGGCGGTGCCCGGCCAGCTGGAGGCGGCGGGCGGTGACGACCTGCATGAGGTTGCCGACGTGCAGGGAGGCGGCGGTCGGGTCGAAGCCGACGTAGAACGTGATCGAGCCGCCGTCGAGGTGCTTGCGCAGCTCCTCGGGGTCGGTGGAGTCCTGGATCAGTCCGCGCCACTGCATGTCGTCAACGAGAGTCACCGGGAAATTGTCCCGCATCGGGCCGGGCCGCTCACACCGGGTTTCGGGATGCCGCGGGTGCGGCCGGGTGCGAGGCTGGGGCGATGAGTCGCCTGGGTTCCGCCGCACCGCCCGTCGAGCTGTCCAAGAAGCAGGCCAAGGAGCGGCTGGAGACCGCCCAGCAACGGCTGCTGCGCCTGCGGCTGCTGCTCGGTGGCCAGATCGGCAACAAGAAGATCGGACCGCCGCTCTGTGTCCTCTTCGAGGGCTGGGACGCCTCCGGCAAGGGCGGGGCGATCAAACGGCTGGTCGCGCCGCTGGACCCGCGGCATGTCCGGGTGTCGCAGTTCGCCGCGCCGACCTACGACGAGAAGCGGCACCACTTCCTCTGGCGCTTCTGGCCCAAGCTGCCCGGCTGGGGTGGCATGACGGTGCTGGACCGCTCCTGGTACGGCCGCGTCCTGGTCGAACGCGTCGAAGGCTTCGCCACCACGAAACAGTGGACCCGCGCGTACGACGAGATCGCCGAGTTCGAACGGACGCTGACCGCCGAGGGCGCGATCCTGATCAAGTTCTGGATGCACGTCTCGGAGGACGAGCAGCTGCGCCGGTTCGAGGATCGGGCCGGCGACCCGTTGCGCCGGTGGAAGCTCACGGACGAGGACTGGCGCAACCGGGACCGCCGCGCCGACTACGAGGTCGCGGTGGCGGAGATGCTGGACAAGACGGACAGGCCGAAGGCGCGCTGGCACGTCATCGCCGGTGACAACAAGCACTACGCCCGCCTGGCCGTCGTCGAACGGGTCTGCAAAACGGTCGAGAAGGCGCTCACCCGGCACGGATACGACATTCACGACGCTGACTGAACCGGGCACGCGCTGTTTGCCGAAGCCTTGTAGGGTGCCCGCTCGTGAAGACCATCTTGCGCGCACTCGGCGCGGCACTCGTCACCGCCGGCGTCCTGGCAGTCCCCTCGGTGGCCCTGGCGGCCGAGGATGTCCCGCTGTTCGGAGCGCTGACCGAACGCGACGCCAACGGCCGTTCCGTCACCTACCCGATCCGACCCGGCGAGACCATCCCGGTGGTGCTGGGCGTCACCAACCGCGGTACCGCGCCGTCGGCCGGCGTCGTGGTCAACATCCGGACGTTCAACGACCTGAACCTGCCCAGGACCTTCACCAACTGCCTGTACTACACCGACAGCAACCTCGACGGCGCGTGGTGTGAGTTCGATCCGGAGCTGCCGGTCGGCGGCACCTACGCGCTCTCGCCGTTCCAGGTCTCCGCCGAGGCCGAGGCGAAGAACATCAGTGGCAGCATCGTCTTCCAGTGGTTCCCCAAGGACTACGCCGACAAGAACGGCGGCATCAAGAAGTTCGCCGAGCGCGACAGTGGTCAGGGCTCGGTGCCCGTGGCCGGCACCGGGGAAAAGCTGGCCCTCGAGGCCAAGGAGCTGCCCGTGCCGGCGAAGACCGAGCGGGTCGGCTTCGCGTACGTCAAGCTCGTGACCCCGGCGACGACGCCGCCGACCACCGCACCGACCACCGCGCCCACCTCGGCGCCGACCGCCACCCCGACCGGCACGGACGCCGCCCCGGCGACCACCCCGCCGGCCGACGGCGGCAGCGGCGGCGGACTGCCGGTGACCGGCATCAACGCTGTCGCGATCGCGGGCATCGGCGGTCTGCTGCTCGTGGCCGGTGTGGTCGCGTTCCTGTTCACCCGCCGCCGCAACAAGTTCACCGCCTGAGCGGTCAGGCGGCCGGGGCGTAGGCGGGTAGCCCCAGCGCCTCGCGGATGGACGCCTGCACCTCGTCGGCCGAGGGGCGGGCGTCCACGTCGTGCACGACCTCCTTGCGGCCGAACAGCTCCAGCACCGGCCGGGTCTTCTCGTGGTAGTCGCGCAGCCGGGCCGCGAGTGCCTCCGGGGTGTCGTCCGCGCGGGTGATCAGCTCCGTGCCGCAGATGTCGCAGCGGCCCTCCACCTCGGGCCGGTCGGCGATCAGGTTGTAGTCCATCCCGCAGCCGGGGCAGAGCCGGCGGCTGAGCACCCGGCGGCGGACCTCGTCGTCGGGCAGCTCCAGATGGATGACGCCGTCGATGTCGTAGCTCTCCATGAAGAACTCGGCCTGCCGGCCGTTGCGCGGGAACCCGTCGATGACGAAGCCGAAGTTCCAGTCGTGCTGGTCCAGGCGGTCGCGGACCACGGACTCCACCATGTCGTCGCCGACCAGCTCGCCGGCGTTCATGGTGCGCCGCACCTGGGCGCCGAGCTTGGTGTGGCGCTGCACGTGCCAGCGGAAGATGTCGCCGACGCTGATGTGCACCAGGTCCAGGTCCTTGCAGAGCAGCTCGGCCTGGGTGCCCTTGCCGCTGCCCTGCACGCCCATGATCACGTACTTGCGCATGGTGTCGTCCTCTCTCAGTCCGCGGCGCCCACGCGCAGCGGGCCCGGCGCCTTGCGTCCGCCGAGACCGGACGGGTCGATGCTCCACCCGTCGGCGACCCGCAGCACGTCTTGTTCGGAGACCAGCACGGTGCTCTCCTCGTCGACGAAGCTCGCCGGCAGCCCGGCGGCGCGCTCGGCCGGGTCGGGGTCGCCGTGCCAGGAGGTGACGTCGCCCGTCTGTCCGACGTAGCCGAACGTGCGGACCAGCTCACCGTCGACGGCCCGCTGCCAGCGGTGCGACTCGGTCACCCGGTGGGTGGCGAAGAACTGCACCTCGGTGTGCAGGCGCGCGGAGAGCTCCACGACGTCCACCACGGTGTCGGGGCGCAACAGGTAGCGGCCGGCTGCGAGCACCCAGGACGTGTCCCGGGCGCCCGGCAGCGCGGGCGTCACCGCGACGCGGTCGTCGCTCAGGTGCGCCAGGTCGATGCCGGCGCGCCAGGCCACCTCGCCGAGGTCGCGCAGGCCGAGGGCGGCGAGCACCTGCTCCGGGTCGCCATCGCGGACCGCCAGCCACGCCTGCTTACCGCCGAAACCGACCATAAGGTCCGTATCCATGTTCACCACGGTAGTGGTCAACTCACCGGGGTGACCGGTTATGCCCAGCCGTGATCGCGGCGCAGCGCGCCGGCGACGCGGTCGAAGCGGGCGCGGTCCAGGACCGCGCCCTCGCGGCGGATGCCGTCCTCGTCGACCTCGAGGACCCGGTCGAGACGGATCCAGCTGGGCCGCGAGTCGCGGTCCCAGTCACCGGGGCCGAGGGCGAGCCAGTTGCGCTGGCCGTCGCGCTCGGTCTGGCTGGAGAGCATCAGGCCGAGCAGGGTACGGCCGTTGCGCCCGACCACGAGCACCGGCCGGTCCTTGCCCTGCGACGGGTCGTCCTCGTACTTCACCCAGGTCCACACGATCTCGCCCGGATCGGCGTCACCGTCGAGGTTCGGCGAATACTCGAGGTGCCGCCCGCGCTGGGCGGTGGGGACCTGCCGCGGCGGGGCGGGGTGCGCGGTGCCCTGCGGGGCCGGGGTACGGCGTCCCGCGACCCGGCGCAGCGTGCTGGTGATGCCGTTGAGGAGTCTGCTCACCCGCGCACTGTATCGACAGCTCCTACGCTGACGGCATGACTCCCGGCGTGGACGCGTGGCGGCCGTACTCGCCGCGGGAGCTGGCCGACCGGCTGGCCGGGCTGCCGGTCACCTGGGCCGTGGCCGGCGGGTGGGCCGTTGACCTGTTCCTCGGCCGGGTCACCCGCGACCACCATGACATCGAGCTGGTCCTGCCCGCGTCGGACTTCGGGCAGCTCACCCCGCTGTTCCCAGGCTGGGAGTTCCACGTGCCGCGGTCCGGGACCCTGACGCCCGCCGACCCGGTGAGCCTGGCCGCCGAGTTCCAGACGTGGGCTTTGGACCCGGCGATCGGGAGGTGGCGCTTCGACGTGTTCCGGGAGCCGCACGACGGGGCCACCTGGATCTGCCGGCGCGACCAACGGATCCGCCGCCCGTACGCGGAGGTCGTGCACCGCACGCCGGACGGGATTCCCTTCGTCGTCCCGGAGGTGGTCCTGCTGTTCAAGGCCAAGGCCGCCCGGGACAAGGACGAGCAGGACCTGGCCGCGGTCCTGCCGGAGCTGTCGGCCGGCCGCCGGGCCTGGCTGGACGCGGCGCTGGCGCTGGCCCACCCGGACCATCCGTGGCGGACCCGGCTGGCTCACTCCGCCGAGCGGTAGGCGACCTCGGGGTCGAGCAGCGCTGCCCAGGACGGGTGCCACGCCGGCTCCCGCGCCTGCACCTCGGCCCGCAGGTTGCTGCGCCACGGACCCGAGATGCCGTTGTCCTCCCACCAGTCCGGCCACGAGTCGTAGCGGCGTTCCACCCTCACCCCGTGCGCGGTCGTCTCGACGTACAGGAACAACCAGCGCCCCGAGGCGTCAGCGGCCTCGGCCGACCGCAGCCGGCGGACCAGATCACTCAGCTCCCCGAACGCGCCAAACCTGCCCTCGCCGGGCCGGTCGGCCGGGGCACGCTCGCCCGGCTGGGCGGCGAGGCTGCTGCCGTCGGCGTACACCCGCAGCGTGCAGCGCCCGTCAGCGCCCGGCGCGCGGCTGCGCATCCACGTGACCAGGGCGCCCAGCTCGCCGGTCGGCACCGGCTCGGGGCGTGCGCGTTCGGGCTCGGTGTGCATGGCGGCCCAGATCAGCCGATCATGCTCGTGGTCGCTGAGCTTGCGGACCCGCCGCCGGGCCGGCCGCCGGCCCGCGGGCGTCTGCGGCGCCGAGGTGCCCGGCGCCACGCCACCGCGCACGGCGACGGCCCAGCCCGCGGCGGCGTCCAGGGCCGGATCCGCGAGCCGGGCGAGCAGGCCGGCCAGGGCGGTCCCGTCCAGCTCACGGCGGGTGCCGGCAGTCAGCAGCCGTACGGCGGCAGCCCGCACGTCAGCCCGCTCGTCGGCGGTGTCGACGTCGTGCTGCCCCCACTCGAAGACCACGTCGACCAGCTCGGCCACCGTGGCGTCCGCGTTGAGCACGGCGCCGGCCGTCTCGGCGAGCCCGTCCTGCACGCCGCCCGGATACTCGACCCGGTGCCAGCTGCCCCCGTCGTGCCAGAGCACGTAACCGAGCTGGTCCTCGGCGGCGTACGGCACCAGGTCGTCCCACGGCAGCCAGTCGGGCGCACCGGCGAGCAGGTCCAGCGGCGGTTCGGTGTGGGTGGTGGCGCTGTACTCGTGGTCGCAGCCGTACAGGACCGCGCGGCCGCCCTCGATCAGCGCCAGGTGCGCCCAGTTGCCCCCGCCGTCGTCGTGGTGCGCGCCGGTGTCGCCCACCGACCAGACGTCGTCGTACCCGATGGCGCCCAGCGCGGCCGCCAGCGTGACCCAGCGGGTCCACACCGGGCCCGGCTCGGGCAGGTCAACGGCGATGATCACGACCTCAGGCTATTGCCCCCTCGGACTTTCCTCCTGTCGGAAAGTTGCCAGCTGCCCCGCCAGCCATTGATGACTGATCCCAGGTCAGGCACGCTCCTCTGTGTAGTGCCCATATCGCTCAACGTGAGCAGGATCGCCCGGAAGGTGCGTGCGTCGATGCTGCTGCCGCGGACCGAGCACCTCCCGGCCCGCCCGACCTGGGACTGCCAGGTCTGCGCCGACCCGTGGCCCTGCCCGCCGGCGAAGACCGACCTCGCCGAGCAGTACGCCCGCTTCCCGGCCGGCCTGGCCATCTACATGGCCTCGGTGATGTACGACGCGATCGGCGACCTCACCACCGTCGGTGAACCAACCCCGGCCGACCTCTACGAACGCTTCCTCGCCTGGGTCGGTTGACCGGCTTCCCGTCCGTTCGCCAACGTGGGCGTGCTCGGCGATGATGGGAATCGATGCCGCCGTTCGTCGGGATGGAGACGCATGGAATGGATCATCGGAATCGGATCCAGCATCATTGCGTCCACTCTGATCTTCCTGAGCGTCCGGGCCAACGGCTTCATGACCAGAACGGCGCGACAGCGCGCACAACGGCGGCAACTGGCCTCGAGAATGCTCGATGCCGGCCTGACCAACCTGTTCATCACGCGCGCCGACTACGCCACCTATCGCGGCATCCACACCCTCATGGGCTTTCTGGCGACGGCGGAGCGGTCCATCATGGTGATCGGCTACTGGATGGCGCAGGGCAGCGAGATCGAGGACATCTCCAAGATCGGCCGGATGATTCTGCAGAAGCCGGCACTGCAGGTCCGGATCGCGATCATCCACCCGGACGGTTCGCACCTCGAGAGCCTGGCCGAACACCTGGGTGAGGAAGAGCAGAAGATCAGTGAACGGTGCCGGTCGACCCTGAACAAGCTGCAGCGGGTCCGCAGTGACCTGCCGGCCGACGCACGACAGCGGCTGCAGGTGAAGACCTACACCTCCACCCCCGTCGTGTCGATCATCGTCCTCGACGACGACACGCCGCAGGCACGGGCGCAGGTCGACATGAAGCTGTACCGGACGGCGCGGGACGACAGTTTCGGCTTCGAGGTGTCCGGAACGGCCAACCCGCTGTACCAGCGATTTCGGGGATGGGCGGTGCTCAGATTCGAGAAGGCTCAGGAATGGCCGACGTAGCCGTGAACTGCTCCGCCCAGCGTGCCCTCGCCCGCACCCGCGCCGCGTTCCGGCCGGCGTCGGCGTGCTGATGCCAGCGCCGCAGGACTCCGTCCTCGTCGTCGATGACGTTGCCCAGTTCCGCGTACCGGGTGGCGTCCGAGCCGTCGACCGTGTATGCCCGCCCTGACGGCGTCACGAAGAAGTACGCCGACCGGCGCGACGAAATGGTGCCCGTCTCCACGTTGGCATGCGGAGTCCGACGCGCGGCTGCGGCGACGGCGGCGAGGAACTCGTTGTGGTCGACGGCGAACACCTTCCTGTTCCCGATCGCCGTACGGCCGACCGCCCAGAACTCGTACAAGGACCATGCCCGCACGCCCGACTCCGCCACGAAATCGGCCAGCCCGCCCAGGCAGCCGAGATTGGGCAGCGCGACAGTCGTGTTCAGCTTGACGCACAGACCGGCATCGACAAGCGCGGGGATCAGGGCACGCATCTCGGCGGGATGGCCATGATTGCCCCGCATCCGCACCGCGATGTCGGGGTCGAAAGTGTCCACCGGAACGCCCAGCATGTCGACACAATCGGCCAGCGCCGCGAGATTGTGCCGCCGCGAGCGGACAAGATTGCTGTCCAGCTGGATGAACGGCGGTTTTCCCGCCGCGCTGTGCCGGATCTGCCGCAGCAGCCGAATGGTGAACGGGTACATCAGCGGATCGCCACCGCCCACCGTGATGCTCGCCGGCGACCAGCTCATGACGACGTCGACGACCCGGGCGGCCCGATCCGCGTCCACCCGGACACCGTCGAAAGGGATGTAGCAGAAACGGCACGCCATGTTGCATCGATCGGTGAAATTGAAACTGATCCGGCCCGGCGGCAAAGGGCTGTCACCGCCGGCCTCCCGCGCCCTCACATCAGCCGCCGCCACGGGCAGGACTCTACGTGACGGGCATGGCCGGAGACGGTATCTGGCCATTCCGAAATGGTGGGAGTCGTCCTATTTCTTCCTCAGGGCCATGCCGAGGGAGGTGGGGACAGTCGCGACGAAGCCGTGGCGGGCGTAGAGGCGGCAGCCCGGCGCGTCGGCGAGCACATTGACGTAGGCGATGATCTCGGGCATGACCTCCGGCCGGCATGTGCCCTTCGACAGCCTCTGCAACTTCCGCGACCTGGGCGGCTACGCGACCAGCGACGGGCGGACCACCCGCTGGCGCACGCTCTACCGCGCTGATTCCCTCGGCCGGCTGGCCGGGGAGGACGACCTGCGGCGCTTCCGGGAGCTGGGCATCGGCACGGTCATCGACCTGCGCTATCCATGGGAGATCGCCGCGTCCGGCCGGCTTCCTCCCACCGACGGGCTGACCTGGCTCAACCTGAGCATCGAGCATCGACCCTACGACCAGTCGCAGATCGATCCGGACGTCGACCCGTGGCGTTATCTGGCCGACCGGTACGCCGAGGTGGCCGCCGACGGCACCGCCGAGCTGCGGCAGGCGATCGAGACCATCGCCGCCGCGGAGGCGCCGCTGGTGTTCCACTGCGCCTCGGGCAAGGACCGCACCGGGCTGCTCGCCGCGCTGGTGCTGGCGCTGCTGGAGGTGCCGGTCGAGACGATCGCGGCCGATTTCGCCCTCACCGAGCTGGCCACGCCCCGGCTGCGGGAGCGGTGGCTGGCCGAGCATCCGGGCCAGGAGCTGCGCTGGCCCGGCTACGGCCGGGCGCCGGCCGAGCTCATCCGGGTGGTCCTGGCCGAGCTCACCGCCGGGCACGGTTCGGTGCACCGGTACGCGGCCGAGCGGCTGGAGCTCGACGACAGCGTGGTCGCCGCCCTGCGTACCCGGCTTCTTATGTCTTCGTGAGTCGATCCTTAAGCGCTCCTGAGGTGGCCCCCGCGCGGGGCCGGCGGGCCGCATAGTCGCCTGTGTTGCCGTCCCCACCCGGCTTCCTGCCGCGCCCGCGCGGCCGCGACCCGCTACTCCCGAGGTGACCGTCCCGTGCCGATGCCCGCTGCCCAGAGATTCCGGTACACCCTGGTGGCGGGAGCCACCGCCGTGGTGATCGGGGTGGGTTTCACGGTCGTCGGCTTCAACCGGCAGGCCGCGCCTCCGGCGACCCGTACGGCCGCGGACGTCCCCCTGGTCGTGGCCGAGCCGACGGGTGAGCCGGACACCGGCACCGATCTGCTGGACGAGACGATCCTGCCCAGCTCGGCGGCCCCCTCCCCGTCCCCGTCGGTGACGAGCGCCACGCCGGTGACCAAGGCGCCGACCAGGGCCGCGACGAAGCCGGCGACACCCTCGAAGCGCCGGACGACCGCGCCGGCGGACAAGCCGAAGCCGAAGAACGCCCCGGCGACCAGCGGCTCGATTCTCGACCAGGTGCTGGACCACATCAACGCGGCCCGCCGCGACGAGGGGCTGGCGGCGCTGTCGCTGGACAGCTCGCTGTCGAAGGCGGCCGCCCGGCACAACCAGCGGATGATCGACGGCTGCGGGCTCAGTCACCAGTGCCCGGGCGAGGGCGGCATCGGCGATCGGTTCAGCGCCGAGGGTGTGCAGTGGCGTTCGGCCGGCGAGAACATCGGCTTCGGCTTCGCGGGCTCCGCGGACTCGGAGATCGTCAAGGCGGCCAACGGGCTGTGCGACAGCATGCTGGCCGAGGTGCCGCCGGCCGACGGGCACCGTAAGAACCTGCTCAGCAAGGACTTCAAGCGGATCGGGCTCAGCGTCGTCCGCGAGTCGGGCGGCAAGGTCTGGCTGACCCAGGACTTCGTCGGATGACCGGCCGGTGGCCCAGCGGCCCGGCCCGGCGCCGCCGCCTGCGGGACATGTTCGGCCCGACGCGCCCGTTCGGTCCCAACCGGCCGGGCGGGCAGTGCGGCCCGGTCAAGCGCACCCGGCCGGCCGGCCCCCGGCGCCCGGCCCGCTGACCCTCCCACCACGGACCCCGTACGGGGTTGCGGACGCCCGGCATACTCGGCGCGGCAGTGACAGACACGCCTGCCGCCGCCGACGGATCCCGCGCACAACCCTGCGGTTCCACTGTCCACAGTGGAGCCATTTTTGCGTCTGATCGGCGGCGCGGGCGGCATTTCACCACGGGGGAAACACCATGCCGGCCATGTCTCGTCGTACGGCGCTGAGCCTGCTCGCGCTCACCGCCGTCAGCACATCGGGTTCCTGCGGTACGGCCGGTGCACAGCCGGCCCACCAGGACAGCAGAGGAAAAGGACGGGCCGCCAACCCGGTGGTCCTGGAGAACATGCTCGACGGGGACAGCGGGTGGCAGCTGGCCGGCGTACGGAGCTCGGACGACGTCACGCGCCAGATCCAGGGCTACGCGTCGCGTACGTCGGTCAACGTCGGCGAGTCGCTCGACTTCCACATCTCGGTGGCCGGCGACCGGGCGTTCACGGTCTCGATCTACCGGCTCGGCCACTACGGCGGCGCGGGTGGCCGGCGGCTGCTGACCAGCGGCAGCCTGCGCGGCACGGAGCGGCCCACGCCCACCGCCGACCCCGGTACGGGACTGATCGAGTGTGACTGGCCGGTCTCCTGTACGCTGGCCGTCCCCGCCGACTGGACCTCCGGATATTTCCTGGCGGTGTTCGACACCGACGACGGCTTCCGCAGCTGCACGCCGTTCGTGGTGCGCGACGACGGGCGCAAGGCCGACTTCGTCGTCGTGGTGCCGTTCAGCACGTACCAGGCCTACAACTTCTGGCCGGCCGACGGGCGGACCGCGAAGAACCTCTACAAGGGATACGTCCGGCCCGGCAAGGTCGGCGGCATCCCCGAGCGCGCGTTCCAGGTGTCCTTCGACCGCCCCTACTCCAGCGGCGGGATGCCCAGCTGGTCCGAGCTGGACATCGCCGCGGCCCGCTGGCTGGAGGCCACCGGCTTCGACGTGGCGTACGCCTCCAGCCTGGACCTGCACGAGCAGCGCATCCCGGCTGGAAAGCACGCCGCATTGATCTTCCCGGGCCACGACGAGTACTGGTCGAAGGCCATGCGCGACAGCACGGAGAGCGCCGTCGACGGTGGTACGCACCTGGCGTTCCTGGCGGCGAACAACATCTACTGGCATGTGCGGTTCGACCGCGCGCGGGACGGGCGCCGCAACCGGGTGGTGACCTGCTACAAGGACACCCCGGACCCGGAGGCGGACGGCAACGGGCCGACCTGCAACTGGCGCAAGATCGGCAAGAAGCACAGCCACGCCGAGCAACGGCTGCTGGGCGTGCAGTACAACGGGATGCTGGCCGACCCGCTGCCGCTGGTGATCAGCAAGAGCAGACACTGGTTCTGGGCGGGCACCGGGGTCCGCGACGGCGACACCGTCCCCGGGCTCGTGGCGGTCGAGGCCGACGGCTGGAACCCGAAGATCAAGCTGTCCCGCCGGGCGAACCAGACACTGCTGTCCGTGACCCCGTACGAGGACCGGCTCGGACGTGGGGCGCGGGTGCAGAACACCAGCCTCTACGAGACCGCCCGCGGCACCCTGGTCTTCGCCGCGGGGACGTTCCACTGGAACCTCGCCCTGGTCGACTCGGCGTACACCGACGTACGGATCCAGCGGGCGACGCGGAACCTGCTCACCCGCATGCTGGTCCATTCACGGCCCTAACCCGCCTCGCGCGGGGAGCGGCCGGCGTAGCGGCCGCTGGGCCGGAAGCGGCTCGGCTCGTCGGCGTACTCCTCCAGGGCGTGGGCGAGCCAGCCGGCGGTCCGGGCGACGGCGAAGATCGCTTCCCCGGCGTCGGCGGCCATACCGGTGGCCAGGGTGAAAGCGGCCAGGGCGAAGTCGACGTTCGGCGCGGCGCCGGAGTGCCGGGCCATCGCCGCCCGGACCGCGTGCGCGCCTGCGGTGGCCGGCGACTCCCCCAGCAGGCCGAGCAGGACCACCGCCCGGGGGTCGCCGGCCGGGTAGAGCTGCTGACCGAAGCCAGGGACCCAGCCGTCCGCGCGCAGCCGGTCGGCGATCGTGCCGACCGGATCACCCGAGCGTGTCGCCTCGGTCAGCAGCCGGACCACGAGGTCGCTGGCCCCGCCGTGCAGCGGGCCGTCGAGCGCGGCCAGGCCGGCCTGGACAACGGCGTACGGGTGCGCCCGGGTCGAGGCGGCCACCCGGGCCGCGAAGGTGGAGGCGGCCAGGTCGTGGTCGGCCAGCAGGACCAGGGCAGCGTTCAGAGCGACGAGGTCGGCCGAAGTCGGCGGGCGTTGACTCAGCCGCGCCCACAGAACGCCGGCGAGGTCCGCACCTTGCGAGGGCTGGGATCGCACGGGCAGCGCCGCGACCATGGTGGCGATGATCGTACGGCCGCGGGCGATCACCGCGGCCGGTGTGGTGTCGAAGCGCAACCGGTCCGCGGCGGCGATCGCGGCGACCGTCACCCGGAGCCGGTCGGCCGTCCGGGCGTTCGCCGGCAGTGGCGCCGTCACCGCCTCGGCCAGCGCCATCAGCTCGGGGTCGGGCTCCATCGGGACGTGCTCCAGCCGCCCGGTCCACAGCAGGGTGGCCACCGACTCGAAGGACGTCGTGGCGGCGAGCTCGCCGGCGCGGTGGCCACGGTAGAAGAGGTCGTCGCCGGTGATCAGGGTGATGCCGGTGTGGATCGCCGGGGCGTCCGGCGCGGCCGCGGGGCGTCTGCGCCGGGCGGCGAAGGCGGCGACCTCCGGCTCGGCGAACAGGCTCTCCTTGCCGTCGGCGTTGCGGTGGCTGCCGAGCAGGCCCCGGCTCACGTACGCGTAGACCGTCGCCTTCTTGACGCCCAGCCGGCGCGCCACTTCCTCGGTCGTCAGCAGCCGGTCTCCGCTCATGTGGTCATCTTCTCATGTTGACTGGATCAATGTTGACATGCGGATCGATGGGACCGACATTGAGGTGATGCTGACCGTGAAACCTGGACTGGCCGACGTCGTCGCGTTCGACACCCGCATCGCCGAACCCGACCGCACCGGCGGCTCCCTGCGCTACCGCGGGGTCGACATCGAGACGCTGGCCGGGCGGGCGAGCTTCGCCGACGTGTGGGGCCTGCTGGTCGACGGCGACTTCTCCCGGCCGCTGCCGGCGGCGGAGCCCTTCGCGCTCCCGGTCCGTTCCGGCAGCCTGCGGGTCGACCTCCAGGCGGCGACCGCCATGGTGGCCGCCCGGCACGGTCTACAGCCCTTGATCGACATCGACGACGACCGGGCGCGGGAGGACCTCGCCCTCACGTCGGCCACGATGCTGTCGTTCGTGGCCCAGGCCGCCCGCGGTCCGGAACTGCCCGCGGTGCCCCAGGAGCAGGTCGACGCGGGCCGTACCGCCGCCGAACAGTTCATGATCCGGTGGCAGGGCGAGGCGGACCCGCGCCGGGTCGAGGCCGTCGACCGGTACTGGGTCTGCGCGGCCGAGCACGGGATGAACGCCTCGACGTTCACGGCGCGGGTCGTCGCCAGCACCGGGGCCGACGTGGCCGCCTGCCTGTCCGCGGCGGTCGCCTCCCTGTCGGGACCGCTGCACGGCGGCGCCCCGTCGCGGGCGCTGGGCATGGTCGAGGCCGTGGAGCAGAGCGGCGACCCCCGCGGCTACGTCAAAGAGGTGCTGGACAGCGGGAAACGCCTGATGGGCTTCGGGCACGCGGTCTACCGGGCCGAGGACCCCCGGGCCCGCATCCTGCGCGCGGCCGCCCAGGAGCTGCAGGCGCCACGGTACGACGTCGCACTCGCCCTGGAAGAGGCCGCGCTGGCCGAACTGCGCGAGCGCAAACCGGACCGGGTGCTGGAGACGAACGTCGAGTACTGGGCCGCGATCGTGCTCGACTTCGCCGGCGTACCGGCCGAGCTGTTCACGCCGCTGTTCGCGTGCGCCCGCACGGCCGGCTGGAGCGCGCACATCATCGAGCAGAAGCACCTCGGCAAGATCATCCGGCCGTCCGCGGACTACGTCGGCGAGACCGACCAGGAGCCGTCCACCCTCGCCGGCTGGGAGCGCCTCGGCGCCACCCGCTAGCGTCTGGCGGGTGAACGACTACTCCTGGCTGCGGATACCCGCGGCCGACGTGGACCGGGCGGCGCGGGAAATGCTCGGGTGGCGGCTCACCGCCAACGGGGTCACCGCCCGGCTCACCGAGGTCGAGGCCTACAGCGGCCTCGGCCAGGACCCGGCCAGCCACGCCCACCGGGGCATGACCGCGCGCAACGAGGTGATGTTCGGCCCGGCCGGGATGCTGTACGTCTACCAGATCTACGGCATGCACTTCTGCGCCAACGTGGTCTGCGGCGAGGAGGGGGTCGCTTCCGCCGTACTGCTGCGGGCCGGGGAGGTCGTCGCCGGGCTGGAGACCGCCCGGTCCCGGCGCCCGGCGGCCAAGCACGACCGCGACCTGGCCGCCGGGCCGGCCAAGCTGATGCAGGTGCTGGCCCTAGACCGGCGGGCCAACGCGACGTCCGTCGTGGACGGCACCGGGCCGGCGACCCTGACCCCGCCCGATCAGCCGGTGCCGGCGGCCGAGGTGGTCGCTGGTCCCCGGGTCGGGGTCACCTCCGCGCACGACGTGCCGTGGCGGTTCTGGATCAAGGACGATCCCACGGTGAGCGGCTACCGCCGGCACACGCCCCGGCTGCGCACCCGGAGCTGAGGCCGGACCGACCGCTCGCGCTGGTCCTCGTCCTCTTCCCGGATGTGCGCCCGGGCCGCACCGACGCACGGCCCGGCGACGATCAGCGCGCCGACCGCCAAGGCCGCGAGAGCCTCCCCGCCGGTCATCATCTCGGCCGGCAGCCGGGGGTCGACGAGCCCGTCCGGATCGAGCACCACGATGACCGCGTCGCCGATCTCGGCCGCCGGCCGGTTCTCGGGCCAGGAGACCAGCCGCCCGGCGACCGGCTCACCGGCGCGCCGGAGCGTGTAGGTGGCGGGACCGCGGCTGCTGCGATGCACCTCGGCAACGGTGGCGACGGTCCGCTCACCGCGTATGTCCAGCACCACGGCCCAGAAGGCGGCCGCCGCCAGGAACATCAGCAGAGCGCTGAGGAACCAGGCGACCAGGAGCCAGACCGCCCGGGCGTTGACGTACGGCCACGGCCACGCGATGTAGAAGACGATCGGGCTCACCGCCCAGAACAGGGTCCCCACCACCGGGACCAGGTCGGGGCGCACCCAGGTGGTGGCGACCACCGCGTCGAGCGCGGCCACCACCAGGAAGACCAGCAGGTACACGCCTGATCGACCCAGCACGGCTCCGGCTCTTCGCACGGCAGCACCGTACCGGGTGGAATACGCGCGATCCGACCCCGGCGGGCGGCCCGGCCGTTAGCGTTCCCGGTGGTGATCTCGCGTCGGATGTTGCTGCTGCTCGACGTCATGTGTGTGGCCGGCGTCGGCTGGGCCGGCGTGCTCATCGGCGCCCTGCTCCGCGGGGACCGGCTCGTGTCCACCACCGTGGCCGTGGTGGTCGCCGGGGTGCTCGTGCTGCCGGGGTTCACCGCCGGGGTCCTCACCAACCGGCGGATCGTGCGGGGGCGGCAGCCGCAGAGCGGGTGGGTGCGGTCCGTATGGTCGCCGCCCGAGTTGCCGCGGTGGGGGCTCACCCTCACCGGCCTGGTGTTCTTCGCGTTCTGGCTGGCCGGGATCAGTGCCATCGCCGGGATGGGCCAGGAGATCCCGGCCGGGGACAGCGTTGCCGCGCAGCGCCAGGTCGATCACCAGCAGCGGTTCGCGCTCGGGGTGCTCGGCGGGGTCGGGACCGGCGGCACCGCGCTGGCCGCCGCGTCACTGCTCCGGGTACGCCGCACAGCCCGCGCCGGCGACCGGCGGACAGCACTGCGCTGAGGCGTCGAGACCGGCGCCGTCCCACGTATTGACAACTGGTTATATCTGCGTGCTTCTATGGGGCACGCGATTTGACATCGTTGTCACATGAAGGGACGGCTTCCCCATGCTCCGTACCCTCGCCACGGCGGTCATCCTCGCCGCCGCGGCCCTGTCGGTCCCGTCCGCCGCGCGAGCGGCCGCCGATCCCGACCTCACCCAGTACGTCAATCCGTTCGTCGGCACCGACGACAGCAACTCCCCCAACCCGGTCGGCGGCGGCGCCGGCGGCAGCACCTTCCCCGGCGCCACCGTGCCGTTCGGGATGGTGCAGTTCAGCCCGGACACCCCCACCGCCTCACCGTCGGGCTACCGCGACCGGGACCGCACCGTCGAGTCGTTCAGCCTCACCCACTTCAACGGGGCCGGCTGTCCCAACAACGAGGACATCCCTATCCTGCCGGTCACCGGCGCGCTCGGCGCCTCCCCCGGTTCCAGCTGGACGAGCTACGCATCCGCTTACACCAAGAGCAACGAGAGCGCCGAGCCCGGCTACTACCGCAACCGGCTCGACAGGTACGGCGTGGACGCGGAGCTCAGCGCGACCAAGCGCACCGGCGCGCTGAAGCTGACCTACCCGGCCAGCACGACCGCCCGGGTGCTGATCAACGCCAGCCGCTCGGCCACCGGCGACCGCGACGGCAACGTGACAATCACCGGCAACCGGGTCTGGGGTGAGCACACGGCCGGCGGGTTCTGCGGCGGCAAGACCTTCAAGATGTACTACTCGATCCAGTTCGACCGCACGCCCACCGGCTTCGGCACCTTCAAGGGCGCCACGGTGACCGCGGGCTCGTCGACCACCAGTGGCACCGGCACCGGCGCCTACGTCACCTTCGACACCACGGCCAACGCGGTCGTCAACGCCACCGTCGGCATCTCCTTCGTCAGCGTGGCCAACGCGCAGAACAACGCCACCGCCGAGGCGGCGCCCTTCGCCACCGTGCGCGCCAACGCCGACGCCGCCTGGAACACCGCCCTGAACCGTGTGCAGGTGACCGGCGGCGCCACCACCGACCTGCAGAAGTTCTACACCGCGCTCTACCACGTGCTGCAGAACCCGAACCTGTCCAGCGACACCAACGGCGAGTACCGCGGCTTCGACAACGCGGTCCACACGGCGAGCCACCCCGTCTACCAGAACTACTCCGGGTGGGACATCTACCGGTCCTGGGCGGCCCTGGTCGCCCTGACAGCCCCGGACGTGATGACCGACATCGTCAAGTCCATGGTGCTCGACGGCCAGCAGGGCGGACTGCTGCCGAAGTGGTCGCACCAGACCGTCGAGGACTTCGTCATGCCCGGCGACCCCGGCCCCATCATTGTGGCCAGCGCGTACGCGTTCGGCGTGCGCGGCTTCGACACGGCGGCGGCGCTGGCACTGATGAAGAAGAGCGGCAGCGGCGGCTCGACCCAGGGCGTGGTGCTGCGCGGCAACCAGGCCACCTACCAGGCCAACCGCTTCATCCCGGGCAACCCCTCCGAGACCCTGGAGTACGCGGCCAGCGACTTCGCGATCGCCCAGTTCGCCGGCGCGCTCGGCGACAGCGCCGGGCGCGACACGTACGCGGCCCGCTCGCAGTACTGGCGCAGCCTGTTCAACGGCGAGTCGTCCTATCTGCACACCCGTGACGGCGGCGGGGGCTGGTCGGCGAACCTGAACCCGGCCCAGGAGAGCCCGTACGTGGAGGGCAACGCCGCCCAGTACACCTGGATGGTCCCGCACAACATGGGCGCGCTGATCACTCTGATGGGCGGGCCCGGCACCGCGGTGCAGCGCCTCGACCACCACTTCACGGAGCTCAACGGCGGGCTCAGCCGGCCGTACTTCTACATCGGCAACGAGCCCGAGCACAACGTGCCGTGGACGTACAACGCCGCCCGCAAGCCGGCCGGCACCAGTGACGCCGTCCGGCGGGTGATGGCCGAATCGTTCACCACCGGCGCCGGCGGCCTGCCGGGCAACGACGACCTCGGTGCGACCTCGGCCTGGTACGTCTGGTCGGCACTGGGCCTCTACCCGGTCACGCCGGGGGCGGACACCCTGGCCGTGCACGGCGCGCTGTTCCCGAGCGTGCTGATCCGGCGCGGCCCGGGCGACATCACCATCACCGGCGGCAGCGCGGCCGACCGGTACGTGCAGTCGCTGGCGGTCGACGGGAGCACGACCAGCCACAACTACCTGCGCTACGGCGACATCGCGGACGGCGGGACGGTCACCTTCACCATGGGTGGCAGTCCGTCGGGCTGGGGCACGGGCGCTGCGGACGTACCGCCGAGCTTTGCCGCCGGGGCGACCCAGCCGCCGGCGGAACCGGATCTCGGGGCGAACCTGGCCCTGGGCCGGCCGGTGACCGGCTCGGCGGCCTGCGCCGCGAGCGAGGCCGCCGGCAAGGCGGTCGACGGCGCGCTGGCCGGCAACAGCAAATGGTGTACGTCCACCGCGCCGCGCCAGCTCCAGGTCGACCTCGGCTCGGCGCGCACAGTGTCGTCGTTCGTCGTCAAGCACGCCGGTCTGGGCGGGGAGAACACCACCTGGAACACCGGCGCGTTCACGATCGCGACCAGCACCGACGGCACCACCTTCACCCCTGCGGTGACCGTCACCGGCTCGAGGAGCAGCCGGACCTACACCCCGATCGCCGCCCGCAGCGCCCGCTACGTGCGGTTCGAGACCAGCCAGCCGGCCACCGACAGCAGCGCGGCGGCCCGGATCTACGAGCTCGAGGTGTACGGCAGCAGCAGCGCCCCGCCCGACCTGGCGCTGAACCGGCCGGCCACGGCGGACTCGTCCTGCGGCGCGAACGAGAGCCCGGCCAAGGCCTTCAACGGCAGCTGGCTGGGCGGCTGGAACGACAAGTGGTGTTCCCAGGGCTCGGCCCGGTGGGTGCAGACCGACCTGGGCACCCGGCAGCGGGTCGGCTCGGTGCTGATCCGGCACGCGGGCGCGGGCGGCGAGCTGCCGGCCTGGAACACGCGTGACTTCGACATCCAGACCTCGGATGACGGGTCCGCGTGGACGACCCGCGCGCAGGTCCGCGGCAACACCGCCGACTCCACGACCACGGCGGTCGGAGTCGACGCCCGCTACGTGCGGGTGGCGGTGGTGACGCCGACGTCCGACGGCAGCGCCGCGGCCCGCCTCTACGAGGTGCTGGTGACCGCCTGAAACCCCCGGGGTGGGGGCCGGGTCCCGCGACCCCCACCCCGGGCCAGGCCGATCAGGAGGTGATGGCGTCGATCAGGTCGCCGACCGGGCGGTCGGGCAGGGCCTTGGCGACGTCGGCGATCGCGACGATGCCGACCAGCTGGTGGCCGTCGATCACCGGCAGCCGGCGCACCTTGTGCTCGGACATCGTGCGCAGGATCTCGGCGGCGTCGTCGTCCGCGCCGATCGTTACGGGCTTGCCCTGGGCCAGCTCACCGGCCGTGCAGTCAGCCGGGTTACGGTCCTTGGCCACGACCTTCACGACGATGTCGCGGTCGGTGATCATGCCCTTGAGGCGGTTGTCCTCGCCGCAGATGGGCAGCGAGCCGACGTCGAGGTCGGCCATCTTGCGGGCGGCCTCGGCCAGGTTCTCCTTCTCACCGATGCAGGTCACGTCGGGGGTCATGATCTCGCGTGCGGTGGTCATCGGGTTCTCCCTTCGCTCGGTGGATACCTGACGCGTACCCGTCTCAGACCGTGGCAATCGTGTATGCCACCTCGTCGACGAGTTCGCGGGCCAGAAATCCGGTGCGCCCGAACCGCGGGGCGAGGCGCTGACCGCTGACCGCGTGCGCGAACGCGCCCCAGCACGCCGCCTGGGCCGGCTCGGCACCGCGGCCCAGCAGGCCCGCCACGATCCCCGCGCGCACGTCACCGCTGCCCGAGGTGCCCAGGCCCACGTCGCCGCTCTCCTCACGCCAGCGGCCGCCGTCCGCGGTGGCGATGTGCCCGAACAGGCTGACCGTCGCCTGGTAGCGCCGGGCCAGGTTGGCGGCCTCGGCGGCGAGGTCGTCACCCGGCTCGCGCCCGAGCAGCCGCTCGGCCTCGGTGACGTTCGGCGTCAGCACCACCCGCTCGGACCGGCCGGCCAGCAGGTCCTGCTCCTTGCTCAGGGCGCCGAGCGCGTACGCGTCCAGCACCATCGCGGTGTCCTTGCCGACCGCGTCGAGCACGGCGTGCAGCAGTCGCGACGTGAGGTCGATGTCGTCGAGCCCGGGACCGATCGCGACGACGTCGGCGTCCGCCGCGAGCTGCTCCAGCTCGTCCTGGGTCTCGCCCAGGCCGACGACCTTGGCCTCGGGCACGGCGATGCTCAGCGCGCTCACCGTGGACGGCTCGACCGCGAGCTGCAGGCGCCCGGCCCCGGCTCGCAGCGCCGCGACACCGGCCAGCAGCACGGCACCCGGCGTCGACCGCGACCCGCCCACGACCAGGACGGTGCCGCGGGCTTCCTTGCCGCCCTGCGGATCGGGCAGCGGCCAGTCGCGCAGCACCTGCGGCGTGATGACCCGTTCGGCCTCAGACGGGCTCGGCATTGACTTCCTCCTGCCGGGTGGGCGGCGCACCTTCCTGGTGCAGGTGGGCGACGGAGTTGAACAGCTCCGGGCGCAGCCCGTCGTCGCCGCGGCGCCAGGTGCTGATCGAGCAGTTCGCGACGGCGGTGGCGTGCGCGACCTCCATCAGCTCGGCCTCGCTCAGCGACTCGGCGAGGTAGCGCACGAGCAGCACGGTCGCCTCGTGACCGAACAGCAGGACCCGCCCACCGGGATGGTCCTGACGCAGTTCACGCAGCAGGGCGCGCAGGCGCAACAGCACGTCGGCCCAGGACTCCCCGCCCGGTGGCCGGTAGTAGAACTTGCCGTGCCGGGCGCGGCGGGCGTACTCCTCGGGCAGCCGGGCCTGCACGCCGCGGCCGGTGAGCAGGTCCAGCACGCCCAGCTCCCGGTCGCGCAGGCGCTCGTCGACCACCGCGGGGATGCCGGTGCCGGCCAGCGCCAGCTCGGCCGTCTGCCGGGTCCGCAGGTACGGCGAGACGATCGCCACCTGCGGCCGCTCGTCGCGCTCCAGCCCGCTCAGCCAGCTGCCCACCGCCTCGGCCTGCTCGCGGCCGGTATCGGACAGCGGCACGTCGGCATCGCGTTCCGGGATGTCGATGGTCTCCAGCCCGCCGGTCTCGGCATCCTGCGCGATCACGTTTCCGGTGCTCTGGCCATGACGGATGACGCCCAGCCACTGCAATTGCTCCATACCCGCCCTCTTACCCGGCCGGGGTGAGGACTACCACCAACAATGAAGCCACCCCCGGCCGTCGCGTCCGGCTGCCCTGGCCCGTTAGGAGGGAGGCAAGGTCCACGGCGCGGACCTCGCCCTGGCTACCGGAGGTATCGTGACTGACAACCAGATCAAGGCGCGGGTCAAAGCGGTGCTCAACGGCACGTCCGCGGACACCGCCACCTCGGAACACCCGCTGGTCGTGCCCGGCGGTCCGCTGCACCCGGACCACGCCTTGCAGGTGCTGACCCTGGCGCAGCGCACGGCCGAGGAACACGTCGCGATAGCCAAACGCCAGGCGGACAAGATCCGCTCCGACGCGCAGGCCGCCTCCGACCAGTCGGCCCGCGACGCCCAGGTGCACGCGCACAACGTGCGCTGCGAGGCGGACAAGGTGCTGGCTGAGGCTCGCGCCACGTCGGAGCAGGCCGCCCGCGACGCCCGGCTGCGCGCCGACGACGCCAAGCGCAACGCCGACCAGATCCTGGCCCAGGCCAAGGACGAGGCCGCGGCCATCGTCGGCGACGCCCAGGGCCACGCGGAGCAGCTCAAACTTCAGGCCCAGCAGCGCTACGAGGACTCGGTCGGCAGCCTGATCGCCAAGCGCGAGGCGCTGCAGCAGCAGATAGAGGCGCTGGAGCACTTCGACCGCGAGTACCGGGCCCGGCTCACCACCTTCATGCAGGGCCAGCTGCGCGCGCTCTGGGTCGACCGGCCGCAGGTCGGTACCGATCTCCAGGCCCCGGTGATCGGCGTCGGCGGGCCCGAGAGCGCCTCCGGTGCGGAGGGCGACGCCCCAGACCAGGCGGGCGACAGCACCGGGGAGGCCGATTCCGGCGGGCCGCGGGACGAGGACTGACCCGACGGTCGGGAGATCGGCCTTCGCCGGGCGGATCCTTCTCGATTCGCGTCCGATCGTTCTCGTCTTGCGAAGACCGATCTGTGGACTCGTGGTGAAGCACGGCGGGAGGCTCCTGTCATGACACTGACCCGACGCGCTCTGTTTAGCGGCACGGCCGCGGCGGCGGCCCTCGGGCTGACCGGATGCAGCGGCGTGACGCCGGGGCGCGACACCAGCGGGTCGCTCGACTACTGGAACCTGTTCGGCGGCGGCGACGGCGTCCGGATGACCCAGATGCTCGACGGTTTCCGGACCGCCAACCCCCGCGTCACGCTCAGCGCGGTCACCCTGGCCTGGGGCAATCCGTACTACACGAAGCTGGCCCTGGCCACGCTCGGCGACAAGCCGCCGGACGTCGCCATCTCGCACCTGACCCGGATGAAGACGCTGGTCAGCTCGGGCCTGCTGGAGGAGCTGCGGCCCGCCGACCTGGCCCGGCACGGCATCAGCGCCGACCTGTTCACCGAACGGGCCTGGCAGGCGGGACTGGTCGACGGCAAGGCGTACGCGATCCCGCTCGACACCCACCCGTTCGTGATGTTCTACAACACCGACATCTGCGAGAAGGCGGGCCTGCTCGACTCCTCCGGGGCAATGACCCCGCTGGACAGCCCCGAGAAGTTCACCGAGGCGATGCGCAAGGCCAAGGAGGCCTCCGGCGCGTACGGCGGGGTCGTGGCGATCAACAACGACACCTCGACCCCCTGGCGGATCTTCCAGTCGCTCTACAGCCAGCTGGGCGGCGAGGTCCTGGCCGACGAGGGCCGCCGGGTGGTGCTCGACGACGCCAAGGCCGGCCAGGTGCTGACCTTCCTGCAGTCGCTGACCAAGTCGGGCGTGTTCCCGGCCAGCAGCGACTACCAGGGCTCCATCGCCACGTTCGCCAACGGGCAGGCCGGCTTCTATTTCCAGGGCGAGTGGGAGATCTCCACCTTCCAGACCGCCAAGATGCCGTTCTCCATGACGCTGTTCCCCAACGTCTTCGGCGGCAACCGGTACGCCGTGCAGGCCGACTCGCACACCCTGGTCGTCCCCCGCCGGCCGGACCAGAGTCAGGCCGGTCTGGACCGCTCGCTGCTGCTGGTGCGCTCGATGCTCGACCAGAGCAAGACCTGGGCCGAGGGCGGGCACGTGCCGGCCTGGCTGCCGTTCCGCGACAGCGCCGAGTACCAGGCGATGACGCCGCAGTCGAACTACTCCGCGGCCGCCGACGCCGCCGTCTACGACGCGGAGGGCTGGTACTCCGGTTCCGGCTCCAACTTCGAGATCATCATGGGCTCCGCCGTCGCCACCGTCCTCGGCGGCCAGCAGTCCCCGGCCGACGCGATCGCCCAGATGCGCGGCCAGCTGCTGAACCTGTCCAAGACCGCGTCACCCATCTGAGGGGGTGCCTGGTGACCACCGAGACCGTCGTACGCCCCCGCCCCGCGACCGAGGACGGGCCCGCACCGGAGCAACGTCCCGGCACCGGCCTGCCCGCGCTGGGTTTTCTGGCGCCGTTCCTGATCCTCTATCTGGCGTTCATCATCGGCCCGACCATCTACGGCCTGGTGATGAGCTTCTTCGACACCAGCCTGGTCAAGCCCGGGCTGTCCGGCTTCGCGGGCTTCGGCAACTACGCCGAGGCGTTGCAGAGCAGCGACTTCTGGTCGTCGCTGTGGCACACGGTGTGGTTCACCGTGCTGACCACGCCGCCGCTGATCGTGCTCGCGTTCGTCTTCGCCCTGCTGGCCGACCGGGCCAGCCGCGGCCGGTGGTTCTTCCGGCTGGCGTTCTTCGCGCCGTTCATCCTGCCCTCGGCCGTGGTCGCGCTGATCTGGATCTTCATCTACACCCCGGGGCTCGGGCTGATCGAGACCGGCCTGCTGAAGATCGGCATCACCTCGCCGAACTGGCTCGGCGACCCGAACTGGGCCATGCCGTCGCTGGCGATGACCACCATCTGGTGGACGCTGGGGTTCAACTTCGTGCTCTACCTGGCCGGCCTGCAGGAGATCCCGCGTGACCTCTACGAGGCCTCGGCGATGGACGGCGCCTCGCCCTGGCAGCAGATCCGCAAGATCACCATCCCGATGCTCGGGCGCACCACCACGCTGGTGGCCGTGCTGCAGGTGATCGCCTCGCTCAAGGTCTTCGACCAGATGTACATCATGACCGCGGGCGGGCCGAACTTCGCCACCCGCTCGATCCTCGAGTACGTCTACGACGAGGGCTTCACCAACTTCCGGGTCGGCTACGCCGCGGCCGTGTCGATGCTGTTCTTCCTGGTCGTGCTCCTGGTCTCGGCCGTCTGGTTCACCATCGTCCGCCGCCAGGAGAAGGGGGTCTGAGCCATGACAGATCTCGCCCAGCGGGCGGAGACACGCGTCAAGCTCTTCAACCGCATCTGCTTCGGCGTGCTGATCGCCTTCGCCCTGCTCTGGCTGCTGCCGCTGGCCTGGGCGCTGGACACCGCGCTCAAGCCCAACGCCGAGACCACCCGCACCACGTGGGCCATCGCCGACCCGACCCTCGACGCGTTCAGCCGGGTGCTGCGCGACACCGACATCCTCACCTGGTTCGGCTCCAGCCTGTTCATCTCGACGCTGTCGGCGGTGGGCACCGTGCTGGTGGCCAGCCTGGCCGCGTACGCGTTGTCCCGGATGCGGTTCCGCTACCGCAACGTGGTGTTCTGGCTGGTGCTGGCCGGCATCATGATCCCCGGCCAGGTGCTGATCGTGCCCTGGTTCCGCGAGTTCGACGCGCTGGGCCTGCTCAACACGTGGTGGGCGGTGAGCCTGCCGCAGATCCCGACCGCGATCGCCGTGTTCATCTTCAAGCAGTTCTTCGACGGCCTGCCGCGCGAGCTGGAGGAGGTCGCGCGCATGGACGGCGCCGGCTACCTGCGGATCTACCGGAAGATCATCATGCCGCTGGCCCGGCCCGCGGTCGCGGCCGTGGCCATCTTCACCTTCGTCACCTCGTGGAACGACCTGCTGTGGCCGCTGCTGGTGCTGAGCAACCCGGACATCATGACCGTGCCGGTCGGCCTGGCCACGGTGCAGGGCGCCTTCGGCATCCGGTACGCGGACACGATGGCGTCGGCTATTCTCGGCGCGATTCCGCTCGTCGCCGTGTTCCTGCTGTTCCAGCGTCATATCGTCGAGGGCATCGCCGGCAGCGGCCTGAAAGGTTGAGCATGCTTTCCGCCACCATGACCGTCGATCCCGCGTTCCGGGTGGGCGACGTGGACCCGCGGCTGTACGGCTCGTTCGTCGAGCACATGGGCCGCTGCGTCTACACCGGCATCTACGAGCCCGGGCACCCGAGCGCCGACGAGAACGGCTTCCGGCAGGACACCGCGGACCTGGTCCGCGAGCTGGGTGTCCCGCTGGTGCGCTACCCCGGTGGCAACTTCGTCTCGGGTTACCGCTGGGAGGACGGCATCGGCCCGGTCGGCGAGCGGCCCACCCGCCTCGACCTGGCCTGGCGCTCGCTGGAGTCCAACCACGTCGGTGTCGGCGAGTTCCTGACCTGGGCCCGGACCGTCGGCGTGGAGCCGATGATGGCGGTCAACCTGGGCACCCGGGGCATCGACGCGGCCCGGTCCCTGGTGGAGTACTGCAACCTGCCCGGCGGCACGTACTGGTCGGACCTGCGCGGCGGGCAGCCGTACGGGATCAAGACCTGGTGCCTGGGCAACGAGATGGACGGCCCGTGGCAGATCGGCCACAAGACCGCTTCGGAGTACGCCCGCCTGGCGCTGGAGACGGCCAAGGCGATGCGCCAGGTCGACCCGTCGATCGAGCTCGTCGCCTGCGGCAGCTCGGGCCGGCAGATGCCGACGTTCGGCAGCTGGGAGGCCACGGTGCTGGCCGAGACGTACGACGCCGTCGACTACGTGTCGATGCACGCCTACTACCAGCAGCACGACGACGACCGGGACAGCTTCCTGGCCTGCGCCACCGACATGGACCAGTTCATCGACGAGCTCATCGCGACGGCCGACCACGTACGCGCGGTGGGCCGGCACAGTAAGCGGATCAACATCTCGTTCGACGAGTGGAACGTCTGGTACCAGAGCCGCTTCGCCGGCGAGAAGAACCTGGACGTCGAGCACCAGCCCCGGCTGATCGAGGACGTCTACTCGGTCACCGACGCGGTCGTGGTCGGCAACCTGCTGATCAGCCTGCTGCGCCACGCCGACCGGGTGAAGATCGGCTGCCAGGCGCAGCTGGTCAACGTCATCGCCACGATCATGACCGAGCCGGGCGGCACGGCGTGGCGGCAGGCGAGCTTCCACCCGTACGCGCTGACGACCCGCTACGGGCGCGGCACCGTGTTGCAGCCGGCCATCACGGCACCGACGCACGAGACGGCCCGGCACGGCGAGGTCCCGCTGCTGGACGCGGTCGCCGTGCGGACGGAGACGGGCGTGGTGCTCTTCGCGGTGAACAGGTCGCAGACCGAGCCGATGACCCTGGACGTGGACCTGCGTGCCCTGCCCGGCCTGACCTCCGCCACCCACACGGTGCTCGCGGACGACGACCCGGACGCGATCAACACCGCCCAGCAGCCCGACCGGGTGCGGCCGCGCGACCTGAGCGAGCCCAAGCTGGACGGTGGCCGGCTACGGGCCGAGCTCCCGGCCCTGTCCTGGAACATGATCAGGATCGGCGGCTGAACCGCAGCTCCATCCAGGGCCGCTCGCGGCCGTCCGCATCCCGGACGACCCAGTGCGCCCGCATCGACCGGCCGTCGGCGGCCACGCGCAGCACGGCGTGGGCCGTCGCGGCCCGGAAGGTCCACTGCCCGTCCCCGTCGACGGTGGCCGCCGACGTCTCGACGCCGCCCCGATCGTCGTAGGCCCGGGTGGGAAAGGCCCGTAGCGCGGGGTCGTAGGGCTCGAAGATCTCCAGGGCCCGGCTGCGCTCCCCGCCGATCACCACGTCGACGCGGTGCACGACGAACGGACCGAGCCACTCGTAGGCGTCGGTGCCGTCGACCCCGGCGACCACGGTGCTGCCGTCCTCGCCGAACATCTCTCCCCGGGTGTGCCAGTCGCCGATGAGCGGCGCCAGCGTCGGGTGATCCGTTTCGCTCATCCGATCAGGGTCGCATCCTCGAAGACCAGCGGCGCCCAGCGCGGCGCGCCGGCGCGTCCGTGTTTGGGGTCGACGCCGACGAAGCGGGCGCCACCGATCCTGGTGAACGTGTGCCGGGCCGCCCAGTCCACGGTGCTGCGCTGCCGGATCCGCTCGCCGCACAGCCAGGCGCGGTGGCGGAAGTCGACAATGCTCGAGTGGCCGTGCAACTGGCTGAACGGGGGCGGCTCGGCGGCGTGCAGCCAGGACTCGTACACGTCGGGGCCGGCCTCCGCCCACAGTGGGCCCCGGTCGTGCCACAGCAGCTCGTCGGGCCGGGTGTTGAGCGGGTCCGCGGCTGTGCCGGCGGTGACCGGCGCGCCGAGCTCCTGCCAGGCACCTACGGTCAGCGAGGCATGGGTGAGCAGGAACTCCTCGCCCTCGGCGGTCCGCAGCGCGGCGGCCACCCGCAGCTGGTCGCGCAGCCACCAGCCGCGCAGGAGGGCGGCGTCGCTCTCGGCGAGCGGCTCCGGCCAGAACGCGTCACCGCCGAGGTACTGCGACTCGTGGTTGCCGATGAGCTGGATCCAGCGGGCGGGCGCGTCCGCCAGCCGCTCGGCCACGAAGGCCAGCACGCCGGAGCTGTCCGGCCCGCGGTCGACCAGGTCCCCGACCTGGATGATCACGGTGTCCTCGTCGCGGGTCAGCCCGCCGACCGCGTCCGCCAGGTGCCGTGCACACCCACCGACGTCTCCGACCACCACGACCCGCGTCATCGCCTCACCTCCGTGCCGACGACGATAGCCCTTGCCCGGTCGATGGATCCCGTCCGGCACAATCGGGGACCTGATACCCGCTCGAGACCCCACCGGAGCTGCTCCTCCATGTCGTCATGGCCGATCTGGACCGTGGGTGCCGTGCTGCTGATCGGGGCGGGTTCCGCGGCGGTCGCGGTGCCCCGGCTGCGGGCCGGTGAGCTGCACCGGCGTACGGAATGGTCGGCCGCCCGGGCCGCGATCGACACGGCCACCGTCAGCCGCGACGCCTGCCCGGTCCCGGTCGCCGAGGCCGAGCAGCTGCTGAGCCGGGCCGAGCTGATCGCCGCGGGTCGCGGAGGGCGGGCGGCGGCCCGCTCGGCGGCCGAGTGCGCGCGGCAGGCCGACGCGCTGTGGCGGGAGGCCGCGCGTGGCTGACCGTTTCCCGCGGCGGCGGCCGGAGTGGCTGCGCTGGGCGGTGCTCGGCGTCGCCGCCGGCATCCTGGTGATCTTCCTGGGGGCCCAGCGGCAGAGCATCGACGTCAGTTACGGCGCGTCCCCGTCGACCGCGCAGCGCATCGACCAGCAGGCGCCCGGTTCGGCGAGCGTGCCCTCGGTCGAGGAGATGAGCGCGCTGATCCGGGCGAAGCCGGTGGTCCGGCTGCCCGGTGCCATCGCGTCCTGGGACGAGGCGGCGGTCCGCGCGGCGGCCGGTGGCGCCGAGGTACGCATCCTGGTCGCGCCGCCCGGGCTGGACAAGGCCGCACAGGAACGGGTCCGCGACGTCGAGGAGGCCACCGTCCGGATCATCGGCACCCAGGTCAGCGGCGGGCTCTACCGGTCCACCGGCAGCACGGCGGCCGACTGGCGGTCCCAGTTCGCCACCGGTGACGTGACGACACTGCTGGTGGGCCTGGTCGCGGAGCTCAACGACCAGCCGGCGCCGGCGGAGACCGACCGGTTGGCGCGCCGCGAGCCGACCCCCGCGGAGCTGCGGGCGGTCACCGAGGACCTGCGGCGCACGGGGGTGCACGTCGCTGCGGGCGCCACCCTGACCGACGTGCCGGCGACTGCCACGGCGGCGGCTTTCCCGGGCCGCAAAGCGTTGTCCGTGGCCCTGCCCCAGCAGCCGGCCGGAAAGCCGGTTCCCCGGTACGGACCGGCGCTCGCGGCGAGCTTCCCGGACACCCCGATCCTCGTGATGTACGGCTCGTGGATCGAGTACGACGGTCCGGACGCGGCCGGATTCGCCGAGCTGACCACGGCCACCTACTACGGCCGGTTCGGTGATCTGCTCAGCCGGTCGGCGTACCCGCAGCGGGCGGTGCTGGCCACGTACCTGGACCGGGTCGCCGACGAGCGCTACTCGGGCCTGTTCGACCGGCCGCTGCCGTACCGTCCGCTCGACCCGGTCCGGGTCGCCCTGCCCGCCCTGCCATGGTTGTTCACCGCCTGCGTCGTCGTCTTCCTGCTGCTGTCGGCGCGTTCCGCGCGCCGGCCCGCCCCCAGCGCGCCGAGTCCGGGCACCCCCGCCCGGCTGGCCGGCCTGACCGGGCTGGCTGTCGAGATGTCGGCGCTCACCTCCCGGGCCGGTGACCCGGCGCTGACCCGCGGCATCACCAAACTGCTGGCGGCCCGCGACGCGCTCGCCGGGAACCTGCCGGATCCGCACGTCCGCGAGCTGCTCGACGACGCCGAGGCCGAGCTCGACGAGGCGGCCCGGCTGCTGCCCGACGGCTACCGTCCCGGCGACTACCTGCGGCGGAGGCCGGTGTGACCAGACGAGTCACGCCGTTCGGCCTCGCCGTGCTGGCCTGCCTGATCCTGGCCGGCTGGGCGCTGTGGTCCGGCGGCATCGCGGACGGGCCGATCGCCCGGCAGGTCCGCTCGTCGTCGATCTACGCGGCCCCCGGCATCGACCTGGACCGCCCGGCCGCGCAACGGGTGATCGGCAACCGCCGGCTGGTCGTGATCATGCTGGCGCCCGGCACGGACGACCTGCGGCAGGGCTGCGACGCCGCCCGGCCGGCGGCCGAGGGCACGCTCGTGCTGGTGCTCAGCCGGCAGGAAGACGAGTACGACGCGTACGGCTGCGCGCTGCTGCCCGGCGTCGACGACGAGAACTTCGGCAAGGCCGCGGTCGCCGAGACGACGATCGGCTCGGGCATCGACGGGTTCGCCGACCGGCCGCTGGAAGCGCTGAAGGTGGTCGCCGTCAACTACGACGGGCTGGTCAAGGCCGGGGTGGTGCCCGACGGCGCGCGGACCATCAGCCCGTCGCTGCCGCGCTATCTGATCGCGGCGGCGGCGACCGCGGCGGTCCTGCTGGGCGCGGCCGGGCTGTACGTCGCCGGGCGCCGGGCCGGGCGGCTGGCGGTCGCCGAGCATGAGCGCCGGGCCGCGGCCGTCGACGCCGGGAACGCCACCAGCGCCGCCGCGGCGGTCCTGGCGCAGCAGATCGTCGAGCTGGACGGGCGTTCGCCTCGAGGGCGGCGCAAGACCTTCGACAAGCAGTACCGGCGGCTTGCCGGTGACTACGCCGAGCTGCTCGGCGACCTCGCGGACGGCACGGGTTCCGCGGCGCTGGACCGGCGGATCGAGGCGCTCAGCAAGCGGTGCCGGGAGCTGGCCGCCCGGACGACGTAAGGTCCTTGCGGCTGCTCACGCGGCTGGCTCGTCCTGGGCCGCGTCGCGCCAGCCCGGCTCAGCTGGCTCGGTCCCGCGCTGCGTCGCACCAGCCGAGTTCGGCGGCCAGGCCGCGGGCGGTCTCGACGAGCTCGATCGCCCACCGCGACGGGTGGTGGGCCCGCCACAGCATCGACCACGGGTAGCGGGGCACCGACGCATCGAGCGGCCGCCAGACCAGCTCCGCGGAAACGCCCGCCGTCGACTCCGGGGTGCAGAGCACGCAGCGGCCCTGCAGCACCAGGTCCACGGCCGCGCGCAGCGTCTGCACGCTGCCGGTGAACAGGGTCGGGAAGAAGCCCGCGGACCGGCACACCTCCGCGACGAAGCCGTTGAACTCGGGCGCCTGGTCCTCGTCGGCGAGCAGCAGCGTCTCGCCGCGCAGGTCGCTGACCGGGACGTGGGTCAGGGCGGCGTACGGGTGCCCGGCCGGGACCAGCACGCCCAGCGGATCGAGCCGGAAGATCTCCGCGGCGATCTCCGGCGCTGCCCCGGGCAGCCGCCCGATGCCCACGTCGAGCCGGCCGTCGGCGAGCAGCCGGCACTGCTCCGGTACGCCCGCGAGCACCTGGTGGATCTCCAGCTCGGGGTGGCGGCCCTGCACCGCGCGCAGCACCGGCCGTACCGCGTCGTAGCCCTCGTCGAGCACCCCGACCCGCAGCGTCGGCGCGGCGAGCGCCATGCCCTGGGCCAGCACGGCGGCCCGGTCGACGTGCTCGACGATCTGCCGGGCCTCGATCAGGAAGCGGGCGCCGGCCGGGGTGAGGGCGACGTGCCGCGTGGTCCGGTCGACCAGCAGCACGCCGACCGCGCGTTCGAGGCGTTGCACCTGGGCGCTGAGCGCCGAGGGGACGATGTGTTCGCGGGCCGCGGCCCGGCCGAAGTGCAGTTCCTCGGCGAGGGTGACGAAATAGCGCAGCTGGCGCAGCTCGATGCGGTTGCCGCCGACCGTGTCGGAGACGGCGCGGAGAGCGGAGTGCCGGGGCAGGGTGCTCATGGTGCGACCTCCTCGATGACCCCGCTCATCCCATCGATACGTCCTTCGCAGTGTTATCGCTAACATTCACGTAGTCAAGGCGTAACAGAGCGGCAACATGACCCCTCGCAGGCCGTTGTTAGCGGTCACATGGGAAACCCCGGCGTTCCAATAGTTGATATAGTCGACCAAGTTAGTAGACAAGGCAGGGATTCTCGCCGAAACTCGACCGATGGATCTCACCCTGGCTTTCGCCGGACTTGGCGTCGGCATCGTGGTCGGACTCACCGGCATGGGCGGCGGGGCCCTGATGACCCCCATCCTGGTCCTGGTCTTCGGCGTCCCGCCGGTCGCCGCGGTCTCCAGCGACCTGGCGGCCAGTGCGGTGATGAAGCCGTTCGGCGGCTGGGTGCACGCCCGCCGCGGCACGGTGAACTGGCGCCTCGTCGCCTGGCTCTGCGCCGGCAGCATCCCCAGCGCCTTCCTCGGGGTCCTGCTGCTGCGCCTGCTCGGCGACGACGAGACCGTGCAGCACACGATCAAAATCGCTCTCGGCGGCGCACTGTTGCTGGCCGCCGGCGGCATGCTGCTCAAGGCCTGGGTGACGAGGAACCAGCGCGGCGACGGCCCGGCCGAGCCGATCACCGTACGCCCGATCCCCACCCTGCTGGTCGGCGTGGGCGGCGGCGTGATCGTGGGCCTGACCTCGGTCGGCTCCGGCTCCCTGATCATCGTGGCGCTGCTGGCCCTGTACCCGAAACTGCGCGCCAACGACCTGGTCGGCACCGACCTGATCCAGGCCATCCCCCTGGTGATCTCCGCGGCGGTGGGCCACGCCCTCTTCGGCGACCTGCAACTGGACATCGCGGGCGCGGTGCTGGTCGGCTCGATCCCGGGTGTGCTGCTGGGCGCGCGGATCTCGTCGCGGGCGCCGGGCGGCATCGTACGGGCAGCGCTGGTGATCGTGCTGCTGGCGAGCGCACTCAAGCTGCTGGACGTGCCGACTGCGGCGGTGGGCGTGATCACCGGGACGGCGGTTCTCGTCGCTGTGGGATGGGCGATCTGGCGGCGGAACCACCGGCCGGCCGCCACCGTGCCCAGCCGGAGCGAGGCGACGGAGGACGAGCACCAGGAAAGCGTGAGCGCTCGCTGAGCCGGGTCGCTGTCGCTACTCGTAGTCGGAGCGTTGATCCGCGACGATGCCGATGGCCAGGATGACAGCGGCAATTACCACCGGCCACAGGACCGCGCCCGTGAAGCTGCCGACGGCGCTCTCCGCCCGGGCCCGGCGTTGATGCCACTGACCGAGCAGGACGCAGACGACCAGGCCCGAGGCGACAGCCAGCCAGGCGACGGCGACGTGTCGCACCACGGCGGCGAGGAGCAGCATCGCCAGCCAGACGACCAGCGATTGCCCGAGGCCGTGAGCGAAACGATCTCTGCGCACCCCGCCACCGTAGCGGGGACGGCTGAGCCCGCGATGCGGCGGCAAGCCGCTGATTGCGACCGCCGTCGCGCCGACCGGAAGGGCCGAAGAGACGCTGAGCACCTCGCGCACCGATGAGGTGCGCGCCCGCACAGACGGTGGCGTCACATGGTGTGCTGGCGTAGCAGGGCGTTGATCTGACGCAGGTGCTCGACGGTGTTGGGCGGCACCGGATCCGGATTGAAGTGCATGACGTTGTTGCGGATCCGTCGTATCTCGCCGAGGCGTTCGACGAACGCCTGCCGGTCCAGCGGCCATCCCAGCCGCTGCCAGAGGTCCGGCTTCTCGAGGACACGTTGATAGTCACCCATCGTCATGTTGGCGTGCGTCTTGATCCGGTCCCCGCGGGGATTGCAGGCTCCGATGACGTCAGCGAGGGGTATCGACCGGGTGATCGCCCGGCGCAGCAGACGATCGAGATGGCCGATGAGGATGAAGGGATTGGTCATCTCCCCGTACCGGAGGGCGACGTCGGCTGCGGTGATGATGCCGGCGACCGCCCGCGTGTCGTTGCGAACGAAGATGAAGCCACGCCTGCGGAGTTCGGGAAGAACCTCGACCAGTTCGGTGCGGTAGCCGACGACTCTCACGTCATCGACCGTGGCGTCGGCCAGGGTGGCATCGGGCTTCTTGAGCCGGGACTCGGCGATCGACTGCCAGGTGACCGCGCCCCGCAGGTTGTGCTGGCCGGCCAGCACTGCGAGCTGGGAGACGTCGTTGAGCAGTAGTTTGGTGACGGCCTCTTGGATGGAGGCGTTGGGCGCCACGGAGACAACACCGGCGAGTGCCGACGGAAGATGCCCGACCACAAGACCGACATGGCGGTCGTCCGCGTCGTCGTCGTCCTCTGCGGACGGTATAGCGGCCTCGGCGGCCTCTTCGTTCTCATGTTCGGCGTCCTGCTCGGCGGTGATGACCGAGACGGTCGTGTCGAGCGTGACGCTGCGGAAGTCCGGCCGGGTCGCGAGGCCATGGTTGGCGAGATCCGCCTGGATCCGCGCGATCTGGCCGCCCCGATCCTTGGCTCCCCACATGGAGAGCAACACACTGACCGAGACGCGCTCCGGGGCTTCACCTTCGGCGCGCTTACGCGCGTCCCGCAGCCACTCATGGACTCGGCTGATCGAAGCCCTGTCCTCCGGCGACTCCTCGGGATCGGCGATCTCTCCGGCCACGGCCCGGTCGAGCAGTTCCTGCCGGAGCGAATCCAGCAGGCGGCCGTTCGACTCCACCACCCACGCGTGCCATCCGTCGACTGCCTGCATGCCGGCCGCAACCATCGCGGCCCGAGAGGGCGACCGGTACTCCACTCCGTCAGCGAGCCGCAACCGGCCTGATGCAGTGACCTCGGCCGTGAAGACCTTCTTCATGCGGCGCCGGGTGAAGCGCACTCTGTCCCCAGGCTTGAGCAGATCCGCCGCGAGCAGGTCCGCCAAGGTGACCCGGCGGCCGTCGATGAGGTGCATGGAGCGGCCGGTCGACTCGCCCTCCGCGGGAGCGCTCACCACTTGGCCAGCCCCTCGAATTTCCTCCGCACCCCGATGGCGTGGTGGAGCAGCTTGCGGACAGCGTCGTCGGTCTTGATGCGCTTCGGCAGCGTCAGGCCCATGGCGGCCCCGATCGCGATCAGGTCCACCAGCCGCGCTTTTCGGCCGTCGAACCGCAACGTGTTCAAGTACGCAAGGCCGTCATCGATCGAGTCCTGGCTGCGCAGAGTTGCCGCTACCTCGGCGTAGACCGGGTCGTCCGCGGTCCCCTGGGCCGGTCGGCGTCGCGCGATGTTGCCGTCTGGTGCAGGCGCCGGCCTGGTCGACGGCGGTGTCGCGGGCCGCGTGACTTCGGCGTCGACATCAACGTCGGCGGGAGGAGCCCAGGTGAGCTCAAGACGACCCGCGGCGAAGTCGGTCAACCGCTGCGCCGGCTGCTGCGCCACAAATCCGAACAACCGGTGCAAGAAGCGCGCGACTTCAACGATGTCCGTAGTCATGAGAGCCGCCCTTTCCCGGTGACGGCGGCAACGAACTCATCCATGATCGCGCGCAATTCGACGCTCACATCATCGGCGAACGGTGCGGTCAGCACAGCGGGCACACCCGTCGACCCGGCGTCGGCGAAGAATCGCGGACTGTTGCGAAGAGTCGCAGCGAAGATCGGCATGACGTCGAGAGCCCGAAGATTCTCGATCTGTTCCCGCTGGATCCCGGTCGGCTGACCCGCATGCACTTGCGTCATGGTGAAGACGACGCCGGCGAACTCCGGGCCGATACGCCGGCCGGCTGCCCGGCCGTCCGGGTCGAAGTCGGCGTAACCGTTGTATTCACGCACGAGCAGATCGACACTGCCCCGCAGGTAGCCGATGCCGAGGGTGGACAAATAATCCGGCTTGGCCGGCACCAGAACGTAGTCACTCGCCACGATGGCCGTCTTCGTCACCAGGCCGAAGTTGGGAGCGCAGTCGATCAGGATCACGTCGTAGTCGCCGAAGACCGGCGCGTGCAGGGCCTCGGCCAGGCACCCGTGGACCCTCAGGAAGCGACGCTTGCTCTCGGCCATGGTCGTGCCGCCCAGCCCGGAGGCCAGTTCAAGGTCGATGTTGATCAGACCGAGATGGGAAGCGATGAGATCAAGCCTGCCGGCGTTGTCCTTCACCACGCCGTTGACCCGTTCGGGCGTCAGGATCAGCTCATCGAGGGGCACTTCCCGCCCGGGCACTTCACCGTCGTACCAACGTTTGATCGTGCGATGCTCACGCAAATCGGTCTGCCACTCATCGATCGAGTAGAACGACAATGTCAGATTGGCCTGGGGATCGAGATCGATCATCAGGACACGGAACCCGTTGTTGGCGATTCCTGCGGCGAGATTGGCGGTGAGCGTGGTTTTCCCCACGCCACCCTTGTAATTCATCACGGACACCACGTGCACGAGAGACCCCCAGGATCCTGCGCCGGAAATCCAGTCCACCATCGATTTCCGGTGCCGGGCAAACCTGCGGTAGCCGCGCGGAAGAGATTCAGTAGGAGCGATGAATGCGCTCCAGCCCGGCGGACGACCGCCGGGCTGGAGTTGTCAGCAGCTGCGTGGTGGGGGCGGACGGCGGTGTTGCTTCCGGGTGCCCTGCGCCCGTACGGATGAGCGTTAGCGCGGCACCACGCTCTCGATGGACCATTCGCGCCAGCCGTCCAGCTTGTCCGAGGCCGTCTGGAGCTGGTCCGCCACCGGCCCCGGGCCGGTCGAGCCCGCTGTCGTCCGGGCCGCCAGGGCCGAGCGGACGCTGAGCACCTCGCGCACCGACGGGTCGAGATGCTCGCTGACCGTCTTCAGGTCCTCGTCCGAGACGTCCTCCAGCTCGCATTCGCGGGCCGCGCACAGCGCCACCAGGCGGCCGGTGATCTCGTGGGCGTCGCGGAACGGGACGTGCTTGCGGACCAGCCAGTCCGCCACTTCGGTGGCCAGGGAGAAGCCGATCGGGGCGGCCGCGGCGAGGCGGTCCACCCGTACCGTCATGGTCGAGATCATTCCGGCCAGCGCGGGGAGCAGCAGCTGGAGTGTGTCGATCGCGTCGAAGGCCGGTTCCTTGTCCTCCTGCATGTCGCGGTCGTAGGTCAGCGGCAGGCCCTTGAGCATGGTCAGCACCGCGACCAGGCCACCGATGAGCCGGCCCGCCTTCCCGCGGGCCAGCTCGGCGATGTCCGCGTTCTTCTTCTGCGGCATGATCGACGAGCCGGTGGCGAACGCGTCGTCGAGGATCACCCAGCCGAACTCCTGCGAGGTCCAGAGGACCACCTCCTCGCCGAGGCGGGACAGGTGCACGCCGATCAGGCCGGTGATGAAGAGGAACTCGGCGACGAAGTCGCGGTCCGACACCGCGTCCATCGAGTTCTGCGCCGGCGCCTTGAAACCCAGCTCCTTGGCCACCGCGCCCGGGTCCAGCGGCAGCGACGAGCCGGCCAGGGCGCCCGAGCCCAACGGCGAGATCGCCGTGCGGGCGTCCCAGTCGCGCAGCCGGTCGAGGTCGCGCAGCAGCGGCTGGACGTGGGCCAGCAGCCAGTGGCCGAAGCTCACCGGCTGGGCGTGCTGCAGGTGGGTCATGCCCGGCGCGGGCGTGTCGAGGTGCCGGCCGGCCTGCTCCAGCAGCGCGTCCGCCAGCTCGACCACCGCGGCGGCCACCCCGCGGGCGTGGTCGCGCAGGTACATCCGCAGGTCGGTGGCGACCTGGTCGTTGCGGGAACGGCCCGCGCGCAGCTTGCCGCCCAGGGTGCCGAGGCGTTCCAGCAGACCGCGTTCCAGGGCGGTGTGCACGTCCTCGTCCTCGACGGTCGGGCGGAACTCCCCCGCCGCGCACGCCGACTCCAGATCGTCCAGCGCGGCCAGCATCTGGCCGAGCTCGTCCGCGTCGAGCAGACCCGCGCCGGCCAGGACGCGGGCGTGGGCCCGCGAGGCCGCGATGTCGTACGGGGCCAGGCGCCAGTCGAAATGCACGCTCACGCTCAGCCGGGCCAGGGCCTCCGCCGGTCCGCCGGCGAAACGGCCACCCCACAGCCTGGTCGGACCTTCGGTCTCCGGCACGCGCTCACTCCTTCAATTCGGTTCGGGTGACCCACGATAGGGTCCGTCCCATGACGCTCGACCTGCACGATGATGTTGTCTCATTGACCCGCGCGCTCTGCGACATCCCCTCGGTCAGCGGCGACGAGGGCACTCTCGCCGACGCTGTGGAGGCCTCCCTGCGCAAGCTGGGACACCTCGAGGTGCTGCGCGACGGCGACGCCCTGGTGGCTCGCACGAACCTGGGCCGGGACAAGCGGATCGTGCTCGCCGGGCACCTGGACACCGTACCGATCAAGGACAATCTTCCCACCTGGACCACCGGCGAGGGCGACGCCCAGCTCCTGCACGGGCGCGGCACCTGCGACATGAAGGCCGGCCTGGCCACCCAGCTGCGCATCGCCGCGACCGTCACCGAGCCGCGCCACGACCTCACCTTCGTCTGCTACGACAACGAGGAGGTCGCCTCGGTCAAAAACGGGCTCGGCCGGCTCGTGCGCAACCACCCGGACTGGCTGGCCGGTGACTTCGCCATCCTGGGCGAGCCCTCCAACAGCGGCGTCGAGGGCGGCTGCCAGGGCACCATGCGGGTGCGGATCACGCTGCGGGGCAAGGCCGCGCACACCGCCCGGGCCTGGCGCGGGATCAACGCGATCCACGCCGCCGCCCCGGTGCTGGCCATCCTCAACGCCTACGAGCCGCGGCGCCCGTTCGTCGACGGCCTGCAGTACCACGAGGGCCTCAACGCCGTGAACATCCAGGGCGGCATCGCCGGCAACGTGCTGCCCGACGAGTGCGTCATCGACATCAACCACCGGTTCGCGCCGGACCGCAGCGTCGACGAGGCCTACGCGTACCTGCGCGAGGTCTTCGCCGGCTACGAGCTGGAGATCCGGGACCAGGCTCCGGGCGCCCGCCCGGGCCTCGACCGGCCGGCGGCGGCCGAGTTCCTGGCCGTGGTCGGCAAGGAGCCGGCACCGAAGTTCGGCTGGACGGACGTGGCCCGCTTCGCCGAACTCGGCATCCCGGCCGTCAACTACGCACCGGGCGACCCGCTGCTCGCCCACACCGACGAGGAATACGTGCCGGTCGCGGAGATCCGCGAATGCGAGCGCGTGCTGGCCGCCTGGTTGGGGTAGCCGCGACCCAAGTCGCACTCCGCCCGTCGTTGTCGGGGGCGCCGATTTCTGGACGGGCGCCCTTTCCCGTCCGGAAATCGGTGACCTCGACAACGACCTCATGGGGCGGAGTGCCCGCCGAGCGGAGCGAGGCCAGCAGACGCAGCGATCGCGCCGGGGATGGCGTACATGTGGGCGAAGGCGCGGGCCTGCTCGCCGGTCCACAGCGACGAGCCGTAGCCGTAGACGACGCCCTGCCGGGTGGCCGCGTCCAGCAGGCTGTACGGGCTGCGGCTGCCCAGCGGGATCACGTTGCCCTTCTGCAGCCGGATCCGCACCTCGCCGGTGACCCGGGTCTGGCTGGAGTCCAGGAACGCCCTGAAGTCGTCCAGGATCGGATCGTAGTAGACGGCCTCGTGCAGCAGGTCGCCGTACGTGTTGCCGAGCTGCAGCTTGGTGGCCTGCTGCCGGTTGCTCAGGGTGAGGCGCTCCAGCTCGCGGTGCGCCGCGATCAGGGTGAGCATGCCGGGGGCCTCGAAGCCGACCCGGGCCAGGTTGCCGACCATGGTCGAGCCCATGTGGATGCCCCGGCCGACGCCGTGCTCGGCGGCCAGCGTGTTCAGCGAGCGCAGGATGGCGTAGTTCGGCGCGTCCGGGCCGGTCCCCTCGATCGGGGTGCCGTCCAGCGTGGTCGCCGAGGTGACCTCACCCTCGTCGAAGGCCAGGATCAGCTCGACCCCGGCGGAAGGGGCGTCGTTGATGGACTTCGTGCTCTCCCAGGCCTCCTCGGGCAGGTAGTCCCAGGAGCCGTAGGTCTCCTTGCCGCCGATCGAGGTGCCGATCAGGCCCTCGTTGATCGAGTACGTGGTGACCTTGTCGCTGGTCTCGAAGCCGTGCTGCCGCAGGAAGTCCCGCTCGAACTCGCGGGTCAGCCGCTCGTCGCGGATCGGGGTGATGATCTCCAGCTGCGGGGCCAGCGCGCGGATCACCGAGTCGTAGCGCACGTGGTCGGCGCCCGCGCCGGTGGAGCCGTGCGCGATCGCGTCGGCGCCGTTGTCCAGCGCGCACTGCACGACCTTCTCCGCCTGGACCAGCCGTTCCGCGCCGACGCAGGACGGGTAGCCGCCGTTGCGCAGGTAGTTCGCCTTGATCGCGTACGTGACCACGCGCGCGTACAGCTCCTCGCGGGCGTCGATGACGAAGTGCCGCGCCGAGCCCAGCTCCTCCGCGCGGGCCCGGACGACGTCACCCTCGCCGCTGTGCAGGCCGCCGGTGTCGACGTTGGCGGTGAGCACCTCCCAGCCCTGCTCGCGCAGCGAGACCAGGGCGTACGAGGTGTCGAGGCCGCCGGAGAAGGCGAGGACGATCTTGCGCTTGGACATCAGGATTTCCTTATCAGGACGCGGGGATCTCGAGGATGGGCACGTAGGTCGTCCCGTCCTGGACGAGGTGGCCGGGGGCGAGCACGTAGTACGTGCACTCCCGGGCCTCGATGGCCTTCTGCATGGCCCGCTGCCGCTCGTAGTCGAACGGGTCGAGCAGGAACGACGGCTCCGGCTCCGGCCCGGTGACCGGCACGGTGAAGTCGTTCTCGTACACGAACGAGCCGGGCGAGGTGTGGAACGGCACGGTCGCCACCATGATGCGCAGCCGGCCGAAACGGGTGTGCACCCGCAGGGCGCTGTTGTCGTACTGGGTGACGCCGTCGAGCTTCTGCGCCTGGTACGCCGACAGCGCCAGCGCCTTGAGCGCCTTGCCCAGCCCGACGCTGGTCCACAGCGACCACAGCGACCAGCCGACCCAGGTGCCCGGGGCCGCACTGGGCGCGGCGCAGTAGCCGGCGATCGGGATCGGGCCGTTGTAGTCGCTCTGCTTGGCCTTGTCGAACACCGCCCGCATGTGGCGCTTGGCGTCCGCGTCGAAGGCGCTGGTCTCCAGCACCTCGGTGAACGACGACTGCGGCAGCGCGGCGATGACCGCGGCCGAGGGCATCAGGATGAGGTCGACCATCACCCACTGCGGCATCGGGATGCCCCGGTCGCCGAACGCGATGCCGTTCATGACGTTGAACAGATTGAGGAAGGCGCCGGTGTCCCAGCCCTTGTCCTCGGTCGTGTCGGTGAAGTCCAGCCAGCTCAGCTTGTGGCCGTACGGGGCCTCGTTGAGGAACGGCCGCAGCGACTCGTTGGACGCCAGGTAGAACTCCAGCCCGTGGTTGAGGAGCTTCTGCATGTTGTCGGCGAAGCCGGGGAAGTGCGCCTCGACGGCGGTCATGGTTGGCTCCCTTCGGGGTCGGCACGGCTCCAGGCCGTGAGCTTCTCGGCGAGCGCGGCGCCCGGCCCGTCGCCGGCGTCGCGGGCCACCACGAGGATGGTGTCGTCGCCGGCGATGGTGCCGACGACGTCGGGCAGGCCCGAGCGGTCCAGGGCGCTGGCCAGGAACTGCGCCGCGCCCGGCGGCACCCGCAGCACCACCAGGTTGCCGCTGACGTCGACCGAGTTGAGCAGTTCGCGCAGCAGCCGGATCAGCCGGGCCGGGGCCTGCTCGACCGGGCGCAGGGCGGGCAGCCCGTCCTCGGGGATGACGTAGACCCCGCCGACCTTGACCGCCCGCAGCTCCTCCAGGTCGCGCGACAGCGTCGCCTGGGTGACCTGGACGCCGTCGACGGCCAGCAGGTCGGCCAGTTCGGTCTGCGACCGCACGGCCTTGTCCCGCACCAGCTCGACGATCCGCGCGTGCCGCGCCGCGCGGGTACCCGGCCCGGTCATTGCTGGTCCAGCAGCCAGGCGAGCAGGGCCTTCTGGGCGTGCAGGCGGTTCTCGGCCTGGTCGAAGACCGCGCTCTGCGCGCCGTCCATCACCTCGTCGGTGATCTCCTCGCCGCGGTGCGCCGGCAGGCAGTGCAGCACGATCGCGTCGGGCGCGGCCGCGGCCAGCAGGTCCTTGTTGATCTGGTACGGCCGGAACGGCGTGTGCCGGTCGATCCCGTCGTCCTCCATGCCCATCGACGTCCACGCGTCGGTGGCCAGCACGTGCGCGCCCGACGCTGCTTCTTGCGGGTCACGCAGCACCGCGACGGAACCGCCGGTGCCGGCCGCGATCTCCGCCGCCCGGGCCACCACGGCCGGGTTCGGGTCGAAGCCTTCCGGGCCGGCGACCCGCACGTGCAGGCCCGCGGTCGCGCCGGCCAGCAGGTACGAGTGGGCCATGTTGTTCGCGGCGTCGCCCACGTAGGTCAGCGTGCGCCCGGCCGTGGCGCCCAGCCGCTCGCGGATCGTCTGCAGGTCGGCCAGCAGCTGGCAGGGGTGGAAGCCGGTGGTCAGCGCGTTGACCACCGGCACGTGCACGTCGGAGGCGAGCTCGGCCAGCCGCTCGTCGCCGGAGGTGCGGAACACGATCGCGGACACGTACCGGGAGACGACCCGGCCCGCGTCCAGCAGCGACTCACCGCGGCCGAAGTGGGTGGCCTGGGTGTCCACCACGATGGCGTTGCCGCCCAGCTCGGGGATGCCGGTCTCGAACGACAGCCGGGTACGCAGGCTGACCTTGTCGAAGAAGACGGCGACCGACCGCGGGCCCTCCAGCGGCCGGTACGCGAACCGGTCGGCCTTCATCGCGGCGGCCAGGTCGAGCACCGCGCTCTGCTCGGCGGGCGACAGGTCGTCGTCGCGCAGGAAGTGGCGAGTCACTTGACGACCTCCCCGAGCGCCGCGACGAACGCCTCGGCCTGGCCGGTGGTCAGGATCAGCGGCGGGGCCAGCCGGATCACGTCGGGCTGGATCGGGTTCACCAGGAAGCCGGCCTCCTGCAGGGACTTCGCCACCTCCGCGGACACCGGCGCGGTGAGCTCGATGCCCAGCAGCAACCCGGCACCCCGGACCCCGGCGATCGCCGGGCTGTGCAGACCCTCGACGCCGCGCCGGATCAGCTCGCCGACCCGCTTGACGTGATCGAGCAGGCCCTCGCCGGCGATGGTCCGGATGACGGCCAGGCCGGCCGCGCAGCTGACCGGGTTGCCGCCGAAGGTGGTGCCGTGCGAGCCGGGCCCGAACAGCTCCCCGGCCTTGCCGAAGGCGATGCAGGCGCCCAGCGGCAGGCCGCCGCCGAGCCCCTTGGCCAGCGTCACGACGTCGGGCTCGACACCCTCGCTCTGGTGGTGGAACCAGTGCCCGGTGCGCCCGATGCCGGTCTGCACCTCGTCGAGCACCAGCAGGGTGCCGGTGGCGGTGCAGATCTCCCGGGCCGCGGCCAGGTAGCCGGGCGGCGGCACGACCACGCCCATCTCGCCCTGGATCGGCTCGAGGATGAGCATGGCGGTCTGCGTCGTGACGGCCGCGCGCAGGGCTTCGGCATCGCCGTACGGGACGTGGGTGACCTCGCCCGGCAGCGGCCGGAACGGCTCACGCTTGCCGGGCTGACCGGTCAGGGCGAGCGCCCCCATCGTGCGGCCGTGGAAGCCGCCCTCGGTGGCCACCACGTGGGTGCGACCGGTGAGCCGGGACAGCTTGAACGCGGCCTCGTTGGCCTCCGCACCCGAGTTGCTGAAGATGACCCGGCCGGGGCGCCCGGCCAGGGCCAGCAGCAGCTCGGCCAGGGCCAGCGGAGGCTCGGCGATGTAGAGGTTGGAGACGTGGCCCAGGGTGGCCACCTGCTGGGAGACCGCGGCGACGATGGCCGGGTGGGCGTGGCCCAGGGCGTTCACCGCGATGCCGCCGAGCAGGTCGACGTACTCCTTGCCGTCCTCACCGACCACGACGGCGCCGGACCCGCTGATCAGGCCCAGCGACGGAGTGCCGTAGTTGTTCATCATGCTCTGCGACCACCGGTCGCGGAAGCTGGTCATGACGGGACCACCATCGTGCCGAATCCTTCCGAGGTGAACACTTCGAGCAGCGTCGAGTGCGGCACGCGGCCGTCGACCACGTGCGCCGCGGGGACGCCGCCCTGCACCGCCCGCAGGCACGCCTCCATCTTCGGCACCATGCCGGACTGGAGGCTGGGCAGCAGCTTCTCCAGCGCGTCGGTGTCGATCTGCGAGGTGAGCGAGGAGGTGTCGGGCCAGTTGGTGTAGAGGCCGGGCACGTCGGTGAGCACGACCAGCTTGCGGGCGCCGAGCGCGACGGCCAGGGCGGCCGCGGCGGTGTCGGCGTTGACGTTGTGCACCAGGCCGTCGGCGTCGGGCGCGACGGTGGCGACGACCGGGATGCGCCCGGCGGCGATCAGGTCGTCCACGGCCGAGGTGTCGACCTGCGCGACGTCACCGACCTGGCCGATGTCGACCGGCTCACCGTCGACGACCGCATGCCGGCGTACGGCGGTGAACAGCCGGGCGTCCTCACCGGACAGACCGACGGCGAACGGGCCGTGCTCGTTGATCAGGCCGACCAGCTCGCGGCCGACCTGGCCGACCAGCACCATCCGGACGACGTCCATCGCCTCCGGGGTGGTGACGCGCAGGCCGCCGCGGAACTCGCTCTCGATGCCGAGCTTGCCGAGCATCGACGAGATCTGCGGGCCGCCGCCGTGCACCACGACCGGCTTGATGCCGGCGTAACGCAGGAAGACCATGTCGGCGGCGAAGGCCCGCTGCAGCTCGGGGTCGATCATCGCGTTGCCGCCGTACTTGATGACGACGGTGGTGCCGTGGAAGCGTTCGAGCCAGGGCAGGGCCTCGATCAGGATGGCGGCCTTGTCGGAAGCGTTCACGAGCTGTACGCCGAGTTCTCGTGCACGTACGCGTGTGACAGGTCGGTGGTGCGGATCGTCGCGCTCATCTCACCCTCGTGCAGGTGCACGGTGATGGTCACGTCCCGTCCGCTGAGGTCCACCTTGGACCGGTCCTCGGCGGCGGCCCCGCCCCGGCACACCCACACACCGTTGACGGCGACGTCGATGCGGTCCGGCGCGAACGCCGCGGCGGTGGTCCCGACCGCGGCCAGGATCCGGCCCCAGTTCGGGTCGTTGCCGAACAGCGCGGTCTTGACCAGGTTGTTGCGGGCGACCGTACGCCCGACCTCGACCGCGTCGGCCTCGCTGGCCGCGCCCAGCACCTCGATGGCGATGTGCTTGGTGGCGCCCTCGGCGTCGTCGATCAGCTGACGGGCCAGGTCGTCGCAGACGGCGGTGACCGCGGCGGTCAGCTCCTCCTGCGTCGGCTGGACGTCGGAGGCGCCGCTGGCCAGCAGCAGCACGGTGTCGTTGGTGGACATGCAGCCGTCGGCGTCGATCCGGTCGAAGGTCAGCCGGGTGGCCTCGCGCAGGGCGGTGTCCAGGGCCTCGGAGCCGGCGACCGCGTCGGTGGTGAGCACGACCAGCATGGTGGCCAGGGCGGGGGCGAGCATGCCGGCGCCCTTGGCGATGCCGCCGACCGACCAGCCCTCGCCGTGCGCGACCGCGTTCTTGGCCACGGTGTCGGTGGTCATGATGGCGCTCGCGGCGGCCGGGCCGCCGTCCGGCTTCAGCGCCTTGACCGCGGCGGTCACGCCGGGCAGCAGCTTGTCCATCGGCAGCAGCTCGCCGATCAGGCCGGTCGAGCACACCGCGATGTCGCCGGCGCCGACCAGCAGCGGCTTCGGCCCGCCGCGCAGCACCGCGGCGGTGTGCTCGGCGGTGGCGTGGGTGTCCCGGAAGCCCTGGGTGCCGGTGCAGGCGTTGGCACCGCCGGAGTTGAGCACGACGGCCCGGACGACACCGCCCTTGAGCACCTGCTGGCTCCACATCACGGGCGCGGCCTTGACCCGGTTGGCGGTGAAGACACCGGCCACCGTGGCATCGGGCCCGTCGTTGACGACGACCGCCACGTCGGGACCGCCGCCGGTCTTCAGCCCCGCGGCGACACCGCTGGCCCGGAACCCCTTGGGGGTGGTGATCGTCACGGAGCGACTCCGAATACCGTCAGGCCCGCGGTCTCCGGCAGGCCGAGCATGAGGTTGGCGCACTGCACGGCCTGGCCCGCGGCGCCCTTGCCGAGATTGTCCAGAGCACTGACGACGACGATCCGCCCGGAGTCGACGTCGAGAGTGGCCTGCAGGTGGCAGGAGTTGGAGCCGGCCGTGGCCGCGGTGTGCGGCCAGGTGCCGGCGGGCAGGACGTGCACGAACGGCTCGTCGGCGTAGGCGGCCTGGAGCACGGCCCGCGGATCGGCGTCACCGAGCGGCCGGGCCGTGACGGTGGCGAGAATGCCGCGCGGCATCGGCGCGAGCACCGGCGTCATCGACAGCGAGGTCGCGCCGGTGGCCTGCTTGATCTCGGGAACGTGCTGGTGCGCGCCGACCTTGTAGGGCGACAGGTCACCCATCACCTCGCTGGCCAGCAGGTTGACCTTGGCGGACCGGCCGGCCCCGGACGTGCCGGACGAGGCGACCACCACGACGTCGGCGGGATCGGCGGCCCCGGCGGCGATCAGCGGGGCCAGGGCAAGAGCGATGGTGGCCGCGTAGCAGCCGGTGTTGGCCACCCGGTCGCTGGCGGCGATGGCGGCCCGGTGCCCGGGCAGCTCCGGCAGGCCGTAGGTCCAGGTGCCGGCGTGCGTGCCGCCGTAGTAGCGGCCCCAGGCGTCGGCGTCGTGCAGCCGGAAGTCGGCGCCCAGATCGACGATCTTGACCCCGGCGGGCAGCTGCGCGGCCAGCGCCGCCGACTGCCCGTGCGGCAGGGCCAGGAAGACCAGATCAGCGTCGGCCAGGGTCTGCGCGTCGGTCACCCCGAGGACCAGATCCAGGCCCGCGAGCTGCGGGTGTACGGCGGCCACGGGCGTTCCCGCCTGACTGTGCGCCGTGGCGGCGACGAGGTCGAACTCGGGGTGCCCGGCGATCAGGCGCAGCAGCTCGCCCCCGGCGTACCCACTCGCCCCGGCGACAGCAACCCTGATTCCCATACTTACCTCCGCATGACTATGCAGAGGACGGTATCAACGCGCAGAGCCAGGAAGCAACCTCGAATGGTGGCGCCCTCACCCGATCAGGTGCAGCCGGAACGCCGCGTCCCGCACGAGCAGCACGCCGATGATCGCCAGGACCCAGCCCAGCGCCCCGTCCAGGTGCCGGGACATCCACGCGCTGACCAGCTGCAACGGCGTCTCGATCCGGCTGCCCAGCGCGGTACGCACCCCGAGCAGCAGCAGCGCGGGCAGCACCATCACGACGACGTACCCGGTGAGCAGCGCCACTCGCACGGGGGCGCCCACGTCCGCCGCCGTCAGCAATCCGACCGCCGCCAGGTACGGCACCATCGACAGCACCTCGATGCCCGCCGCAGCGATGCCCAGCCCGGCCATCGCCCGCGGGGAGGCCTCGGCGGTCGACAGCCGGGTCCGCCAGCGCGTCGCCGGGTCCACCCCACCCCGGCGGGCGCGACGCCGGCGCACGCGCTTGGGCTCGAAGTAGAAGCTGAGCAGGAACAGCGCGACACCCACCACCAGCTGGACCCGGCCCACGACATCGTTGCCGTCGAGCAGGCCGCGCAGCGAGCCCGCGCCGGTGATCAGGATCAGCCCGACGACGAAGTAGAAGCCCGCGACCGTGCCCAGATAGACGAAGAACTGCCGCACCCGCAGCTTCGGCTCGAGCAGCATCCACAGCGGAATGAGCAGCGTCCCGATGCTCGTGCTGTCGACCAGGGCCAGACCTACCAGGGCGGCGACAAGAGTCCACTCCACCGCAAGGACTCTAGGTGCCGCCTACGACGTTCCGCTGCCCCACGACCGCAGCGCCGGTGGCCCTCGGCGGGTCCGCCCGGGACCGGACGGGCGGTCCGGCCGGGTGGCCCTCGTCAGCCGCTATCGTGCCCCGGTCGGGTCAAGCGCTCCGGGGAGGTCCACTGTGCGGGTACGTCAGGTCCTGGCCGTCGGTGCGGTCCTGGCCGCGCTGGCCGGCTGCGGCTCCGCCGAGCCTGCCGGTTCGCCGGGCGGAGGGCCTCCACCCGGCTACCCTCCGCCCGGTGGCCCACACCCTGGAGGCCCTCCGCCCGGTGGCGCGCCTCCCCCGCCCGGGATGCTGCCGCCGCCGGACCGGGCGACCGCCGAGGCCTACGTCGCCGACCTGCGGCAGATCGACCCGGCCATCGTCGGCGACGGCGACATCCGCCGGCTCGTCGACCGGGGCCGCGACCAGTGCGCCAGCGTCAAGGAGTGGCCGGACGACCAGGCCGAGCTGGTGGCGCTGACCAACCAGCGCTTCACCGCGCCGGACCATCCCGACGGCTTCGGCGAGGCCACCGCCGCCCGGATCCTCGAGGTCGTGCGCAAGCGGATCTGCCCCTCCTACTGAGAGGCGGTGGACGGGCAGCGACGTGGGCGGGTATGACTTCAGCCATGGCTGACAAGGATCTGGTCCGCATCCGGGAGACCGCCCTGGCGTACGCCGAGGCCGTCCGCACCACCCAGCGCTTCTTCGACCGCGTGGAGGACCTCGACGACCCGTCCGTGCAGGCCGAGTACGCGAACCTGGCCCAGCGCGAGAAGGAGGCCGCGGGGGCCCGCCTGGACGCCATCGACGCGGCGGGCATCGAAGTCCCCAGCGTGGACAGCAGCGACAACGACGCCTGACCGTACGCCCGGTTCCGGTACAAATTGACCGAAGATACGACCCCTGGGGTCGCCGGTACCGGTTCCGGGCTGTGCGACACTTCCGGACGCTTACCGATGTGTTGCGTTTCGGAGGAAACCTCGTGGCCGCTGCGGACCCGTACCGTGATCCCTCGCTGCCCGTCGAGCAGCGGGTCGAGGATCTGCTCGGCCGGATGACCCTGGCCGAGAAGGTCGGCCAGATGTTGCAGCTCGACGCGCGCGGCGACCTCAAGGACGCGGTCAGCACCCGGCTCGCCGGCTCGATCCTGCACGCCTCCCCGCAGCGCATGCTGGAGGCGATCGACCTGGCCGCCGGCACCCGGCTCGGCATTCCGCTGATCACCGCCGAGGACTGCATCCACGGGCACGGCTTCTGGCCCGGCGCCACGGTCTTCCCGACCCAGCTCGCCATGGCCGCCAGCTGGGACGCGGGCCTGGTCGAGCGGGTGGCCCGGACCACCGCGATCGAGGTCTCCGCGACCGGCATCCACTGGACCTTCTCCCCCGTGCTGTGCATCACCCGGGACCTGCGCTGGGGCCGGGTGGACGAAACGTTCGGCGAGGACCCGTTCCTGATCGGTGAGCTCGGCGCCGCGATGGTCCGCGGCTACCAGGGCGACGGCCTGACCGACCCGACCGCCGTGCTGGCCTCCGCCAAGCACTTCGCGGGCTACTCCGAGACCCAGGGCGGGCGCGACGCCAGCGAGGCCGACCTGAGCCCCCGCAAGCTGCGCTCGTGGTTCCTGCCGCCGTTCGAGCGGGTGGCCCGCGAGGGCTGCGCCACCTTCATGCTCGGCTACCAGTCGATGGACGGCGTGCCCATCACCCTCAACCGGTGGCTGCTCAACGACGTGCTCAAGCAGGAGTGGGGCTTCACCGGCACGCTGGTCACCGACTGGGACAACGTCGGCCGGATGGTCTGGGAGCAGAAGGTCTGCGCCGACCTGGTCGACGCCGCCGCGCAGGCCGTCCGGGCGGGCAACGACCTGGTGATGACCACCCCGGGCTTCTTCGAGGGCGCGCAGACCGCCGTCGAGCAGGGCCGGATCAGTGAGGATGAGATCGACGCGGCGGTCCGGCGGATCCTGCGGCTCAAGTTCGAGTTCGGCCTCTTCGAGAACCCGCGGGCCCCTGACGCCGTACGGCAGGCGGCCGTGATCGGGCACCGCGACCACGCCGCGCTCAACCTCGAGATCGCCCGCCGGTCGCTGGTCCTGCTGCGCAACGACGGCACGCTGCCGCTGGCCGGTGGACTGGTCGCCGACGCGGACGGGCGCGCCTCGGGGGACACCGGTGCGCGGACCGTCGCGGTCATCGGCCCCAACGCGGACGCCCCGCAGTCGCAGTTGGGTGACTGGGCCGGCGCCTCCGGGCAGGTCGACTGGATGCCCGACGGCCAGCCCCGCGAGCTGATCGAGACCGTGCTCGACGGCTTCCGTCGGGTCGCCCCGGCAGACTGGACGATCACCACCGCGCTCGGGGCCGAGATCGAGCGGTTGGTGCCGGACCCGGCCGGTGCGACGTACCCAGACGGGCAGCCGCGGCCGCCGATCTCCGAGCCCGCCACCGCCGACCCCGCGCTCATCGCCGAGGCGGTGGCCGCCGCGCGCGCCGCCGACTACGCGGTCGTGGTGGTCGGCGACACCGTCGCGCTGACCGGCGAGAGCAAGTCCACCGCGACGCTGGAGCTGCAGGGCGGGCAGATCGCGCTGCTGGACGCACTCGCCGAGCTCGACACCCCGGTGGTACTGGTGCTGCTGAACTCCAAGCCGGCCGCGCTGCCGCCGTCCGCGCTGGCCTCGGCCGCGATCGTGCAGGCCTTCAACCCGGGCATGCGTGGCGGCCGCGCGCTGGCCGAGCTGCTGTTCGGGCTGGTCGAGCCGACCGGGCGGATGCCGCTGTCGGCGGCCCGGCACGTCGGCCAGCAGCCGGTCTACTACAACCAGATCCGCGGCCAGCACGGCACCCGCTACGCGGACCTGACCCAGGACCCGCTGTTCGCCTTCGGCGAGGGCCTGAGCTACACCACCATCGAGTACGCGGACCTGACGATCGCCCGGCCGCGGGTGCGCGCCGACGGCACGATCCAGGCGAGTGTCCGGCTCACCAACACCGGCACCCGGCCGGCGCTGGAGACCGTGCAGGCCTACATCAGCGACCTCGTCACCAGTGTCACCTGGGCGGCGCGGGAGCTGAAGGCGTACCGGCAGGTGCTGGTGCCCGCGGGCGAGAGCGTCACGGTCGACATCGAGCTGGCCGCGGCCGACTGCTCGCTGGTCACCGCGGACGCCCGCCGGGTCGTCGAGCCCGGCGACTTCGACCTGCTGGTGGGACCCAGCTCGCGCCCGGAGAGCCTGCTCAGCGCCCGCTTCAGCATCGGCTGACGGCTGGCGGCGGGGTTCTATGCTGCCGTGATGGCAGCGTGTCCCGAGCTGACCGTCGCGCGCCGCCCGCGGCGCGACGAGGGTTTCTTCGGGGTAACCCCGAGGGCGCAGGATTGACCACCGCAGCGCATCGCCGGCGCGCCTCTGCGCTTCGCGCAGCTCGGCGCAGGCACGACCGGGCATCGTCGGGGCACGCTGCCACTACCGTCGGGCGGGACGCGACGGCGCTGGCCGATGCCCTGCTGACCACGTCGTGGCGGCGGGCGGCGATGCTGCGGGCGGCCTGGGTCGTCTTCGGACGGCGGGCGCGCTGGGTGCGTCCGGCGGTGGGCGCGGCGCTCCGGGCGTACCGGGAAGCCCCGGCCGACCGGCCGCGTGAGCTGGCCGGCTTCCTCGCCGCGAGCGGACACCTGGGCGCGCACCGCACGGTCGTGCGGCACCGCTTGGTCGCGCCGACCCGGACCACCCGGATGCGCTGGCCGACACCGCGGATCGACGACCTGGCCGCCCTGGCCGACTTCCTGTCTCTCGACGGCGACATGATGGACTGGTTCGCCGACCGGCGGGAGATCAACCGGTACGCCCGCGACGAACGGCTGCGCCACTACCGCTACACCTGGCTGCCGCACCGGCTGATCGAGGCGCCCAAGCCGATGCTGCGCGACCTGCAACGGCGGCTGCTCGCCGAGGTCCTCGCCGGGGTACCGGTGCACGAGCGGGTCCACGGTTTCGTGCCCGGCCGCGGCGTGCACAGCTTCGCGGCCTCGCACGCCGGGCAGGAGGTGCTGGTCAGCCTGGATCTGCGGGCGTTCTTCTCCAGCATCACGGCGGCCCGGGTGTATGCGGTGTTCCGCCAGGCCGGCTTTCCCGAGCCGGTGGCGCACACGCTGACCGCGCTGACCACCACCCGTACGCCGGCGCACGTGCTGCGCGGCGCTCCGGACGCGACGCGGGCGGCGTTGCTGCGCCGGCCGCACCTGCCGCAGGGCGCGCCGACCTCTCCGGCGCTGGCCAACCTGTGCGCGTTCCGGCTGGACCGGCGGCTGACCGGCCTGGCCGACCGCTTCGGCCTGCACTACTCCCGCTACGCGGACGACCTGGCCTTCTCCGGCACGCTGGGCGACCGCCGGGTCCACGACCTGATCGCGTACGTGCGCACCGTCGTCGCCGAGGAGGGGTTCCGGACGCACCCGGACAAGACCCGGGTGCGCCGGCAGGGAGATCGGCAGCTGCTGGCCGGCCTGGTGGTCAACGCGCGACCGGCCGTGGCCCGCGAGGACTACGACCGGCTGCGGGCGGTCCTGCACAACGCCGGCCGGCACGGGCTGGCCGCCGCCAACCGGGAGGGGCATCCGGATTTCGCCGCGCACCTCGCCGGCCGCGTCGCCTGGATGGCCCACCGCCACCCCGCCCGCGCCGCCAAGCTGCACGACCTGCTCCGGGCGGCGGTGGCCGCTCCCGCTGCACCACCCGCGCCGGTAAGCTGACGGTGACCCCGGGAGAGTGAGTGAAGCGGCCTACGATCGCCGATGTCGCGCGGCACGCCGGCGTCTCGAAAGGCGCGGTGTCGTACGCGCTCAACGGCCAGCCAGGAGTCTCGGACAGCACCCGCGAGCGCATCCTCGCCGTCGCCCGGGACATCGGATTCAGCCCCAGCAACGCGGCCCGGGCGCTGTCCCGGGCGAGCGCGAACGCCGTCGGCCTGGCCCCGTGCCGGCCGGCCAAGATCCTCGGCGTCGAGCCGTGGTTCATGGGCCTGATCAGCGGCTTCGAGCAGGAGCTGGCGGCCCGCTCCTACGCGCTGACCCTGCAGGTGGTCTCCACCCCCGAGGAGGAGGTCGAGGTCTACCGGCGCTGGTGGGGTGAGCGGCGCATCGACGGCGTGATCCTCACCGACCTGCGTGAGGGCGACATCCGCATCCCGGTGCTGCAGGAGCTCGAGCTGCCGGCCGTGATGCTGGGCGGCCCGGCCGACACCGGCACCATCCCGCAGCTCTGGTCCGACGACACCGGCTCGATGACCGAGGCCGTGCGTTACCTCGCCGCGCTGGGCCATCGCCGGATCGCCCGGGTGAGCGGGCTCACCAGCCTGCTGCACACCCACGAGCGGACCCGCGCGTTCGTCGAGGCGTGCGCGGCGCTCGGCCTGCACGACGCGGTCACCGCGCAGGCGGACTACACCGGTGAGGAGGGCGGCCGGGCCACCCGGCGTCTGCTGATCCGCACCGACCGGCCCACCGCGATCATCTACGACAACGACGTGATGGCGGTCGCCGGCCTGGCCGCGGCCCAGCAGATGGGCCTGTCCGTGCCCGCCGACCTGTCCATCGTGGCCTGGGACGACTCGCTGCTGTGCAGCCTGGTGCACCCGGCGTTGACCACCCTGAGCCGGGACATCCCCGGGTACGGCGCCCAGGCGGCCCGGCAGCTGCTCAGGGTGATCGACGGCGAGAAGGTCGACAGCGCCGAGGGCAGCGCCGCCCACCTGACCACCCGGGGCAGCACGGCCCCGCCACGCTGACCGCGCATCCGGTTCGTTCCCCGTCCGGCGGGCAAGATGACCGCAAGCAGCTGGCGAGAGGAATGACATGACCCGGATCGCGGTGACCGGCGGAAGCGGCAAGCTGGGACGGGCGGTGCTCGCGGATCTGGCCGCGCACGGCAACGAGGTCGTCAACCTCGACGTCGCGGCCCCGCGCCCGGCCCTGAAGATCGACCTGACCGACTACGGGCAGACCGTCGAGGCGCTCACCGCCATCGACGACCGCTACGACAAGATCGACGCGGTGGTGCACCTGGCGGCGATCCCGGCGCCCGGCCTCATCCCGAACGCGGCGACGTTCCAGAACAACATCACGGCCACCTACAACGTCTTCTCGGCGGCCCGCCTGGCCGGGATCACCAACGTCGTATGGGCTTCCAGCGAGACCGTGCTGGGGCTGCCGTTCAGCACCCCGCCGCCGTACATCCCGGTCGACGAGGACTATCCGGCCCGCCCGGAGTCGACGTACTCGCTGGTCAAGCACCTCGAGGAGACGATGGCCGCGCAGTTCTGCCGGTGGAATCCCGAGCTGAAGATGATCGGGCTGCGCTTCTCCAACGTCATGGACCCGGAGGACTACGCCGGGTTCCCGTCGTTCGACGCCGACCCGCGCAGCCGCAGCTGGAACCTGTGGGGCTACATCGACGCCCGCGACGGGGCGCAGGCGGTGCGCAAGGCGCTGGCGTACGGGACGCCCGGCGTGGAGGTCTTCGTCATCGCCAACGCCGACACCGTGATGAGCCGGTCGAGTGCTTCGCTGGCGGCGGAGGTCTTTCCCGGCGTACCGGTGAAGAAAGAGCTCGGGGAGCACGAGACGCTGCTCTCGATCGACAAGGCCCGCCGGGTCCTGGGCTACGAGCCCGAGCACAGCTGGCGCGACGAGGTGTCGTGAGAGCCGGGCCTCACGGCGCGGTGAGCCGGGCGGCCGCGATCGGCCGCATCCGGTAGCCCAGCTTCTCGTAGGTCCGGATCGCCGCGAAGTTGTTGCCGTCGACCAGCAGCGCCACCCGGCTGCGGCCCTTGATCAGCTCGTCGGTGACAAAGGCGCAGAGCGTCGTGCCGAGGCCCTGCCCGCGGGTCCGGGTCCGGGTCGCCACCCCGGCGACAAAACCGATCTCCGGTACGGACCAGGCGTCGGCCGCCACCGCCTGCAGCTGCCCGGTGGCGTCGCGCAGACCGGCCCAGCGCCGTACCCCGGAGTCGCCGGGCCGGGCCCACGAACCGGGGTGCTCGGCCTCCAGCAGCGCCGTGACCTCGGGGATCTCGGCATCGGTGAGCCAGCGCGGCTCGCCGGCGACGCGGACCGGCGCGGGCGCCGGCGTGGTGGTGTCCATCCAGCCGAAGCGGGCCACCAGCTGCAGACCCTCGACCCGTTCGGTGAGAGCGTCGATCAGCGCCGCGTCCGCGACCGGGTTGAAGCCGGTGACCTGCGCTCGGATGCGCCGCACCAGCTCGGCGACGTCATCGGGGCTGCCGCGCAGCGCCAGCCGGTCGCGGCGGGAGACGTCCCGGCAGGCGACGGCCGCGGCGTCGCCGAGAGCCCAGGCGCGGGCACCGGTACGCATGTCCTGAGCCGTCCACAGCAGCAGCGGGTCGTCGTCGGCGGAGATCCGATCCAAGGCCGTCATCACCGGCAATGATGCCCGGTCCGCCGCGCTTGACGCCGGCTGGCATCGTCACCGGCATGATCAAGGTCTGGTTCCGGCGCGGCGTCGTGGCGGGTGCGCTCAGCGTGGCGGCAGCGGTGCTCACCATGGCGGCCGGCGACCTCTGGGTACGCGCTGCGGCCCGCGGCCACGTCTACACCGTGGCAGCAGTGCCCGCGGCCCCGGTTGCACTGGTGCTGGGCGCCCAGGTGTATCCCGACGGCAACCCCTCGCCGTTCCTGGCCGCGCGGCTGGAGATCGCCCGGCAACTGCTCGCCGCCGGCAAGGTGCGCGCGATCCTGGTCTCCGGCGACCACATGGACTGGGGTTACAACGAGCCCGGGGCGATGTTCCAGTGGCTGGTCGACCGGGGCGTGCCGAGCCAGCGGATCGTGCTGGACCACGCGGGCTTCGACACGTACGACTCGTGCGCCCGGGCCCGCGAGGTGTTCGGCGTCAGCAAGGCCGTCGTGGTGACCCAGAGCTACCACATCGACCGCGCGGTGACCCTGTGCCGCCGGCTGGGCGTCGACGCGACCGGGGTGGGCGACGACACCGTCCGGATCTACCGCGAGCCGTGGCGCAACAGTGTGATCCGCGAGCGCGGTGCGGTGGTCAAGGCGCTCACCGACGTACTCTCCGGCCGTGACCCGGTCTTCCTCGGCCCGCGGGAACCGGGCGTCGAGGCGGCCCTGAACAGCTACTGAGTGGCGCGGGTATGGGATCTTCTGCTCATGCCGTCACACCTGCCCAGACTGCTCGCCGCCACCGGCCTCGCAGTCTCCGTGCTCACCCTCGCCACCGCCTGCTCCGGGCAGTCGGCCGGGGACAAGTCAGCCACCCCGCCGGCCGCCGTACCCGGATCCACCGCCCAGTTCGGTGACGGCCCGGCGCCGGACGCGACCGTCACCCCCGTCGCGACAGCGACCTCCACAAAGCCGGCGGTCCTGCTGGCCGACGGCCGCTGGCCCGGCTTCATCGCCAAGGTGGCCGGCGAGACCGTGTCCATGGACCTCGTGGAGTTCCTCACCGGGGACGCCGCCGCGGCGGCCTGGCAGAAGAAATACCCCGATTCCGAGCAGGACTCGCCGGACAACGACTACTTCATCATCAACGACAACAAGAAACTCCGGAAGCTCCCGCTGTCCCAGACCATCAAGGTCGAGGTCGTCGGGGCGACCGGCCCGGGGACCGAGGAGACCATCGCGGTGTCGGCGGTGGAGAACCACTTCGGCAACCTGCTCAAGGGCACCCTGTTCTGGTTCACCGTCAAGCAGGGCGAGGTGACGAAGATCGAGCAGCAGTTCCTGCCCTGACCGCGCGCCGGGGTGCGGTTATCCGCACCCCCGGACGGGAGCCAGCCCCGATGTCGGGTGCGCTCCCGGCGGCCAGGCTGGACGGCATGGAATCGGTCTTGGAACTGAGGGACGTCGCCCGCGCCTTCCCGCGCGGCATCGTGGCCCTGCGGCAGGTGAGCCTGTCCGTGGGGGCCGGCGAGTTCGTCGCCGTGATGGGCGCGACCGGATCGGGAAAGAGCACGCTGCTGCACTGCGCCGCCGGGCTCGACCGGCCCACCGCGGGCTCGGTCCGGCTGGCCGGCCGCGAGATCAGCCGGCTGCGGGAGCGGCCCCTCACCCGCTGGCGGCGCGACCGGGTCGGCTTCGTCTTCCAGTCCTACAACCTGCTGTCGGAGCTCACCGTGCGGCAGAATCTCGCGCTGCCCGGCCGGCTCGGCGGCCCGCGCCGGCGCGGCATCGACGAGGTGCTGGCGGCGGTGGGCCTGGCCGGCACCGGCTCCCGCCCGGTGGGCGAGCTCTCCGGCGGCCAGCGCCAGCGCGTGGCGATCGCCCGGGCCCTGGTCACCGGCCCGTCGGTCATCTTCGCGGACGAGCCCACGGGGGCGCTCGACCCGACGACCGGCGGCCAGATCCTCGGCCTGCTGCGCCGCGCGGTCGACGAGCAGGGCGTGACCGTGCTGATGGTCACCCACGACCCGGTCGCGGCGGCCTGGAGCGACCGGCTGGTGCTGCTGCGCGCGGGCGCCGTGGCCACGGACGCGGCCACGCCGGACGCCCCGGCGATCGCCGACCGGCTCCGCGCGGTCTCCACGGCGGTGGCGGCATGATCCGGCAGGCGTTACGCAGCAACCCGTGGTCGTTCCTCGGACCGTTCTCCACCCAGCTGCTGGCCGCGGCCCTGGTCGCGGCCGGCCTGGGCATCACCACCTCGTTCGACCGGGCCCCGCTGGACGCCGGCGCCCGGCAGGCTCTCACCGACAACGGCCTCACCGACATCGCGATCATCTTCGTGATGATCGCGATCTACCTGTCGATCATCGTCGTCGGCGTGACGATGGCGGCCACCATCGCCCAGCAGGCCCGCGACATCGCCCTGGTCCGTGCGATCGGCGCCACCCCCGGCCGGGTCCGCCGCTCGGTGGCGGCCCAGGCGGCGATCGTCGCCGTGCCGGCCACCCTGCTCGGGGTGCCCCTGGGCAGCCTCGGCGGTCGGGAATGGATCAGCGGCGTCGTCACCCACGACCTGGCCCCGGCCACGGTCACCTTCCACCCCCACCCAGCGGCCCTGCCGATCGCCCTGGCCGTCACGGTGGGCACGTCCCTGGCCGGCGCCCTGATCGCCGCGATCCGCCCGTCCCGGATGCGACCCGCCGCGGCCCTGGCCGAAACAGCAGCACCCCGCCGGCGCATCGGCCGAGTACGCACGACCGCCGGGCTGATCCTGGTGACCGGCGGCACCGTGCTGTCGATCGCGATCGCCGACCTGGACGCGGAAACCACCGACGCCCTGGGCCTGCTGGTGATGCTGGCCCTCTGCGTCGGTGCAGGCCTGCTGGGACCGGCCCTGCTCCGGGTCGCGGCAATCGTCGGCAGGATGTTCGGCGACACCGGCCGGCTGGCGGGCGACTCCATCGCCGTCCGAGCGAAAGCCCTGTCCAGCGCCCTGGTGCCGCTCACCCTGGCGATCGCCTTCACCGCCGTCAAAGTCATCATCCTGAAAACCACGGAACACACGACAGGAACGGCACCGGCGGCCGCGGACCGCTGGCTGGAGTATTCCGGCACCTCGGTCTACGTCGCCTTCGCCGCGGTCGCAGCGGTCAACACCCTGGTCACGGTGGTCCTGTCCCGCCGCCGAGACCTGGCGGTAACCCAACTCGCCGGAGCAACCCGCAGGCGCGCCCTGACGGTCGTGGTCTGCGAGGCTCTGCTGGTGACCGCAACAGCACTGGTGGTGGGCGCGGCGGTGGCCGCGATCACGACGCTGCCGCTGCTGCACACGGCGCTGGGCACCTGGATGCCGTGGATGCCGGTCAGTTGGCTGGTCACCGGGGTGCTGGCCACGGCTGCCCTGGTCCTGGCGGGGACCGCGCTGCCGGCTGCCCTGGCCATGCGCCGGCCCCCGATCGAGGTGGTCTCATGACCCTGCCGCAGGCCGGGCAGCGGGCCGGGATCGGGGTGGTCGGGTGATCGTGGTGCGGGCCTGGCTGACCGCACGCACCTGGCGGGAGCTGGCCTACCTGGTCTCCGGGGTCTTTCTCGGACTGCCGACCTTCGTGCTGGCGGTGGTCGGTGCGGTGACCACTGTGGCGTCGGCGCTGACCGTCGGCCTGCCGCTGCTGGTCGGCGTGCTCACCCTCGCCCGCTTGACCCCGCGCTACTTCCGCGGCCCGGCCCGGAAACTGCTCGGCTGGGACTGGACCGACCCACCGCCGCTGCCCGCCGGCACGTGGTGGGGACGGGCCCGGGCGCTGCCCAGCGACCCGACCGCGTGGCGGGCGCTGGCCTATTGCCTGGCCCGGTGGCCGCTGGCGGTCGTCGGGGCGTACCCGGGCCTGTTCGCCGTGGTGGTCGCGCCGGTGGGCATCACGTATCCGCTGTGGTGGTTCCTGGTCCCCGCGGACGCCCGGGCGTTCGAGACCGACACGTGGTCGCAGACGTGGATCATCGCGGTGCAGGGACTCGCGGTGCTGCTGGCGACGCCCTGGTGGCTGCGGCTGGTCGTGCTGCTCGACCGGTTCCTGGTGCGGGCCCTGCTGCACCCCAGCGAGGCCCAGCGCCGCATCGCGGAGCTCGAGGCCGGCCGCGCGGCCCTGCAATCGGATGCCGCGGCGCTCCTGCGCCGCGTCGAGCGCGACCTGCACGACGGTACGCAGGCCCGCCTCGTCGCCCTGGGCCTGACTCTGTCCCGGATCGAGCACCGCAGCACCGACGACCCGGTTCGCAAGCTCGCGGCGGACGCCCGCGGCACAGTCACGGAAGCACTGGCGGAGCTCCGCGACATCGTCCGCGGCATGCACCCACCGGCGCTGGACGACGGCCTCGAAGTGGCCCTGACAACCCTGGCGGCCCGCAGCGCCGTGCCGGCGGAGGTCACCGTGTCACTGCCCCGCCGCCCACCGGACGCGACGGCATCGGCTTTGTACTTCGCGGTGGCCGAACTCCTCACCAACGTCGCCCGCCACGCGAACGCGTCCCGGGTCCGCATCGACCTCCGCACAGAGAACCGCCGCCTACGCCTGACGGTGACCGACGACGGCCACGGCGGCGCGGCGGTCATGACCCCCGGCAGCGCCGGATCCGCCACCGCTGATCGAAATCTTGCGCCGCCCGATCCCGCCGCTCCCCGGACCGGCACCGCGCCGCCCGGACCCGCCACCGCCCGGACCAACACCGCGACGCCCGATCCGGGCACCTCCGGGACCAGCGGCGTCCCGCCTGAATCCGGTGCCGCCCGGACCAACACCGCGACGCCCGGTCCGGGCACCTCCCGGACCAGCGGCGTCCCGCCTGAATCCGGTGCCTACTCGCCCAACATCGTGCCGTCCGAAGCCGCAGCCTCCCGGACCGGCACCGTGCGCCCCGATCCGGGCGTCTCGGCGGCCATCCCCGCCGCTTCCCAGTCCGCGCCCGGCGCCGCCGCCGACGTAGGCCGATCTCCGCGGCCGGCTGCCTCCGGGACAGGACTGGCCGGACTGGCCCGGCGAGCCGCCGCACTCGACGGCTCGCTGACCGTGGACTCACCCCCGGGCGGTCCCACCACGGTGACGATGATCCTTCCCGAGATCGGAGGCTGACAGTGCGCGTGGTCATCGCCGAGGACAATCCGCTGCTACGCGACGGGATCGCCCTGCTGCTCGGCGAGCACGAGGTCGAGGTGGTCGCCGCCGTTCCCGACGCCGAGGCGTTGCTCGCTGCCGTTGCCGCCGATCCGCCCGATGCCGCCGTTGTTGATGTGCGGATGCCGCCCACGTACACCGACGAGGGTCTGCGGGCCGCGTTGACGATCCGGTCCGCGTACCCGGGGGTCGGGGTCCTGGTTTTCTCGCAATGGGTCGAGACCAGCTATGCGCGGCAGTTGCTCTCCGAGAACGCCGGGCGGGTCGGGTACCTGCTCAAGGACCGGATCGTCAGCACCGACGAGTTCGTCGGGGCGTTGCGGCGCGTCGCGGACGGCGGCACCGCCCTCGACCCCGAGGTCGTCCGGCAGCTGCTGGCCGCGCCGGCCGTCGACGCGGGTCTGGCCCGGCTCAGTGACCGGGAGCGGGAGATTCTCGGGTTGCTCGCCGAGGGACGCTCCAACGTGGCCATCGCCGAGGCTCTGCACCTGGTCGAACGCAGCGTCGAGAAGCACGTCACCGCCATCTTCACCAAGCTCGACCTGCCCCAGGCGCGCACCGACCACCGGCGGGTGCTGGCCGTGCTGCGGTATCTCCGGGCATGAGCGGGCGTGGTGTACCTTGCCGCGTGGTCCACCGTCCGTCCATTGAGGGAGAACGATGTCAACCAGCATGTCCCGCCGTTCGGCACTCGGTCTCGGCGCCGCGGCAGCAGTCGCGGGTGCCGGCGTGAGCACCCCCGCCCAGGCCGCGGCGGCCGGCCCGGCGAGCATCAAGAAGGTGTACGCGAAGGAGAAGGCCAAGGTCGGCGGCCTCTGGCACACCCACATCGCGGCCGTGGACAGCACCGGCGCGATCAAGGGAATCGTCGAGGACGACGCCGACCACGTCACGTACGGCTACAGCGTGCAGAAGCTCGCCGTGGCCACCGCCGTCATGGACAAGATCGACCGTGGTCAGCTGACCCTGGGCACCAAGCTGGACCTGCAGGCCGACATCATCCTCGACGGCTCCGGCATCTACCACCTGCACCGGGTGTGGGGCGACGAGATCACGGTGGCGAACTTCCTGACCGCGATGCTGCTGGTCTCGGACAACACGGCGGTCCGTATGTGCGGGCGGGTGGTGCCGGCGCTGGAGATCAACGAGATCCTCGCGGCCAAGGGCTTCGTGCACACCCGGGTCGAGCCGGTGGCCAACCCGAACCGCTTCTTCCTGGGCACGACCACGCCGCGCGAGATGCACGACCTGCTGTGGCGCCTGGCGACCAAGACGCTGCTGAAGCCGGAATCGTGCGACTTCCTGCTGAGCGTCACCCGCTGGATCAACGGCTACCACGACGGCGTCCGCCGGGTGATGTCCTCCAAGGAGCGTGAGCGCGTCGCGACGAAGTACGGCGCCGACAACAACGACCTGGGCGAGTCCCGGCACGAGGCCGGCATCATGTTCAGCCCGGACGGCGTGCCGCTGCTGACGTACGCGATGTTCGCCGAAGGCCTGGGCGACCCGGAGAACTACGGCGCCACCCACCCGGCGGTGCAGGCCCACGCCAAGATCGGCCGGACCATGCTGGACAACCTGCCGGCCGTGCCGACGACGGCGACCGCACGCACGGCGGTGCCGCGCTCGCTGCCCAAGCCGTTCCGGCCGGTCAGCGGCGGTTGAGTTCCTGATCGGCCACGCCGGACGCGATCACGGCATGCCGGGAGCATGCCGTGACCGCGGTCGGCGGAGGCGGGCGCGACGCCCTGTGACCTGGTGGTCCGGCGCGGAAACGGCCGGCAAGCGCGCACGCGGGCGGAACCGACTACGAGCCGGCTTCGACGCCTACGGCAGGTCGCTGTCCCCGCCCAGATTGTCGATCACCCGGCGCAGGATCGTGAGCGTGGCCGCGTACTCCTGCGAAGTTATGCCTTGGTGCATCTCCGCATGGGCCCGCATGTTGCGCTCCCGGGCCCGCAGGCGGCCCTGCTCCCCCGCCTCGCTCAGCGTCAGCGACCCGTCCGCCGCCCGCAGCACCCAGCCGCGCCCCTCAAGGTCGTCGAAGACGGCCGCGAAATCCGTCTCCTGGTCGTCGAAGCGCTGCAGCCGCCCGGTCAGACCGTTCCGCTCCCAGGTGCCCGGCGCGCCCGCCACATGGTTCAAGATCCACCAGTGCGGCTGGGTGAGCTGCTCCACCGCCAGCTCCGCGCGGATCCGCCCGACGACCGCCCGGTACGCCGCGCCGGTCCAGTAGCCGATCGGCTGCGCCGCCAGTTCTGCCTCCGCATACGTTTTCATCACCACGTCGTGACGCTAGAACTTCAAGCCGACTGAAGGTCAAGAGTCGAGATCTGACATCGATGAGCATGGACATCCGCTCCGGGGTGGACGACGATGCTGGGGTATGACGGATCACCGCGAAAAGCCCATCTCGTCGCGGCGCGCGTTCCTGACCGCCTCCGCGGCCGTCGCGGCGACGCCGGTCCTCGGCGCCCGGGCCGCCCATGCCGGCGGGCGAGGCGTGCACGGCCAGTCGCCCGACAAACAGCTGCGGGCGCTGCTGCGCGAGATCGACCCGAACAGGATCGGCGCCATCGTCACCCGGCTCGCCGCGTTCGGCACCCGGCACACGCTGTCCGCGCAGGACGACCCGGCGCGCGGCATCGGCGCGGCCCGGGACTGGATCTTCGAGCAGCTCACCGCCTACGCGGCCGCTTCCGGCGGCCGGATGACCGTCGAGCTGCAGTCGTTCATCCAGCCGGTCTCCCCGCGGGTCCCGGTGCCGACCCGGATCACCAACATCGTCGCCACGCTGCGCGGCGACACCGATCCCGGCCGGGTGTACGTCGTGACCGGCCACTACGACTCACGGGCCACCGACGTGCTCGACGCCACCAGCGACGCACCGGGCGCCGACGACGACGCGTCCGGCGTGGCGGCGATCATGGAGCTGGCCCGGGTGATGGCGACCCGGCACACCGAGGCCACCGTCGTCTTCGCCGCCGTCGCGGGCGAGGAGCAGGGCCTGTACGGCTCCGACTACATGGCTCAGCAGTTCAAGAACGCCGGCACCGACGTGCAGGCCATGTTCAGCAACGACATCGTCGGCACGGGCGACGCGCACGATGGCTCGTCGTCGGATCCACGCACGGTCCGGCTGTTCGTCGAGGGTGTACCCACCGCTGAGACGGCCGCCGAGGCCACCGTCCGCAAGTCGGTCGGCGGCGAGAACGACGGGCCGTCGCGCCAGCTGGGCCGCTTCGTCCGGGACGTGGCGGAGAATCCGCAGACCGGCATGAAGGTCCGCGTCATCTGGCGCCGCGACCGCTACCTGCGCGGCAGCGACCACATCTCGTTCCTGCTGCGCGGCTATCCGGCGGCCCGCCTCACCGAGCCGCGGGAGAACTTCGCGCACGAGCACCAGAACGTCCGCGTCGAGAACGGCATCCAGTACGGCGACCTGGTCGAGTTCTGCGACTTCAAGTACATCGCGCGGGTGGCCCGGGTGAACGCGGCGGCCCTGTGGTCGCTGGCCCAGGCCCCGGGCACGCCCAAGGGCGTCGTGATCGACACCACCCAGCTGACCAACGAGACGACGCTGCGCTGGCAGCGCGGCACGAGCCCCGACCTGACCGGCTACGAGGTGGTCTGGCGCGAGACCACCGCCCCGGACTGGACGAACGTGCTGGCGGTGGGCGACGTGACCACGGTGACGATCGACCTGTCGAAGGACAACGTCTTCTTCGGCGTGCGCGCCGTGGACCGCGACGGTCACCGCAGCCCGGTCGCGGCCCCCCTGCCGGCCAGCTGAGCCCCGCGGTCCCGGCGGCGTAATGTCGCCCGCGGGCACTTCCGTGCCCCGGGATCGGGAGGAACGGCGTGTCGTACGGCTGTCTGGCGACCATGCGCACGACGGCGGGCCACCGCGACGACGTGGTGAAGATCCTGCTCAGCGGCGTGGACGGGCTCCGTGAGGTGGGCTGCCGGCTCTATGTGGTCGGCGTGTCCGAGACCGATCCGGACCTGATCTGGGTCACCGAGGTCTGGGAGAGCAAGGACCATCACACGGCCTCCCTGCAGCTGCCCGAGACCCGCGCCGCGATCGCCCGGGCGATGCCGATGCTGACCGGCGAGTTCACCGGCCAGGAGCTGACAGTCGCCGGCGGGCTCATGTGAGCGGCTTCCCCACCGGCACGCCCGACGAGCTGGAGCTTTTTCTGCGCTGGCTGGCGTTCCTGCGCGGGGCGGTGCTGCGCAAGGCCGGCGGCATCACCGACGAGCAGGCCCGCTGGCGCCCGGAGGGCAAGCTGCTGCCGCTGCTCGGCCTGGTCAACCACCTCACCCACGTCGAGTGGCGCTGGATCGACGGTGAGATGCTCGGCCGGCCGACCGGCAAGACCGCCGACGAATACTTCCCCGGCCCGGAACTGACGATCGAGGCCGCGATCCGGGCGTACCGCGAGCGGGCCGCGGCGACGGACGCCGCGGTCCGACAGCTGGGAGACCTGGGTACGCGGTCACGAGCCGGCGACGGCACGGATCTACGCTTCGTCCTCATCCACTTGATCAACGAGACGGCCCGGCACGCGGGTCACGCCGACGCGGTGCGCGAACTGCTCGACGGTACGACGGGAGAATGAGTTGACGATCTCGGGCAGCGCCCTGGTCACCGGCGCCTCACGGGGTCTGGGCGCCCAGATCGCCCGGCGCCTCGCCGCCGACGGCTGGCCCGTCGCGGTGAACTACCGCTCCGACCGGGCCGGCGCTGAGAAGGTGGTCGCCGACATCGTCGCCGCCGGGGGCCGGGCCGCCGCGTTCGGCGCCGACGTCACGGACGAGGCCGAGGTCGCGGCGCTGGCGACCGCGATCGCCGCCGAGCTCGGCCCGGTGCAGGTGGTGGTGGCCAACGCGACCGGCCCGCAGCCGCTCGCCCCGGCCGCCGAGGTCTCCTGGCAGGCCCACCTGGATCAGCTGGTCTTCTTCGTCAAGAGCCCGACCCTGCTGCTCCAGGCCACGTTGCCCGGCATGCGTGAGCTGGGCTCGGGACGCTTCATCCACATCGGCTCCGACTCGTTCGAGCGGGCACTGCCGGGCGCTTCCGCGTACAACGCGGCGAAGGGCGCGCAGATCGGCCTCGCCCGGACGTGGGCGCGCGAGCTGGGCGCGTACGGCGTCACGGTGAACGTGGTGGCGCCGGGCTGGATCCCGGTCGAGCGCCACGGCGTGGTGACGGCCGAGGACAGTGCCGGTTACGTACGGGACGTGCCGCTGGGCCGGCTGGGCAAGCCGGAGGACATCGCCGACGTGGTGGCCTTCGTGGCCAGCGACGCCGCCCGCTTCATGACTGGGGAACGTCTGACAGTCAACGGCGGCCACACCATCGACTGACGCGGCCCGGCGGCCGGCTGCCAGTAGGGTCATTCGGCATGAAGCTGCGTGAGGACGAGGTACGGGTACCGGCGTCCGGCTACGAGATCCGCTCGGTGGTCATCACTCCGGTGGGCGACGGCCCGTGGCCGGGCGTGCTGCTGTACACCGACATCTTCCAGTTGACCGAGTCGACGCTGCGCACCGCCCGGCGCCTGGCCTCGGCCGGATTTGTCGTCTGCGTGCCGGAGATCTACCCCCGGGGCGAGCTGGCCGGTGTGGTCCTGGAGTTCGACGACGCGGGCAAGCAGGCCGGCCTCGCCGGGGCGGCCGCGACCACCACCGGCCAGTTCGACGAGGACCGGGTCGCGGTGCTGAACTTCCTGGAGCAGCGCACCGACGTCACGACGCTGTTCGCGACCGGCTTCTGCATCGGCGGTCACCTGGCGTTCCGCGCCGCCTTCGACCCACGGGTGGCGGCCACCGTGTGCTTCTACCCGACCGGCCTGCACAACGGCGCGCTGGGCGCCGACGCCGACGCGGGATCGCTCGCCCGCGCCGCCGACATCCAGGGCCGGCTGATGATCGTCTTCGGCGCCCAGGACCCGCACGTCCCCGCCGGCGCCCGGGCCGAGATCCTGTCCGCCCTGTACGCGGCCGGCCAGGACGACCTCGAGCTGCACGTCTACCAGGGCGGCGAGCACGCGTTCATGCGGGACGTCGGCGCCCGGCACGACCCGGTCCTGACCGACCTGGCCCTGACCGAGGCGATCTCGTTCCTCACCGGCCGATGACGGCCCGATACGCGGCGGATCCGGCCGGTTGTCCTTAGGCTCAGGGCATGCTCATCACCGTCGTGGCCGACTACGGCACCGGGGACCTGGCGTTCGCCGAGGTCCGTCAGACCTTCGCGGAGCTGCTACCCGAGGCGCGGGTGGAAGCCCTGTCGGTGCCGCCGTTCGACACGGTCGGTGCCGGCTTCTGCGTGGCCCAGCTGGCCTTCGGGTCCGGGCCCGCCGACCGGGTGATCTACGCCAACGTGGCACCCCGGCAGGACGAGGAGCAGCCGCGCGAGGACAACGCCGGGGAACGGCTGGTCGCGGCGCGGCTGCCCTCCGGCGTGCTGGTCGTCGGCGTGGACTCCGGGGCCAGCCTGTCGTTCCTCGCCGACGAGGGCGTGCCGCTGCACGCGGTCAAGGTCGCCGACGCGGGCTCGCAGTTCCGCTCCCGGGACGTGTTCCCGGCCGCGGTCGCGGGCCTGGTCCGCGGCGACGACGACCTGCTCGGCGACGTGGTGCCGATCGGCCCGGCGCCACAGCGCACGGTCGTCTACACCGACGGCTACGGCAACCTCAAGACCAGCTGGTTCGAGGCGCCGGCCGAGACGGGCACAACCGTCCGGGTACGCATCGGCGACGCGGAGGCCGAGGCCGTGGTCAGCGACGGCGTGTTCGCCGTACCGGCCGGGCAGGTGTCGTTCGCGCCGGGCAGCTCCGGCTGGCCGAGCGGCACCGGCGACGGCATGCGGATGTGCTTCGAGCTGCTGGCCCGCGGCGGGAACGCGGCCCAGCTCTTCGGTCATCCGCCCGCCGGCACCCCGGTCGAGATCGTCGGATGACGCGCCACGCGTTCGCCCATGACGCCGTGCTGATGATGGGCCCGGAGGCCGACCTGCGGGCGCCGGGCGGCGCAGTCACGACCGCCCTGTGCGGCCACTGGGAGCACGAACCGCCCTGCCCGGTGGCCGCGCACCACACTGCCGCCGTGCGGGTCGACGGCGAGGTGCGAGTCCACGTCCTCTTCGCGACGGAGCCGGACCGCGAGCGGCAGGTCCGCGGCCTGATCGACGCGGCGCTGGCCGCGGGAGCCTTCGCCGGCCCGGACGGTACGGCGTCCTTCTGGTCCCTGACGTCCTCGGCCCGGGGCGAGGTGGCCCCGGAGGAGACCGCGCACGCCGCCCGCCTCACCGAGCAGTGACCGCGGTGACTAATCAGCCGCCGTTCCAGCGGTAGATCTGCCCGTCCCGCAGCTCGTACGACGCGGGCGGGGCGGGCGCGGGTGACGCGGCCAGCCGGGCGAGCACCTTGACCCGGCCCCGGATCGAGATCCGCGGCTCACTCCAGTGCAGGTACGGGTGCAGCAATGCCTTCAACGCCACCTGGTCGTGGCGTTCGACGGCCGACAGCACGTCACGAACGATCCGGTCCACGACCTCATCCTGGACCCGCCCGGCGTTTGCCCGCGACCCGGGTAGCGGGGGACGGCCGCACGACGCCCGGGGGACGAGAACATGCCGCGTCGCTGGGCGCGCCGGCCATCCGGCGATCCCGGCCGAGCGATCCGGCAATCCCGGCTTGGCCATCCCAGCGATCCCGGCCCGGCGATCTCGGCCCAGCCGGCCCGGCCATCCCAGCGATCCCAGCCAGGCCATCCCGGCCCGGCCATCCCAGCGATCCCAGCCAGGCCATCCCGGCCCGGCCATCCCAGCGATCCCAGCCCGGCCATCCCGGCCCGGCCATCCCAGCGATCCCAGCCAGGCCATCCCGGCCCGGCCATCCCAGCCCGGCCATCCCAGCCCGGCCATCCCGGCGATCCCATCCCGGCGATCCCGGCCCGGCGACCCCGGCCCGGCGATTCCGGCGACGCTCGCCGGGCTCGGCGGCCGGGACGTCCCGCAGGAAGTCCCGGCCGTCACCAGCTCAATCAGGCGCCGCGGAGCACAGCTCCCACCCGCGACGACGCCAGTGCCACTGCCGCGTCCCGGGCCGCCACGGCCTCCTCGACGGTCAGCGTTCGGTCCGGCGCGCGGAACGTCAGGTTGTAGGCCAGGCTCTTCAACCCCGCGCCCACCTGCTCCGAGGCGTACACGTCGAAGAGCCGCACCGACTCCAGCAGCGGGCCCGCCCCCTCGGTCAGCGCCGCCTCGACCTCGGCCGCCGGGACCGCCTGGTCCACCACCAGCGCCACGTCGATCAGCGCCGGCGGGAACGTGGAGATCCGCTGGGCCTGGATCACCGGCGTCGCCGGGATCGCGTCCAGGTCCAGCTCCATCGCGCAGGTGCGTTTCGGCAGCTCCAGGGCCGAGATCACGCCCGGGTGCAGCTCGCCCGCGTACCCGATGACCGTGCCGTCGACCGCGATCGCCGCGCACCGGCCCGGGTGCCACGGGGCGTACTCGGCTGCCCGTACCGTGATCCGGTCCGGGGTCATGCCCGCCGCCGACAGCGCGATGCGCGCCGCCTCGATCGCGTCCGACCAGGTCGCGGGGCGGCCCGCGCCCCACCAGCCGGCCGGTGCCGCCTCCCCGGTCAGGACCGCGGCGAGGTGCCACGGCTGCTCGGGGACGATGGCGTTGGCCGCGGCCCAGTCCTCGTCGGACGGGCCGTGGTCCACCCCGAGCACCGGCGGCGCGACGGCCGTCAGGTGCGGCAGGAAGACCGTACCGGTCTCGTAGAGAGCCAGGTCGCGCTCGCCGCGGCCCAGGTTGCGCTTGAGCGTGCCGAGCAGCGGCGCCAGCAGCGACGTGCGCAGCAGCGGCTCCTGCTCGGACATCGGGTTGGTGAGCCGCACCGCGCTGCGCCGCGGGTCGTCCGCGGCCAGGCCGAACGCGTCCGCCGCGCCGGGCGTCATGAACGGGTACGACAGCACCTCGACGTAGCCGTTCTCGGCCATCGCCCGTCCGACCGTACGCCGGCGCAGCTGGCCCGGGGTGAGCCGGCCGCCGCCGCGCACCGGCGGCAGGACGCTCGGGATGGCGTCGTAGCCGCCGAGCCGGGCCACCTCCTCGACCAGGTCGATCGGGGCCACCAGGTCGGGCCGCCAGGACGGCGGGGTGACCTCGAGCGGCTCGACCCCGCGGACCGTGCAGCCGACCTGGCCGAGCAGCGTGGTGATCTGCTCGGTGTCGTAGGCCAGGCCGATCCGCCGGGTCGCCAGGGTGGTGTCGAGCAACACCGGGGCCGGCGCGACGACGTGGTCGAGGTCCAGCACCCGCTCGTCCACGGTGCCGCCCGCGTGTTCGGTGAGCAGGGCGACCGCCCGGTCCAGGGCGACCAGCGGCAGTTGCGGGTCGACGCCGCGCTCCCAGCGCTTCGCCGCCTCGCTGAACAGCTTGTGCCGGCGGGCCGTGCGGCCCACCATCACCGGATCCCAGTGCGCGGCCTCCAGCAGCACGTCGACCGTGTCCGGCTGCACCTCGCTGGTCTCGCCGCCCATGACCGCGGCCAGCGAGATCGGCCCGGAGTCGTCGCAGATGACCATGTCCTCGGCGTCGAGCACCCGCGCGACACCGTCCAGGGTGGTCAGCTTCTCCCCCGGGCGGGCGCGGCGCACGACCAGGCCGCCACGCAGCAGGTTCAGGTCGAACACGTGCATGGGCTGACCCAGCTCGAGCATCAGGTAGTTGGTGATGTCGACGGCGAGCGAGATCGTCCGCACCCCGGCGGTGATCAGCCGGCGCTGCATCCACGCCGGCGACGGCGTGGACGGGTCGATGCCCCGCACCACGCGCGCGGCGAAACGGTCACAGCCGACCGTGTCGTCGATCCGCAACGGGTACGGCGCCTCGGCGGTCGCACCGGAAGCCGGCACGGCACCGGGATCGGTGTACGCCGAGGCGTACGCGTACGACAGCTCGCGGGCCACGCCCCGGATGCTCATCTCGTACCCGCGGTCCGGGGTGATCTCCACGTCGATGATGACGTCGTCGAGCCCGACGATCGGCCGCGCGTCCACGCCCGGCACGGCGGAGTTCGCGGGCAGCACGATGATGCCCGAGTGGTCGCCGCTGAGCCCGAGCTCAGCCGCGGAACAGATCATGCCGTTGGAGTTGTGCCCGTACGTCTTCCGCGCACCGATCTTGAAACCGCCGGGCAGCTCACCACCGGGCAGGATGACCACGACGAGGTCGCCGACCTCGAAGTTGCGGGCACCGCAGACAATCTCCTGCGGCTCGGGGTTGCCGACGTCGACGCGGGTGAAGCGGATCGGCTTCTTGAAACCGGTCAGCTCCTCGATCTCCAGCACCCGGCCGACGACCAGGTCGCCCTTGACCGTGGCGGCCTGGTCGACGATGGACTCCACCTCGATGCCGAGGCCGACCAGCTTGCGCTCCAGCTCGTCGGCGGACAGCACCGCCGGCAGCTGCACGTACTCGCGCAGCCAGGACAGAGACAGCTTCATGATCAGACCGCCATCCCGAAGTTGCGGGTGAACCGGACGTCACCCTCGACCATGTCGCGCATGTCGCTGACCCCGTTACGGAACATCAGCGTGCGCTCGACCCCGATGCCGAACGCGAAGCCCGAATACCGCTCGGGGTCGATCCCGCAGGCGGTCAGCACCCGCGGGTTCACCAGGCCGCAGCCACCCCACTCGACCCAGCGCGGGCCGTCGCGGTGCTGGGCGAACCAGACGTCGAACTCCGCCGACGGCTCGGTGAACGGGAAGTAGTTCGGCCGCCACCGGGTCCGCGCGTCCGGCCCGAACATCGACCGGGCGAAGTGGTCGAGAGTGCCCTTGAGGTGGGCGAGCGTGATGCCCTCGTCGACAACCAGGCCCTCGATCTGGTGGAAGACCGGGCTGTGCGTGGCGTCCAGCTCATCCGTGCGGTACGCCCGCCCCGGGCTCACCACGTAGATGGGAGGCTTGCGGCTCAGCATCGTCCGCACCTGGCCGGGCGACGTGTGCGTACGCATGACCAGCCCGGGCAGATCCACGTAGAACGTGTCCATGAGCCCGCGCGCGGGGTGGTCGGGGCCGATGTTGAGCGCGTCGAAGTTCGCCCATTCGAGCTCGAGCTCCGGCCCGTCGACGACCGAATAGCCCATGCCGACGAACAGGTCGCCCATGTGCTCCATGAGCGTGGTCAACGGATGCCGAGCGCCCCGCGGAGCCCGGTCCCAGGGCAGGGAGACGTCGACGCGCTCCTCCACCAGAACCCGGGCGGCCCGCTCGAGCTCCAGCTCGGCAAGACGCGCGTCGAACGCACTCTGGATCGACTGCCGGGCCACGTTGACACGCTTGCCGGCCTCCGACTTGGCGTGCGGCGGCAGTGAGCCGATCTCGCGCCGGGCCAGCGACACCGGCGAACGGTCACCGAGATGCGCGGACTTCAGGGCGCCGAGCGCGTCAAGGTCACCGGCACCGGCGAACGCCTTCTCCGCGTCGGCGACGGCGGCCTCGAGAGCCTCGGGGGCGAGCAGGACGGCCTGCTTCGGATCGTACGGATCGTTGCGGTAGGACATGGTCGGGCGAACTCCCTCACACCGGATGAGCCATCGGGCAGTGTACGGAGGCGCGGCTGGGCCGCAGCCCGCCGGTCAGGGGAAGTCGCGCAGGAGTGTCAGACCCGGCGCCCGCGACCAGCGGGCTGGGTAAACATCATCGGGTGCACTCGGCGCATGGGACACAGCATACCGCCGCAGCCAACTCGGTATCACGGAGCGGCACTTTGTCCCGCGCGACGGGGGTGGCCCGGCGCGGCAGCCGATCTCCCAGCCTGCCGTTCTCCCCCGGCCACCGGCCTCGATGCGGTTGCCGGGTCTCCCCGCTAACCGTTGTCCCGCGCGGCGACGGCCTCCGTGCGGCAGCTGATCTCCCCGCCAACCGTTCTCCTGCGGCGGCGGCTTCGGTGCGGTTGCTGACGTCATAGCCAGCCGTTGTCTCGGGCGACGGTCGCGGCCTCGGTGCGGCTGCCGACGTGGAGTTTGGCCAGGATCGCGGTCAGGTGGTTGCGGACCGTCCCGGGCGACAGGTGCAGGCGGCGGGCGATCAGCGACACCGGCACGTCGGGCTCGGTGGAGCGCAGCACGTCGAGCTCGCGCTGGGTCAGCGGGCACTCCGGCATGCTGAGGGCGTCCGCCGCGAGGCCGGGGTCCACGTACCGGCCGCCGCTGTGCACGCGCCTGATCACGTCGGCGAGCGTGCCGCCCTTGCAGCCCTTGGGCAGGAAGCCCTTCGCTCCGGCGGCCAAGGCCCGCTGCACCTGGGCGGGCCGGGCGTGCCCGGTGAGGATGACCACCGCGCAGGACGGCAGGACGCGGGTCAGCTCGGCGGTGACCTCGATGCCGTCCAGGGGCATCTGGAGGTCCACGACCGCCACGTCGGGGCGGTGGCGCAGCGCTGATTCCACCGCCTCGTGGCCGTCCGCGGCGTGGGCTACCACGTCCAGATCGGCTTCGAGGTCGAGCAGCGCGGCCACGGCGACGCGGATCAGTTCCTCGTCGTCGGCGAGCAACAGCCGGATCATGGCGCCGAGCGTACGACGGCTTCGACCGTGAACCGGCCGTCCGCCGCTCTGGTCCGCAACACGCCGCCGGACTCGGCCAGCCGTTCCGCCAGGCCGTGCAGGCCGTGACTGTGCCGGTCGGGCGCGGCGTCGCCGGCGCCGTCGTTGACCACGGTGATCATGAACTCCGGCCCGGCCCGGACGATGTCGATCGTGCACCACGCCGCCCGGCTGTGCCGCAGCACGTTCGTAGAAGCCTCGCGCAACACGGCGGCGAAAGGCGCGGCGACCGGCGCGGGCAGATCGCCGTCAGGTGTCTGCACCGTGCAATGCACCCCGGAGGATTGCAGAACCTGCTCGATGGCGGTCAATTGCTCGCGCAGGTCAACCTGGCGATAGCCGTGCACGACCTCACGTAGCTCGGTCAGGGCGGACGTGGCGAGCCCGCGCACCTCCGCTGCCTCCCGGGCGGCCCGCGGCGGATCCACCGGGGCGAGACGCTCGGCCAGCTCCGCCTTGAGCGCGATCACCGACAGGTGGTGACCCAGCGAATCGTGCACGTCCCGGGCGAACCGCAGCCGTTCTTCGCCGGCGGCCAGCTGGGACTGCGCAGCCCGGCCCTGCTCGGCTTGCACCAGCAGCTCCCAGAACCAGACCTGCACGGCGTTGATCGCCGCTATGCCGGCACCGACGCCGACCGAGATGATCAGCGCGTCCCGGGCCGAGTCCGGCGTGGTCAGCACCGCGACCGCCGCGGTGACAGCGCTGAGCGCCAGCGCCGTCCATCTGCCGGTGATCACCGGCAGCACCCCGATGATGCAGGCGGCCAGCCAGGCCCAGCTCGGCCAGCTGCCGCCGGTCGGGCCGACCAGGGGCACGGACGCGACGGACGCGGCAGCGAAGGCCAGCGAGGCGCCGCGGCGGGCCCGTGCACTGAGCCACGGTGTCACCAGGGCGTGCAGGACGAAACCCTGGGCGACCGAGAACAGCACGATGCCGACCGCACCGAGGATGATCCGGACCGTCTCAGGCTCGCGCCAAAGACCGATCGCCGGCAGGAACAACGCCATCGAGCCGTTGGTAGCCAGCACGACCAGGGTGACGACCCGGGCTCGTCGCATCTGTCTGTGCATGCGCTGATGCTAGGCGCGGGACCCGCACGGACGACCCATGAAAAGTTCATGGTTGGTGGGTGCGCCGGCGACGGTGCCGGTTGCGCAGGGTCAGGCCGAGGCTGCCGGCATGACAGTTTCAGCTTCGGTAGTACGCACCCGCACCTGGCCCTTCACCCGGCACCTGCTGGAGATGCTCGCCGCGATGGTCGTCGGCATGGTGGCCCTGGGCCCGTTATGGACACCGTCCCGGGTGGACGTGTCGGCGCTGTGGATGGCCACCACGATGTCGGTCGCGATGGCGGTCTGGATGGGATACCGAGGCCACTCCCGCGCCGCGATCGCCGAGATGTCCGCGGCGATGTACGCATCCTTCGTGGTCCTGCTCATCCCCTGGTGGGCCGGTCTGATACCCGGTCCGGCAGCGCTCCTCGGCGGCCACATCCTCATGCTGCCGGCCATGGCGCTGGCCATGCTGCACCGCGCTGACGAGTACGCCGGCGGACACGTGCACGAGCCGAGGACCGGTCTGCTGGCCCGCTGGCCGACTGCGCTGGCGTTGCTGATCACGGTGGACATGCTCGTCGAGCCTGCCGCGCTCGCCCCGTGGAAGCTGCTGGTACTGGCGTTCGCCTACCTCACCATCGGAGCGGTGCGACGCACGTTGCGCCCGCGGGCTGTCCTGATCCGGCAGGTGGCGGCGATGGCGGTGTATGTGGGGCTGCTCCTGGCCGCGGTCGTCAGCGGGCCGGTGCTGAGCGTCTGGCTGGTCGGGCTGGGGTGGCTCGCGCACGCCGGCTGGGACTACTGGCACTTCCGCCGGAACGAGGTGGTCCCCCGAGCGTTCGCCGAATGGTGCGGCGTCGTGGACGCGATCATCGGTGCCTCGGTCCTCGTCTACGCGCTCACGCTGTAACGCGTCCACGCGTCCACGCGTCCACGCGTCCACGCGTCCACGCGTCCACGCGTCCACGCGTCCACGCGTCCACGCCGACGCGGTCACACGGCGACGCGGCCACACGGCCGCCGTCCCACGCGGCCACGCGTCCGACGCGTCCCCACACCCACGCAGCCACCTTCCCACGCAGCCACGCGGCCACGCGGTCACGCGGTCACGCGGTCACGCGTCCACGCGGTGGATCGGGACGGTGAGCCGCAGCCAGATCGCCTGGGTCTTCACGCGCCCGCGCGGTCTCGTCGTAAGTCAGGACGGTGAGCCGCAGCCGGACCACCTCGGTCTTCACTCGTCCACACGGTCACGCGCCTATACGGCCAAGCTGTGACCGCCGGCCGGCCGGCGATGGGCGCGGGCCGAGGCGTAAAGACAAACCGCCGCAGCCGCCGCCAAATTCAGACTCTCCGCGCCGCCATAGATCGGAATCCGGACGCGCTTGTCAGCCGCCTTCACCAGATCCTCCGGCAAACCGTGAGCCTCCGACCCGAACAACCAGGCCGTCGGCCCAGCCAGCGACCCATCGTCCAGCAGAGAGTCCAGATCGTCCTCGCCGTATCCGGTCGTGGCCAGCACCTGCAGCCCGAAGTCCCGCAGTTCGTCGACCACCCCTAGCGGCGCCCGGACCACGTCAACGTTGAAGAGACTGCCCGCAGACGCCCGCACGCACTTGCCGTTGTAAGGATCAACCGCATCACCCGCGAAGATCACCGCTGCGGCACCGGCCGCGTCGGCGGTGCGCAGGATCGTCCCCGCATTGCCGGGATCGCGGATCTCGGCGGCGACGGCCACCAGGCGAGGGCCTTTGGACAGGGCTTCGGCCAGCGGCACGTCCAGCTGCTCGCACACAGCCACCAGACCTTGCGGCTGGACCGTCTCAGCCAGCGCCGCGAGGCCGTCGTCGGTCACTGGGGACACGACTGGCGCCTGGGAGGCCAGGTCGGCGTGCCGGGTCAGCGCCGCGTCCGTACCGAAGAGCTCCAGGACGACCCCCGCCGCCAGCGCGGAACGCACCGCCTGTGGGCCCTCCGCGAGGAAGCGGCCGGTCTGGTCGCGATCGCGGCGGCGCTGCAGGCGCCGGGCCGCGACGACCCTGGGCGTGCGGGGTGTGAAGGTCACGTGTCCTCCTGGACGGAACAGCATCGGGGCGCCTCCCGGTCACCCGGAAGACGCCCCGAAGAAGTGCTGACGATCAGGCAGCCTGGGCGGCGGCGCCGCCGGTGCCCTCGGCCGCCACCGCGGCCCGCGCGATCTCGACGATCGCCGCGAACGAGGCGGCGTCGTTGACGGCCATGTCGGCCAGGATCTTGCGGTCCACCTCGACGCCGGCCAGCTTGAGGCCCTGGATCAGGCGGTTGTAGGTCAGGCCGTTGGCCCGTGCGCCCGCGTTGATGCGCGTGATCCACAGCTGGCGGAAGTCGCCCTTGCGGTCACGGCGGTCGCGGTACGCGTACTGCATCGAGTGCAGCACCTGCTCCTTGGCCTTGCGGTACAGCCTCGAGCGCTGTCCGCGGTAGCCACTGGCAGTCTCCAGCAGCGTACGGCGCTTCTTCTGGGCGTTCACTGCCCGCTTGACGCGTGCCATTTCTGTACTCCTAACAGGGGAACGTGTGTGGCGCGCGCGTCAGCGGCCCAGCATCTTCTTGACTCGCTTGGTGTCGGCCTTGGAGACCACGACCGTACCGGTCATCCGGCGGGTGACGTGCGAGGACTTGCCCTCGAGCAGGTGGCGCTTGCCGGCCAGCTCACGCACGATCTTGCCCTTACCGGTGATCTTCACCCGCTTGCCCATGCCGGTGTGGCTCTTCATCTTCGGCACTCGGAACGCCTCTTTCTGATTACTCTGCGGTTACGGCGCTGGTGTCGGCAGCAGCCTCGGCCGGCGGTGCCTCGGCCTCTTCGCCTTCACGCGGCTCGCGAGGCGGGCGCGCGTTGGCGGCGATGACGGCAGCGGCAGCGGCCTTGGTCGCCCGATGCGGAGCCAGGACCATGATCATGTTGCGGCCGTCCTGCTTCGGACTGGCCTCGACGAAACCCAGCTCCGAGATCTCTTCGCTGAGCCTGCGCAGGAGCCGGAAACCCAGCTCGGGGCGACTCTGCTCGCGACCACGGAACATGATCGTCACCTTGACCTTGTCGCCCGCCTTGAGGAACCGGACCACGTGACCCTTCTTGGTCTCGTAGTCGTGCGGGTCGATCTTCGGGCGGAGCTTCATTTCCTTGATGACGGTCTGTTGCTGGTTGCGTCGGGCTTCGCGCGCCTTGAGTGCACTCTCGTACTTGAACTTGCCGAAGTCCATGAGCTTGCACACCGGCGGGCGCGCCATCGGCGCTACCTCGACCAGGTCCAGGTCGACGTCCGCAGCCAGCTGCAGGGCGCGCTCGAGCGGGACGATGCCCACCTGCTCACCCTCGGGGCCGACCAGACGGACTTCCCTTGCCCGGATCTGCTCGTTCACGCGTGGTTCGACGCTGATGGGGCCTCCTCAGAACGATCTAGTGGATGTCTCCGCCTGCGGTCTTGCGCCGCGGGCAGAGCGCACTGCCAATGTCGGTCGGCCCTCTCACGCCCACTTGGCAGGGCGCCGAGGAAAGCAGAAGGCCCCGGCACGAATGCCAGGGCCCGCTCGACCGGTCATCGGCGTCCATGAGGACGCACACCGACACCGGGATATTCCCGGAGCGGTTGACCGGACCCAGCCACCTCAGGGGCGACGGGGTGGGAACCAGCGGGCTCCTCTTTCGCGCCCCTCATGACGAGGGGCGTGGTCGACTACCGGGCGAGTCTACCAGCTCAGGAAGTCGCCGCCGAATGGAGGGCGCGAAGTGCGCGAACGCCCTCCACCGCGTACTCCTTGTCGGCCGCCTGCAGCGCATGGACCGACACGGTCTCGTCGTCGTGCAGCTCGAGCGTCGCCCAAGGCGAGTTGCGGTCGAAGCGCACCGCCCGCACCGCCGTCCAGGGCAGGTCGTAGCCGCCGATCACGTTGCGCACCTTGACGCCGTCGGCGTCCGCCACCGCCCGCGGGCGGGTGAACGCCAGGATGCCCAGCCCGATCAGGATGCCGAGGCCGATCATCGCGGTCTGGTCGCCGCGCTGGTACGTGCCCATGTTGTCGCCGGTCGAGCCCTGCAGGCCGAAGCTCAGCACGGTGAAGAGGATCACCACGGCAGCCGCCGAGATGCCGGCCACCCAGCGGATGCGCCGGGGCCGGAAGACGGCCGGCGCGCTTGTGGAAGTCACGGTAACCACTGTCCCACTCCCCGTCCGACCACCCCACCGCCACCCTTGGAAAGACTGAAGGCTCATAGCCGGCAGTTGGAGATGTCGGTCACCAGGATCGCGCGGGCGCCGAGCTCGTACAGCTCGTCCATGATCCGGTGCACGTCGTTGCGGCGGACCATGGCCTGCACGGCGACCCAGCCCTCGCGGTGCAGCGGTGACACGGTCGGCGACTCGATGCCCGGGGTCAGCGCGGTCGCGTTCTCCAGCAGGTCGGCCCGGACGTCGTACGCCAGCATCACGAAGCTGCGGGCGACCAGCACGCCCTGCAGCCGCCGGATGAGCTGGGCCGCGGGGCCGGAATCGCCGGCCGGTCCGCGGCCGATCAGGATCGCGGAGCTGCGCAGCAGCGGCTCGCCCAGGGTGACCAGGCCGGCCTGGCGCAGCGTCGTGCCGGTCTCGACCACGTCGGCGATCAGGTCGGCGACGCCGAGGCGCACCGCGTTCTCGACCGCGCCGTCGAGGCGGACCACCTCGGCCTTGAGCTCGTGCTCGTCGAGGTAGCGCTGGACGACACCCGGGTAGGCGGTGGCGATGCGGCGACCGCCGATCTCCTCCGCGGAGGCCAGCGCGCCGGCCGGGGCGGCCCAGCGGAAGGTGGCCCCGCCGAAGCTCAGATCCAGCACCTCGGTGGCGGGCACGCCGGAGTCGACCAGCAGGTCCCGGCCGGTGATACCGAGATCAAGATCACCCGAGCCCACGTACGTGGCGATGTCGCGGGGACGCAGGTAGAAGAACTCGACATTGTTGGCCTCGTCACGGCAGACGAGGTCCTTGGGATCGGTGCGCTGACGGTAACCGGCGTCGCGCAGCATCTGGGCGGCCGGAGTGGACAGGGTGCCTTTGTTGGGAATGGCGATGCGCAGCATCGACGTGCTCCTTCGATCGGTCTCGATTGAGGCGGAGAGCGCTCTGCCTCCGGGAACAACCCGATTCAAAACCGATCAGAGATGTCGGTACACGTCCTTGAGTTCCAGCCCGGTGGCGATCATCAGGACTTGTGCCTGGTAGAGCAGCTGGGAGATCTCCTCCGCGGCCCGCTCCGGCCCCTCGTGCTCGGCGGCCATCCAGGACTCGGCCGCCTCCTCGACGACCTTTTTCCCGATGAAGTGCACGCCCTTGTCCAGCGCCGCGACGGTGGACGAACCGGGGGTCCGCTGCGCCGCCTTCGCCTGCAACTCGGCGAACAACTCTTCGAACGTCTTCACGGGAGACGATTGTGGCAGCTCATCACGGGATGGCGACGGACGACCCCATCGGTTGGGACGTGGCTTAGGCTCGCGGTCATGGTCAGCAGAAACACCGTCGCCGCGCTGGGCAGCGCGGCCGTACTCCTCGCCGCCCTCGCGGGCTGCGCGCCCGCCGACGAGGCGAGCCCCTCGGCCGGCGCGTCGGCCTCCGCCTCCGGCCCTGCCTGCGCCCCCGGTTCGCTCAGCACCCGCACCGCCGGGAAGCTCACGATCGGCACCGACAACCCGGCGTACGAGCCCTGGTTCAAGGACAACAAGCCCGCCAACGGTCAGGGCTTCGAGTCCGCGGTCGCGTACCAGGTCGCCGAGCGCCTCGGCTACAAGGCTCCGGACGTGGTCTGGACGAACGTGACGTTCAACAACGCCATCGCGCCTGGCCCGAAGACGTTCGACTTCGACATCAACCAGTTCTCGATCACGCCCGAGCGGCGCAAGGCCGTCGACTTCTCCTCGCCGTACTACCTGGTCCGGCAGACGGTCATCACCACCAAGGGCTCGAAGATCGCCGGCGCCAAGACGATCGCCGAGCTCAAGGGCGCGAAGCTCGGCGCGCAGGTCGGCACCACCAGCTACCAGGCGATCAACGAGCTGATCAAGCCGACCGCCAAGGCCCAGGTCTACAACAACAACGACGACGCCAAGGCGGCCCTGGAGAACGGCCAGGTCGACGGCATCGTGGTGGACCTGCCGACCGCGTTCTACATGACCGCGGCCGAGCTCGACAACGGTGTGATCGTCGGCCAGTTGCCGCAGGTCGGCGTACCGGAGCAGTTCGGTCTGGTCCTTGATCTCGGCTCGCCGTTGACCACCTGCGTGTCCCAGGCCGTCGACCAGCTGCGGCAGGACGGCACCCTCGCGGTGCTCGAGAAGCAGTGGCTGGCGAGCACGGGCGGGGCTCCCGAGCTCTCGTGAGCACCGAGCTCCACCAGCCGTCCGAGATCCAGCGCGGGCGGATCGCCTACCGGCGACGGCAGACGGTCCGCTCGGTGCTGCTCGCGGCGCTGTCGACCGCGGTCGTCGGCGTGTTGCTCGTGGTCGCGGTCACCGGTGCGCCGGGCTGGGACCGCGTCAAGCAGTCGTTCTTCAGCCCCGAGGTGGCCTGGCGCTGGCTGCCGGAGATCCTCGAGGGTCTCTGGCTCAACGTCCGGCTGCTGGTCGTCTGCGCGCTTCTCGCGCTGACGCTCGGGCTGCTGATCGCGACGCTGCGGACCCTGCGGGGCCCGGTCTTCTTTCCGGTACGGGCACTGGCGACCGGCTACACGTACACGTTCCGTGGTCTGCCCTTGATCATCGTCATCTACCTGATGGCCTTCGGCGTCCCCGGCCTGCGGCTGCAGGGCACCCCGGGGGTGCTGGTGCTGGGCGGGGCAGCGCTGGTGATCACGTACGGCGCCTACCTGGCCGAGGTGTTCCGGGCCGGTATCGAGTCGGTGCACCCCAGCCAGCTCGCCGCGGCCCGGTCGCTGGGGCTGACGTACCGGCAGACGATGCGGCACGTGGTGCTGCCCCAGGCGATCCGCCGGGTGGCACCGCCGCTGCTCAACGACACCGTTGCGCTGCAGAAGGACGTCGGGCTGGTCTCGCTGGCAGGCCCGATCGACGCCGTCCGCGCGGCTCAGATCGGCGTCGCGCAGGATGCCAACTACACGCCGTACATCGTGGCGGGGGTGCTGTTCGTGCTGCTCGCGCTGCCGTTGATCGGTGTCACCGACTGGGTCACGCTGCGCGCGGCCCGCCGCCAGTCCGCGGGGGCCTGACCATGCTGCTGTCCTGCGAGCACGTCCGGAAGACGTTCGGCGCCGCCGTGGTGCTCGACGACCTGTCGCTGGAGGTGGACGAGCACCAGGTGGTCGCGCTGATCGGCGCCTCCGGCTCGGGCAAGTCCACGCTGCTGCGCTGCGTCAACCTGCTCACCGACATCGACGACGGCACCATCCGGCTCGACGGCGAGGACATCACCGATCCGCGGGTGAACCCGGACGAGGTGCGGCAGCGGATCGGCATGGTCTTCCAGTCGTACAACCTGTTCCCGCACATGACGGTGCTGCGCAACATCACGCTGGCGCCCGTACGGGTGCACAAGCGGTCCGCCGCCGAGACCCGGGAGCAGGCCATGACCTGGCTGGACCGGGTCGGCCTGGCCGACAGGGCGGACAGCTATCCGGACCGGCTCTCCGGCGGCCAGCAGCAGCGGGTCGCCATCGTCCGGGCCCTGGTCAACAGCCCCCGCCTGCTGCTGCTCGACGAGGTCACCTCGGCGCTGGACCCGGAGCTGGTCGGCGAGGTGCTGACGATGATCCGCGGCCTGAAGGACGAAGGCATGACCATGGTGCTGGCCACCCACGAGATGGGCTTCGCCCGGCAGGTGGCGGACCGGGTGGTCTTCCTGGACGGCGGCCGGGTGCTCGAGGCGGGGCCGCCCGAGCAGGTGCTGGGGGACCCCACCGAGGCCCGGACCCGGCAGTTCCTGGCCCGCATCATCGAGGCCGGCCGCCTCTGACCGGCCGCCGGCTCAGACCGGCCACCAGCCCAGACCCGGCCACCGGCTCGGGAGCCGGCACCAGCTCCGGGCCGGCCACCGGGCCACCGGCTCGGCCGGGCCACCGGGCCACCGGGCCACCGGGCCACCGGGCCACCGGCTCAGCTTGGGCTGAGGATCCGGGTGCCGGGTTCGCGGGCCGGTCGCAGCGCCCCGGCAGCCAGGGCGACCAGCAGGGCCAGCAACACGGGAATGGCCAACGCCACCGGCAGGCCGAAGGTCTCGGCCGCGCCGCCGATCAGCACCGGCCCGGCGAAGAACCCGAGCCAGCCGATGCTCGCCACCCGGGCGATGGCCTGAGCCGGACGCTGCGGATTGCGGTGACCCGCGGCCGAGAACACCTGCGGAGCGACGCAGGACAGCCCGGCCCCCAGACACCCGAAGCCGATCACCCCCGCCACGGGCTGCCCGGCCAGCAACGCCACGCCGAGGCCGACCGCCGCGAGCAGGCCGCAGCCACGGACCAGCCGGACAGCGCCGAAACGGGCAGCAAGCCGGTCACCGGTCAGCCGGCCGGCCGTCATCGCGATGAAGAACGCCGCGAACGCCGCAGCCGCGAAACCTTCGGTGCTGTGCAGGCTCTCACGCAGATACACCGTGCTCCAGTCGGCTGCCGCTCCCTCGCCGACGAGGGCGCACAGGGCCAGCGTGCCCAGCAGGAGCACCCCGGACAGCGGCACCTGGCGCGGAGGGCCGTCGGCCGGGGAGCCCGCGGCCTCGGTCAGAGGCGCCGACCATCCGCGTGACCACACGGCAAGGGCCGCGCCGAGAACAGCCACGACGGCGAAGGTGCCCAGCGGGCTCGCCCCGGCGGCCGCGGTCACGCCGCCGAGGACCGCACCGAGGAACCCGCCGATGCTGTACACGGCATGGAACGACGACATGATCGGCCGTTCGGCGGCCCGCTCGACCTCCACCCCGCGGGCGTTCATCGCGATGTTCAGCACGCCGTGGACCACGCCGAAGGCGAACAGCGCCGACGTCAGCGTCACCAGCGACGGTGCCACGGCGACCGGCAGCAGGAAACACCCGTCGACCAGTGCCGCCGGGATCATGATGCGCCGGCTGCCGTACCGGTCGACCAGCCGGCCGGAGAGCTGCATGCCCGTCACCGCGCCGAGGGCGAGCCCGACCAGGGCGATGCTGAGCCGGCCGTCGCTGAGGCCCAGGTGATGTTTGACCGCCGGGATGCGCGCCGTCCAGGTGCCGATCAGCGCGCCGTAGAGCAGGAAGAGCAACGCGGTCGCGATCCGGCTTCTGCGTAACGTCTGCGGCACGGATCCACGCTAGACGATCTCAATCCTTGCTGAGCTCCCGGATGGCCAGGACCGCGTCCAGCACCGCGACCGTCGACTGCCAGCCCTTGTCCTCGATCGAGTCCTCCAGGCCGGCCCGGTCCTTGGCCTGGCCCAGGCTCTCCACGGTGAGCACGCCGTGCGCCACCGGGGTCTGCTCGTCCAGCGCCACCCGGGTCAGCCCGGCCGTCACCGCGTCGTTGACGTAGTTGAAGTGCGCGGTCTCGCCGCGGATCACCACACCCAGCGCGACCACCGCGTCGCAGCGCTTGGCCAGGGCCTGCGCGACGATCGGCAGCTCCACCGAGCCGGCCACCCGGGCCACGACCACGTCCTCCACGCCGCACGCCTTGGCGGCCGCCTGCGCTCGCTCGACCATGTGGTCGACCAGGTCGGCGTGCCAGCGCGAGCCGACGATGCCGAGCCTGAGCCCGGCGGCGTCGACGGTGTTGAGGTGCGGATCCCCGAAACCGGCCATGTGTTGCCCCCTCTTTGCCTGTAGTTTGCTCCGGCCACCGCGACGGCGCCGGGATTTCGGCCCAGAGCCCGGCCCGGGCCCCTCAGCCCGGAGGCCCAGAGCCCCGGCCCTCAGCCCGGACCAACGGCCCGGACCAACGGCCCGGGGCCGCCGGCCCGGTGCGGTCAGCCCAGGGCCTCGAAGAGGTGGCCCATCCGGTCACGTTTGGTCCGCAGGTAGCGCACGTTCTCCGGGTGCGGGCGCACCGGCAGCTCCTCGCGGCCGGTGATGGTCAGGCCGTAGCCCTCCAGCCCGGCGCGCTTCGCGGGGTTGTTGGTGAGCAGCCGCATCGAACGAACGCCCAGGTCGTAGAGGATCTGGGCCCCGGTGCCGTAGTCGCGGGCGTCGGCGGGCAGGCCCAGCTCGAGGTTGGCGTCGACGGTGTCCAGGCCGCGGTCCTGCAACTGGTACGCCTGCAGCTTGTGCAGCAGCCCGATGCCACGCCCCTCGTGGCCCCGCATGTAGAGCACGACCCCCCGCCCGGCCTCGGCGACCCGGTCCAGGGCGGCGTCGAGCTGGGGCCCGCAGTCGCAGCGCACCGAGCCGAAGACGTCCCCGGTCAGGCACTCGGAGTGCACCCGGACCAGCACGTCCTCGCCGTCGCCGAGGTCACCGAAGACCAGCGCGACGTGCTCGGCACCGGCCACGTCGGTGCGGTAACCGACCGCGGTGAAGTCGCCGTGCTCGGTCGGCAGCCGGGTCTCGACGACCCGCTCGACCAGGGTCTCGTGCCGGCGCCGGTACGCGATGAGATCCGCGATGCTGATCAGCGCCAGGTCGTGCTCGGCCGCGAACCGCTCCAGGTCAGGCATCCGCATCATGGTGCCGTCGTCGTTGATCATCTCGCAGAGCACGCCGGCGGGACGCAGCCCGGCCAGCACGGACAGGTCGATCGCGGCCTCGGTGTGGCCCGGCCGGCGCAGCACGCCACCGGCCTTGGCCCGCAGCGGCACGACGTGACCCGGCCGGGACAGGTCGGTGGGCTGGGTCTGCGCGGAGCCCAGCAGGCGGATGGTGTGGGCGCGGTCGGCGGCCGAGATGCCGGTGCTGATGCCCTCGCGGGCGTCGACGGTCACCGCGTACGCGGTCCCGCGCCGGTCCTGGTTGGTGTGGAACATCGGCGGCAGGTCGAGCCGGTCGGCCTCCTCCTCGGGCAGCGGTACGCAGATGTAGCCCGAGGTGTAGCGGACCATGAACGCGACCAGTTCCGGGGTGGCGTGCTCGGCCGCGAAGATCAGGTCGCCCTCGTTCTCGCGGTCCTCGTCGTCGACCACGATGACCGGACGCCCGGCCGCGATGTCCTTGATCGCCCGTTCGATGTCGGTGCTCATGACAGCCGCTCTCCCAGCATCTTCTCGACGTACTTGGCGATGACGTCGACCTCGAGGTTGACCGGGTCGCCGACGGACTTGGCCCCCAGCACGGTGAGCTTGAGCGTGGTCGGGATCAGGCCGACGTCGAAGGTGTCCGCGGTGACCGCCATGACGGTCAGCGACACCCCGTCCACGGTGATCGAGCCCTTCTCCACCACGTACCGCGACAGCTCGCTCGGCAGCGAGAACCGCAGCACCTCCCACTCGTCCGCGGGCTGTGTCTCCCCGCGGCGGAAAACAGAAGGCGAAAGCGATTGGCGGGCCACGATCCGCCCGACGCCGTCGACGTGACCCTGCACCAGGTGCCCGCCGAGACGGGAGCCGACGGTCGCGGCGCGTTCCAGGTTGACCTGGCTGCCCGCGGTCAGCACGCCGAGCGACGAGCGGCGCAGGCTCTCGCCCATGACGTCGGCAGTGAAGACGCCGTCGACGTTGTCGATGACGGTCAGGCAGACGCCGTTGACCGAGATCGAGTCGCCGTGGCGGGCGTCGGAGGTGACGACGGGACCGCGTACCGCGATCACCGCCGAGTCGCCCCCCGCGTCGGTGAGGTGGACGACCTCACCCAGTTCCTCGACGATTCCCGTGAACATCAGGCCTCCTTGGCTCGGAGCGATGCGGTGAAGCGCAGGTCGGGTCCGACCCGCGCGATGTCGACGAGGTCCAGCTCGATGGCCTCGGCGATGGTGGTGACGCCCGCGCCGACCAGTGACGGCTGGCCGGCGCCGAGCATCTTGGGAGCGATGTAGCCGACGACCTTGTCGACCAGGCCGGCCGCCAGGAAGCCGCCGGCCAGAGTGGGGCCGCCCTCCAGCAGCACGGCGCGCACGCCGCGGGCGTACAGCTCGGAGAGCAGGGCGGCCAGGTCGACCCGGCCGTCGGGGCCGGTGCCGACCTCGGCCGCCGTCGCGATCCAGGTGGGTGCGGCCTGGTCACGGATGCGGGCGGTGGCCGGGGTACGCCCGGACGAGTCCACCACCACCCGCCACGGCTGCTTGATGGCGAGGCTGCCGTCCCGCAGGTCACGAACGGTGAGCTGGGGATCGTCGGCGACGATGGTGCCGACTCCGGCGACGATCGCGTCGACCGTGCTGCGCAGCTTGTGCACGTCGCTGCGGGCGGGCGCGGAGGTGATCCACTGGCTGGTGCCGTCCGCGGCGGCGGAACGCCCGTCCAGGGTCGCCGCGTACTTCCAGGTCACGTAGGGCCGGCCGCGGCGTACGGCGGTCAGCCAGGCGACGTTGCCCTCCTCGGCCGGCGCCCGCCCCACCCCGGTCTCGACCCGCACCCCGGCGTCGCGCAGGGTCGCCGCTCCGCCGGCCGCCACGGGCGTGGGGTCGTCGACGGCGATGACCACCCGGATGATGCCGGCGTTGATCAGGGCCTGGGCGCAGGGGCCGGTGCGGCCGGTGTGGTTGCAGGGCTCGAGAGTGACGACGGCCGTCCCGCCGCGGGCGCGTTCACCGGCCTGGGCCAGGGCGACGATCTCGGCGTGCGGCCCGCCCGCGTACGCGTGGAAGCCCTCGCCGACGACCTCGCCCTCCGCGCTGAGCAGCACGCAGCCGACCACCGGGTTGGGGCTGGTCGTGCCGAGGCCGCGGGCGGCGAGCGCGATCGCCCGGCCCATTGCCTCGTCGTCGGAGACCATCTGCGTTCCCTCTCCATGCGCGGTGCGGTCACGCGCCGAACAGAGAGGGAACAGACAAGCAGAAACAGGACATGAGGGGACGCTTCGCGCCGCCCCGGTGAGGACACGCCGCGACGAGCCCTCATCCTGCTCCCGCGCGCTGTCTCCCATCCGGACTGTCTGAGCAGTCGGCACGAGGCCGTCCGCTCAACCGTCGGCTCTGGAATCTCACCAGATCCACCGTCCGTCTTGGTATCGACGTCCGGGTCGCGGGCTCAGCCCTGCCGGAGCAGGGCATCACCGCCGGTTCGGAATTTCACCGAGTCCCGCCAGCGCGTGGTGGGTCACCCATGAGTCTTGCACGCGAATCGCGGGTTGCCACCTGCTGGGCGATCCACGTCACAGACCCACGCCCGACGAGGGATCCTCCGGGTCCTCGGAGTCGGCGCGGCGGCGGTCGATCGCCACGAACGAGCCCGGCTGGCTCTTGGCGACCTTCTTCATCTCGGAGGCGACGGCCACGACCACCCGGGCGTCCTCGAAGCGGCGGCCCTCCGCGGTGGCCTGCGCGACGCCGATCGAGAGCGTCACCAGCGCGGCCCGCTGCTTGTTGCCGCGGCGGTCGGGAACCTCGATGTAGCCGCGCTGGGCGTCCTCGGGGTCGTAGAGCTGGTCGGCGACGGTCTCGAAGTCGGTCACCGTGCGCTTGGTCAGCGGCAGGACCTGCTCGGGGGTGCAGATGAAGACGAAGTCGTCACCGCCGATGTGGCCCAGGAAGACCGGCGGGCGCCCGGTGGCGGCCACGGCCCGGTGCAGGCTGCCGGCCAGGGCGGTGATGAACTCGTCGCCGCGGTCGAAGCCGTACACGTCGTTGACGCTCTTGAACCGGTCGATGTCGATGTAGCCGACCGCGAAGTCCTTGCCGGTCTTCATCCGGTCGACGATCTCGCGGCGCACCCGGGCGTTGCCGGGCAGGCCGGTCAGCGGGGAGACCTCGCGGAACTCCTTGTTGCGCCGCAGGGTCGAGGAGACCCGGGCGATCAGCTCGGCGGTGTCGAACGGCTTGACCAGGTAGTCGTCGACGCCGGCGGTCAGGCCGACCACCTTGTCGACGGTCATCCCTTTGGCGGTGAGCATGATCACCGGCAGGGCCGAGGTGAGCGGCTCGGCGCGCAGCCGGCGGGTCAGCTCGACGCCGTTCATGTTCGGCATCATCCAGTCGACCACGGCCAGGTCGGGACGGCGGCTCTCCATCACCTCGAGGGCCTGCTGACCGTCGCGGGCCCGCATCACCTCGAAGCCGTGCACCTTGAGGTTGAACGCGACGAAGCTGGCGATGTCCTCGTCGTCGTCGACCACCAGGATCAGGTCGGGCCGCTCCTCCGGCTCGGCGGCGCTGGCGTCGACCTTGTGCCGGACCACCCCGGTGCTCATGCCATCGCCTTCGCCGGCGCTCCGGCGATGACATTCGTCCGGCGCAGAGTTGATGATTCGCTCGCAAGCTCGCTCATGCGTGCACCATCGAACGCTCGGCCAGGGCGCGCAGCTTGCGGCAGGCCTCGGCGGGGTCCTCGGCGCCGTACACCGCGGTGCCCGCGACGAACGCGTCGGCACCGGCCTCGGCGGCCTGCTCGATGGTGTCGGCGGCGATGCCACCGTCGACCTCCAGGCGTACCTCGAGGTTCTTGGCCCTGATCCGGCGGCGCACGTCCCGCACCTTCTCCAGCATCTCGGGCATGAACTTCTGCCCGCCGAACCCGGCCTTGATCGTCATGATCAACACCGTGTCCACATAGGGAATCAGCTCGAGATACGGCTCGACGGGCGTGTCGCGGTCGATGGCCAGGCCGGCCTTGGCGCCCGCCGCGCGCAGCGTCTTGGCCAGGGCCACGGGGTTCTCACAGGCCTCGGCGTGGAACGTCACGTTGTACGCCCCGGCTTCGGCGTACCCGGGGGCCCAGCGCTCCGGATCCGTGATCATCAGATGCACGTCGAACGGGATGGCGGTCGCCTTGCGCAGACTCTGCACGACCGGCAGGCCGATGGTCAGATTCGGGACGAAATGGTTGTCCATGACGTCCACGTGCACCCAGTCGGCGGCGCCCTCGATGTCGTGCACCGCGGTGGCGAGGTGCGCGAAGTCCGCGGCCAGGATGCTGGGGGCGATGATCGGCGATGACTCCACCGGTGAAGTGTATGGCCTGTTTGCCGTCACCCGGGATACTCCTGGGGACTGCCTTCAGTTCGTTCCCGGAGGGGTTCTATGCGACACACGGCGGTGCTGCTGGCGGTGCTGCTCACCGCCGGTTGTTCCGGCGCGCCACCGGACGGCACCGACGGCGACCTGACCGACGACTGGCGGATGCCCGCTTCCCTGGCCCCCTTCCGTCCCGCCACCGGCCAGTGCCACGAGATGCTGGCGGCGACCGCGGCCCTGGACGACTACCGGCCGGTGGACTGCGCCGAGCTGCACGTCTCGGAGACCTTCCACGTCGGCACCGCGGCGGACGCCGACGTGGTCCCGGCCGCCGGCACGACGGGCGCCCGGGCCGCGTTCCAGGAATGCTCGACCAGGGCGGCCGACTTCCTCGGCGGCCCGTGGCGCACCGCCCGGGTGGCCGTGCAGGTGGTCTGGCCGACCAAGGCGGCCTGGTCGGGCGGCGCGCGCTGGTTCCGCTGCGACGTCACGACCGCCGACCTGGACGGGCAGAGCCGGACCAGCCGCACCGGCAGCCTGGCCGGGGAGCTGGCCGGTGCGTCACCGCTCAAGCTGGGCTGCTTCAACCCGACGGTCGACGGCGAGACGGTGACGACGATGCGCCCGGTGCCGTGCGACGAGCGGCACCGGGCCGAGTTCGCCGGGCTGTGGAAAGCGCCCGAGATCACGTACGCGGCGCTGGAGTCCGGCACCGAGCGCAGCGCGGCGGGCTGCCGGGCGGTGATCGCCAAGTTCGCGAAGCTGCCGGACGACTCGGACATGCAGTACCGCACCGGCTGGATCTCCTACAACCCGACGCGTACCGAATGGCTGTCCGGCGAACGCCGGGTGCGCTGCTTCGTGTACTTCGCCAAGCGGACCTTCACCCGCTCGCTGAAGGGCGCGGGCCCCTCGGTGCTGCCCGTGGACTGATTCAGCCGTTCCGCTCCATGACGTGGGCCTGGAACGACGCGCTGTCGTTGGTCCGCGGGAACGGTTCCTCCGGCACGGGCACGCCCAGGAAGTCGCAGAGCGGCTGCCAGCCCCGAGCCACCTCGAACTCGAGCAACCGCTCCGCCGGGACCTCCCGGCGCACGGCCTCGTTGTGCTCCGTGAACACGCGCACGGCGTGCTCCCGGTCGGCGAACCGGCCGCCGAAGGTGCGCGCCCAGACCACCTCGCGGGCCATCTCCAGTCCGGCTGCCGCGAACCCGTCCGCGGCGGCCGGACTGTGCATGGCGGCCTGGAAGATCGTCCGGTGTGCGCTGTCGTACCAGCGTTGCGGGTCCCGGACGGTCAGGACGACCTTGGCGTCCGGGTGCCGGTCGGTCAGCTCACGCCAGAAGTACGCACCCGGCCAGTCCACCGTGGAGCGGTGGCCCGTCAGGGCCTTGTCCAGGCTGGCCAGGTCACCGTCGGCAGCCCCGTGGAACAGGGAGGCCCGTTCCGGATCGTCGAGCAACGGCAGCATGTGCATGCAGGGCCCGAACCCCAGCTGCTCGAGCGCGACCTTGAGGCTGAGAGTGCCCGTCCGACCGAATCCCACGCCGATGACATCCATGGGCTTCTATATACCTGTCCTTGTCGACCTGAAACGTCGACAAGGCGCTCAGCTGGTGCGGCGCAGCACCGCCAGGAACATCGCGTCGGTGCCGTGCCGGTGCGGCCACAACTGCACCGTCGGTCCCGGCCCCAGCTTGGGCATGCCCGGCGGCAGCAACGGGCGCGCGTCCACGAAGTCGACCTCCACGCCGCTGCGGCGGGCGCCCTCGGTGACGGTCACCTGCGTCTCCACCATGTGCGGTGAGCAGGTCACATAGGCGACCACGCCACCGGGACGCACGGCCCGCAGCGCGGCCACGAGCAGCTCCCGCTGGAGCCGGGTCAGCGGCGGAAGATCGGCCGGGGTACGCCGCCAGCGCGACTCCGGACGCCGCCGCAGTGAGCCCAGCCCGGTGCACGGCGCGTCGACCAGCACCCGGTCGAAGCCCTCCTCCGGCAGGTCGGGGTCGCGCCCGACCGTACGGCCGTCGGTCGGCAGCACCGTGACCGGCAGCCCGCCGGTGGCCTGCTCGACCAGCCGGGCCCGGTGGTCGGCGACCTCGACGGCGGTGACCTCGGCGCCCCGCAGCGCGGCGATCGAACCGAGCAGCCCGGCCTTGCCGCCCGGGCCCGCGCACAGGTCCAGCCAGCGGTTGTCCTGGCCCTCGATCGGCGCGGCCAGCAGCGCGGCCGCCACCAGCTGCGAGCCCTCGTCCTGCACGTGGGCCCGGCCGTCGCGGATGGCGGCCAGCTCGCTCGGCGAACCCCCGTTGAGGTAGACCGCGTACGGCGAGAACGCGCCCGGCACGCCCTCGACCTCGTCGGCCAGCTCGACCGCGTCGGCCCGGCCCGGCCGCGCGCACAGGTGCACGGTCGGCGGCTGGTTGTCCTCGATCAGCAGCCGGGCGGTGTCCTCCAGGTCGCCACCGAGCGCCTCGGCGAACGACCGGATGATCCACTCCGGGTGGTTGTGCACGACCGCGAGGTTGCCGACCGGGTTCTCCGCGTAGTCCGGGGCCAGCTTGGTCAGCCACTCCTCCAGGCCGGTGTCCGAGATGGTGCGCATGACCGCGTTGGCGAAACCGTGGGCCGCGGGCGCGACCGCGCGGACCAGGTCGACGGTCTGGTTCACCGCGGCGTGCGCCGGCACCCGGGTGAAGAGCAACTGGTACGCACCCAGGCGCAACGCGTCGCGAGCAGGCGGATCGATGCGCGACACGTCACGGCCGGCCGCGTCCGCGATGATCAGATCCAGGGTGCCCACGGCGCGCAGGGTGCCGTAGGTCAGCTCGGTCGCGAACGCCGCGTCCCGGCCGTGCAGCCGCATGTCCCGCAGGATCTGGGCCAGCACCAGGTTCGCGTACGCGTCATCCCGGTGCACGGCCGCGATGGCCTCGTACGCTGCCTGCCGGGCCGGGTCCGACGGCGGGCGACCCGCTCGTGGAGCCCGCCCGGAACGGCTGTCGCGGCTCTGGTCCCGGCCCTGCCCGGGGCCGCCGGGGCGGCGCGGGCCGGCGTTGTGCGGCCGGTCGGCACTGTGCCGGCGCTGCTCCTGCGGCCGCTCGGCCCGATGGTCTTCGGTCATGAGAGGGTCTCCCCCGGGTTGAGGCGCAGGCCACGCGCCCAGTCGGAGGCCGACATCGGCTTCTTTCCGGCGGCCCGGACCTCGCCCAGGACCACCGGGGTGGTCGCCGTGCCCACCAGCACCTGGGTGCGCTCGACGAGCAGCTCCCCCGGGGCCAGCGTGGCGGCGTTGGCGACCGGGCGCACCGGCCCGAGCTTGAGCCGCTCGTCGCGCAGGGTGGTCCAGGCGCCCGGCGCCGGGGTGCAGGCGCGGATGCGCCGGTCGACGGCGAACGCCGGGCAGCTCCAGCGGACCCGGGCGTCCTCGACGGCGATCTTCGGGGCCATCGACACGCCGTCGGCGGGCTGCGGGTGTGCCCGGGCGGTGCCGGCCTCGATCGCGTCCAGGACGGCGACCAGCAGGCCGGCGCCCTCGGTGGCCAGCCGGGCGAGCAGGTCACCGGAGGTGTCGGTGGGCCGGATCTGCTCGGTCAGCGTGCCGTAGACCGGGCCGGTGTCCATCCCGGCCTCCAGCTCGAACACGCTGGCGCCGGTGACCTCGTCGCCGTGCAGGACGGCGTGCTGCACCGGGGCCGCACCGCGCCAGGCGGGCAGCAGCGAGAAGTGCAGGTTGACCCAGCCGTGCTTGGGGATCTCCAGGGCGCTGGGCGGGACCAGCGCGCCGTACGCGACCACGGGCACGCAGTCCGGGGCCAGCGCGCGCAGCCGTTCGAGGAACTCCGGCTCGCGGGGGCGCTGCGGGGTGAGCACCTCGATGCCGCGCTCGTCGGCCCAGGCGCCGGCCGGTGAGCGCACCAGGCGGCGGCCGCGGCCGGCCGGGGCGTCGGGGCGGGTGACGACGGCGACGATCTCGTGGCTGGAGGCGGCCAGGGCGTCGAGCGACGGCAGGGTCACCTCGGGGGTGCCGGCGAAGATCAGGCGCACCGGGTCACCGCCCCAGGCCGAAGATGCCGTGCGGGTTGACCTTGACCTTCGGCGGGGCGCCGGCGTCGTACCACTCGGCGGCACGGATCTGCTTCATCGCGTCCTTACGTGCGGCGGCGTCCAGCCGGTCCAGGAAGAGCACCCCGTCGAGGTGGTCGGTCTCGTGCTGCACGCAGCGCGCCATCAGGCCGGTGCCGACCAGCTGCAACTCCTCGCCGTGCTCGGTGAAGCCCTGGGCGACGACGTGCTGGCGGCGCTTGGTGTCGACGTACACGCCCGGGATGGACAGGCAGCCCTCCGGGCCGTCCTGCTCCTCGTCGTCGGGGAACGACAGCACCGGGTTGACGATGTGGCCGGTCACGTCGTCGACGTGGAAGGTGAACACCCGCAGACCCACGCCGAGCTGGGGTGCGGCCAGGCCGGCGCCGCCCTCGTCCTGCATCGTCTCGGTGAGGTCCCGGACGAGCCGGCGCAGTTCCTTGTCGAAGTCGACCACGGCGTCGGCCGGCGTACGCAGCACCGGGTCGCCGAACAGACGGATGGGCTGGACGGTCACGCGGGTGCCACTCCTGACTGCTCACAAGAATTGCTGATCGCACCTAGTCTACGGACGCACCCGGCACCATTGTGCGGGGCCGCTTCACGCCGGCGTTGATCTCGGTTCATCCGGGCTCTCTACCGTCCGGGCTCATGCGACTCAACGTTTCCCGGGCGGCCGGCGCCGCCCTGCTCGCCCTCTCGCTCGGCCTGGTGGCCGCGCCCTCCGCGGCACACTCGGCCGCCGCGCCCACCCTGACCGGCTTCGCGTCCCTGCCGGCCCTGACGTTCGTGCCGGGCAGCGAGCCGTCCGGGGCGGCCTTGGGTACGGCGCCGGTGAACGGCATCGCGGCGCCCTGGGCCGACCAGCCGGTGCAGGGCTTCTCCGGGGTGCTGCCCAACGGCGACGGCACCTACGACGTGCTCTCCGACAACGGCTTCGGCACCAGGGCGAACAGCGCCGACTTCCTGCTGCGCATCCAGAAGATCGGCCCGGTCCCGGCCACCGGGGCGGTCGACGTGCTCGGCGGCATCAACCTGACCGATCCCGACGCCAAGATCCCGTTCCCACTGGTACGGCCGGACCGGGTGCTGACCGGCGCGGACTTCGACGTCGAGTCGATCGTGCGCGACCCCGACGGCTCGCTGTGGATCGGTGACGAGTTCGGCCCGTGGCTGCTGCACTTCGACCGCGGCGGCCGGCTGCTGAGCGAGCCGATCGCCCTGCCGGGCGTACGCGCCCCGGAGAACGCGGCCGGCAACCCGAACCTGGGCAGCAGCAAGGGCTTCGAAGGCATGGCCCACTCCCCCGACGGCCGCTGGCTGTACCCGCTGCTGGAAGGCACGGTGACCGGCGACACGGCTGGTGACCTGCGCTTCAACGAGTTCGACGTGCGGCGCGGCAGCTACACCGGCAAGCGCTGGACGTACCGTCTGGAATCGCCGTCCCACGCGATCGGCGACGCGATCCCGGTCGACGCGAACCGCTTCCTGGTGATCGAACGCGACGGCGCCCAGGGCGACGCGGCCGCGGTGAAGCGGATCTACCTGGCCGACCGCCGCGACCGCAACCACGACGGCGTGATGGACAAGACCCTGGTGGTGGACCTGCTGCGGATCGCGAACCCGCGTGGTGTGGGGGGCTTCGGCAAGACCTTCCGCTTCCCGTTCCAGACGATCGAGGACGTGGCGCTGCTGGACGGCCGGACGCTGGCGGTGCTGAACGACAACAACTTCCCGGGCTCGGCGGGCCGCACGCCGGGCGTGGCGGACAACAACGAGTTCATCACCGTACGGCTGCCGTCGTCCCTGCACCCGGACCCGCGCGTCCTGCCGTGACGCAAACCGATTGACCGCGCTGGCAATCTCATCGTCATGACGATCGGGATCAGGGCGCTCGCGCACGCGGATATCGACGCCGTTGTCGGACTGTCGCTGCGGGCGTGGGCGCCCGTCTTCGCGTCCTTCGAGACCGTGCTGGGCGAGGAGATCTACCGCCGGATCTACCCGGACTGGCTGTCGTCCCAGGCCCGGGACGTGACGAAGGTGTGCACCGAACACGCCCTGACCACGTGGGTGGCCACGGTCGGCGACGAGCCGGTCGGCTTCGTCGCTCTGGTGCCGAACGATGCGGACCGCAGCAGCGAGATCGAGATGCTGGCGGTCGACCCGGCGCACCAGCGCAAGGGCATCGCGGACGCGCTGATCTCGTACGCCGTGGAGCAGGCCCGGGCGGCGGATGCGCAACTGGTGGCGATCGGCACCGGTGGTGACCCGGGCCACGCACCGGCCCGCCGCGCGTACGAGAAGGCCGGCTTCACCGCCCTGCCCCTGGTCAGGTACTACCGGGCGCTCTGAGGGCGGCGGAGTTACGGTCGGCGGATGACGTGGTCGACGTACGGATCGTTCCTGATCTTCGCGATCGTGCTCGTCCTGGTGCCGGGCCCGGACTTCGCGGTGATCACCAAGAACACGCTGGCCGGCGGCCGTCGCCGAGGCTCGTGGAGCGCGGCCGGCGTGGCCAGCTCCAACGCGGTGCAGGGCCTGGCCGCGGCGGCGGGACTCGGCGCACTCGTGACCCGGGCGCAGCCGGTGTTCCAGGCGATCAAGTGGGCGGGCATCGCGTATCTGGCGTACCTGGGCATCCAGGCACTGCGGTCGGCCCTGACCGGTCGCTATGCCGAAGCCGGAAGCGAGGCTGCCGGGGCGGCGGGGTGGCGGCAGGGGTTCCTGTCCAACATCACCAACCCGAAGGTGCTGGTCTTCTACCTGGCGGTGCTGCCGCAGTTCCTGGGGCCGGACGCGCCGCTGGGGGCGCTGCTCGTGCTGACGCTGAGCCACGCTGTGCTGTCGTTGCTGTATCTGCTGGTGGTGGTGGCCGGGTTGGCTCGGGCGCGGCGGGTGCTGGCTCGCCGGCGCGTCCGGCGCATGCTCGACGCGGCGGCGGGGGCGGCGCTGCTCGGCTTCAGCGCCAAGCTCGCCACCGACTGAGCTGGGTTGTCCCGGCCGAAACTGACCCGGGTGCCGCCTTCCGCCGCCCGTCGCTCATCGTGGTGCGGGCACGAGTCTTGGTAAGAAGTGGCCGCATTTCCAAAGATCTACCGGTCTGCGCTGCCGGTCAGAGGAGTTCGGCGGGGTCGATCTGGATGCGGATCGGCAGGTTGGACTTCTTCACGCTGCGGACAGCCGCCGCCTCGTGCAGAGCTCGGGCCAGAGCTGCCGCACGGCCGCGCGAGACGCGGAGCAGCATGCGTTCCTGGTCGTCGGATGCCGGAACCGGGCCGAGAAGCTCCACATCGTCGGGCAGGCGCGCCGCGTCGAGGAATTCGGCCACCGCCTCGGCCTTGCCGGTGACGCTGGCCATCCGGGCCGCTGGCGGGAAGCCCAGCTCCCGGCGTTCGGCGAGCTCACGGGCCGCGAACCAGCCCGGGTCCCAGCGCAGCAGCGCCTGCACGGGGGCCAGCGAACCGTCGGCCACGACCACCACCCGGCCACCCGCCGGACCGGGCCGGGCCAGCGCGGCGGCGGACAGCCAGCGCCGCATGGTCTCCTCGGCGGCCCGCAGATCAGCCCGGGAGAGCAACGCCCACGTGTCCAGCAACAACACCGCGCCGTAGCCGCCCTCGGCAACGGGCTCCGCTCCCGGTGTGGCGACGACGACGGCGGCCGTCCCGGGCACGGTGGTCAGGATCTCGTCCCGGCCGGAGGTGCGCACCGGGAAACCCGGGAAGGCCCGGCCGAGCTCCTCCGCCGTACGCCGGGCACCGGTAACGGACGCCCGCAGCCGCCGCCCACCGCAGGCCGGGCAGGCGTAGTCGGCCGCGGCCCGGCCACACCAGTGACAGGCCGGCACGTCGCGCGAGCCGGCCAGCCCAAGCGGACCGGAGCAGTGCGGGCACCGGGCCGGGGTGCGGCACTCGGCGCAAGCGGTGGACGGTAGGTAACCCCGCCGCGGCACCTGCACCAGCACCGGCATCCCGGCCTGCAACGCACCACGCGCCGCCTGCCAGGCAAGACTCGGCAGCCGCGCGGTCACCGCACCGGGATCCCGAGCCAGCTGCGGATCATCACCGGTCGGCGCGATGGCCGGGCTGCGCGCCCGCAACGTGCCACGATCGGCGACGATCTCCTTGGCCCACCCGGTCTCCAGCAGCAACTGCGCCTCACCCGTGCGAGCAAAACCCCCGACCAGCGCGGCGCAGTCAGCAAGCTGCGCGCGGGTGAGCAGAACGTCCCGGGCGTGCGGGTACGGCGCCCGCGGCTCGGCGTGCAGGTCATCCCCGTCGTCCCAGATGACCACCAGACCGAGGTGAGCAACGGGCGCGAACATGGCAGCCCGCGTCCCGACAACAACAGGCACCCGATGCCGGCTGGCCGCGAGGAACCTCCTGTACCGCTCCGCCGGCCCAGCGGCGGCGTTGAGGGCGACATGCCGCCCATCGCCGAGCACCTCGGTCAGAGCCCGATCAAGCCGCTCAAGATCGCGCGCGTCCGGCACCACGATGACCACACCCCGGCCGCCTCGCACCACGACCCCGGCAGCCTCAGCGATCCGCGCCGGCCAGTCCTCCCCGGGCAGCGCGGACCACACGGCCCGAGCCGGCCGGCCCTGCTCCAAGGCGTGCACGAAGGCCCCACCGGTGGGATAAATCCCCCACCCGTGCGCAACCGCCTCCGGCCGGACAGTCCCGGCGCCGGCCGGGTCCGGACTGACCGGCGTTGCCTCCGCTGGATCCGGCTCACTGCCGGCGTCGGCCGGGTCCGGGCTGACCGGCGTTGCCTCCGCTGGATCCGGCTCACTGCCGGCGTCAGCGCCATCCGCCCGCAGGCCATTCGTCGCGCCCGCAGCAACCGTCGTTTTCCCGGCTGGACCGGGCTCTGACACGACGACCGCAGTCGAATGAATCTCCGCTGCCTGCGCGTCACCACCCTCATCCGGTTGGACCCACGGCCCGGACATTGCGCTGGCGCGACTGCCGGTGGCCACCACCTCCGCAGCCGCGACATCCCCGGGTGCCGGAGGTGCGGCTGCTGAGCCGGGCGGCGGATCAACAGGAGGCGGGGTGGCCTGCGCTTCCGCGCGAGCGTGACGAGGCGGCACAGCCAGCCGCAACACATCCGAGAGATTGCCGGCGTACCGGTCTGCGACGGCGCGAGCCAGGCGCGCCACCTCCGGGTCCAGCACCCGCTCCGGCGAGACCACTTTGTCCAGGTAAGCCAATGTGCCGCCGTGCGGGCTGGTCTCGGCCCGTTCCAGGAGGAAGCCGTTCACCAGCTGCCCGGCGAAGCGGACCTTCACCCGCACACCCGGCTGAGCGGCCTCGTCATCCGCCGCGGACACCAGGTAGTCGAACGGGCGGTCGAGATGGGCCAGCGGCACTTCGACGCTCACCCGGGCGACCGGCAGCCGGGGTGCCGGCTCCCGGTCGGGTTTCGCCTTGGCCGCCTTCACCCGCACATTCTGGCGCGCGGGTACGACATCTTCCGGCGCAAACAGCACGGGTGCCTCGACCGGAGTCGAGGCACCCGTTCCTGGCGTCACCAAACTCAGGCCGCGGCGGACTTCAGGTCCTGGGCGCGGTCGGTGTTCTCCCACAGCAGTTCCGGCAGTTCCCGGCCGAAGTGGCCGTACGCCGCGGTCTGCTGATAGATCGGGCGCAACAGATCCAGATCCCGGATGATCGCAGCCGGACGCAGATCGAACACCTCGTTGATGGCCTTCTCGATCCGCTCCACCGGCACGTTCTCCGTACCGAACGTCTCCACGAACAACGACACCGGGTGCGCCTTACCGATCGCGTACGCCACCTGCGTCTCACACCGCTCGGCCAGACCCGCGGCGACCACGTTCTTGGCCACCCAGCGCATCGCGTACGCCGCCGAACGGTCCACCTTCGACGGGTCCTTACCCGAGAACGCACCACCACCGTGCCGCGCGTACCCGCCGTACGTATCAACAATGATCTTGCGACCGGTCAGGCCGGCGTCACCCATCGGCCCGCCGATCTCGAAACGACCGGTCGGGTTCACCAGCAGCCGGTAGTCCTCCACGTCCAGGCCCAGGCCCTCGAGCTCCGGGGCGATGACGTGCTCACGCACATCCGGGGTCAGCAGCGACTCCAGCGAGATGTCGGCCGCGTGCTGCGACGACACCACGACGGTGTTCAGCCGTACCGGGCGCAGGCCGTCGTACTCGATGGTGACCTGGGTCTTACCGTCCGGACGCAGGTACGGAATCGTGCCGTCCTTACGCGCGGTCGACAACCGCCGGGCCAGCCGGTGCGCCAACGCGATCGGCAGCGGCATCAGCTCCGGGGTCTCCGAACACGCGAAGCCGAACATCATGCCCTGATCGCCCGCACCCTGAGCGTCCAGCGCATGCTCGGAATTGCCCTCGCGCAACTCGACCGCGCTGTCCACACCCTGGGCGATATCCGGCGACTGCGAGCCGATCGACACACTCACGCCACACGACGCGCCGTCGAAGCCCTTCTTGGACGAGTCGTAACCGATACCCAGGATCGTCTCACGCACGATGCTCGGAATGTCCGCATACGCCTTGGTGGTCACCTCACCGGCCACGTGAACCTGGCCGGTCGTGATCAGCGTCTCCACCGCGACGCGGCTGCGGGGGTCCTGCGACAACAGGGCATCAAGAATACCGTCGCTGATCTGATCAGCGATCTTGTCCGGGTGGCCTTCCGTGACCGACTCGGAGGTGAACAGGCGGCGTGCCACGGTGCTCCTCAGATTTGTCGAAGTTTCGTTCCGCGGCAGTGTAGTCACCACCGCTGTAGTGACGCTGGGGCGGTCTCAGCCCGTCCCAAGCGCGCCGACCTGCGGATCAAGGCGCCCGGCAACCTGATCCCATATCGCATCGGCTACCTCGTCTTTCGGGAGTTCCCCGAGCTCGGTGGTGCTCCCGTCGGCGCCCAGGATCGTGACCGTGTTGTTGTCCGACCCGAAGACCAGGTCGACGCCCACCTCGTTAACGACGATGAGGTCGGCGCGTTTCCGTACCAGTTTGCCGCGGGCGTTCTCCAGCGCGTCGTGGGTCTCCGCGGCGAAGGCCACGAGCAGCTGACCAGGGCGTTTGGCCGCGCCGAGCTCGGCCGCGATGTCCGGGTTGGTGACCAGCTCGAGGGTGGGCGCCGTACCCTCGTCGCTTTTCTTGATCTTCTGGCCGGCGACCGCGGCCGGCCGGAAGTCGGCCGGGGCCGCCGCCATGACCACGACGTCCGCGTCCGCGGCGGCCTCGACCGTGGCCTTGCGCAGCTCCTCGGTCGTGCCGACGCGCACCACGTCGGCGCCCGCCGGATCGGCCAGAGTGACGTTCGCCGCAATCAGCGTGACGCGCGCGCCCCGGGCGACCGCCGCGCGGGCCAGGGCGTAACCCTGCTTGCCCGACGAGCGGTTGCCCAGGAACCGGACCGGGTCCAGCGGCTCACGGGTGCCACCCGCGGTGACGACCACCCGGCGGCCCGCCAGGTCGGTCTCCGCGGCCGCGCCGCGACGCAGCACGCGCAGGGCGGCGGCGAAGATCTGGGCCGGGTCCGGCAGCCGGCCCTTGCCGGTGTCGGCGCCCGTGAGCCGGCCCACAGCCGGCTCGATGACGATCGCGCCGCGGGACCGCAGGGTCGCGACGTTGGCCCTGGTGGCGGGGTTCTCCCACATCTCGGTGTGCATCGCCGGGGCGTAGACCACCGGGCACGTCGCGGTGAGCAGCGTGTTGGTCAGCAGGTCGTCGGCGATGCCGTGGGCCGCCTTGGCGAGCATGTCGGCGGTCGCGGGCGCGACCACGACCAGCTCGGCGTGCCGGCCGATGCGCACGTGCGGCACCTCGTGCACGTCGTCCCACACCTCGGTGGTCACCGGGCGGCCGGACAACGCGGCCCAGGTGGGCGCGCCGACGAACTTCAGCGCGGACGCGGTCGGCACGACACGCACGCCGTGCCCCGACTCGGTGAACAGCCGTAGCAGCTCACAGGCCTTGTACGCGGCGATGCCACCGCACACCCCGAGCACGACCTCCGGCATGGGCACACTTCCCGTCAACGAAAAACCCGCGCCCGCGGTGAGCGGGCGCGGGTGCACGGTGGATCAGCGGATCAGGGGTTGTCGGTCGCCTCGGCGGTCAGCAGACCGGCGTTGATCTCGCGCATCGCGATCGAGAGCGGCTTCTCCTGCGGAGTGGTCTCGACCAGCGGGCCGACATACTCCAGCAGGCCCTCGCCGAGCTGGCTGTAGTAGGCGTTGACCTGGCGGGCGCGCTTGGCCGCGAAGATCACCAGCGAGTACTTCGACGAGGTCTTGTCGAGCAGCTCGTCGATCGGCGGGTTGGTGATGCCTTCGGGGTTGGCGATGGTTCCCACAGTGATGTACTTCCTTAATTCTCAGCTTGACACCGGCGGCTGAGCGGGAGTCAGAAACGACGAACCGAGCAATCCTACCAGCTCGTCAGCGGCGCGCTCGACGAAGTCGTTGACCACGGTGCGGTCGAACTCCTTCTCGGCGGCGAGTTCCTCGTCGGCGTGCGCCAGGCGCCGCCGGATGGTGTCCTCGTCGTCGGTGCCGCGCCCGATCAGCCGGCGCTTGAGCTCCTCGACGCTGGGCGGGGCGAGGAAGACGAGCTGGGCGTCGGGCATCGTGGCCCGCACCTGCCGGGCGCCCTGCAGGTCGATCTTGAGCAGCACCGGGCGGCCCTGCGCGAGCCAGCCCTCGACCTGGGCCCGGGGCGTGCCGTAGAGGTTGCCCGCGAACTCCGCCCACTCGAGCAGCTGGTCGCCGTCGACGAGGCGCTGGAACTCCTGCCGGGTGACGAAGTGGTAGTGCTCGCCGTCGGTCTCGTAGTCGCGCTTCTTGCGGGTTGTCACCGACACCGACAGCTTGATCCATGGCGAGCGCGCCCGGATCAGCTCGATCACGCTGTCTTTGCCCACCCCCGAGGGGCCGGACAGGACGGTGAGTCGGGCTGCCGGGCGCGCGTCGTCATCCATGCTCACAGGCTCATTCAACACGAGCCGGTGAGTCAGTTCGCAGCGAACTCCCCCAGGAGGGCCTTACGCTGCTGCTCGCCCAGGCCACGAAGACGGCGACTGTCGGCGATCTTGAGCTTCTCCATGATCTGGGTGGCCCGGATCTTGCCGATGCCCGGCAGCGCCTGGAGCACGGCCGAAACCTTCAGCTTGCCGACGACGTCGTCGCCTTCCGCCCGGTCGAGCACGGCGGCGAGGGTGGTCTTGCCAGACTTGAGCTGATCCTTCAGCTCGGCCCGGGCCTTGCGAATCTCCGCGGCCTTCTCCAGCGCGGCTTTACGCTGCTCGGGGCTTAGTTGCGGGAGCGGCACCAGTTCTCCTCAGGTCCCTATCGCACCGGTAGTCCAATACCGGCACTCTGTGAAACGTGGTGTGCCAGGGAACCAAAGGGGCATGTGGTTCCTGGCGCCGGGAAAACTAGCGGTCAGCGGCGGTTTCGGCAACGTGGGGGTACCCCCCACCCGGACCGGGGCAGGCCTGCTAGGCAGGCCGTTTCACCCGATCACGGCGCTACAGGCGGTGACCGCGCGGTCCGCGGCTGCCCGCAACGAGGTCACATCGGGGCCCGCGCCGAGGACCTCGCGTGAGTACGACGGCAGCACGTTCCGCAGGCTTTCCCCGAAAATTTCGCGCAGGTCCGCGGGGCTTCCACCCTGTGCTCCGAGGCCCGGAGCGAGCAGCGGTCCGTTCACCTTGGACAGGTCGTGACCGGTCGCGCCGATGGTCGCGCCGACCACCAGCCCGAGGCTGCCGAGCGGCTCCGCACCCACGTTGACCTGCGCAATCTCGTCGATCACGGTCTGCGCGACGGTCCGTCCGCCGGCGCCGACGGCGTGCTGGACGCTCGCTCCCTCGGGGTTGGAGGTCAGCGCCAGAACGAAAACGCCGCCGCCGTGTTCGGCCGCCATGTCGAACGCGGGCTGCAATGAGCCGACTCCGAGATAGGGACTCACAGTGATCGCGTCAGCACACAGCGAACTGTCCGGATTGAGGTAAGCGCTTGCGTACGCGGCCATCGTCGAGCCGATGTCGCCGCGCTTCACGTCGAGAAGGACCAGCGCACCGGCCTCGCGTGACTGTCGGATAGTTGACTCAAGAACGGCGATGCCACGTGACCCAAATCTCTCGAAGAAAGCCGACTGCGGCTTGAACACGGCGACCCGATCGGCCAGTGCTTCGACAACCGTTAGGGCGAAACGTTCCAGGCCGGCGACGTCGTCCGAGAGACCCCAGCGGCCGAGCAGAGCGGCGTGCGGATCGATCCCGACGCACAGCGGCCCCCGCTCCCGGGTGGCACGGTGCAGACGGCTTCCGAAGGACTCCATAGGGGCGTTCTCACTTCCGTGTCAGGTGGCGGACACCGCCGCGGCGATTCCTTGGGTAATGCGGGCGACGTCGGCGTCGTCGGTGACGTACGGCGGCATCGTGTAGATCAGATCCCGGAACGGCCGCAGCCAGACGCCGGCAGCCACGGCGGCCGCAGTCGCCCCGGCCACGTCGACGGCGTGATCGAGCTGGACCACGCCGATCGCGCCCAGGACCCGCACGTCGGCGACCCCGGGAAGGCCCCGCAGCGGCTCCAGACCGGCCCGGAGGCCCGCTTCGATACGCCGGACCTGGCCCGGCCAGTCCTGGGCCCGCAGCAGGCCGATGGAGGCGTTGGCGACGGCGCAGGCCAGCGGGTTGCCCATGAAGGTCGGCCCGTGCGCCAGCCCGCCGGCGCTGCCGGCGGAGACGGTGTGGGCCACCGCGGCGGTGCAGAGGGTGGCGGCGAGGGTCAGATATCCCCCGGTGAGGGCTTTGCCCAGGCACATGATGTCGGGCGTCACCCCGGCGTGGCCGGCGGCGAACAGCTCACCGGTACGGCCGAAGCCGGTCGCGATCTCGTCGAAGATCAGCAGTACGCCGTGCGCAGCGGTCACCTCACGCAGCACCCGCAGGTAACCGGGGTGATGCATGCGCATGCCGCCGGCGCCCTGCACGACAGGCTCGACGATGACGGCGGCGAGCTCATCGGCGTGCCGGGCGACGAGCTCGGTCAGCTCGGTCGCGTAGGCCTCGTCGTAGTCGGCCGGCGGCGGACCCGCGAAGATCTGGGCCGGCAGCACCCCGGTCCACAGCTGGTGCATCCCGCCGACCGGGTCGCAGACGCTCATCGGATGGAACGTGTCGCCGTGGTACCCGCCGCGCCAGGTGGCGAGCTTGCGCCGGTCCGGCCGGCCCCGGGCGAGCTGGGCCTGCAAGGCCATCTTGATGGCCACCTCGACCCCGACTGAGCCGGAGTCGCAGAGGAAGACGTGCTCGAGCCCGTCCGGGGTCAGCTCGACCAGGGTGGTGGCCAGCTCGACGGCGGGCGCATGGGTGAGCCCGCCGAACATGACGTGGCTCATCCGGCCGGCCTGTTCGCTGAGCGCCGCGTCCAGCACGGGGTGCCGGTAGCCGTGGATGGCGGCCCACCACGACGACATGCCGTCGATGAGCTCCCGCCCGTCGGCCAGCCGCAGCCGGACGCCCTCGGCGCTCGCGACGACGTAGGGCTCGCTGCGCCCGGGCATCGGCCCGTAGGGATGCCAGACGTGCGCCCGGTCGAGCGCGAGCAGCTCGGCCTCGCCCAGCCCGCCGCCGCTCACGACCGCCCCCGCAGTCCGCCGGCCGGGCCGGGGGTCACGGCGTGGCCTTCTCCCCGGCGGTCGCGTAGGCCTTGGCCGCGGCCCGGACCAGGGCCGGCCCGCGGTAGATGAAGCCGGTGTAGAGCTGCACCAGCGCCGCCCCCGCGTCGAACATGCGGGTCGCGTCGTCCGGCTCGACGATGCCGCCCACGCCGATGATCGGCAGGCGGCCGCCGGTCTCCTCGTGGACGAAGTGGACGATCTTGCGGGCCCGTTCGGTGAGCGGCCGCCCGGACAGCCCGCCCGCCTCGCCCGCCCGCGGCTGGTCCGCCGCCGCCAGCCCGTCGCGGGACAGCGTCGTGTTGGTCGCGATGACGCCGGCCGCGCCGTACGCGAGGCAGACCTCGAGGAGCTCCGCGATGGCCGGTTCGGTCAGGTCCGGGGCGATCTTCACCAGCACCGGCTTCTCGCCCACCAGCGCCCCGAGCAGCGCCGCCAGGGCTGACTTGTCCTGGAGGGTGCGCAGCCCGGGGGTGTTCGGTGACGACACGTTGACCGCGATGTAGTCCGCGTACGGGTGCAGCAGGTTGTAGGACGTCAGGTAGTCCTCCACCGCCTCCTCCAGCGGCGTCACCTTGGACTTGCCCAGCGAGATGCCCAGCGGCACTTCCAGCGGCCCCAGCTCGGCCAGGCGGGTGGCCAGGGCCGCCGCGCCCGCGTTGTTGAAGCCCATCCGGTTGATCACGGCCTCGCTGTCACGCAGCCGGAACAGCCGGGGCTTGTCGTTGCCGGGTTGCGGTTTCGCGGTGACCGTGCCGACCTCGACGAAGCCGAAGCCGAGCGCGGGCCAGGCCGGCAGGGCCACGCCGTTCTTGTCCATGCCGGCCGCCAGCCCCACCGGGTTGGGGAAGCGCACGCCGAAGGCCTCGACCGGAGCCTGCACCGCATACCGGCGGTGCAGCAGCGCCCGCGTCCGGTCACCCAGCGACGCCAGCCGGGAGAGCGTGAACTCGTGCGCCTTCTCCGCGTCACCGCCGCCCAGCCGGAACAGAACCGGCCGGACGGCACCGGTGAAGGCGCTCACGCCATCACCTCCGCCGGCGCTCCGGTGATCGCGAGCCCGCTCACTCGCCCTCCCGCAGCATGGCGTGCAGCTCCTGCAGCGGGCGGACCGTCATGTCACCGCGCATCAGGGCCTCGATGCCCATCACCGCCGCGGCCGCGCCCGGCACGGTGGTGATGCTCGGGATGTCGTACGTGACCGCGGCGCTGCGGATCTCGTAGCCGTCCGAGCGGGCGCTCGCCCCCGAGCCCTGCGGCGTGTTGATGATCAGGGCGATCTCGCCGGCCTGGATCAGCGCCACCGCGTTCTGGCCGGGGCTCTCGAAGTGCTTGGGCACGATCTCGCACTCGATGCCGTGCCGGCGCAGCACCTCGCCGGTGCCGGCCGTGGTGACGATGGTGAAGCCCAGGTCGGCCAGGCGCTTGACCGGGAAGATCATCGAGCGCTTGTCGCGGTTGGCCACCGAGACGAAGATCTTGCCGCTGGTCGGCAGCGAGCCGTACGCCGCCGCCTGCGACTTGGCGAAGGCCGGGCCGAAGCCGGGGTCGATGCCCATGACCTCGCCGGTCGACTTCATCTCCGGGCCGAGCAGGCTGTCCACGCCCTTGCCGGCCGGGGTGCGGAACCGCTTGAACGGCAGCACCGCCTCCTTGACCGCGATCGGCGCGTTCGCCGGTACCTCGCCGCCGTCGCGGCTGCGGAACAGGATGCCCTCCTCGCGCAGCTCCTTGATGGTGGCGCCGAGCATGATCCGGGCGGCCGCCTTGGCCAGCGGCACCGCCGTCGCCTTGGAGACGAACGGGACCGTCCGGGACGCGCGCGGGTTGGCCTCCAGGACGTAGAGCGTGTCGTCCTTGAGGGCGTACTGGACGTTGAGCAGGCCGCGCACGCCCACGCCGCGGGCGATCGCCTCGGTGTAGCGGCGTACCTCGGCCAGGTGCGAACCGGCCAGGGTGACCGGCGGCAGCGAGCAGGACGAGTCGCCGGAGTGGATGCCGGCCTCCTCGATGTGCTCCATGACGCCGCCGAGGTAGACCTCGCCGGTGGCGTCGCAGAGCGCGTCCACGTCGATCTCGATCGCGTCGTCCAGGAAACGGTCGACCAGCACCGGGTGGTCCGGCGAGATCTCGGTGGCCCGGGCGATGTAGTCGGCCAGCGTCGGCTCGTCGTACACGATCTCCATGCCGCGGCCGCCGAGCACGTACGACGGCCGGACCAGCACCGGGTAGCCGATCTCGTCGGCGATGGCCTTGGCTTCCTCGAAGCTGGTCGCGGTGCCGTGCTCGGGCGAGCGCAGGCCGGCCCGGTGCAGCACCTGGCCGAACGCGCCGCGGTCCTCGGCCAGGTCGATCGACTCGGGCGAGGTGCCGACGATGGGTACGCCCGCGGCCTTGAGCCGCTGGGCCAGGCCGAGCGGGGTCTGACCGCCGAGCTGGACGATCACGCCGACCACGCCGGGGCCGCCGGCGGCCTTGCCGGACGAGTCCTCGGAGTGGAACACCTCCAGGACGTCCTCGAAGGTCAGCGGCTCGAAGTAGAGCCGGTCGGCGGTGTCGTAGTCGGTGGAGACCGTCTCCGGGTTGCAGTTGACCATGACGGTCTCGAAGTTGACCTCGCGCAGCGCCATCACCGCGTGCACGCACGAGTAGTCGAACTCGATGCCCTGCCCGATCCGGTTCGGCCCGGACCCGAGGATCAGCACCTTGGGCCGGTCGGACGGCGCGACCTCGGTCTCCTCCTCGTACGTGGAGTAGTGGTACGGCGTGTTCGCCTCGAACTCCGCGGCGCAGGTGTCGACCGTCTTGTAGACCGGCCGCACCCCGAGCCGGTGCCGCAGGATGCGTACACCGTCCTCGCCGGCCAGTTCCGGACGCAGGGCGGCGAGCTGGCGGTCGGAGAAGCCCGAGCGCTTCGCGCGGCGCAGCAGGGCCTCGTCGAGCACCGGGGCCGCCTCGACCGCGTCCCGCAGCTCGATCAGGGCCGCGATCTCGTCGAGGAACCACGGGTCGATGCCGCCGCTGGCCTCGTGCACCTGCTCGACCGTCGCGCCGAGCCGGAGGGCGCGCTCGACCGTGTAAAGGCGCCCGTCGTGCGGGACCCGCAAAGCGGCCAAGGTCGACGCGAGGTCGGCATCGTCAGGCAGAGTCCAGAAGCCGGCGGCCTTGGTCTCCATCGAGCGCATCGCCTTGTTGAGCGCCTCGGCGAAGTTGCGGCCCAGGCTCATCGCCTCGCCGACCGACTTCATCGTGGTGGTCAGCTCGGCGTCGGCGCCGGGGAACTTCTCGAACGCGAACCGCGGGATCTTGACGACCACGTAGTCCAGCGCCGGCTCGAACGCCGCCGGGGTCTTGAGCGTGATGTCGTTCGGGATCTCGTCCAGGGTGTAGCCGATGGCCAGCTTGGCGGCGATCTTGGCGATCGGGAAGCCGGTGGCCTTGGAGGCCAGCGCGCTGGACCGCGAGACCCGCGGGTTCATCTCGATCACGACCAGGCGGCCGTCGGCCGGATTGATCGCGAACTGGATGTTGCAGCCGCCGGTGTCCACGCCGACCTCACGCAGCACGGCGATGCCCAGGTCGCGCAGCTTCTGGTACTCGCGGTCGGTGAGGGTCATGGCGGGGGCGACGGTGACGCTGTCGCCGGTGTGCACGCCCATCGGGTCGACGTTCTCGATCGAGCAGACCACCACGACGTTGTCGTGCTTGTCGCGCATCAGCTCGAGCTCGTACTCCTTCCAGCCGAGCACGCTCTCCTCGATCAGCACCTCGTGCACCGGGGAGGCGGCCAGGCCGCCGCCGGCCAGGCGGTCCAGGTCCTCGTCGTTGTGCGCCATGCCGGAGCCGAGCCCGCCCATGGTGAACGACGGCCGGATGACCACCGGCAGGCCCAGCTCGGCGACGGTCGCGTGCACCTCGTCCATCGAGTGGCAGACCCGCGAGCGCGGCGTCTCGCCACCGGCCTTGGCCACGATGTCCTTGAACAGCTGGCGGTCCTCGCCCTTGCGGATGGCGTCGATGTTCGCGCCGATCAGCTCGACGCCGTACTTCTCCAGGACGCCGTTCTCGTGCAGGGCGACCGCGGTGTTGAGGGCCGTCTGCCCGCCCAGGGTGGCCAGGATCGCGTCCGGGCGTTCCTTGGCGATGACCAGCTCGACGAACTCCGGGGTGATCGGCTCGACGTAGGTGGCGTCGGCGAACTCCGGGTCGGTCATGATCGTGGCCGGGTTGGAGTTGACCAGCGAGACGCGCAGCCCCTCGGCGCGCAGCACCCGGCACGCCTGGGTGCCGGAGTAGTCGAACTCGCAGGCCTGGCCGATGACGATCGGGCCGGAGCCGATCACCATCACGTGCTGCAGATCGGAGCGCTTCGGCATCAGCGGGCCTCAACCTTCTCGACGAGCTCCACGAAGCGATCGAACAGGTAGTCCGCGTCGTGCGGGCCGGCTGCCGCCTCGGGGTGGTACTGGACCGTGAACGCGGGCACGTCCAGCGCCCGCAGACCTTCGACCACGTTGTCGTTGAGGCAGACGTGCGAGACCTCGACACCACCGAAATCGGTGTCGATGACCGTGTTCAGCGGGGCGTCGACCGCGAAACCGTGGTTGTGCGAGGTGACCTCGACCTTGCCCGTGGTCTTGTCGAACACCGGCTGGTTGATGCCGCGGTGGCCGTACCCCAGCTTGTAGGTGCCGAAGCCGAGCGCCCGGCCCAGGATCTGGCTGCCGAAGCAGATGCCGAACAGCGGCACCCGGCGGGTCAGGACCGCCCGGGCCAGTTCCACCGGTACGTCCGCGGTGGCCGGGTCGCCGGGGCCGGGTGACAGGAACACCGCGTCCGGGCTGACCTCCAGCAGCTGCTCGATCGTCGAGGAGGCCGGGAAGATGTGCGTGGTCACGCCGCGCTCGGCCAGCCGCCGGGAGACGTTGCGCTTGATGCCGAGGTCCAGCGCGGCGACCGTGTACCGGTGCTCGCCGACCGCTTCGACCGTGTAACGCTCGGTCGTGGTGACCTCGGCGGACAGGTCGGCGCCGGTCATCTGGGGCTGGGCCAGCACCCGCGCCTTGAGCGAGGCCGGGTCGAGATCGACGGTGGAGATGCCGACCCGCATCGCGCCGCGTTCGCGCAGATGGCGGGTCAGCGCGCGGGTGTCGACGCCGCTGATGCCGACGACGCCCTCAGCGGCGAGCCGCTCACCGAGGTCGCCGGTCGAGCGCCAGTTCGACGGCCGGCGGGCCGGGTCGCGGACCACGTAGCCGGCCACCCAGATCCGGTCCGACTCGTCGTCCTCGGCGTTGACGCCGGTGTTGCCGATCTGCGGCGCGGTCTGCACGACGACCTGCCGGTGGTACGACGGGTCGGTCAGCGTCTCCTGATAGCCCGTCATGCCGGTGGTGAACACGGCCTCGCCGAAGGTCTCCCCCTCGGCGCCGTAGGACTGACCACGGAACGTGCGCCCGTCTTCCAGAACCAAGATCGCTGGTTTCACTTAACAGCCTTCCCATCCAGGACTGTCGGCTCTCCCCGGAGGAAGGTCGCGACGATGCGACCCGGCAGGGTGGTGCCCGCGTACGGTGTGTTGCGGCTGCGGCTCGCCAGCTCGGCCGGGTCGACGACCCGGCGGGCGGACGGGTCCACCAGCGTCAGGTTGGCCGGCGTGCCGGCCGCGAGGTCGGTGCCGTGCCCGGTGAGGCCGGCGATGCGGGCCGGGGCGCGGGACATGCGCTCGGCGATGAGCTCCCACTGCTCCCCGAGCACGGAGAGCACGACCGGCAGCGCCGTCTCGAGACCCACCATGCCCGGGCGGGCGTAGGCCCACTCACATTCTTTGTCCTCGACCGCGTGCGGCGCATGGTCGGTGGCCACGATGTCGATCACACCATCGACCAGGGCCTGGCGCAGCGCCCGCACGTCGGCGGCGGTGCGCAGCGGCGGATTGACCTTGTAGACCGGGTCGTAGCTGGCGGCGAGCTCGTCGGTGAGCAGCAGGTGGTGCGGCGTGACCTCGGCGGTCACCCGTACGCCGCGGGCCTTGGCCTGGCGCAGCACCTCGACCGACCCGGCGGTGGAGACGTGGCAGACGTGCAGCCGGCTGCCGACGTGCTCGGCCAGCAGCACGTCGCGGGCGATGATCGCCTCCTCGGCCACCGCGGGCCAGCCGGTCAGCCCGAGCCGGGTGGAGACCTCGCCCTCGTGCATCTGGGCACCCTCGGTCAGCCGCGGCTCCTCCGCGTGCTGGGCGATGATGCCGTCGAACGCCTTCACGTATTCCAGCGCGCGGCGCATCAGGCGCGGGTCGGCGACGCAGTGGCCGTCGTCGGAGAAGATCCGCACCCCGGCGGCCGAGGTGGCCATCGCACCCAGCTCGGCCAGCTGCTTTCCGGCCAGCCCGACGGTGACCGCGCCGATCGGCTGCACGTCGACCAGGCCGGCCTCGCGGCCCAGCCGCCAGACCTGCTCGACGACGCCCGCGGTGTCCGCGACCGGCGAGGTGTTGGCCATCGCGAAGACCGCCGTGTAACCGCCCAGGGCCGCGGCGCGCGAGCCGGTCTCGACCGTCTCGGCGTCCTCGCGCCCCGGCTCCCGCAGGTGGGTGTGCAGGTCGACCAGTCCGGGCAGGGCGACCAGACCGGCGGCGTCGATGACCTCCGCCTGCGCGTCGGTCCCGGTGGCGATCACCCCGTCGCGGATCAGCAGGTCGGCCGGCGCGGCGCCGAGCAGGGAAACACCCTTGATCAGGTACGAGGTCATGCCTTGCCTCCGAGCAGCAGGTAGAGGACGGCCATCCGGGCGCTGACACCGTTGGCGACCTGTTCGACGATCGTGGAACGCGAGGAGTCGGCCACCTCGGGCGCGATCTCCATGCCCCGGTTCATCGGTCCGGGGTGCATGACGATCGCGTGCTCCGGCAGCTTCCTCATGCGCGGCACGTCGAGTCCGTAGCGGCGGGAATATTCGCGGGCCGAGGGGAAGAAGGAGTCCTGCATCCGTTCGGTCTGCACCCGCAGCATCATCACGACGTCCGCGTCGGGCAGGACGCTATCCAGGTCGTACGACACTTTGGTCGACGGTTCCAGGGCCGCGGCCACGCCGATCGGGATCAGGGTGGGCGGGCCGACCAGGGTGACCTCGGCGCCGAGCGTGCTGAGCAGCAGAACGTTGGACCGGGCGACCCGGCTGTGCAGTACGTCACCCACGATCGCGACCCTCAGGCCGGCGATCCGGCCGAGCCGGGACCGCATCGTGTACGCGTCCAGCAGCGCCTGGGTCGGGTGCTCGTGGGTGCCGTCCCCGGCGTTGATCACCGAACCGTCCACCCAGGACGCCAGGCGGTGCGGCGCGCCGCTGGCCGGGTGCCGGATCACCACCGCGTCGGCGCCCATCGCCTGCAGGGTCAGCGCGGTGTCCTTGAGGCTCTCGCCCTTCGACACGCTGGAACCCTTGGCGGAGAAATTGATCACATCGGCGGAGAGCCGCTTGGCCGCCGCCTCGAACGAGATCCGGGTGCGGGTGGAGTCCTCGTAGAAGAGGTTGACCACCGTACGGCCGCGCAGGGTCGGCAGCTTCTTGACCTCGCGGCCGGCCAGTGCGGCCATCTCGCCGGCGGTGTCCAGGATCAGGGTGGCGGTCTCGGCGTCCAGGTCGGCGGCCGAGCGCAAGTGCTTGATCATCGGGTCTCCTCCGAGCCGGAGAGCCGTACCTCGTCCACGCCGCCGTCGGTCTCGGCCAGCAAGACCCGGACGCTCTCCGACTGCGCGGTGGGGATGTTCTTGCCGACGTAGTCGGCGCGGATCGGCAGCTCCCGGTGGCCGCGGTCGACCAGCACGGCGAGCTGCACGGAGCTGGGCCGGCCGACGTCGTTGAGCGCGTCCAGCGCGGCCCGCACGGTCCGGCCGGAGAACAGCACGTCGTCGACGAGGATCACCCGGCGCCCGTCGATGCCGTCGCCCGGGAGCTCGGTCTTGCCGAGCGCGCGGGTGGCGTGCAGCCGCAGGTCGTCGCGGTAGAGCGTGATGTCGAGCGCGCCGACCGGCACGTCGATGCCCTCGAAGGCGTGGATGCGGGCGGCCAGCCGGCGGGCCAGCGGTACGCCGCGGGTGGGGATGCCCAGCAGCACGGTGCCGGTGGCGCCGGAGGTCTTCTCCAGGATCTGGTGCGCGATCCGGTCGACCACCCGATGCAGATCCGCCGAGGAAAGGACGGTTTTACCTTGCGCAGTGCCGATGTGGGTGTCGCGTAGAGACGCCACAGCGGACCTCCTTCCCCGCCTCACGGGACGGGTCGTTAAAGGACGTCGGTCAAGCAGACCCGGGTAGGGGCCGCTTGATGGCTGACGCTACGTTACCAGTGAGCGCGGCGTTGACCATGGTGACGTGGCTGACCCGCGGACCGGACGGACGAATGCGGGCAACTCAGTCTCGGGCTCGGCGACTCATCGGTCGACACTTGACCAGAGGTTGCAAACTCCGTACCGTCACGCAGCGTAGCGATCCGAGGAAGAACCCTCCGGGCCAGCACAGTACTGGGAGTGTCCGAATGCCGTCTGAGTACGCCAAGTCGTTGGGCGCCCGCCTGCGCTCCATCCGCCAGCAGCAGGGCCTGTCCCTGCAGGGCGTGGAAGAGAAGTCGAACGGCCGCTGGAAGGCCGTCGTCGTGGGTTCGTACGAGCGTGGCGACCGCGCCGTCACCGTGTCGCGCCTCGCCGAACTGGCCGACTTCTACCGCGTCCCCGTCTCGGAGCTGCTGCCCGACGGCAGTGGTGTCCGGCTCGAGGCCACCAACAAGATCGTGCTCGACCTGGAGAAGCTGTACGACGCCGCCGGCGAGGACCTGGCCTACGTCGCACGCTACGCCCGGGCCATACAGCAGCAGCGCGGTGACTACAACGGACGCGTCCTGTCGATCCGTGCGGACGACCTGCGCGCGCTCGCCATCGTGTACGACATCTCGCCGTCGGGTCTCATCGAGCGCCTGACCGAGCAGGGTGTGCTGGTCGCCGACCCGCGGGCGTTCTTCGCCTCCTGATCGCCGCCGCCGAAGAGGGGTCCCGCATACGCGGGTCCCCTCTTCGCGTATTCACCGGCCGGTCCTCGACGCGCCCTCCGGCCGATCCGGCCAGCCCGGCCCGCCCGACCGGCACGCCCGCCCATCAGCCCGGCCCGCCCGACCGGCCCGCCCGACCGCCAGCCCCGCCCGACCGGCACGCCCGACCGGCACGCCCGACCGGCACGCCCGCCAGCCCCGCCCGACCGGCACGCCCGACCGGCACGCCCGCCCAGCACGCCCGCCCGGCACGCCCGCCCGGCACGCCCGCCCGCCAGCACCGCCCGCCCGACCGGCACGCCCTCCCGCCAGCCCGGCCCGCCGGACCGGCACGCCCTCCCGCTGGTCCGGCCCGCCGCCCGGTCACCGCGCCGGGTGACCGCCCCGGGCAGCCTCCTCCGCCCTGGTGACCTCACCCAAAGCGATCAACGCGGGCGCGGCACCAGGTGGGAGATACGGAGCGTTGCCGATCCGGCCCCACCACCGCGATCTTGATCACAATCTCGCGTGTGGCCGGCCCGCCCGGAAGCCGACCCGGCACGACCGGACGCGGTCACCACCGGCGCCGCATCGGTCACCGGCCACTCCTCCACCCGACTCCACCGGGCTAGATCGGCCCTGGTCAATGGCTTCCCTGGACTGATCGTCCATGCCGCTGTGCGCCCGCCGGCGGGCATGCATCCCGTGACCGCGGGTGACCGAATCACTCAGCGCAGCGTCGGGGTTGATCTTCGCGCGCAGCGCGGAAGCGCAACCAAGCAAGCACATGGCAGGGAGCGCAGCGACCGGTCTCGACGGGAGTGACGGTCAGCACCATGCAACCAGGCACGACCAGACCTTGATCTTGATCTTGGGTTTCGCACAAGAAACGGCCCGGACCGACAGGCCCGGGCCGTCGCTGCAAAAACTATCTGCTGGCGAAGTCGGCGATGCGTCCCAGCAGCCCGTTGAGGAAGCGCGGGCTGTCGTCGGTGGACATCTGCTTGGCCAGCTCGACCGCCTCGGAGATCGCCACCGGGTCGTCGATCTCGCCCACGTAGAGCAGCTCGAAGACCGCGATGCGCGCGAGGTTGCGGTCCACCACCGGCATGCGGTCAATGGTCCAGCCCTCGGCGTAGCTGGCGATCAGCTCGTCGATCCGATCGAGGTTCTTGGCCACGCCCTCGACCAGGCCGACCGTGTAGTCCAGGTGGTCGGGGCGGGGTTTGTCGATGCGGTCCAGGTAGGTGACCAGGACCTGCGCCGGCGGCAGATCGCGCAGGTCGGCCTCGTAGAGGACGTCCAGCGCCCGCTTGCGCGCCTTGCGGCGCGCCGGCATCTGGGTCTTGGGGCCCTCGGCCATCAGCTACGGCCGAGGTAACGGCCGTCGCGGGTGTCGACCTTGATCTTCTCACCGGTGGTGATGAAGAGCGGGACGTTGACCGTCGCGCCGGTCTCGACGGTGGCGGGCTTGGTGCCGCCGGTGGAGCGGTCGCCCTGCAGGCCGGGCTCGGTGTAGGTCACCTCGAGGAACACGCTGGTCGGCAGCTCGATGTAGAGCGGCACGCCCTCGTGCGTGGCGACGGTGGCCTCGGCCTCGGGGAGCAGGTAACTCGCGTTGTCGCCGACGGTGGGGCCGGGCACGGTGATCTGCTCGAAGGTGTCCAGGTCCATGAAGACGAAGTCCTCACCGTCCTGGTAGAGGTACTGCATCGTGCGCTTGTCCACGGTCGCGGTCTCGACCCGGGTGCCGGCGTTGAACGTCTTGTCAACGACCTTGCCGGAGAGGACGTTCTTGAGCGTGGTGCGCACGAACGCCCCGCCCTTGCCCGGCTTGACGTGCTGGAACTCGACGACGGCCCAGAGGGCGCCTTCGAGGTTGAGCACGAGGCCGTTCTTCAGGTCGTTGGTGGAAGCCATGTCCTGCCTTGGTCTTTGAAAGCGCTGATTTGGAAAGCGAGGGTCTCAGAATGCGTGAGGGTGACCGAGCGAGTTTACCGGCGTGAGTCGTGAACAGGCGAATCGGGTCAACGGCGACCGGCGATGTGCCGCAGCGCCAGGCGGTAACCGTCGACGCCGAGGCCCGCGATGACCCCGGTGGCCACCGCCGAGACGACCGAGTGGTGCCGGAACTCCTCCCGGGCGTGGATGTTGCTGATGTGCACCTCGACCAGCGGGGCGCGCAGCATCGCGCAGGCGTCGCGGATCGCGTACGAATAGTGCGACCAGGCGGCCGGGTTGAGCACGACCGGGGCCTGCTCGTCGGCGGCGGCGTGCAGCCAGGCCAGCATCTCGTGCTCGGCGTCGGTCTGCCGCACCTCGACGTCCAGGCCGAGCTCCCGGCCCTCCTCCTGGCACAGCTTCACGAGGTCGGCGTACGAGGTGACGCCGTAGACGTCGACCTGGCGGGTGCCGAGCCGGCCCAGGTTGGGCCCGTTCAGGACGTACGTCTTCATGCGGACACCGCCCGGTAGGCCTCGGCCAGGGTCTGCTCGGAAGGACCGGTGAGGATGCCCGGCCGCGCCAGGCCGTCGAGCACGACGAAGCGCAACGTGTCGGCCCGGGCCTTCTTGTCGACGCGCATGGCGGCCAGCAGGTCGGGCCAGGCCGCGGCCGGATAGCTGACCGGCAGGCCGAGCAGGGTCAGCACCGCCCGGTGGCGGGCCGCGGTGGCGTCGTCCAGCCGGCCGGACAGCCGGGACAGCTCCCCCGCGTAGATCAGGCCGACGGCGACCGCGTGGCCGTGCTTCCAGGCGTAGTGCTCGTTCTTCTCGATCGCGTGGGCCAGCGTGTGACCGTAGTTGAGGATCTCCCGCAGCCCGGACTCGCGCAGGTCGTTGCCGACCACGTGGGCCTTGACCCGGATCGCCCGCTCGACCAGCTCCCGCAGCACGGCACTGCGCGGGTCGGCGGCCGCGGCCGGGTCACCCTCGATGAGGTCGAGGATCACCGGGTCCGCGATGAAACCGCACTTGGCCACCTCGGCGAGCCCGGCGACCAGGTCGTCGCCGGGAAGCGTGTCGAGCACGTCGAGATCGCAGAGCACCCCGGCGGGCGGGTGGAAGGCACCGACCAGGTTCTTGCCCGCGGCGGTGTTGACGCCGGTCTTGCCACCGACGGCCGCGTCGACCATGCCGAGCAGCGAGGTGGAGACCGGCACCCAGCGCACGCCGCGCAGCCAGCTCGCCGCGACGAAACCGGCCAGGTCGGTCACCGCGCCGCCACCGATGCCCAGGACCACGTCGGTGCGGGTGAAACCGGCCGCGCCGAGCTCGTCCCAGCAGCGCGCGGCCACGTCGATCGACTTGCCGGCCTCGGCGTCGGGGACCTCGATCGGCAGCGGCCGGATGCCCGCCGCGGACAGGGCGTCGGCGACTGCGGCCGCCCGCCCCTTGAGCGGCGGAGCATAGAGAACGGCGGCCCGCACGGCGCCGTCGACCAGGCCGGGCAGGGCGTCGAGCAACCCCCGGCCGACGAGTACGTCGTAGGGCCGGTCACCGGGCACAGGGATTCGCGTCACGTCGTCCATAGGCCTTCGAGCCTAGTAGGGCGGCCCATGGCGATCACTCACACCCTCGAATACGCTCTGGAGTCGATTGACTACGACAACGGTGAATGGCGGTGCCTTGACCGGAATCGAAACGGCCCTGGTGAATGTCGGACGCGCGGTCGTCACCCCCTTCTTCACGCGGTGGCTTTCCGGGCGGAGGGACAAGCGGGAACGGGTGCTGCCGCTCAGTGAGCTGCTGCAGCAGAAGGCCGTCAACGAGTTCACCCGGCGTCGTAGCGAACTACAGATCGAGAACGTGGTGCTCGAAGTCGCCGGCCGGCTCGAACCACTCATTCGGACCAGGTTCGGGGCCTTGCCGGAAGGGGAGATCGCGGCCTGCTTGGATGCGGTCGCGGAAACTTTCACCATCGCCGATCTCAACGATCAGACGCTGTTCGCCGCGGACCTGGACCCGGCCCGGCTGGCGGCGCATCTGCGGGCAGCCGGCAGCGACATCACCGAGCGAGCCGGACTGTCGGAACTCGGCCGACGCCTGTATGCCCTCGCCCTCGACGACTGCTGCCGGTGTTTCACGCAGTTCGTCGTCCGCGTGCCGTCGTTCGCGCCGCGCGCTGAGGTCGAGATGCTCCGTCGGCAGACGGACCTGGGCGCCGCCATTGCCGACATCTCGAATTTGCTGGTGTCGCTGCTCGGCCGGCTCAGCATCCCGGGCCCGGAGGCCACGGAGGACACCGACGCGGACGCGGCCTTTATGATCCGGTACCGCGACCGGGTGATCGGCAAGCTGGACGTCCTGGAACTGGTCGGGGTGGACATCCGCCGGTTCCGCCCTCGGACCCCGCTCAGCGTGGCCTATATCAGCCTCGCAGTCACCGGAGAGGATCGCCGGCGGACGACGCGCACGCCCCGCTGGGATCCCGGCATGCTGCGGCACGCCGCGATCGACGCGGACGGCTCCGAACGCGTGGAAGCGGCCCTGAGCCAGCAGGACAGGTTGCTCATTCGCGGTGAGGCGGGAGCCGGCAAGAGCACCTTGCTGCGGTGGCTGGCGGTGTGCGCGGCGGCCGAGAGGTTCACGGGGCCGCTGGCCGATTGGAACGGTCGGGTTCCCTTCATCGTGAAGCTGCGCAGTCATGCCGGCCGGCAGCTGCCGCGGCCCGAACAATTCATCGACGGGACCGCCGCTCCCATCGCGGCGACCATGCCAGCGGGCTGGGTGCATCGGCAGTTCGCGGCCGGACGGGCTCTTCTGCTGGTGGACGGTGTGGATGAGTTGCCCGCCCGGGAGCGCCCGGCAATTCGTGCCTGGCTCAGGGATCTACTGGAGACGTATCCGGAACAACGGGTCGTCGTGACCTCACGGCCGCCCGCGGCACCGGTGCGATGGCTGGAGGCGGAAGGTTTCGGCTCCACCAGTCTCGAGCGGATGACCCCGCCCGACATCAGCGCCCTCATCCGCCAGTGGCATCTGGCGGCACGCGACGCCGTCTCGCTACCGTGCCCGCCCGACTCGTTGCCGACCTTCGAGCAGGCGTTGCTGACCCGGCTCGCGGCGAACCAGCACATGTACCGGCTCGCCGGCAGCCCGTTGATGTGCGCGATGCTCTGTGCCCTGAACCTGGACCGGGACACCCACCTGCCCCGCGACCGGATGGGCGTCTATCAGGCGGCCGTCGACATGCTGCTGGACCGGCGCGACACCGAGCGCCAGATGCCGTCGGTCGTCCTCGACCTCACCGCCGGCGACCAGTTGCAACTGCTGCAGGACCTGGCCTGGCGGATCTCCGTGAACGGTCGAGCCGAGCTGTCTGCGACAGAAGCGCTGGAGCATCTGGCCCACCGGTTGGCCGCGATGCCCCGAATAGCCGCTGATCCGCCGGCGGTGCTGACTCACCTGGTCGAACGCAGCGGCATCCTGCGCGAACCGGCACCGGGACGTGTCGACTTCGTCCACCGCACCTTCCAGGAATACCTGACTGCCCGCGAGGCCGCCGAGCAGAACATGGGTGGCTTTCTCGTCACTCAGGCGCATCTCGACACCTGGCGGGAGACCATCATCATGGCCGCCGGGCACGGGAACAGCCCGATGCGTACGGAGATGATCCGCGGGATCCTACGCCGGGCCGGGCAGGAACAGACACATCGCCGTACGCTGCGGTTGCTGGCGGCGGCGTGTCTCGAGACGTTGCCCTCCCTGCAGCCCGCGGACCTCGTCGACGAGGTGCACAGCGAACTGGACCAGTTGCTGCCGCCCCGCAATCGCGACGAGGCCCGGTCACTCTACGCAGTGGGCGAACCGCTGCTGGGCCGCCTCCCGACGGATCTGTCCGATCTGACCGCGGCGAAGGCGGCGGCGGTGATCCGCACCGTCGCTCTGATCAACGGCAAGAGAGCCCTGCGGCTGCTCGCAGGATACGCGGCCGATCCCCGGCCAGGTGTACAGCGGGAACTGGTCGCGGTCTGGACCTACTTCGACGCCAGGGAGTACGCCGACACGGTCCTGGCGGACGCCCCACTGGACCAGGGCCGGGTGACTGTCCGGCGCCCGGTGTTGCTGAACGAGGTCGGACGTCTGCGCAATGCCACCCAGGTCGAAGCGATATTCGACCAGCCGGTGGACCTGGACGCCCTGGAGGGGACGCCGCCGCTGCACACACTGTTCATCCGGCAGGGGCTTTCCGGAGCGATCGAGAATCTCCTCCGTTTTCCCCAGCTCGAGCGACTCATGATCGACCGCACGACCCGACAGGTGACCACCGCCGACGTCAGCACGATCAGTCAACTGGCCGGCCTGAAGTGCCTCTACCTCTATGGCGCAGGCGGGCTTGAGCGCGATACCGCCCTCGACGAGCTCGCGAAGATTCGTTCACTCCGCGATCTCTACTTCACTCTCGGCGAATCGATCGAATCGGTTTCACCGTTGGCTCAGCTTCCGGATCTGCGGAATCTCGGACTCTACGAGTCCGTTGTCCGGTCCTACTCGTGCTTTTCGGGCCTTCCCATCGAGCACCTCACCCTTGGGCGTTCGAGGGGGCGATCGGCTTGGAGCCGGCGTCTCGCCCGGTCCTTCAGGAACGTGAAGAGCCTCAACCTCAATCTCCGCGGCAGCGGACAGACCATCGCCGACCTTCAACACCTCCCCGACCTCTATCGCCTGTCGATCTTCGGAGGCACCGCCGGAGTGCTCGCGTCACTGATCCCCCCGGATGCTTTGACCGCGGTGGCCATCGGCTTCAGCGACTCTTTCGACTTCAGTCCACTCAGCAAGATGAGCGGGCTGAAGACCATCGAGTTCATCGGTATCACCGGTGCGATCGATCTGTCCCCGTTCGCCGGGTGGGCCGACGGAACACTCCGTATCACCGCGCCGCCGATCCAGCTGGCGAAGGGTACGGCTCCTCTTCCTCCCAACGTCCGACTCGTTCACCCACCAAGTGGGGTTATAGACAGCTAACCCCATCACGGGTTACATCTACGTCATGCCGAAAATCAACGTCTACCTGCCTGACGAACTGGCCGACGCCGTACGCGAGTCCGGCCTGCCCGTGTCCGCGATCTGCCAGCGAGCTCTGGAGGAGGCGGTCCGGCGGATCACCGTGATCCGGCAGACCGCGCTGGGCGACCTCGACGCCGACCAGCTCGCGGCCACCCTGCCCTCCTTCACTCCCAGAGCGGTCACCGTGCTCTCCCTGGCGATCAACGCCGCCCGCGACGCCGGCGCACCGAACGTCGGCACCGGCCACCTGCTCCGCGCGATGATCACCGAAGGCGAGAACCTGGCGTTGCGCCTGCTGCGGGCGATGGAGATCGAGCCCGCGACCCTCACCTGGGCCGAGCAGGACGAGCCGGGCGGCGGGCCGGGGCTGCGGTACAGCACACCGGCCGCGAACGCGTTGGAGATGCTCGTGGCGGAGGCGACTGCGCTCGGGCACAACTACGTGGGCTGCGAGCACCTGCTCATCGGCCTCGCGGCCGAGCCGGACGGGATCGCCGGGCGGACGCTGCGGGCGGCGGGCGCCGACGCCCGGACCGTGCGGCGGACGGTGTCGGCCGCCCTCAGCGGCTACGCCCACCTGCGGGCGACGAAGCCGCCGGTCGGACCGGAAGAGCTCACCACGGTGGTACGCCAGGAGCTGCGTCCACTGATCCAGCGCGTCGAGGCGCTCGAGGCCCGGCTGGGCTGACGGCCCGTCTGAGCTGGCGGGCGGCCGGGCTGGCGGCCGGCCGGGCTGACGGCCGGCCGGGCTGACGGCCGGCCGGGTCAGCGGGCGGCGTAGCGGACGAGTTGCGCGGCGTGCTCGGCCAGGGCGGTCCGGAGCTCGTCCGGCCGGACCACCGTGAACGGCCAGCCCAGCCCGGCCAGCATCTGCGCCATCCCGGGCAGGCTCTGCGCCCGGCAGCTCAGCCGCACTCCGTCGGCGACCTCGGTGACATCCGCGATGGCGGCGGGGACCCGCCGGCGCACCTGGGCGACGTCGGCCTCGATCAGCACCTCGACCTCCCACTTCCAGGGCAGCCCGGCCCACTGCCGGGTGACGTGCGCGACGGCGTCGAAGTTCGGCGGCGCCTCGAAGTCCTCACCGGTGGGCACGGCGGCGGCGATCCGGTCCAGCCGGAACGACCGGATCTCGTCGGTGCGGTGGTCATGGGCGACGAGATACCAGCGCCCACTGTGGAAGACCAGCCCGTAGGGATCAACCTGCCGCCGGCTGACTCGCGGCGCGGTCCCGGCCCCGGCCTCGCCCGCATCCACCGCCGACCCGTCCGGGTCGGCCGCCGGTCCCGCGCCATCCGGGACCGCCGTTCCCGGACCGGCCGCATCCGCCGCCGGCCCGCCCGGCTGGGTCCGGTGGGTGGATCCGGTCGGCGTGGCCGGGTGGATCCGGTGGGTGGATCCGGTCGGCGTGGCCGGGTGGGTCCGGTGGGTGGATCCGGTCGGCGTGCCCGGGTGGTCCCGACTCTCCGGTCCCCAGCCGCCCGTGGTCGCCGCTCGCGAATCGGCCGCGCCGGCCGCCGGCGCTTCAGCCGTCGGATTCGGCGCATCCGGCGCGTCGTCGCTGGTCGGGCGGCGGCGGGGTGTCCGGTAGGTGAGCGCGAGCCGCTGCTGCGAGCGAGTCGCCGTACCCAGCGTCAGCAACAGATCAGCGGTCGACGGCGTAGCGCCGTGACGCGGCGCGGCGTCCGACTCACGGCGGCGCATGGTCAGGCCCAGACTCGCCCGCAAGGCAGCCAGCCGGTCCCCCAGCGCCGCCGGAAGGATGCGGGTGATCTTCGCTTCGGCGGCGGCACTCGCCGGGGCGTCCGTCGCCAGTCCGAGGCTGTCCGCCGCCACCAGGCCCAGCACCACGGCCACCGCTTCGTCGTCGGTGAGCATCAGCGGTGGCAGCTTGAAGCCGGGCAGGAGCCGGTAGCCGCCGTACCGGCCGCGTTCCGCGGTCACCGGGATGCCCAGTTCGGCGAGGGTGCCGGCGTACCGGCGGACCGTACGCTCATCCACCGCGAGCCGGGCAGCCAGCTCGGCGCCGCGGATGCTGCGGTGGGCCTGGAGCAGTTCCAGCATGGCCAGGACGCGGGAGGCGGGGTGCGGCATGCCGAAGATTCTCCACCCCATACCGGACCGGTATCGTCCGGTATCCGTTTTAGCGTGAGGGCATGACGACATACGTTCTGGTTTCCGGTCTGTGGCTCGGTGGATGGGCCTGGCACGACGTGACGGCGGCGCTGCGCGGCGGTGGGCACGAGGTCTTCCCGCTGACGTTGACCGGCGTCGCCGACCGCTCCCATCTGCTCGGTCCCGGCGTGGATCTGGACACCCACATCGAGGACATCGTCCGGCTGGTCGAGGTCGAGGATCTGCGTGACGTGGTGCTGGTCGGGCACAGCTACGGCGGGATGCCGGTGAGCGCCGCGGCGCTGCGGTTGCGGGAGCGGATCGCCCGGGTGGTCTATGTGGACAGCGGGCCGTTGCCGGAGGGCACCACTCAGCAGTCGATGTCCGGCGAGCCGGCCGGTCCGGGTGACGCGGTGCCGCCCCGCGAGTGGGACGCCGGTGCCGACCCGGTGCTGCTGGCCGGGCTGGACGAGGCGGCGCTGGCGCTGCTGCGTACGCGGAGCACACCGCACCCCCGCGCCTCGGTGGAGCAGCCGCTCGGCGCCCGGGCCACCTCCCGGGAGCTGCCGACCACGCTGGTCGCCTGCACGTTCCCGGGGGAGCAGATCAAGGAGATGATGGCCGCCGGCCATCCGTTCTTCGCCGGCCTCACCGAGGCCGAGGTCGTGATGCTGCCCACCGGCCACTGGCCGATGCTCAGCGAGCCGGTCGCGCTAGCCCGGATTCTTGAGCAGCGCGGCTAGCTCGGCGGCGATCTCCTCGGGACTGCGGGCATCGGTCGCGATCGTGTGGGTGGCCACCGACGCGTAGAGCGGGCGGCGCTGCTCCATCAGGTACTTCAGGGTCGCCCGCGGGTTCACCGACAGCAGCGGGCGGCCCGCGCCGAGCCCGACCCGCTTGACCGCGTCGGACAGCTCCACCGACAGGAAGACCACGGTGTGCTCCCGCAGCGACTCGCGGGTGCCCTCGTGCAGGATCGCGCCACCGCCGAGGGCGAGCACGCCGGGGAACGAGCCGAGCGCCTCGGCGATCGTCTCGCGTTCCAGGGCCCGGAAGGCGTCCTCGCCGTCGTCGAAGAAGATCTCCGGGATCGGCTTGCCGGCGCGCTGCTCGATCAGGTGGTCGGTGTCGGTGAAGTCCACGCCGAGCAGCGCGGCCGCCGCCTGCCCGACCGTGGTCTTGCCCGCGCCGGGCGGACCGACGATCACCGCGGCCGGCGCGGTCACCGGATCAGCAGACTGTCGAGGTAGCCGGCCAGGTTGCGGCGGATCTCGGCGACCGAGTCGCCGCCGAACTTCTCCGTCGCGGCCTCGGCCAGCACCAGCGCGACCATCGCCTCGGCGACCACCGCGCCGGCCGGCACCGCGCACACGTCGGAACGCTGGTTGATCGCCGTGGTGGCCTCGCCGGTGACCACGTCGACCGTCTGCAGGGCGCGGTTCAGCGAGGAGATCGGCTTCAGTGCGGCGCGGACCCGCAGGTTCTCGCCGTTGGTGATACCGCCCTCCAGGCCGCCGGCCCGGTCGGTGATCCGCTTGACGCCGTCCGCGGTCGGGATGATCTCGTCGTGCGCGACCGAGCCGCGCGAGCGGGCCTGGGTGAAGCCGTCGCCGATCTCCACGCCCTTGACGGACTGGATGGACATCAGGGCGGTGGCCAGCCGGGCGTCCAGCTTGCGGTCCCACTGCACATGCGAGCCCAGACCCGGGGGTACGGCCCAGGCCAGCACTTCCACGATGCCGCCGAGGGTGTCCGCGTCCTTCTTCGCCGCGTCGACCTCGGCCACCATCCGGGCGCTCGCCTCCGGGTCGAGGCAGCGCAGCGGGTCGGCGTCGATCCGGGCCGCATCCTCCGGCGTGGGGATCAGGCCGGCCTTGGCCGCGACCGAGCCGAGCTCGATCACGTGGGAGACGATGTCGATGCCCAGTGCCTGCTTGACCAGCGCCTTGGCGACCACGCCGACGGCCACCCGGGCCGCGGTCTCCCGGGCGCTGGCGCGTTCCAGGATCGGCCGGGCGTCGGTGTGGCCGTACTTCTGCATGCCGGCCAGGTCGGCGTGGCCGGGCCGGGGCCGGGTCAGCGGCGCGTTGCGGGCCTGGGCGGCGAGCTCCTCGGGGTCGACCGGGTCGGCGGCCATCACGGTGCGCCACTTGGGCCACTCGGAGTTGCCGATCCGGATCGCGACCGGGCTGCCGAGCGTGACCCCGTGGCGGATGCCACCGATGATCTCGATCTCGTCCTGCTCGAACGCCATCCGCGCGCCCCGGCCGTAGCCGAGACGGCGGCGCGCGAGGTCGCGGCCGATGTCCTCGCTCGTCACCCGCACACCGGCGGGCACCCCTTCGAGAAGGGCGACGAGCGCCGGGCCGTGGGATTCACCTGCGGTAAGCCAGCGCAACACGGGTCACAGTCTGGCACGCCGTCGTCGCACGCCGCCGCCCCGGGCTTGCCCGTCCCGCCTGCCGGACCGCGGGCGGACACCACAGCTATCGTCCGGTGGTGTCGTCCCGGCCCACCACGCCTGTCGTCCAGTCTGTCCCGGCCGTGCACGGGCCCCTGCTCGTCGTCGTGCTCGGGCTCATCACCGCGATCGGTCCGCTGTCGCTGGACATGTACCTGCCCGCGTTCCCGGTCCTGTCGCGGGACCTCGGGGTGCCCGACGCGCAGGTGCAGCTGTCGCTGACCACGTGCCTGATCGGGCTGGCGGCCGGGCAGCGCGGTCCTCAAGGTGACCTCGTGGCACGGCGTCTTCGTCGCCCTCGGCGTCATCGCGACGCATCCAGTCGGTGATCGCGGCGGTGGCCGCGCCGCTGGTCGGCTTCGGTGACCCCGGGCGGGGCACCCCGATGGCGCTGGCGATCGTCAGCTTCGCGCTGGTGGCGCTGCTGCCGGTGCTGACGCTGACCTGGTCGCGACGGCCGGTCTGAGCGGCTCAGCCGACGGCCGACGCCGCCGCCAGGGCCGCCCGCATCGCCGCCTCCGGCGCTGGGCGCACGCCGGTGAACTGCTCGAACTGGCCCAGCGCCTGCGCCAGCAGCAGGTCGAGGCCGGACACCACCGGGACACCGTGGTCGGCCGCCGCGGCAGCCAGCGGGGTCGGCCACGGGTCGTAGATCGCGTCGAACAGCACCGTGCCGGGCCGCCACTTCACGGCGGTCGCCAGCGCGTCGGCCGCGCCCTTGGGCACGGTCGAGATCACGGCGTCCGCGTCGAAGGCGGCCGGGGCGTCGGCCCACTCCACGCCGGTGACGGTGATGCCCAGGGCCGCCGCGGCGGGCGCGAGCTCCTCACGGGCCTCCGGGCGCCGGGTCACCACGGTCACGTCAGCGGCACCGAGCTGAGCCGCGGCGGCCAGGGCGGCCCGGGCCGTGCCGCCGCCACCGAGCACGGTGACGCTCGGGCCGGCGGCGAGACCCGCGTCGCCGAGCACCCGGACCATGCCCGGGACGTCGGTGTTGTCGGCGAACCAGGTGCCGTCGGGACGCCGTACCAGGGTGTTGGCCGCACCGATCGCGGTCGCGACCGGCGACGCCGCCGCGGCCAGCGTCAGCGCGACCTCCTTGAGCGGCATGGTCAGCGACAGCCCGGCCCATTCCGGGCCGAGGCCGGCCACCAGGCCGGGCAGCTCGGCCTCGGCGCACTCGATCGCCGTGTACGTCCAGGTCAGCAGACCGGCGGCAGCGAAGCCGGCGGTGTGGATGACCGGGGACAGGGAGTGCCCGATCGGTTTTCCGCAGACGGCGGCTCGCCGGGCGCGCTCAGTGGATTGCACAGGCACAGATTAGGGGACCGTCAGAGGACGCCGTTCTTCTTGGCGGTCTCGATGTTCTTCTCGTGCTGCGGGTAGCTGTTGGTGAACGCCGAGTGGCCCTGCTTGTCGATCGCCACGAAGTACAGCCAGTTGCCCTTCGGCGGCGCGAGGGCGCCCTCCAGCGCGGCCTTGCCGGGGTTGTTGATCGGCGTCGGCGTGAGCCCGTCCTTGCCGTGCAGGCGGTACGGGTTCTTCGTGTCGTACAGCTCTTTGTCGGTCATCTTGCCGGACGACTTCGTCGGCCTGCCGGTGAGCTGGTAGTAGTAGTTGATCCCGACGTCGAACTCCAGGCACTTGCAGTGGAAGTCGTCGCCGTAGAGCCGGTTGTAGGCCACCCGGGCGACCTTGCCGAGGTCCTCGGCGTTACCGGCCTCGGCCTGGGCCAGCGACGCCACCGTCAGCACCTCGTACGGGCTGATGTTGCGCTGGGTCTCGGCCTGCTTCACGAAGTCCACCTCGTTGGCGACGTTCATGAAGTGCTCGACCATCAGGGTCAGATACTCCGCCGCGGTGCCCTTCGGGGGGAACTCGTAGGTGTCCGGGAAGAGGAAGCCCTCGATCGACTTGGACTTCTTCTGCCCGTCGGTGCGGTTGAACCAGAACGCCGGGACGCCGAGCGCCTCCGGGTCCTTGGCGGCGTTCTTGAAATCGGCCACCTTGACCCCGGTCGCCTTGGCCAGGATCTCGTAGACCTGGTTGGCGGTCTTGCCCTCGGGGATGGTGATGCCGTTGGTGACCCGGCTCTTGGGATCGAGCATCAGGGTCACGGCCTGCTCGGCCGCCATCTGCTTGCGCAGGTTGTACGTGCCGGACTGGATGTTCTTGCCCTTGGGGTTGGCGTCCGCGGCCTCGGTGAAGGCGGCTGTGCTCTTGACCACATCGGCGTCGTACAGCACGTTGCCGATCTCGGTCAGCGACGCGTCCTTGGGGATCTTGACCTGCACCGGATCGGTGCCGGGGCCGTCGTAGTCGGCCGCCGTGAAGAAGCCCTTGATCTTCGAGTAGCCCAGGTATCCGCCGACGCCGAGCACGCCCAGCAGGATGAACACCATGAGGAAGGCGACCGCGGACTTACCGCCCTTGCCGCCGCCGCCCTTCGAACCGCGGAACCCCCGCCGGTGGCGAGGTCTGCCCTTCTCCGCCTGTTCGTCGAACGCCAGGTCCAGCTCGTCGATCATCTCGTCTGCCTCCGCTGCGCGTCCAGCCAGCTCTGCAGGATCTCCACCGCGGCCGCCTGGTCGACGACCGCCCGTTGCCGCTTGCCCCGTACGCCACGTTCGGCCAGCCTACGGGTTGCGACCACGGTCGACATCCTCTCGTCCGCCAGGACGATCGGAACAGACCCTACCGCCCGTTCCAGTCGCCCAGCGTACGCACGTATGTCGATGGCGGCAGGCCCCTCCTCGCCGTTGAGGCGCACGGGGAGGCCCACCACGATCTGCACCACCTCGTGCTCCCCCACGAGGCGGACGAGCTGAGCAATGTCGCCGGGGACGGCGTCGGGCGCCGCACCCATGTCACGGGGCACCGTGACCAGGGGGGTGGCCAGGATCCCGTCAGGGTCACTGAGTGCGACCCCGACGCGGACCTTACCCACATCCACACCCAGCCGCCTACCCCGTGGCAACGGCAACATGTCGACGGCCTCCCTCTCAGGCGGCCTCGCCGACCGCCTTCTCCACCGCTGCGAGCAAGACATTCACCTGGTCAGCGGGCACCCCGCCGCCCTGGGCGAGGTCGGCGTTGCCGCCGCCCCGGCCGGAGAGCGCGCCCTTGACCAGATCGGCCGCGGACAGGCCACGACTCTTCGCCGTGGCGTTGATCGCTACGATGAGTGACGCCTTGCCGTTGGACCGGGCCGCGACCGCGACCACCGCCGGACGACCGGCGTCGATCTTGCCGCGGATCTCCTGGGCCAGGGTACGCACGTCGTTGGTCGCCGCACCCTCGGGTGCCTCGGTCCCGACGTACGCCACGCCCCGCAGATCACGGGCCTGCGCCGCCAGCGCACCGGCCCCACCGAGCACCAGCTGCGCGCGCATCTTCTCGAGTTCCTTCTCGGCGTCGCGCAGGGCTGTCACGGTCTGCTCGACCCGGTCGGCCACCTGGTCGCCCGGCACCCGGAACAGCTCCGCGAGCCGGGCGACGAGCAGGTGCTCCTTGGCCAGGAAGCCGAACGCGTCGATGCCGACGAGCGCCTCGACCCGGCGGACACCCGAACCGATCGACGACTCGTTGAGGATCTTCACCAGGCCGAGCTGACCCGAGCGGGCCACGTGCGTACCGCCGCAGAGTTCACGCGCGTAGTCGCCGACTTCAACCACTCGGACCTCGTCGCCGTACTTCTCCCCGAACAGGGCCATCGCGCCGAGCCGGCGCGCCTCCTCCTGCGAGGTGACGAACGCATGCACTTCCAGGTCACGCAGCAGCACCTCGTTGACCTGCTGCTCGACGTCGTGCAGCACCGAGGGCGAGACGGCCCCCGGGGTGTTGAAGTCGAAGCGCAGCCGGCCGGGCGCGTTCAGCGAACCCGCCTGGGTCGCCGACTCGCCGAGGAACGCCCGCATGGTCTGGTGGATCAGGTGCGTCGCCGTGTGCGAGCGCGAGATCGCCTTGCGGCGGGTCACGTCGATCTCGGCGAAGCCCGCCTCACCCGCGCGCACCTCACCGCGGACGACCCGGGCCTTGTGCACGATCAGGCCGGGCAGCGGCTGCTGCACGTCGACGACCTCGACCTGACCGCCGCCGACGTTGATCAGGCCGGTGTCGGCCTGCTGGCCACCGCCCTCGGCGTAGAACGGGGTGGTGTCGAGCACCAGCTCGACGTAGTCACCCTCGTTCGCCGCCGCGACACTGGCGCCCCCGTCGCCGAGCAGCGCACGCACCCGCGACTCCCGGGAGACCTCCGCGTAGCCGGTGAACTGCACCGGTCCGCCGTTCTCCAGCACCGCGCGGTACGCCGACAGGTCCGCGTGGCCCGTCTTGCGCGCGGCCGCGTCCGCCTTCGCGCGGGACCGCTGGTCGGCCATCAACCGGCGGAAGCCGTCCTGATCGACGTCGAGGCCCTGCTCGGCGGCGATCTCCAGGGTCAGGTCGATCGGGAAGCCGTACGTGTCGTGCAGCTGGAACGCCTGCGCGCCGCTGAGCTTCGCGCCGCCGGACTTCTTGGTGTCGGTGATCGCCGTGTCGAGGATCGTCGTGCCCGCGCGCAGGGTGGACAGGAACGCCTCCTCCTCGGCGTACGCGTACGTGGAGATCCGGCCGAACTCCTCCGCCAGCTCCGGGTACGACGGCGCCATGCAATCACGCGCCACCGGCAGCAGCTCGGGGAACGTGGCCCCCTGCCAGCCGAGCAAGCGCATGGCCCGGATCGCCCGGCGCATGATGCGGCGCAGCACGTAACCGCGGCCCTCGTTGGACGGGGTGACCCCGTCGCCGATCAGCATCAGCGCGGTACGGACGTGGTCGGCGATCACGCGCAGCCGGACGTCGTCGGGGTGCGACAGGCCGGCCTCGTGACCGGAGTGCGCGCCGTACACCTTGCCGGACAGCTCGGCCGCCCGCGCGAGGATCGGCTTGACCTCGTCGATCTCGTACAGGTTGTCGACGCCCTGCAGGATGGACGCGACCCGCTCCAGCCCCATGCCGGTGTCGATGTTCTTCTTGGGGAGATCGCTGACGATCGTGAAGTTCTCCTTGCTCTTCACGTCGGTGATCTCGTACTGCATGAAGACGAGGTTCCAGTACTCCATGTACCGGTCCTCGTCGACCTCCGGGCCGCCCTCTTTGCCGTACTCGGGGCCGCGGTCGTAGAAGAGCTCGGAGCAGGTGCCGCCCGGGCCGGGGATGCCCATGTGCCACCAGTTGTCCTTCTTGCCCCGGCGCACGATCCGCTCGGCGGGCACGCCGGTCGCGCGCCACATCTCGAACGCCTCGTCGTCGTCGAGGTAGACGGTCGGCCAGATGCGCTCGGGGTCCAGCCCGAAGCCGCCCTTCTCGATCGGGTTGGTGGACAGCTCCCAGGCCAGCCGGATGGCCTCGGCCTTGAAGTAGTCACCGAAGGAGAAGTTGCCGTTCATCTGGAAGAACGTGCCGTGCCGGCTGGTCTTGCCGACCTCGTCGATGTCGGGCGTCCGGATGCACTTCTGCACGCTCACCGCCCGCTGGTACGGCGGGGTGCGCTGGCCCAGGAAGAACGGCACGAACTGGACCATGCCGGCGTTGATGAACAGCAGGTTCGGGTCGTCGATGGCCGGCAGCGGGGCGCTCGGCACGACCGTGTGCCCGTTCGCCTCGAAGTGCGCCAGAAAGCGCCGCTTGATCTCCGCCGTCTTCATCGCTGGTCCTCACTCGCGTGCCGTCCCTGCGTGCCGTCACGCAGCTCGGCGAACTGGTCGTCGTAGAGCTCGCCCGCGGCGAAGGCCTCGTGGATCTCCTGCTCGCGCTCGGCCATCCCCTCGCGGACGTCATCCACGAAGCTACGCAGCGACTCGACCAGACCGCCAGCGGATTGCGACAGGGAGGTGGCGATGCCGGTGGGGGTGAACTCATTGGCCTTACGGGTGACCTTGCGCACGACGATGGCGCCGACGGCCAGGCCGACACCCAGCCAGAGCAGCCGCTTCATGGCGGTGTTCCTTCCGAGCTAGAAAAAGCTGGTGAGATGGTCAGCGGGCCGCGCGGGCGGCCTTGCGGCGCTGCTTGAGGGAGGCGCGGACCTCGCGCTCGTCCTCGGCGTGCCGGCGGGCGGCGGCGGCCTTGCGCAGGCCGTAGCCGAACGACGCCACCTTGATCAACGGGTTCGCGGCGGCGGCGGACACGACGGTGGCGAGGTTGGCCACGCTGGCCGTGACGTTCTGGGCGTGCTCGGTCATGGTGTCGACCTTGGCCAGCTGCACGTTGACACCGTCCAAAGAGACCTGGACCTGGCCCAGCGCGGTGTTCACGTTGCCGACCGTCTCGGTGACGTTGCCGAGCAGCGGCCCGGTCCGGTCGTTGAGGTCGTTGATCGCCTGGGTGGCGGCGTCGACCGTGTGGCGCAGCTTGAGAATCGGGACCGCGAGCACCAGCACGAGCATCAAAAACGCGCCCGCCGCGATCAGGCCTGCGATTTCTCCGGCGGTAACGTCCATCTACGCGTCTCCTCTACTGACGTGCCTCACAGTGTGACAACGTGCAGACCCTACCGTCAGTGACCGGTGCACGCTTCACGACGCCGTCGGTGTCGGCTCCAGCAGAGGATCAGGAGTGAGAACAGGGTCGGGCGTCTCGCCGATCAAGGACGGATCCACGGCCGGCTGCGGCTTGCCCCGCTGATCGGTGACGGCGTTCTGCACCTTGATGCTCACGGTCGAACCGGTGCACTTGTCCGGGTCAGGAGTGGGCACCAGCCCGTCCGGCCCGACAGAGGGCTGAGTGGCCGGGTCCTGCGCGGCAACGGCGTCGACAGCGCACTCGGGCAGCCGCACCCACAGGTCCAGAGTGAACTCGTCCCTGGTCCAGCAGGTGTACTTGCCGGAAGTGGTGGGCTGATCGGAGCACTCCCCGCTCCGCGCCTTCCACCCGGCGTCGGTCAGCGCGGTGGCGTAGGCCTTGTCGGTCTCCTCGAACGGCCGCTCGGACTGCGCGGTCCGCTCCCGGAACCGGCAGTCGAAGAAACACCAGATGCTGCCGCTGGTCCGGTCCTCGACCTGCTTGTCGGCCCAGGTGGGGACGCTGAGCGCATCGAGCGAGTTGAACACGGGATCACGCGTCGCGGACCGGATCCCGAACAGCAGCGGGAGCAGCCCGAGCACCACGACGCTGAGCGTGACCAGGGTGATGACCCGTAGCCGCCTCTCGGTGCGCAGCCGGGTGCGCAGCTCGGCACCCTTACCGAGCAGACCACCGCGAGACTCACGCTCGTCATCGGCCGAGCTGTCACCCGCATCGGGTACGCCCCCAGCGCCGACAACCGCAACCCGCCCGGGCGGCGTGACGGTGCCGGTCCCCCGCCCCGCCGCGGTGACCTGTCCGGTCCCCCGCACGGGTGAAACCTCAGCCTTGCCCCGCCCGGGCACCTCCGCAGCACCACGACCGGGCACCTCCGCAGCACCACGGCCAGGCACCTCCGCAGCACCGCGACCGGGTACGCCTGCTGCGCCGCGGCCGGTCACCTCAGCGGTGCCACGACCCGGAACCTCGGCAGCTCCGCGGCCGGAAGCGTCGGGGCGTACCTCAGCGGCGCCGCGACCGGGTACTGCGGCGGCTCCGCGTCCGGGAGCGCCCGGGGTGCCTGGGATGCCGCCTTCCGCCCGGTCGGATGGGGCTCGGGTCGGCACCTCGCCGGTGCCGCGGCCACGGGGAGCGTCGACGGCGGCCCGGCCGGGCAGGACCTCCGCGGCGCCGCGGCTTTGCGGAAGCTCAGGAGTGCCGCGACCCGGCGTCGCCGAGCCCGTGGCGCGACCTGGCGTTGCCGGGCCCGTGGCGCGACCTGGCGTTGCCGGGCCTGCGCCGTGGCCCGGCGTGACCGCGCCTGAGCCGTGGCCTGGTGTGACCGGGCCCGTGCCCCGGCCCGGTGTGACCGGGGCGGCGCCGTGGCCGGATGTGACGGGGCCTGTGGCACGGCCCGGCGTGACCGGGCTCGCGCCGCGGCCCGGCGTGACGGGGCCCTGGCCTAGGGGCACGGCGGCGGCGCCGCGGCCGGGCAGCACGGGACCGGTCCCGCGCGCGGGGCGGCCGGGATCGTCCAGGCTGGCCGGGCGGGCGCCCGCGCCGGTGTGCTCGTCGCCGCGCGGCCCGGCGAGGCCGCTCGGCTGGCCAGGGCCGCCGAGGCCACCAGGCTGACCAGCGCCAGGACGGCCGCCGGGCCGACCCGAGCCGCCGAGATGACCCGGGGCGCCGGGGTGGTCGGGGGCACCGGGCTGACCCGGGCCGCCAGGCTGACCCGGGGTTCCGGGCTGACCGGGACCGCCGGGCTGACCCGGGCGGCCGGGCTGTCGAGGACCGCCGGGCTGGTTCGGGGCGCCGGGCAGGCCGCTGGGCAGGCCGGGGCCGGACAGACCGTGGCCCGGGCCCCCCGGTGCCGGGCTACCGGGTCGGATCGGCAGCCCGCTCGGTTCGGCGGGGCTCACCGGACTGCTGGCGTTGCGACCCGGACGGCCCGGGGCGTTCGGCTGCTGACCCGGCCCACCACGGCCGGGTGCTGCACGACCCGGGCCGCGAACGACACCAGCGCTGCGCTGGCCGCTCTCGACCGGGCCGGAGAAGGCTCCAGGACCGCCCGGCTGGCCCCCAGGACCAGTCGGCTGCCCAGGCGCGCCGGCGAGGCCGCTCGGCTGCTGTTCAGGCGCGACACGGCCGCCCGGTGAACGGCCGGGCACGGCACGACCGGCACCCGGCTGGCCGGGAGCCGGTGGCTGGACACGTCCGGGGGCCGGCGGGCGGGTGCCAGGCTGACCTGGTCCGGGACGTCCGGCACCGGGCTGCGCGCGGCCGCCCGTTCCGGTCCCCGGCGCACCTCGGCCGGGCTGACCGGCAGCCGGCGACCCGGGAACTGACGCACCGGGAACTGGCGCGCCGGGCCCCTGCGGGCCTGCTCCCGGCTGGCCGGGAACGGGACGCTGACCGGGCCGGGGAACCCGTCCGGTGCCGCGGCCCGCCGCACGGGCAGCCGCCTCACCGGCGCGGGCGATCTGCCCGGTCGTACCGATCACACCAGACGTGCTTCCGGCCATCGCACCGGCGCGGCCGGGGACGGCGGGGGTGCGCACGCCTTCGCGGCCGGGCACGACGGGCGGTACGACCGCCGACGCGCGAACCGGACCGGTGGTGGAACCGGGTCCGCCACGGCCGGTGGGGGCGGCAGGGCCCGGGGCGCCGCGTCGGCCGATCGGTCCTGTTCCGGGCTCGTCGGGGTCCGGGGCGCCGTGCTGGCCACCGGCGCGGCCGGTCGGCGGGATCGCCCCGGTGTGGTGGCCGAGACGATCACCGGACTGCTGTCCGGGGGCGGGACGGCCGTGGCGGCCGCCGCCGTCAGTGGGACTGGCGTCCGGCCGGGCATGGGCTGCCGAGCCGGCGTTGCGCGCGCCGAAGGAATGGCCGTCGGCACCGGGTACCGCGGACACCGGGCGGCTCGAGCCGCCGGTCGGCTGACCGGGGCGGCCACCGGTGACGAACCCGCTGACCTCGTCGGGCGCGGCGTGGCCCCCGCGAGCGGGACCGGCCTGCTCCGGCGGGGCATACCCGGCGCGGACAGGACCTGGCTGGTCGGGTGCCGCGTGACTCGCGCGACCGGGATTGGGACCGAACTGTTCCGGCGCGGCATGACCGCCCCTGGCGGGAGCATCCGGCTCGTCGGCCCGGCCACGCCGGCCCCGGGGTACGAAGCCCGACTGATCCCCACCCGGCTGATCAAACTGTCCCTGATCCGCCGGGCGACCGCCGGGATCCTGGTGCCGGGCGGCACGACTCGCGGGCGACACCGGCCCACCGGGCAACGGCCCGGCCGCGGCAGCCGGCGGCACAGCCGCACGACGACCACCGGGAGGCGGCCCACCGGCAGCAGGCGGCACAGCGGCACGACGACCACCGGCAGGCGGCCCACCAGCCGGCTCGCCGGCAGCAGGGGGCACGGCAGCACGACGGCCACCGGCAGGCGGCCCACCAGCAGCAGGCGGCACAGCGGCACGACGACCACCGGCGGGCGGCACAGCAGGCGACCCGGCAGCCCCGGGCGTAGCGGGCCAGCCCGGCGGTGTAACAGGCGAGGTCGGACGGACACCGGGCACCGCCGGAGCGTTGCCGGAAGCAGGCACGGCCGAGGTGGGACTGACCGCCGGGAACGAGCCGGACGGGTTCGGATCGATCCGTCCGCTCAGCTGCCCGGCGTCCATCTGCCGACGTCCGTGACCGGGAGCCGGCCCGGCACCGGGCTCGGGAGCCGCGGGAGCCGCGCGCCGGCCGGGCGGGCGGATGCCGGGCTCGCTGCGATCGATCGGAGCGTGCCGTCCGGTGGACTCGCCCGGAACGCCGCCATGACGTGCTCCGGCCGGACCCTGCCCCGGGGCGCCCTGGCCAGGCGTGGCCTGCCAGCCGCCGGTCGTGTGCTCACCAGACCCGGCCTGCCAGCCGCCGGTCGTGTGCTCACCAGACCCGGCCTGCCAGCCACCGGTCGCGTGCTCACCCGACCCGGTCTGCCACGCCGGTGGCTGGTCGCCGCGAGCCGGGGAAGCCGGTGCTGCCGGAGTGCCATGGACCGGACCGGACCGGGGCCCGGCCGGCGATCCCGGCACCACCGGAGAACGCGGACCAGCCGGAACACCAGGACCAGAACCGGCACCTGCACGGACACCGGGAGCAGAACCAGGCACGGGACCGGCACCCGGACCGGAAACAGGAACAGGACCGGCACCCGGACGGGGACCCGGAGCAGTACCAGGGACGGGACTGCCGCCGGGAGCGGAACCAGCACCGGGCCGGGCGCCGGGAGCGGAACGGGGAACCGAGCGAGGCGCCGCCGGCGACCCCGGAGCAGCAGCGGAACGCGGACCGGCCGGGGACATAGGCGCCGCCGGGAACGGGGAATCGTCCACCGGATCGTCCGGTCCGGGCGCCCGGCGGCCGCTCTTGCTCGTGCGGCCCTCCCCCGACGACGTGCCGGGGCCGATCGCCGAGCGGTCCTCCTTGGCGCTGCGCAGGTCGTCGAGCCAGCCGGTCTCCTCGCGGGGCACCTCGACGGGCTCCACCGGCTCCGGCCGGCCGCGGCCGAACAGGCGGCGGCTGCGACCCGCCTGTTCGCGCTGGTCGGCGTCGTCGTCGGGCCTGTCGGCACCGCGCCTGCTCACGGCTGGTCCTCTCCGGCGGCCGGGCCGCTGTCGTCCACCTTCGGCCCGTCGCCGGACGGGCCGCTCGAGCTGCCCGCACCGGTCGGCGTGGGCCTGGAGTCCGCGGCCGGGCCACGGACGATTCTGCGCAGGCGGGGCAGCCGCTCGCCGACTGCGCGTTCCGCGCCGTGGTCGGTCGGACGGTAGTAGTCCGCGCCGATCAGATCATCCGGCACATACTGCTGCCTAACAACACCCTTGGGGTCGTCGTGTGGATACCGGTAGCCCTTGCCGTGACCAAGGCCACGTGAGCCCGGGTAGTGGGCGTCGCGCAGGGCCGGTGGGACAGCACCGCCGCGGCCGGCCCGGACGTCGGCCAGGGCTTCGCCCAGGGCGGTGGTCACGGCGTTCGATTTCGGGGCTGTGGCCAGGTGGACCACGGCCTGGGCCAGGTTGAGCTGGGCCTCGGGCAGGCCGACCGACTGCACCGCCTGGGCCGCCGCCGTCGCGATCAGCAGCGCCTGGGGATCGGCCATGCCGACGTCCTCGCTGGCGAAGATCACGATGCGCCGGGCGATGAACCGCGGGTCCTCGCCGGCGACCAGCATCCGGGCCAGCCAGTGCAGGGCGGCGTCCGGGTCGGAGCCGCGCATGCTCTTGATGAACGCGCTGATCACGTCGTAGTGGGCGTCGCCGTCGCGGTCGTAGCGGACCGCGGCCACGTCGACGGCCTGTTCGGCGGTGGCCAGGTCGATCTCGGTGGCGCCCTGCGCGGCGGCGGAACCGGCCGCGGCCTCCAGCGCCGTCAGGGCCTTACGGACGTCGCCGCCGGCCAGCCGTACCAGATGCTCCTCGGCCTCGCCGGTGAGCGTGAGCGCGCCGCCCAGGCCGCGGGGGTCGGTGACCGCGCGGCGGACGAGCCGGCGCACGTCCTCGTCGCCGAGCGCCTGGAGGGTGAGCAGCACGCAGCGGGACAGCAGCGGGGAGATGACCGAGAAGTACGGATTTTCGGTGGTGGCCGCGAGCAGGGTCACCGTGCGGTCCTCGACCGCGGCGAGCAGGGAGTCCTGCTGGGTCTTGCTGAAGCGGTGCACCTCGTCGATGAACAGCACGGTCGGCGGGCCGCCGGCGCGGCGTTCGCGGCGGGCGGTGTCGATGACCGCGCGCACGTCCTTGACCCCGGCGGTCAGCGCCGACATGGCCACGAACTTGCGATCGGTGGCCCCGGCGACGAGGTGGGCGATGGTGGTCTTGCCGGTGCCGGGCGGGCCCCACAGGATGACCGACATCGGCGTGGTGCCGGTGACGAGCTGGCGCAGCGGGGCGCCGGGGGCCAGCAGGTGCTGCTGGCCGACAAGCTCGTCGATGCTCGCCGGGCGCATCCGCACGGGCAGCGGTGAGTCCTCGGACCAGGTGGTGAAGCCGGCGGACGCCGCACCGGCCGGTGGCGCGGTGCGGACACCGCCCGGCTCGGTCAGGGGGAAGAGTCCGTCGAATTCCATCGGCAACGACAGTACCGGCCCGCCCTCGTGTGCCGGAAATGCACCGAAGGCGGGCCGTATGCGGAAATCAGCGGATCAGCCGCGGCCGGGGCGACGGCCACGGAAGCTACGGCCACTGCCGCTGCTGGTGTTGCGCGGGCCGCTGCCCACGCCGGCCAGGTACAGCGAGAGCAGGAGCAGGCCCAGCGAGGCCATGGTCGAGAAGTTGAACAGGTCGGGAGCGCCGAGGTTGGTGTCGAAGAGATCGAGCAGCAGCCAGATGCCGAAGACGATGGCGGCGGCGATAGCAAGCATGGGTTCCTCCGGGGGGATGAGAGCACTTGTCGTGCTACTACCCCCCGGCTGGTCACGCGTAAACTCCACCGTGGACGTGACTCATCGTGCCTGCTGGATCGGCTCCAGGTGACGGACGAGCACTTCCTCGAGACCGGTGATGAGCCCGGTCCATGCGTCGCCGTCAGCCGCGATCGGCCCGATGAGGCCGCGGACCACGTACATCAGGACCACATCGTGGCGGCGAACCGCTCGGCGGTCGCTCTCGGCCGCGGCGCCGCTCAGGGCGCCGGGACGGGCTCCGGCGCCGGGGCATCCACCGGCGTCACCGTCGCCGCTGAGCCGCGGGCGACCAGGTAGAGCGGCGCCGCGACCGCCAGGACCGCCGCGCCGACCAGCAGCGACATCCGCAGGTCGACTGCCGAAGCCACGGCGGTCAGCGTGACCAGTCCGAGCGCACCGGCGGGCTGGCTCACCATCGAGTTCAGCGACAGCAAGCTGGCCCGGTACGGCCCGTCGACCTGACGGTGCAGCAGCCCGTTGTGCACCGGGCTGGCCGCCCCGTGCACTGTGTAACAGACCAGGTACGCCGCGATCACTCCCACCGGCCCGGCGAACAGCGCCATCCCGACCACCGTCACGCCTTGCAGGATCCGCAGCACGAAGCCGGTCCACGGTGCTCCGATCCGGCGGGCCAGCAGCGGGATCAACGCCGCGCCCAGGGCCGAGGCCAGCCAGGCCACCGAGCCGACCGGTCCCATCAGCGCCGACGCCTGGCCCGGGTCGCCGACGACCTCGGCCAGCCGGACCGGCATCAGGCTCTCGAACGCCACCATGCCGAAGCCCCAGAAGAGCTCCACCGCGACCAGCGCAGCGATGATCCGGGAGCGGCGCAGCAGGCTCAGCGCGCCGCCGATCGCGGCCGGCACCCCGCGCACGGAGCGGGCCAGCGCGGCGAACCCGCGGCGCGGGCGCCGCTCGGTCATCAGCAGCGCCACCGCCGCCAGCGACACGACCTGCAGCCCGAGGGCGATGTAGACGGGCAGGCTCAGGGCCCCGCCGGGCACGGTCGGGCCGAGGGCGACCAGACCACCGGTGAGGAGAGCGCCCGCGGCGATGGCGACGCCGAGCACGACCCCGCTGCGGCTCAGGCCCGTCTCGATGTCGGCCTTCGCGTCGGCCGCCAGCGCGTGGTCGACGTACCAGGCCTCCAGCGGGCCGCTGTCCAGCGCGCGGTAGACGCCCTGCAACAGGTAGAAGACCATGAACATCAGCACCGAGTCGGCCACGGTGAGCAGCGACAGGGCGGTGATCTCGATGACACCGGCCAGCAGCAGCACCGGCCGGCGGCCGATCGCGTCGGAGAGCCCGCCGGTCGGCAGCTCCAGCAGCAGGACGGTGAGTCCCTGCAGGGCGGCGGCCGAGCCGTACTGGGCGAGGCTCAGGCCACGATCCAGTGGGAGGAGCACGGTGACCGGGATCATCAGGCCGACCGGGAGCCAGCGCAGGGCGAGCAGCCACAGGAAGCGGCGCCGGGCCTGCACTGCTGTCAGCGCGGTCATGCCGGGTCCTCGATCCTCGGCACGGCGTACAGGTAAAGGAGAACCTGGCGGGCGTCCGGCGCCGGGTCGCTCTCGCCGCGGGCGCGATAGCGCTCGATGACCGTGTCGAGCTCGGCGGTGAGCGCGCTGAGCTGCTCGCTGCCCAGGCTCAGGATGTAGTCGGAGAAGCCGGCGGCGGTCCGCCAGGCCGGCGGCTCGGCCGGCCGGGCCCGCTGCCAGCTCTCGGCCCGGGCGACGAGGCGCTGCAGGCCGTAGCTGTCGAGCCAGTCGGAGGCGGCGGTCGCGTCCGGGTCGCCGGCGAAGGCGTCGCGCTGCCAGCTGCTCACGTCGTGGGCGGCCCGCCACCAGCGCTCGCGGCCGCGGCCGGCGATCTCGTCCTCGATGACCAGCCCGACGTCGGCCAGCTGGCGCAGGTGATAGCTGGTGGCGCCGGTGTTGGTGCCGAGCGCGTCGGCGAGCCGGGTGGCGGTGGCCGCCCCGTCCAGGCGCAGCTGGCCGAGCAGCCGCGAGCGCAGCGGGTGGGCGAGCACCCGGATCTGCTTGCCGTCGAGGTGGACCTGAGTGGGCTCCATGAGTTGCACAATACTTGTGCACAGAAATTGTGCAAGCGGTCCGTGCCAGAATGACGGCCATGATCGAGGTCCGGCGCGCCGGCGTGGAGGATGCCGCCGAGCTCCTGCGCCTGCGCAGCGTGATGATGAATTCGGTCCGTCCCGGCGACGGTCGCGACCCGCAGGCCTGGATCGGCCCCGGCGTCGCGGTCGTGCGCCGGCTGCTCGACCCGGGCAACGACGCCATGGCCGCGTTCGTGGTGGACAAGCCGGACGGACCGGGGCTCGCGGCCTGCGTCGTGGGCACGATCGATCAGCGGCTGCCGGGCCCGAACGACCCGACCGGGCTGCGCGGGTACGTGCTCAACGTCGCGACCGACCCCGCGTACCGCCGCCGGGGTTTCTCCCGGGCCTGCATGACCGCCCTGCTCGCCTGGTACGAGCAGCGCGGCATCGGGGCGATCGACCTGCGCGCCTCGGCGGAGGGCGAACCGCTCTACGTCTCCCTCGGGTTCGTCCGCAACCGCGACCCGGGGATGCGCCTGTTCATCCCAGCGCGTTGACCGCCTTGGCGACCACCAGCGCCGCGGTGACCAGCGAAATGGCCGACTGCAGCATCATGGTCAGCTTGGCCCAGCGCGACAGCGGCAGCGTGTCCGTCGGACTGAAGGCGGTCGCGTTGGTGAACGCCAGGTACAGGTAGTCGGCGAACTGCGGCCGCCACTCCTTCGGCGCCATGTCCGGCGTGGTCATCTGCGGGAAGAGAAAATCCGGGTACGGGTCGGTGCCGGCCGCCCGCTCCAGCGCCCCGCCCCGGTCCAGCTCCCAGTACCAGACCGCGAACGTCAGCACGTTGATCAGCCAGATCGAGGCGCCGCTGGCCAGCAGTTCCGCCGCGCTGCCGGTGTCACCGCCGCCGGCGATGTCGACCACCAGCCGCACGACCGACCAGGCCGTGCCCAGGCTGGCCACGGCGATCAGGCCCAGGCTCAGCCGGCGCAGCATCGGGGTCCGGCGCTCCAGCCGGCCCGGATTCGCCGCCACCAGCGCGCCGATGACGACCACCTCGACGGCCGGCAGCACCCACCACGCGCCCAGGCTGTACCGCTCGGGCAGGGTCAGTTGCAGCGCGATCATCACGGCGATGGCGAGGGCGAACGGCCAGCGCTGCTCGCCGCGGCTGAGCCGGCGCCAGAACGGCCGGGCGTCCAGATCCTCCTCGAAACCCACCGGCCCATCATGGCCCCTTGACCTCAACCGAGGTTCAACACGCACGCTGCGACGATGACCGGAATTCTCGACGAGGCCCTGCGGCGGCTGCACAGCACCGGGCCCGAACACGACGGCTGGCTGTCCAACCACGGCCCGATGGCGGCCGAGGCATTGGTCCACCACGGGCACGCGGACGAGGTGCACCGGTGGCTCGACGCGTACGAGCAGCGGTTGGTGGAGGCGCCGCGGGGCATCGCGCCGATCGCCGCGGACGAGTGGCGCGAACCGCTCGGTGACCCGGTGCGCACGGGCGACTGGCTGGCGTTCTTCGACCGGGCCATGCAAGCCGAGCCGTGGCCGGACGTGCTGGCGCTCTGGTGGCCGCGGCTGCTGCCCGGCATCGCGGCGGGGGCGACGCACGGGGTGATCAGGGTGGGCCACGCGGTGCGGGCGCTGCGCGAGCGGGAGACCCCGGCGCGGGTGGCGGAGCTGGGGCAGGGGCTGGCGTACTGGGCGGCGCGGTGGCAGCCGCTGGCGCCGGCCGGGCGGGGGCCGTACCGGGGCTCGGATCCGAGGGCGGCCCTCGATGCCATGCCGCGCGTGCCGGACCAGCGCTCCGGCATCCGCTCCCGGCTGGCCCAGCTCGCCGACCTGCCGGGCTGGCCGGCCGCGGTCGGGGCGGTGCCCGGCCCGGATCAGGACACTGTCGAGGACCGGCTGGCCGGGATCGTCACGGCGGCGGTGCGACTGCACACCACCCACGGGTACGGGAACCCGGTGCTGCTCGTGCACGCGGCAACGGCACCGCTGGCCGTACTGCGGACCCTGCCGTCGCTCCCGGTCGCGCTGCACGGGCCGAGCCTGGCGGCGGCGTGGGCGGCCACCGCCGCGGTGACGGCCGCCTACGCTCCCCCGGCCGCGCGCGCCTTCACGTCCGGTGCCGGTGATGCGCCGGCCGTGCTGCGGCAGGCCACCGAGTCCGGTGACGCGCACGCCATCAAGTTCGCCGACGCGGCGATCGAGATGTGGCAGCGCGATCCGGATCCGGTGCTGCTGGCCGCGTCCCGCCACGCCACGGAACTGATCCTGAACGAATGAGACGTACGCGGGTGCCGCTCCTGAGCGGCGGCGCCGACTATCCCACTGTCCCTCCTGGACTGCTCATCGTGCTGGCCGCGGTCGCGACCTGCGTGTGGTGGCGGCGCTGGTGGGCCCTGCTGATCGCGGCGGCGGTCAGCGCGTTCCTGCTCGTGGGCGGGGCACTCGCACCGGCCGCCGGCGTCGAACTCGATGCTGGCGGTGGCCGCCGCCGGGGGCACCGTCCTGCAGCCGGCCGCCCTGGTGGTGGCGCTGGGAACGGCAGGGGCGGGCGCGGTCGCCGAACGGCGGCGAGGTGCCCGCGCGGTCCTTCACTGACAGCCTCCGCGCTTCTCGGCGGGCCGAAATCAATCGGAGTCCTTTAACGACAGTGCTTGTGCAGAAATACGGCGAGGCGGTTCGGCGCGCGCGGTTCTGCTGGCATTCCGCGACTTCGCTGGACAAGATTTTCCGGAGCACTAGAGTGGTCGCTGCTTCCACAGTGGAATTCGCTGAATGCGTAGCCACCAAAAAGTCTCCCGCCGACTGAGGACGCCCATGCCCGAATCACCCTCGTCCGCCGTGCCCGCGCCGGACGACACCCTGTTGCGGGGTCGGCTGCTGGGGCTGGTCGCGGCGCCCGCCGGGGCCGCCGCACTGCTGTTCGCGGTCACCGCCGGCTACCTCTGGGCCGGCGGGGCGGACCGGTCGGACCTGGTGCTGATCATCGTCTTCCTGCTGGGCGTGGTCGCGCTCACCGTCGTGGCCGGCCAGGCCGTGGGGACGGTCCGGCGCCTCGACGACCGGCCGGCCCGGCTGCGGGCCGAGCTCGCCGAGGCGCGCGCGCAGACGGCGCTGGCCCGCGCCGATCTCGCCGACAACCGCGCCGAGACCACGGCGGCGCTGACCGAGGCGGCCGGCTACCGCGCCGCGGTCGACAACGCCCGGGCCGAGATCGAGACGCTCAGCGAGCGGGTGCGGCTGGCCGAGGAACGGCCGATGCCGGTACGCACGTCAGCCGGGCGCCAGGTCGAGGTGTTCGTCAACCTGTCCCGCCGGCTGCAGTCGCTGGTGCACCGCGAGATCAAGCTGCTGGACGCGCTGGAGAACGAGGTCGAGGACCCCGACCTGCTCAAGGGCCTGTTCCAGGTCGACCACCTGGCCACCCGCATCCGCCGCCACGCCGAGAACCTCGCGGTGCTGGGCGGCGCGGTCTCCCGGCGGCAGTGGAGCCGGCCGGTGGCGCTGACCGAGGTGCTGCGCTCGGCCATTGCCGAGGTCGAGCACTACTCCCGGGTCAAGCTGGTGCCGCCGATCGACGGCACCGTGCCCGGGCACGCGGTGGCCAGCATCATCCACCTGGTCGCCGAGCTGATCGAGAACGCGACGATGTTCGCCCCGCCGCAGACCCAGGTGCTGCTGCGCGCGCAGCACGTGGCGGCCGGGGTGGCGGTCGAGGTCGAGGACCGGGGGCTGGGCATCCAGCGCGAGGACCAGGAACGGCTGAACAGGCTGCTGCTCAACCCGGAGGACATCAACCTGGACGAGCTGCTGCGCGACGGCCGGATCGGCCTGTTCGTGGTCTCGATGATCGCCCGCCAGCACGGCGTCACCGTGCAGCTGCAGGGCAACATCTACGGCGGCACCCAGGCCGTGATCATCCTGCCGCAGCAGCTGCTCGGCTCGGCCCAGGACGACCGCGGCCCGGTGGCGGCCCAGCCGGCCCTGACCCAGAACACCATGGAGCTGGTGCAGCGGGTCCCCGGCCCGTCCCAGATCGCGGCACCCCCGCCGACCTGGCCCGCCTTCGCCGGCGCCCCGGACACCCCCTCCCCCGCACTCGTCTCCCCCGCACTCGTCTCCGCAGCGCCCGCATCCGAAAGCCCGGCGCCTTCGGATCCGGTGCCGGCGGTTGCCGGGGTGCCGCGGCGCACCGGGGCCGAGGTGGCCGAGGGCCGGCCCACCGTCACCCCGCCCCCGCTGCCGCGCCGGCACAGCCAGACGCACCTGGCGCCGCAGCTGCAGTTCGGGCCGCCGCCGCCGGCCCCCGAGGACGACGGCGCTGAGCACGATCCCGGCCTCATGGCCTCGTTCATGCAGGGCGTCTCCCGCAGCGACGCCGGGCCGCACTCCCCGGCCGAACCGGCCGCGCCCGATCAGCACTGACGGTCCCCTCCCCCAGCTCCACCGAGACCCGAGCCCCACTGAGAAAGGTGTGCTCAGATGCTGAGCAACGACCCGGTACGTTCCGCCCAGGACCTCGTCTGGCTGCTGTCCGGGCTGGTGGAGCGCGTCCCGGACACCCGTAGCGCGCTGCTGCTCTCCTCCGACGGGCTGCGCAAGGCCGCGCACGGACTGGACGACGACGGCGCCGACCATCTGGCCGCCATCGCCTCCGGCCTGTTCTCGCTGGCCCGCAGCGCCGGGTCGCGGTTCGGCGGCGGGGAGGCCGTACGCCAGGTCGTGGCCGAGCTGGAGGACGCCCTGCTGTTCGTGTCCGCCGCCGGCTCCGGTGCGGTGCTCGCCGTCATCGCGGGCAAGGAAGCCGACCCGGGAGTGCTCGGCTACGAGATGGCGCAGCTCGTCAAGAGTGTGCGGCCGTACCTGGGCACCCTGGTCCGGCAGGCGGCCGGCCATCCCGGCGGCGCGGGACGGTGACGATGGGGCGGGCCGACGACGAGCACTGGCTCGACGACGCCGCGGGACGACTCGTCCGGCCGTACACGGTGAGCAACGGGCGCACCCAGCCCAGCACCCACCTGGAACTGCTGTCGATGGTCCGGGCGACCGGCCGGCTGCCGCACGGTCAGCTCGAGCCCGACCACGCCGAGGCCCTCGGGTTGTGCGGCAGCCCCACGACGGTCGCCGAGGTCGCCGCCCGGCTGCGGCTGCCCGCGGTCGTCACCAAGATCCTGCTTTCCGACCTGGTCGACGCCGGCGCCATCGACACCCGATCCCCCGGCCCGGCGGCCGAACCCACCAACACGGCGGTACTGGAGACCATTCTCAATGCCTTACAGCGACGACTCTGATCCGTTCCCGACGCCGCTCAAACTGCTCATCGCCGGCGGGTTCGGCGTGGGCAAGACGACGTTCGTGGGCGCGGTCAGCGAGATCGAGCCCCTGCGGACGGAGGAGATCCTGACCACCGCCGGCGTCGGCACCGACAACCTGACCGGTATCGAGCGCAAGACGACCACCACGGTCGCGATGGACTTCGGCCGGATCACCATCAACCGGCGGCACATTCTCTACCTGTTCGGCACGCCGGGCCAGGAACGCTTCTGGTTCATGTGGGATGAGCTGTCCGCCGGGGCGATGGGCGCGGTCGTGCTGGCCGACACCCGCCGCCTGCAGGACTGTTTCGCGGCGGTGGACTTCTTCGAGTCGCGGGGCATCGGCTTCCTGGTGGCCGTCAACCAGTTCGACAACGCCTTCCGGTACGAGCCGGCCGACGTGCGCAGCGCGCTCGACCTGCGGCCCGACGTGCCGATCGTCAGTTGCGACGCCCGTGACAGCCGGTCCGCCACGGGTGTGCTCGTCCAGCTCATCCAGCACCTGCTCGGCGTACATCCCACCCCGACGGCCATCCGGAGCTTGGCATGATCTACGACTCGTCCCCGCACCACCCGCTGACCCCGACCGACCTGGAGGTGCCGCTGCGGATGCGGCGGCTGCGCGAGCTGGGCCTCGGCGAGCAGCCGGACCCGGAGTTCGACGACTTCGCGCGCAAGCTGACCGAGGTCACCGGCGCCCCGTACGCGATGGTGAACTTCATCAGTGAGGACCGGCAGTACTTCGCCGGCCTGCACACCGTGGCCAAGGGTGACCCGTCCGCCTCGCCGGGCCGGGTCATGGACCGCGATCACGGCTACTGCCCGCACGTGGTGGTACGCCGCAAGGCGCTGGTCCTCGACGACGTCTGCGACTACCCCCGCTTCGCCGGCAACCCGGTGGTCGACGAGATCGGCATCCGGTCCTACCTCGGGGCGCCGCTGATCGACCGGACGGGCACCACACTCGGCACGATCTGCGTGGTGGACGTGGAGCCCCGCCCGTGGGGGCGGCCCGGCCTGGAGACCATCAAGTCGATGGCCGCCGAGCTGATCACTCAGATCCACCGCCGGGAGGACAGCCGCTGATCGCGGTCAGGGGGTGACCGCCTCCGCGGCGGGACGGGTGGCCAGCCGCTGGGACCACTGGCCTTTGGCCGTGCCGAGGGCGACCTCGGCCAGGCGGATCAGCTGCACGTCCGAGGTGCCGGCCGGGGCGAAGATGTGATGGGCGTCGCGCAGGTAGCGCTCCACCGGCCGGTCCGCGTGGAGCCCGGCCGCGGCGTGGATCTCCATCGCGTTGCGGGCACTGTCCAGAGCGGACTCGACGTTGATCAGCTTGGCGTTCATCAGCTCCGCGTCGCAGGGCAGCCCCTGATCCAGTGTGTGCACGGCGTGGTAGGCCGCCAGCCGCGCGGTCATCAGCCGGGACTGCATCTGGCCGAGCTTGAGCTTGATCGGCAGCAGTTCGCCGAGCGGCTTGCCGTAGCGGTGCCGCTCGGTCACGTACGCCGAGGTCTCCTCGACCAGGGCCTGGTGGATGCCGAGCGCCACCGCGGTCAGGTTCGGGCGGCCGTACAGGATGCTGGAGGAGTAGGCCACGGAGAGGCCGTCGCCCTCGGCACCCAGCCGGTTGGCCGCCGGGATCCGGCAGTCGGCGAAGATGAGCTCGCCGAAGCTGAAGCCGTGCAGGCCCATCGCCGGCCGGTGCGGGCCGAGGGAGAACCCTGGCCGGTCCGCCTCGACCAGGAACGCCGACAGGCCCTTGGAACCGGGGCCGGTGCGCACAACGACGCCGTGCAGGTCACCGACGTGGCTGTTGCCGACGAAGACCTTGCGTCCATTGAGGACGTAGTCCGAGCCGTCGCGTACCGCCGTGGCCGACATGCCCAGCACGTGCCCGCCGGAGTGCTCCTCGGTGACCGCGATCGTCGGCAGGCACTCCCCCGCCGCGATGGCCGGCAGCCACTTCGCCTGCTGGTCCGCGTCACCGAAGTGCAGGATCTTGGCCACGCCCAGCTGGGACGCCTGCACCATGGCGCCCATCGCGCCGCTGACCCGGGCCAGCTCCTCGATGATGATGGTCTTGGCCAGGTGGCCGAGACCCATGCCGCCGTGCCCGGGGCCGATCGTGACCCCGATCCAGCCCTGGCGGGCGATCAGCCGCGACAGGTCGTACTGGACCGCGCGGGAGGCTTCCATCTCGTCGATCCGCAGGCGTACCTCGGTCTCCGCGAAAGCCCGAACCTCCTGACGCAACTGTTCATGGCGCGCGGTCATGAAGTACGCGTCCACTGCAACTCCTCGTGGGGTCGGCAAGCGGCGAGAGACAACGGCGAGTCGGACACGGACACCGGTGGGCGCGCCGTCGCTGCCGCTGATCGTATCCGCGCAGACACGTATAGTGATAGATCAACGATCAAGAGAAATGCTCACGATTGACTGGCGCCACACGGGAATCCGGGCATAACGGTCTACAGTGGAGCGACGATCAGGGCCGTCCACCGAACGCCCAATTGTGCACCTCGACGCCGGCGTACCGGTCGGCGGTCAGCACCGTCCGCGCCCGGTCCGGATCCACCGCCCGGACCAGGGCCGCCGTGCCCAGCCAGGTGGCACCGTCGTCGGACAACAGCGGCCCGTACGCGATCAGATCGTCCGCCGCGGCCGGCACGGTGAGGTCGGCGCCCTGCCCCGCGCCGAACCCGAGCACCAGGTAGCGGTGGCCGCCGCTGCGGCCGCCGGAGAAGTCCCACATCGTGCGCCCGAGCAGGTTGCGCCACCGGCGCAGCAGCACGTCCCGGTACGCGCCGGCCTGATAGTTGGGCTCCTCGAAGGCAAACGTCCGTGCCGCGGCGGGATCGGGCAGGTCGACGATGTGCACGCTGCCGGTCGGCGTCTCACCGTCGTCCGCGAAGGTCGGCCCGCGGGCGATCATCCCGGTCGCGTACCCGTCCATGTAGGACCAGTGGTCCGCCAGCAGCTCGCCGCGCAGCGCCGCGGAGCCGGGCCGGTCACGGTGGTAGCAGAAGAACTCCATACCGCAGGCTAGTCGGCCAGGCGGAACAGCAGCGCGGTCTCCCACTTGTGCATGTCCGGCTCCTCGGCCGGGTTGGTCAGCAGCACCTCCAGCCGGGCACCCCACACCTCACCCTCCGGCGTCGGGGTCACGTCCCAGCGGACGCCCTGGTGCTGCCCCCAGTCCAGCAGCGTGGCGGTGACGCCCATCAGCTCGTCGGGGTGCCCGACGTGGGTGAGGGTCGCGTACCGGCCCGCGGGCAGCACGTCGACGAAGTCCGGCTCGGCGACCTCGATCGGCGCCGGCAACGGGATGCCGGCCTCCACGACCAGCTCGGCGGACATGTCGATCACGCGGTAGCGGAAGAAGGGGGCACCGGCCGGGACCACCCCGCGCTCGCCCAGCCAGCCGAACATGGCCGGCAGGTGATCGGCGAGCCGCGCGAACTCGGTCATGGTGATCGACTCGCGCCGGGCGACGTACAGCTGCTCGTCGCGCCACAGGATGGTGGGTTCGGCCAGCACGGGCGCCTCCTCGGTGACGGGTCCGGCTCCATCATCGGCAACAGTCAGCCGAAGCGCACCTCGATGGCCAGGGCGCGGCCGAGACGGGCGTCGCGCCGATCGGGCCTTGGCATGGCTGTGCTCGGCGCGTGGGCTGCCGCGGCCTTGCTCGCCCGCGGGCTGCTGAACCGGCTAACCGACGCCCAGCGCCTCGGCGACCCCACGCAACCGGGTCTTGAGCAGGCCGGCGGCGAGGGTGCTGTCCAGCCGGACCTCTGCGGCGCCGGCCGTCAGGTCGCTCTCGGCGATCGCGCACACCGGCACGGCCTCCGGGTCCAGTCCGTACCGCCTCGCCACCAGGCGACCAAGCTCCGCGCGGCTCACCGCCTGCGGCCCGGCGACGTTGATCAGGCCCCGGTATCCGCCCGCGGCCAGTTCCAGGAGCGCGGCGGCCAGGTCGGTCGCGTCGATCGGGCAGCGGACCATGTCGCTGAAGAACAGGACGGCTGCCGGGTGACCGCCGTCTCGGCCGCTGCTTTCGCCGCACCGTACGGGTAGATCGGGGTCGGCACCGCGTCGTCACCATAGGGCTCGGGCCGGCCGCCGTGCAGCGCGCCCGCGCCGGTGGTGGAGGTCCCGACAACCTCGGCGCCGGCCGCCGACGCCAGCCGTGCCACCTCGCCGCCGAGATGACCGCTGGCGCCGACGACCAGCACCCGCATCAGTTCGAGCGCTCCACCGGGGCTGCCACGCCGTCCGTGCCCGGCGTCGCCGCCGCGGCCTTCGGCTTCGCGTCGATGCCGGCCTCCAGCCGCTGCTGGGCGGTGATCGGCGTCGGTGCGGTGGTCAGCGGGTCGTAGCCGCCGCGGGTCTTCGGGAACGCGATGACCTCGCGGATCGACTCGTTGCCGGAGAGCAGCATGCAGGTGCGGTCCCAGCCGAGCGCGATGCCGGCGTGCGGCGGCGGGCCGTACTTGAACGCCTCCAGCAGGAAGCCGAACTTGTCCTGGGCCTCCTCCGGAGTGATGCCGAGCAGGTCGAAGACCCGGCTCTGCACGTCACCGCGGTGGATACGGACGCTGCCGCCGCCGATCTCGTTGCCGTTGACCACGATGTCGTACGCGTAGGCCAGCGCCTTGTCCGGCGCCTCCTCGAACGTGTCCATCCACTCGGCGTTCGGCGAGGTGAACGGGTGGTGCACGGCCGTCCAGCCGCCGTCGTCGGTCTTCTCGAACATGGGGGCGTCGACGACCCAGCAGAATGCCCACGCCGACTCGTCGATCAGCCCGGCCCGCTTGGCGATCTCGATGCGGGCCGCGCCCAGCAGCTCCTGGGCCTCGCGGCGCTCGGTGGCGGCGGCGAAGAACACCGCGTCGCCCGGCTTCGCGCCCACCACGTCGGCGAGACCGGCCAGGTGCGCCTCGGAGAGGTTCTTGGCGACCGGGCCGCGCGCCGCACCCGTCTCGGCGTCCAGCACGACGTAGGCCAGGCCGCGGGCGCCGCGCGCCTTGGCCCAGTCCTGCCAGCCGTCGAGCTCCTTGCGGGTCTGCGAGGCGCCGCCGGGCATGACGACCGCGCCGACGTAGCCGCCGTTGTCGATCGCGCCGGCGAACACCCGGAACTCGGTGCCGCGCAGGTAGTCGGTCAGCTCGGTCAGCTCGAGGCCGTACCGCAGGTCGGGCTTGTCGGAGCCGTACCGGTTCATCGCGTCGGTCCAGGTGATCCGCGGGATCGGCGTCTGCACCTGGTAGCCGGCGAGCTCGCCCCAGAGCTTGACCACGAGCTCCTCGCCGAGCTCGATGATGTCGTCCTGGGTCACGAAGGACATCTCGATGTCGAGCTGGGTGAACTCCGGCTGCCGGTCGGCGCGGAAGTCCTCGTCGCGGTAGCAGCGGGCGATCTGGTAGTAGCGCTCCATGCCGGCCACCATCAGCAGCTGCTTGAACAGCTGCGGGGACTGCGGCAGGGCGTACCAGGTGCCCGGCTGGAGCCGGACCGGGACCAGGAAGTCCCGGGCGCCCTCGGGCGTCGACCGGGTCAGGGTCGGCGTCTCGATCTCGTTGAAGTCCCGCGCGTGCAGGATCTCCCGGGCGATCTGGTTGGCCCGGCTGCGCAGCTTCAGCGCGTTGGCCGGGCCACTGCGGCGCAGGTCCAGGTAGCGGTACTTGAGGCGCAGGTCGTCGGAGGCGGTGATGGTGTCGTCGACGGGCAGCGGGAGCGGCGCGGCCTCGGAGAGCACGACCAGCTCGCTCGCGGTGACCTCGACGGCCCCGGTGGGCAGGTCCGGGTTCTCGTTGCCGGCCGGGCGCTGGGTGACCTCGCCGGTGACCTTCACACAGAACTCGTTGCGCAGCGCGTGCGCGTCCTCCTCGCGGAAGACGACCTGGACGACCCCCGAGGCGTCACGCAGGTCGACGAAGATGACACCGCCGTGGTCGCGGCGGCGGGCGACCCACCCGGCGAGCGTCACCGTCTGACCGGCGTGGCTCGCACGCAAGCTGCCGGCGTCATGGGTACGGATCACGGAAACTTCTCCTCACAGGGTTACGGGGCGCACCCGACATTGTGTCAGCTACGCCTCCGACCGCCGGGCACCGGGCCTGGGACCCCGTACCCACGTATTGTTCCTCCCGTGGTAGCACGCAGCTCGGCGGAATCCGCCGCGGTCGACCAGTTGGATCGGCAGATCCTCCAAGGGCTGCGGCTTGCCCCGCGGGTTCCGTTCGCCCGGCTGGCGGCCGTGCTGGCCGTCTCCGAGCAGACCGTCGCCCGGCGCTACCAGCGGATGCGGACCCGGGGCCTGATCCGGGTCTTCGGGCAGGCCGATCCCGAGCGGCTGCCCGGGACCACGTACTGGACGCTGCGGATCTCCTGCCGGCCCGGCACCGCCGCCGTGACGGCGCAGGCGCTGGCGCGGCGCACCGACACGAGCTGGGTGACCATCGGGGCCGGCGGGGCCGAGCTGACCTGCGCGGTCCGGGTGACCGCGGACCACGACCGCCGCGAGGGCCTGTTGCATCACCTGCCGCGGGCGACGAACGTGCTCTCGCTCAGCGCCCATCAGGTGCTGCACCGCTTCGTGGGCCGGGGTGAGACCGACTGGATCGCCGGCGACGAGCAGCTGAGCGCGGATCAGCGCGAGCAGTTGCTGGACGGGCACGACCCCGGCGTACGGGTGGGATTTGATCTGCGGGTGAAAGACGAGGGCGGCGCCCGGGTCGAGCCCGGGGACCGGGCGCTGCTCGCCGCGCTCGCCCGGGACGGCCGGGCCGGTTATGCCGCGCTGGCCACCGTCACCGGCTGGACCCAGCGCAAGGTCGCCCTGCGGCTGGGCGCGCTGATCGCCGCCGGGGCGGTGTACTTCGACACCGAGGTCGCGGCTTCGCTGATGGGTTTCCGGTCGGCGGCGAACCTGTGGCTCACCGTCGCGCCGGCCGATCTGGCTGCGGTCGGCGCCCGGCTCGCCGATCACCGCCAGCTGGCCTGGGCGGCGGCGGTCACCGGCACCGCCACCATCACCGCGATCGCGCTGTGCCGGGACGCCGAGGAGCTCTACCGCTATCTGACCACCGAGGTCGCCGCCATCCCGGAGATCCGCACCTGCGAGACGGTGCCGGTGCTGAGCCGGGTCAAGCATGCCGTCTCACTCGTGGACGCCGGTGTACTCGGGGAGCCGGTCCTCTGAGGGTGCCGGGGCGGCCGGCCGTACGAGGATCAGCACCGCGATCCCGCCGAGCAGGCCCACCCCGGCCGCGACCAGGAAGCCGGCGTCCAGCCCGGCGACAGCGGCGCCGTGCAGCGCCCGGTCGAGCGTGCCGCGCAGGCCGTCGGGCACCGCGGCCAGGATGCGGCCGGCCTGTCCTCCCGCCAGGGCGTGCGCGGTCTGCTCCGGTTCCGGCGCGCCCTGGGCGCCGAGGTGGTCCTCCGCGCGGGCCGCGAAAACCGTGCCGAGTACGGCGATGCCGATCGCGAAGCCGAGCTGCCGGGCGGTGGTGACCGCGCCGCCGGCCATGCCACCGCGGTGGGCCGGGACAGCACCCATGGCGGATTCCGCGAGGGTGGGCATGACCAGGCCGACGCCGGCGCCGATGATCGCGTACCCGGCCAGTAGTGCGGGCCAGCTGGACTGCGCGCCCAGCAGCAGTGCGCAGAGGGCGCTGCCCAGGCCGATCAGCAGCATCCCGCCGCCGATGAGCAGCCGCGGGGACCGGCCGTGCAGCTTGGCGCCCGCGACGCCGGAGACGATCACCGAGACGATCGACATCGGCAGCCCGGTCAGGCCGGCCTGCAGCGGCGAGAGCCCGATGACCGTCTGAAGCCAGATCGAGGTGTAGGTGAACGCCGCGAAGGCCGCGAAGTTCACCAGCAACGCCGCCACCAGGATGCCCACGAAGGAGCGGCTGCGCAGCAGGGCCAGATCCAGCATGGCGTGCGGGCTACGACGTTCCACCAGGACGAAAGTGACCAGCGCCAGGCCGCTGAGCAGCAGCAGACCCCAGGTCTGGACCGAGCCCCAGCCGACCGTGGTGGCGCGGATGACGGCCAGCGTCAGGGCACCCGCCGCGACGGTGAAGGTCAGGGTGCCGGCCAGGTCGAAGCGGCCGCGGCGAGCCGCGCGATCGGCGGTCAGCGCCGTGAAACACAGCACGAGCGCGGCGATGCTCACCGGCAGATTGACCAGGAAGATCCAGCGCCAGCTCAGCGCCTCGGTGAGCAGGCCACCCAGGATCGGGCCGATCGCCGCGGCCGCGCCGGAGACACCGCCCCAGACGCCGTAGGCCACGCCCCGGGAGCGGCCCTGGTAGGCGCTGTTGAGCAGGGCGAACGTGGTGGTGAACATGGCCGCGGCGCCGATGCCCTGCACCACCCGGGCGGCGATCAGCAGGCCGTCGTTGCCGGCGAGCCCGCAGGCCAGCGAGGACAGGGCGAACACGGTCAGGCCGGCGATGTAGAGCCGGCGATGCCCGAGCAGGTCACCGAGCGCCCCGGCGCCGAGCAGCAGGACGGCCAGTGACAACGCGTAGCCGTCCACGACCCATTGCAGGGAGCTGAACGACGTGCCGAGGTCCACCGCCATCTCCGGTAGGGCGACGTTCACGATGGTGACGTCGACGAGCAGCATGAAAGTACCGAGGCACACCGCGATCAGCGGCCACCATTTCCGCACGGGAATCTCCTCACTGGGCGTGACCGCCTCACGATCTCCCAGCGCGACGTCGATCCGCCAGCCAGAGCCCACTTGACGTCGGAATCCGACATGTGAGGGCTCCGAGGAATCAGGGATCGGCTCAGTGGCTTTCTGGCGGAGGGGAATCCGCCACGAACCATCCGTCGGTCAGAATCGGCACCGCCGTGGTGGCGCCGAGCTGCGCCGCCACCGTGACGTCCGCCGGGAAACCATGCGCCTGCAACTCGCGCCCGGAGGCGCAGTCGCGCAGGGCTGTCGCCAGGTCGTCTGCGACGCTCCGGTACGCCGCCAGCGCCGTCCCCGCCTCGACGGAGAGATCACCGGCTCCCCGCCGTACCAGGGCCTCGATGAACGACCCGGCACCCCACAGGTCCTCGACCGCCGGCCGCAACGAACCGTCCGGCCAGCGCTCCCCCGCCGCGACCACCGCGACCGCCTCCCCCGCACCCAGCCGGCGCACGACGCTCGCCGCGGCCGCGTCCGCGTTGCGCAGCGACACCCCGATCACGGTCGCGCCGGTCTCGGCCAGCCGGGCGGAGATCGTCGCGCCGTTCGGGGAGGGCAGCACGAGCCGTTCGATCCCGGCGCTGCGCCGGATGCTGTCCGGCGACAGGCTCACCTGGCCCGGCCGCACCACCCGCTTGCGCCCGACGGCGAGCACCGCGCGATGCTCCCGGGCGACCCGCTCGGCCGAGTCGTCACCCCACCGGTACGGCAGGACGGCGATCCCCCGCTCGACGGCGACGGTCAGCGCCGTGGTGAAGGAGAGCACGTCGACCACGGCGACGAGGCCGGCACCGGGGCTGACGGCGTCCGCCCCGGCCGGACCCCAGTCGAAGCGGACCCGGCCACCGGCCTGCGTCCAAGCGTCGTTCATCCGGCGATTGTGCCGTCCGGTCCCTCGTCGAGCTGCCGCAGTGCTGTCTGGACGGCGCGGTGCTGGGTGGCGCGGTGGCCGTTCTCCGGCGGCGGGCCCAGCGCCACCACCCGGTCGGTGACCCCGTGGGTGATCCGGTAGAGCACCACCTGGACGGCGACCTCCCGCCAGTCGGCGGCCCGGGCGGGCAGCGGCCGGTGCCCGAGCACGGTCGTGAACCACGGCGGGAACAGCTCGTAGTCGGCGACCGCGGCGTCGACCCGGTCCCGGACGTGCGCGGCGAGCCGGTCCGCGACCGAGGCGCCCGGATGCGCGCTGTACGCCTGCTGCCGCGCGGCGTCGCGATGCAGCTCCTGCTCCGCCTCGTCACGTTGCACCCGCGCCGCCGCGACCTGCGCCTCCTGCTCGTCCATCAGGGCCCGCTCCGACCGGTACGCCGCAGCCGCGCGCCGGAACGCCCACCCGCCCGCCTTGCGGACCGCGAGCGAACGGCTGACGCCCAGCGCCCGCTGCCGGGTCTCCGCGAGCCGGCGTTCGTCCTGCTCGAAGCGCTCGATCCGCTGCCGGCGCAGCGCCACGGCGGCATCGTCCATGATGGTGGACCGGACCTGCTCGGCCGCCCGGACGTCCGCGACCAGCGGCGCCAGCTCGGCCGGCACGGTGTCCAGGTCGACCGGGACCTGACCCTGCTGCCGGCGGAGCAGCCCCTCGATCTGCTGGATCTCCCCCTCCAGCCGGCCGGCCCGGGTCGCGTACTCGCGCAGCTTGCGCTCGACGTGCCGGCGCATCTCGGCCTGCTCCGCGGCGAGAGCGTCCACTCGGGCGTCGGTGGCGTCGAACCGCGCGAGAGCCTCCCGGGCACGCCGCTCCGCGTTCTTGTCGATCCGCTGCATCTCCTGGGTGAGCTGCAGGCGCAGGGTGTTGACCTTGCTGCCCATCTCGCGGCGCAGCCCGGCGGCGACCCGGGCGAGGTCACCGGAGGCGTCGGCGCTCACGGGCCCGTCCCCGGCACGGCCCGGGTGGTGAGCCAGAGAGCGATCGCCGCGGCGAGCACGACCACGACGCCGAGCAGTGCCCAGGCGGGCAGCACACTCGCTGCGACGAGCACGGCAACCAGGGCGGCCACACCGAGCAGCACGAACGTCAGCATCAGCCGGCGCTGGGCGGCGTCGGCCGCGAGCTCGTCGACCACCGTCATCAGCTCGTCGGTGCCGGCGAAGACCCGATCGAGCTGCCCGGCGTCGTACGGCGGCTCCGCGCCCAGCCCGCCCAGCGCGTCGTGCCGGGCGCGCAGCTCCCGCTGACGTTCGAGCAGCTCGGCCCGCCGAGACGAAGCACCCACACGCACTCCCTGCGGTCGCGTAGGGCAATGCTGGGCCTAGGCGGTGAGACCGGTCAATCCCTCGGAAGGGTCGAGGGCGTCCAGGACGGCGACCAGCCGCTTCTCCTCGCCGATGAAGTGCGTCTCGAGCACGGCGGCGAGCCCGTCAAGTTCGCTCTGGATCGCCGCGGCCCGGGCCGCCGTGTGCTCGTCGCGTAACTGCCCGCTCAGCGTGCTCACCCTGGTCAGCAGGCCGGCGATCACCTGATGGTCGCGTTCCAGCCCGGCCAGGAACGCGCGCAGGCCGGGATGGCGCTCGGCCAGCAGCGGGAACACGCCGGTGTCCTCACCGATGTGGTGCCGGGTGACCGCGGCGCAGAACGCGAGGCAATGGACGCCCAGCTCAGCGTCGGGGACGAAGCCCTCCCGCAGGTCGGCGAGCATGTCGCGCAGGCCGATGTGGATCTCGATCAACTGCTGTCCGTACGCCCGGAACCGGGAGTATTCACTGTCCACGGAGATGTCCCATGGTCCGGCGCCTCCATGCCCGCGGCGGTCTCCTGGCCGGGTGCACTGCGACGCTGTGACCATCCGATCAGCCGGCGCCGGGCCGCGTCAAGCCGGCCGCCGTGCGAGGCTGGATCCATGATCACACCGGACATGATCTCTCCCGACTGGGAGCGGCGGATGGACGGCGCGTGGGCGGCGTTTGACGAGCTCGACGAGGCGCCCTTCCTGCAGCTGGTCGAGCAGCTCACCGGCGAGCTGGCGCCGGACGACCCGGTCGGTCTCTTCGAGCGGGCCGGCTCCTTGGACGCCGTCGGGCGCACCGGGCAGGCTGTGCCGCTCTACCGGGAAGCGCTGGCGGGCGGGCTGTCCGGCAGCCGTCGTCGGCAGGCCGTGATCCAGCTCGCGAGTTCGCTGCGGGAGCTGGGTGAGGCTCGGGAGAGCGTCACGCTGCTCACCGCGGAGCTGGCCGCCGGCTCGGACGAGCTCGACGACGCGGTGCAGGCGGTGCTGGCGTTGTCGCTGGCGGACGCGGGGCGGGAGCGGGAGGCGGTGGGGATCGCGGTGGGTGCGTTGGCGGCACACCTGCCGCGTTATCAGCGTTCGATGGAGAACTACGCCCGGCTGCTGCTGGAGCCGGACCCGGCCGCCGACCCGGAGGCCGACGTCCGCTCCTGAGCGGCCGACTGCTTTCAGCGCCGCAGATCGGCCGTCATCTCGTGCACCTCGGCCAGCCGGTCCGCCAGGTCGCGGGGGTGGCCGGGCGCGTCGGGGCGGGCGTTCCACGGCCGCGGCCCGGACAACGGCCGATAGTTGACGCCCAGCGCGTCCAGCCGGGCCAGATGCGGCCCCAGCCGGGCGGTGAAGTCGGCGTGGTCGCGGTCCGCCGGACCCCACACCGTCTCGGCGAACGCGCACAGCCGCGGATAGGCCTGGTAGTCCACCCGGCGGGCCGACTCCAGGTGCTCGGTCCAGACGTTGGCCTGCGCCCCGATGATCCGGCTCGCCTCGGCTTCGCTCAGTCCGGGCGGGACCGGCTCGAAGGCGTACACGTCGGCGAGGGTGAGCAAAGTGCCGACCGGGGTCGGCTCGCCCGGGTCGTCGGACTGGCGGTAGTCCAGATAGACCGAGGTGTCCGGGCACGAGACGACGTCGTGGCCGGCCCGGGCGGCCAGGATCGCCGGTTCGGCACCGCGCCACGCGGCGATGGTGGCCCCGGCCGGCGCTCCACCGGCGAGGATCTCGTCCCAGCCGTAGATCCGGCGGCCGTGCCCGGCCAGATGCTCGGCGATCCGGGCGGTGAACCAGGCCTGCAGCTCGTGCGGGCCGGCCAGGCCGGCGGCGGCGATCCGGGCCCGGGCCGCCGGGGTGTCCCACTCGCCCGACGGGCATTCGTCGCCGCCGATGCCGACCAGTTCACCCGGGAAGATCGCGACGACATGGTCGAGGACCTCACGGCAGAAATCCAGGGCCTCGTCGGAGACGTTCAGCACGTGCGGGGAGATGCCCCAGGAGGTACGGACCCCGCCCGCGAACCCGTTGCCCAGCTCCGGGTACGCAGCGATCGCGGCCTGCATGTGCCCCGGCATGTCAATCTCCGGAACCACGGTGACGTGCCGGTCGGCCGCGTAGGCGACGATCTCCCGGAGATCACCGGTGCTGTAGAAGCCGCCGTGCGGCCGGTCGTCGTAGCGGTCGTGGATCCGCGAGCCGAGCATCGTCCGGGGCCGCCAGGCGCCGACCGTGGTCAGCCGGGGCCGGCCCGGGACCTCCACCCGCCAGCCCTGGTCGTCGGTCAGGTGCAGGTGCAACACGTTGAGCTTGTGGAACGCGGCCAGGTCGATGAAACGCAGCACCTCGGCGACCGGCATGAAGTGGCGCGCCACGTCCAGCAGCACACCGCGCCAGCCGAAACGCGGCGCGTCCTCGATGTGCACGGCCGGTACCGGCAGCGGTCCGGGCACGATCGGGGCGCGGCGCAGGGTGTCGGCCGGCAGGAGCTGGCGGAGCGTCTGCACGCCGTGGTGCACGCCGGCCGCGGAGCCGCCCCGGATGTCGATCCCCGTGGCGCCGACATCCAGGACGTACCCCTCCGGCGGCAGCCCGGCCACGACCCGCAACCGGATCCCCCGGCCCGGCCCGACACCACCCGACCCGGCACCGCCCGCTGCGGGACCGGCCGGGAGCAGGTCCCGGACACGAGCGGCCAGGCGCTCCAGGCCCGGATCGGCGGTCACCGCCGTCCCGGAATGCAGGGTGAAGCTGCCGGCCCCGGGCACCAGCACCGCCGGGCGGGGGATCAATCCTTCACCGCCCCGCCCAGGCCGGCGATCAGCCGGCGCCGGACCAGCAGGAAGAAGATCAGGACCGGCACGGTCATCAGGGTCGACGCCGCCATGATCGCCCCCCAGTCGTTCTCGTCGGGCTTGAAGAAGACCAGCAGCGCCATCGGCAGGGTCTGCCGGTCGGTCGCGCTGATGATGAAGGTACGGGCGAACAGGAAGTCGTTCCACGCCGTGATGAAGGAGAACACGCTGGTCGCGGCCAGTCCCGGGGCGACCAGCGGGAACAGGATCCGCCAGAGCACGGTGAACCGGCCGGCGCCGTCGAGCTGGGCTGCCTCGTCCAGTTCCTCCGGGATCGCCGCCACGAAGCCGCGCAGCATCCAGATCGCGAACGGCAGCGTGAACGCCGTGTGCACCAGCATCAGCGAGCCCAGCGTGTTCAGCCCCATGCCGGGGACCTGGGTGCCGAGGTCGCGGACGAGGAAGAACAGCGGGATGGTCAGCGCCTCGATCGGCACCATCTGCGCGACCAGGAACAGCACCAGCACGGTGGTGCGCAGCCGGAACCGGAAGCGGGTCAGCGCCACCGCCGCCAGGAACGCGCACAGCCCGGAGACCGCCACGACCACCAGCGCGACCAGCAGGCTGTTGAGGAAGTAGCGGCCGAAGCTGTCGACGGCGAGCACCCGGTGGAAGCTGTCCCAGCTCGGCGCCAGAGTCCACGGGCGCTGGTGCAGCGACTGGATCTCGCCGGGCGGCTTCACCGCGGCCAGCACCATCCAGTAGATCGGGAACACCGTGCCGACGGCGAGCACGATCGCCAGGACGTCGAGCAGGCGGCGGCCGGTCCTCACAGCGGTTCCCCCGATCGCCGCAGCGTCCGCAGGTAGAGCAGCGTGACGACGAGCAGGATGACCATCATGACCACGCCGATCGCCGCGCCCAGGCCGTACTCGCTCGCGGCGAAGGCCTGCTGGTAGGCCCAGACGTTGAGGGTGAGGTTCTGCCCGGCGATGCCGCCGCCGCGGGTCATCACGTAGATCTGGGTGAAGACCTTGAAATCCCAGATGATCGACTGGATCACCACGATGGCCAGCAGCGGGCGCAGGACCGGCACCATGATCCGCCAGAAGGTGCGCCACGCGCTCGCGCCGTCGATGGCCGCGGCCTCCAGCACCGATTTCGGGATCGCCTCGATGCCGGCGTACAGGGTGACCATCACGAACGGGAACGAGTGCCACACCACCACCGCGCCGACCAGGGCGAAGGCGGTGTAGCGGTCGTACATCCAGTTGAAGCCGGTGACGCCGAGGCTCTGGTTGACCAGCCCGAGGTCGGTGTCGAAGAGGAACATCCACACGGTGGAGCCGGAGACCGCGGGCACCGCCCAGGCGGCCATCGCGGCCAGCGACAGCAGCAGCCGCGGCACCTTGCTGATCCGGGTGAGCAGCACGGCGAGCGCGGCGCCCACGGCGAGGGTCGCGGCGACGCAGGCGGCCGCGAAGAAGACGGTGGCACCGAGCACCGACCAGAACCGGGCGTCGCCCAGCAGCTGGGTGTAGTTGGCCAGGCCCACGAACCGGGTCGGCTGGCCGCCGCTGACCTGGGCCTGCCGGAAGTCCAGCACGGACAGCAGGCCGAGCTGCCACATCGGATAGACGAACAGGGTGCCCAGGACCACCGCCGCCGGCAGCAGCAACCACAGCGGCGTCCAGCCGCGCCGGCGCGGGCGCGTCCGGACCGCCGGCAGCGCCGGGGTCACTTGCCCAGGGCCGCGTTGATCGCCGTGGCGGCCTCGTCGGAGGCCGCCTCGATCGTGGCCTTGCCGGTGACCACCTTCTCGATCATGGTGGGCAGCACGGCCTGCGCGTCGATCTTGCCCCACCCGGGTTCGAGCGGCACGAACTTCGTCCCGGCGTCGATGGTGGACAGGAACGGCTTGAGGAACGGCTCCTGGCCGGCCACCTCGGCCCGGGCGGCCTGCAACGTCGGCAGGTTGCCCATGGCCGCGTACATCTTGGTCTGGTATTTCTTGCTCGCCAGCAGGGTGAGGAAGTCGGCCGCCAGGGCCGGTCGCCGGCTGTTGCGCATGATGCCCAGGTTGTTGCCGCCGGCGAAGGCCGGGGCGATCGAGCCGGGCTTGCTGCCGGGCAGCGGCACCACCGCGTACTTGCCCTTGGCCGCGCCAGCTTCGACGGCGGCCCGGTTGAAGTTGCCGATGATGGCCATCCCGGCCTTGCCGCTGGCGAACAGCTCGACGGTCTTGCCGCCGGTGAGGTCGGCGCACTGCTGCGGCGGGCAGTTGTCCGGCTTCAGCAGATCCGTGTACGCCTTCAGCCCGGCCCGCGACTGCGCCGAGTTGATCGAGGTGATGTCCCCGCCGGCGTCCCAGATGAACGGCAGCGCGCCGAACGTGTACTTGCCGCCGACCGCGATGCCGAACAGCTCCGGCTTCTTCGCGCGGATGGTCCGGGCGGCCGCGGTGAGCTCCGCCTGGCTGGTCGGCGGGCGCAGGCCGAGCTCGGTGAACACGTCGGTGCGGTAGTACAGCGCGCGGACGCCGAGATACCAGGGGACGCCGAGCAGCGTGCCCTTGAAGGTGGCGCTGGCCCTGGCGTCGGCGCTCAGGTCGGCGCCCTCGGGCCACGCGGTCACGGCCGGGCCCAGGTCGGCCAGGCCGCCCGCGGCCGCGTACTCGGGCAGGTCGGTGTTGCCGTACTCGACGACGTCGGGCGCGCTGGCCGGGTCGTTGAAGGCGCCCTTGAACCGCTCACTGCGGGTGTCGACCGCTAGGTACGCGATGTCGACCTTGGTACCGGGGTGCGCGGCGGTGAACTCGGCGACCGCCTCATTGGCCACGGCCTCCTTGGGCGCACGGTTGGGCTCGTCGAAGAGCCACACCTTGAGGGTGCCGGTCCGCGCGCCGCCGTCCGAGGGCGTGGCGGTCGGTGACGAGGTGGATGGAGCGCACGCGGTCACGGTGAGGGCGAAGGCGGCGGCAACCGCCAGGCGCAGACGCATAGGGGCACTCCTGACGTTCACTGAGGAACTAGGTTCGTAAGTAGTTCGTTGGTGAAGTGTCCTCAGAGTGGAGTGTGGAGCCCCGGCCGTCAACCCTCAGAAGTACGTGTGCAGCACGTCCACGACCACGTTCCCGTCGTCCACCACGGGGATGAAGCGCCACTTGTCGAAGGCGGTGCACGGGTGCGACAGACCGAAGCGCAGCAGGTCACCGACGGCCGGTGACCCGCCGGTCACGTACGTGTGGTGGTCGTTCATCTTCGTCACGGTCAGCCCCTCGGTGACCGGCAGTCCCTCGTCGAAGGGCGCGTCCCGCTTGCCCATCCCCACGATGGCCAGCCCGGGCTCCGGCGTGGACAGCACCTGGGCCCAGATCTCCAGCGCGGCCGCCAGGGACCCGTCGCCCGGCTCGCGGTTGAACGGCGTGCGCTCCCGGTAGAAGCCGTCGTCGTGGGTCACCGAGGCGCCGCTGCGCAACACCGCGCGGACCCGGCGGCCGTCCAGCCACTGCCCCTCGAGCGCCTTGATCACCCGGTCGAACCAGGCGCTGCCGCCGGCCGAGACCAGCACCTCGGGACCGGCCAGCTCCGCGACCGCCCGGGCCGCCTCGACCAGCGTCGCCAGGAACGCGTCCACCGCCTCGACATCCGGCAGCGCGCCTTCGTAGGCCGTCACCCCGAGCACCGAGACCCCCGGCGCGGCGGCGGCCGCGCGGGCCACGGCGACAACCTCCTCGACGGTACGGCAGCCCGTCCGCCCACCCGGATGCCCGAGCTCGACCAGCACCGGCAACCCGCCCGCGGCCGCCACCGCCCGCACCCCGGCCACGGAGTCGACCTGGAGGAACACCTCCCAGCCGGCGGCGGACTCGGCGGCCAGCCAGCGCAGCGCGGTCGGGTCCAGCACCTCGTTGGCGATCAGCACCCGGGGCACCCCGAGCCGGCGCAGCACCAGGGCCTGGCTCGCCGTCGCCACGGTCATCGCCCACGCGCCCGCCGCCAGCTGCGCGTCGAGCAGGGTCGGGGCCATCGACGTCTTGGCGTGCGGGGCGAAGGAGAAGCCGTACCGCTGGGCGTACGCGGCCATCGTCGCGATGTTCGCCCGTACCGCCGGGTCCCGGACCACCAGCAGCGGCCAGGTGAACGAGCCGTCGAACAGGTGATGCCGCGCAGCGGCGAAGTCGCGGGTGGTGACCTCGCCGGCCGGCAGCCAGAAGCCCTTGGCCCGCCAGTCGATGAGCTCGTCCGGGATGTCGAGGGTCATGTCCGTCTCCTCAAGCTTGACCAGGGGGGCGCTTTCGCGCACGCTACTACGGACCAATTACGAACCACTAGGTGTGCGGCGGGGGGCGAGGCGTGCCGGCGGCGATGGTGATCGGCCTGGTGCTGCACGTGAGCCACCGTCCCCGGTTCGAGGAGGCGGCCCGCACCCTGACCGGGGTGACGTTCGCCTGGTCGGTCTACGAGCGCGAGGACCAGATCCGGGAACGGGTCGCCGGGCTGCTGCGGGCCGAACGACTGGACGGGCTGCTGCTGGGGCTGGTCCCGTACGCCCGGTCCCGGGATCTGCTGCCGCCGGAGCTGCCGGTCGCGGTGACCCGCTCGGCCGCGCTCGATCTGGCCCTGGCCTGGTCGCGGGCCCGGGGCAACGGCTGGCCGGCCACCCCGGTCAGCATCGACACGTTCGCCCAGGAGACCGTCGACGAGGTGGCCACCGCGCTGGAGCTGGACCGGCAGGCGATCGCGTGCCTGCCGTTCGAGCCGGAACAGCCGGTGACCGACGTCGTCGCGTTCCACCGCGAGCAGCTGTCCCGCACCGGCGCCGCGTACGTGATCAGCGTCCGTACCGGTGTCGCCGCCGCCCTCGACGGCAGCGTCGCCGTCCTGCACGCCCTGGCCACACCCGGCACGATCCGCGCCGACCTGCACGAGCTCGCCCTGCGCATCCGGCACAAGCGGGCCGACGGCCTGCGCTTCGCCGCCGGGGTGTTCCTGATCGCCAAGCCCGAGGAGAGCCCCGACCTGGACCGGGCCCGGGTGGGGTTGCTGCATCTGCTGCTCAACACCCCGGATTTCGCCGACGCGTGGATCGACAACCGGGGCCGGCGCGGCGTCGTGGTCTTCGCGCACGCGGCACTCTTCGAGGCGGTCACCCACCGGTGGGTGGGCCTGCCGGTGCTCGCCGAGGCCCGCGACACCCTGGGCATCCGCGCGGTGGCCGGCTTCGGGCTGGGCGACTCGGCCCGGCTGTGCGTGACGCTGGCCGAGCGGGCCGCCGCCCGGGCCGAGCAGGACGCCGAGCCGGGCGCGTACCTGATCTCCGACAACGGCATGATGATCGGCCCGATGGGCGCCGGCGGGACGCCGCTGGCCTACACCTACCGCGAGCACGGCGGCATCGAGGCGCTGGCCGGACGGGTCGGGCTGAGCCCGGCGACGCTGTCGCGGCTGGCCGCGATCGAACGCAACCTGGGCGGCCGGCCGGTCTCGCCCAGCGAGCTGGCCCGGTCGCTGGGGATCACCGACCCGAGCGGGCGGCGGCTCATCCGCAAGCTGAGCGAGGCCGGCCTGGCCGTCGACGACGGCAGCTCGCAGGTGCACCGCAAGGGCCGGCCGACCCGGCTCCACCGGCTGGCCATCACCGCGGCCCTCGAAGGTGCGGCATGACCTATGACCTGCTGTTCACCGGCGGAGAGGTGCCGGGGACGGGACCGGCCGACGTGGCGGTGCGCGACGGGCTCATCGCGGCCGTGGGAGCGGGCCTGACCGGTGATGCCCGCACGGTGGTGGACGTCGCGGGGCTGCTGGTCACCCCGGGCCTGGTCGACCTGCACACGCACGTCGGGCCGGGCTACTGGGGCATCGAGCCGGATCCGATCGCCTGGCGCTCCGGCGTCACCACCTGGGTGGACGCCGGGTCGGCCGGGGCGTACACCCTGGCCGGACTGCGCCGGGTGGTGGCGGGCACCGACGTGCGGGTGCCGGCGCTGCTCAACATCTCCGCGGTGGGGCTGGCCGGGCGAACCGGGGAGAGCCGTGACCTGGACAACTGCGACACCGCGCTGGCGATCGACACCGTACAGGCGCACCGCGATCTGATCCGCGGCATCAAGGTCCGCATCGACCGCGAGACCGTCGGTGACCACGGCGTCGAACCCCTGCGGCGCGGCCTGGCCGCGGCGCAGGCCTGCGGCATCCCGGTCATGGTCCACATCGGTACGGCCCCACCCGCGCTCGACGAGGTCCTCGGCCTGCTGCGCCCGGGCGACATCGTGACGCACTGCGCGAGTGGCATCGCCGCTCCCCTGGGCCCGGCCGTGCGCGCCGCCCGCGAACGCGGCGTGCTGCTCGACATCGGCCACGGCTCCGGCGGTTTCGCGTTCGACGTGCTCGAACGGCAGCTCGCCGAGGGCCTGGCCCCGGACACGGTCTCCACCGACCTGCACGCCCGTTCGGTGCACGGCCCGGTCTTCGACCTGCCGACCACGATGGCCAAACTGCTCGCCGCCGGCCTGCCGCTGGCCGAGGTGCTCGCCGCCGCCACCGTGCGGCCCGCCCGTGCTCTGGGGCTCCCCGGCGGGACGCTGACCGCCGGCGCACCCGCCGACCTGGCCGTGTTCCGGATCGAGGAGGGCGCCTTCGAGGTGGTGGACGCCCACCGCCAGGTCCGGCACGCCCCGCTGCGGCTGGTCAACGAGGCGACGTACGTGGCCGGCCGCCGGATGATCCCCCGGCTGAGCCCGCCCACCCCGCCGTGGATCCCCCTGACCGACGCCCAGCGCGCCGCCCTCGCCCGCCGCGAGCGCGACCTGCGCGCCCTGCTCACCGCGCCGCTGGTCGGCGCGGACGGCCTGGCCGAACAGTTCCCGAGACCGACACCGAGGAGTCAGTAATGCCGAAGCGTGCCATCATCACCGACCAGGCCGCACCCGCCGGCGGCCCCTACTCGCACGCCGTCGTCGCCGGCGACACCATCTACCTGGCCGGCGCGGTCCCGGCGCTGCCGGACGGCACCCGGGTCACCGGCAGCTTCGCCGAGCAGGCGCACGCGGCCTTCCGTAACCTGGCCGCCGTGGCCGAGGCGGCCGGCAGCAGCCTCGACCAGGCCGTCCGGGTCGGCGTCTACCTGCGCGACTTCGCCGACTTCGCCGAGCTCAACGAGATCTATCCGCAGTACATCAAGGGTGAGCACCTGCCGGTGCGCACCACCCTGCCGGTCCCGCTGGTCGGCTTCGACATCGAGATCGACGCCGTGCTCTACACCGCCTGACGCTTGCGCACCCACTCGACGGCCTGACGCACCGCGGCGCGTGACTCCTCGGTGTGGTCGGCGATGTCGAAGCTGTGCTGCCCGTTCGGCACCTCGATGAGCTCGACGTCGCCGGCCCGGGTCAGGAACGTCTCCACCCCCGCGGCGAAGCCCGGGTGCTCGCGGCCCACCCGGGTCACCAGGAGCGGCGGGGCGCCCGGCCCGACCGCCTCGGCCGGTGCGGCGAAGCCCGGCGCGGCCACCATGCCCGGCAGCGGGGTCACCACCGGATAGGTCAGGGCGATGCCGCGCAACCAGGCGGGCGCGTCGCGGAGCCAGCCGGCGCTGAGCATGGCCCCGCCGGAGAAGAACCACAGCACCACCCGGTCCGCGTCAGCGCGCGGGTCGGCCCGGGCAGCCGCCACGGCGGCGACGACCTGATCCGCCGCCGTGGCGTAGTCCAGCACGAGGCCGTCCGGGCCCGGCGTGATGGGCAGCTCATAGCCGACCACGGCCGTGAGCAGCCCCTGCTCGGCCAGCAGCCGGCCGTATCCGCGATACAGCGGCCAGTCCCGCGGCTGCGCCTCCAGCCCGGGCGGCAGCGGCGCCCCGTGCACCACCACGACGACCGGGAACGGGCCCTCCCCGTCGGGCCCGTAAGTGTCCACAGTGTCCGTCCGCTCCGGCTCGCGGGCCGGCGGTGACAGGACGAACGGGCGCAGATACTCCGGGGTCTCAGCCATGCGCGGCACGCTATCGAAGCCCCGGCGACCGCACCGTCCCTTGACAGCGGGGATGTCACTTTTTCTATAGTGCTAGTAGCCTAGTTAAAGCGAGAAACATGTGATCGACTTTCACCTGGACGTCCGGTCCGGCGTCTCGCCGTATCTGCAGCTCGTGCAGCAGGTGCAGCGGGCGCTGCGGCTCGGTCTGCTGTCCGTCGGGGACCAGCTCCCCACGGTCAAGGAGGTCGTGGCCAAGCTGGCGATCAACCCCAACACGGTGCTCAAGGCCTACCGGGAGCTGGAACATCTCGGCCTGGTCACTCCCCGCCCGGGGCTCGGCACCTTCGTGACCCACAGCCTGGCCGACGACTCGCTGGCGGCCCACGAACCGCTGCGCCGGGAGCTGCTCGGCTGGCTGGAGAAGGCCCACCGGGCCGGGCTCGACGCCGACAGCATCGAGGCCCTGTTCATGACGACATTCCGAAAGGCAACCGAGGTGACCCCATGAATCCGGTCCTGCGCACCCAGGGACTGAGCAAGAGCTACGGCAACCGGCCCGCCCTCACCGACGTCACATTGACCGTGCCCCCCGGCCGCGTCGTCGGGCTGGTCGGGCCGAACGGTGCGGGCAAGTCCACATTGCTCAATCTCGCCGCCGGCATGATCACGCCGACGGCCGGCACCATCGAGGTGCTCGGCTCGCGCCCGGCCGCCGACGCCGTCCAGCTGGCCCGGATCGGCTTCGTCGCCCAGGACACCCCGGTCTACGCCGGCCTGACCGTCGCCGACCACCTGCAGCTGGGCCGGCGGCTGAACCCCGGCTGGGACGACGCGCTGGCGGAGGGGCGCGTCGCCCAGGTCGGTCTCGATCCCGCCCAGAAGGCCGGCCGGCTCTCCGGCGGCCAGCGGGCCCAGCTGGCCCTGACCATCGCCGCCGCCAAGCGGCCCGAGCTGCTGATCTTCGACGAGCCGGTGGCGTCGCTGGACCCGCTGGCCCGGCGCGCGTTCCTGCAGAGCCTGATGGAGTTCGTCGCCGAGCTCGAGGTCGGCGTCATCCTGTCGTCGCACCTGCTCAGCGACCTGGAACGGGTCTGCGACCACCTGATCGTGCTCACCGCCGCCCGGGTGCAGCTCGCCGGCGACGTCGACGACCTGCTCGCCGCCCACTACCGCCTGGTCGCAGCCCGCGGCGACCTCGACACTCTGCCACCGGGCGTCGAGGTGATCCAGGCCGAGCACACCGACCGGCAGAGCACCCTGATCGTGCACGACACTCTCGGCGCGATGCCCGGGCTCCCTGTCGAGGCCGAAAGCATCGGCCTGGAGGACATGGTCCTCGCCTATCTCACCCGGGCCGCCCACGGTGCCGTCGGCGGTTTCACCCCGCAGTCCCTGGAGGCGCACCGATGATCTGGCTGACCTGGCGACAGTTCCGCGGTCAGGCCCTGGTGGCCCTCGTCGCGCTCGGCGCCCTCGCCATCTACCTCGTGATCCTCGGCCTGCAGCTGCGCAGCGCCTACGACACCAACATCGGCTGCCCGGGCTGCTCGGTGGACTCTGGCACCCAGCTGCTCAAGGACAAGTACTTCTCCGTCCTCCTGCTCACCGGCTTCCTCATCATCCTGATCCCGGCCGTCATCGGGGCGTTCTGGGGCGCGCCGCTGATCGCCCGCGAGCTCGAGGCGGGCACGCACCGGCTGGTCTGGAACCAGAGCATCACCCGGACCCGGTGGCTGGCGGTCAAGCTGTCCTTCGTCACGCTGGCCGCGCTGGTCCTCACCGGTGCCCTCAGCCTGCTCTTCACCTGGGCCGCCAGCCCGTACGACCGGGCGCTCAATGACCGCTTCGACCCGCTGTTCTTCCCCACCCGCAACCTGGCCCCGCTGGGCTACGCCGTGTTCGCCGTCGTTGCCGGGATCACCATCGGGCTGCTCACCAAGCGGACCGTGATCGCGATGGCCGTCACGCTGGCCGCCTTCACAGCGATCCAGATCCTGATGCCCACCGTCATCCGCCCGCACCTGGCCGGGCCGATCACCGAGAACGTGCAGTTCACCGCGGGCGGCGCACACGGCATGTGGCTCGACCAGACGGGCAAGGTGTCGGTGGAGGGCTACGACGTGCCGGGCGCCTGGATGTTGACCAGCGAGGCGACGCTGGTCGACAGCACCGGCGGACAGCCCGGCAAAGCGGCGACCGAGGCCTGCTTCAACGGCGACTTCGCCAAGGACAAGGCCTGCCTGGAGGCGCTGAACCTGCACAGCGTGCTGACCTACCAGCCGGCCGACCGGTACTGGACCTTCCAGTGGCTGGAGTTCGGGATCTACCTGCTGCTCGCCATGCTGCTGGCCGGGTACGCCTTCTGGCGCATCCCCCGCGGCCTCAGCTGACCGGCGTTTCCCCCGGCGTTCTCCCCGCGGGCGTGGTCTCATCAGGATGATCACGCCTGCGGTGCGGGGTAACACGTCGGAAACGTCGAGCTGCAAACATCGCTGGACGTTCAGGGGAGGTTCCTTTTGTTCCTCAGCCAGCACGAGCAGGAACGCCTGCTCATCCACGTCGCGGCGGACGTCGCCCGGCGCCGGCGGGAGCGCGGCCTGCGCCTGAACCACCCCGAGGCGACCGCGATCATCACGGCCTTTCTGCTGGAGGGCGCGCGGGACGGGCGTACGGTCGCCGAGCTCATGGACGCCGGGCGGCGGGTGCTGACCCGCGCGGACGTCATGGACGGCGTGCCCGAGATGCTGGCCGAGGTGCAGGTCGAAGCAACCTTCCCGGACGGCACCAAGCTGGTCACCGTGCACGGGCCGATTTCATGAGCGAGCGAAGCGAGCGCAGGCGGCTCAGCTCCTGGGTGCGGCATGACAGCAACGAGCGAAGCGAGGCGTGGTCATGATCGTGCCCGGGGAGATCATCGCCGGGGACGGTGACATCACGATCAACGCCGGGCGGCCGGTGCTCGCGCTGACCGTGCGCAACACCGGCGACCGGCCCGTGCAGGTGGGCTCGCACTACCACTTCGCCGAGTCCAACACGGCCCTCGACTTCGACCGCGAGGCCGCCTGGGGGCACCGGCTCGCCGTGCCCGCCGGCACCTCGGTGCGTTTCGAGCCGGGCATGCCCCGCGACGTCGAGCTGATCCCGTTCACCGGCCACCGCATCGTTCCCGGCCTGCGCGGCCTGGCCGGCGGCCCGCTGGACAAGGCCCCCGAGCCGCCGCCCGCCGACCCCGACGACATCGAGCCCGCCGGCTCGCTGGACGAGGACACCGGAGAAGACCAGCCGTCGAACGGGAGCCCCCGGTGAAACAAACCGCCGAGCCAGGCCGTCAGGGACGGCGCAGCCAACAGGAGCACAGCGAGGCCACGGCGTGACCACACTCGACCGCGGCCGCTACGCGGCCCTGTACGGCCCCACCGCCGGCGACCGCATCCGGCTCGCCGACACCAACCTGCTGATCGAGATCGAGGAGGACCGCAGCGCCGGGCCGCAGCCGGGCGACGAGGTCGTCTTCGGCGGCGGCAAGGTGATCCGCGAGTCCATGGGCCAGTCCCGTGCCACCCGCGCCGAGGGCAGCCCGGACACGGTGATCACCGGCGCGGTGGTGCTCGACCACTGGGGCATCGTCAAGGCCGACATCGGCATCCGCGACGGCCGGATCGTGGCGCTCGGCAAGGCCGGCAACCCCGACACCATGGACGGCGTCCACCCGGACCTGGTGATCGGCCCCGGCACCGAGATCATCGCCGGCAACGGCAAGATCCTCACCGCGGGCGCCATCGACAGCCACGTCCACCTGATCAGCCCCACCATCCTGGACACGGCGCTGGCCAGCGGCATCACCACGATCATCGGTGGCGGCACCGGCCCGGCCGAGGGCACCAAGGCCACCACGGTCACCCCGAACGCCTGGCACCTGGCCCGGATGCTGGAGTCCCTGGACCACTGGCCGATCAACGTGCTGCTGCTCGGCAAGGGCAACACCATGTCGAGCGAGTCGATGTGGGAGCAGCTGCGCGGCGGGGCCGGCGGCTTCAAACTGCACGAGGACTGGGGCACCACGCCCGCGGTCATCGACGCCGCGCTGCGGGTCGCCGACGCGTCCGGGGTGCAGGTCGCCATCCACACCGACACCCTGAACGAGGCCGGCTTCGTCGAGGAGACCCTGCGGGCGATCGGGGGACGGTCGATCCACGCGTACCACACGGAAGGGGCCGGCGGCGGGCACGCGCCGGACATCATCACGGTCGCCTCGCACCCCAACGTGCTGCCGTCGTCGACCAACCCGACGCGGCCGTACACCCGCAACACCCTCAGCGAGCATCTCGACATGCTGATGGTCTGCCACCACCTGAACTCCTCGGTGCCCGAGGACCTGGCGTTCGCGGAGAGCCGGATCCGCCCGTCCACGATGGCCGCCGAGGACTTCCTGCACGACCTGGGCGCGATCTCGATGATCGGCTCCGACTCGCAGGCGATGGGCCGTGTCGGCGAGGTCATCATGCGCACCTGGCAGACCGCCCATGTGATGAAGGCCCGCCGCGGCGCCCTGCCGGGCGACGGCCCGGCGGACAACCTCAGGGCGAAACGGTACGTGGCCAAGTACACGATCTGCCCGGCACTGGCCCACGGCATGGCCGAGCAGGTGGGCTCGGTCGAACCGGGCAAACTGGCCGACCTGGTCCTGTGGGACCCGGCGTTCTTCGGCGTCCGCCCGGCCCTGGTGATCAAGGGCGGCATGATCGCCTCGGCCCAGATGGGCGACGCCAACGCCTCGATCCCCACGCCCCAGCCGATGCTCCCCCGCCCGATGTTCGGTGCCTACGGCGTGGTCCCGTCGGTGACCTCGGTGGCCTTCGTGGCGCCGGCGGCCCTGGACGCCCTGCTGGGCGACCGCATCGGCGTCAAGCGGGCGCTGGTGCCGGTGACGGACACCCGCTCGGTGGGCAAGGCGGACCTGCCCCACAACGACGCCCTGCCCCGCATCGAGGTCGAGCCGGACACCTTCACGGTCCGCATCGACGGCGAGGTCATCGAGCCGGACCCGGTGACCGAGCTCCCGATGGCCCAGCGCTACTTCCTGTTCTGATGCCCGATCGCCCCCCGCCACTGGCGGACCACCGATCCGGCCGGGCGCGCGGTCACTCCGAGCGAGCGACGGGGTGCCCGGCATGAGTCTCGCGACGTTGCTGGTACTGGCCGACGGGCGGTTGCCGTCCGGCGGGCACGCGCATTCCGGCGGGCTGGAGGCCGCGGTCGCCGCCGGCCGGGTGCGCGAGGTCCGGGACGTCGACGGCTTCCTGCGCGGCCGGTTGCACACCACTGGCCTGATATCCGCCGCTTTCGCGGCCGGGGCGTGTGCCCGTAGCGGAGCATCCGCCGATCTTGATGACGGGCTGGACGCCCGGACGCCGTCGCCGGCCTTGCGGCGGGCCTCGCGGGCGCAAGGGCGGGCGCTGTTGCGCGCCGGGCGGGCGATGTGGCCGGTGCCGGCCGTCGGCCGTGAGCCGCACCATCCCGTCGCGCTCGGGGCGGTGGCCGCCGCCGCCGGGCTCGGGCCGTTGGAGGCCGCTGTGGCCGCGGCGCACGGGGCCGTGAGCGGGCCGGCCAGCGCGGCCGTGCGGCTGCTCGGCCTGGACCCCTACGCGGTGCACGCCCTGCTCGCCGGGCTGGCACCAGAGATCGACCGGATCGCGGCGGACGCCGCGGCCCGGGCCTACGACCCGGTCGACGCCCTGCCGGCCGCGGGCGCCCCGCTGCTCGACATCGGCGCCGAGCTCCACGCCACCTGGGAGGTGCGTCTCTTTGCATCCTGAAGTGCACGAACACGGTCCTGACGAGGTTCCTCACACCCATCCCGATCCCGGCGTCGATCCGCATGCGCCGCTGCACCCCGGCCCGCGGGCCCTGCGCATCGGCATCGGCGGGCCGGTCGGTTCCGGCAAGACCGCGCTGGTCGCGGCGCTGTGCCGGGCGCTGGGCGCGGAGCTGCGGCTCGCGGTGGTGACCAACGACATCTACACCACCGAGGATGCCGATTTCCTGCTGCGCAACGGGGTGCTGCCGGCGGACCGGATCCGCGCGGTGGAGACCGGCTGCTGCCCGCACACCGCGATCCGGGACGACATCTCCGCCAACCTGGACGCGGTCGAGGATCTGGAGGCGTCGCTCGGGCCGCTGGACCTTGTTCTCGTGGAGAGCGGCGGGGACAACCTGACCGCGACGTTCAGCAAGGGGCTGATCGACCAGCAGATCTTCGTGGTCGACGTGGCCGGCGGTGACAAGGTGCCGCGCAAGGGCGGGCCCGGTGTCACGACCGCCGATCTTCTGGTGATCAACAAGACGGATCTCGCGCCGCTGGTCGGGGCCGACCTTGCGGTGATGGACCGGGATGCGCGGGCGCGGCGCGGTGAGCTGCCGACGGTGTTCCTGTCGCTGGTCGGGGACAAGGCGGCCACGCCGGTCGCCGACTGGATCCGCGCGCTGGTCGCGGCCCGGGTGCCCGCGGCCTGATGGGCTGCCGGATGGCGGGCTGATGCGGGCCGAGGCGCGGATCGTCGCCGAAGCCGACGGGCGGGGCGGCACCCGGCTCGCGGTGCTGCGCGGGGAGTCGCCGCTGTTGCTGCGCCGCACCGGGCCACGGACCGGCGGTGCGGTCACCGTGCATCTCGTCGGCGGGGCCGCCGGGCCGCTGCGGGGCGACGACCTGCGGCTGGACATCGAGGTCGGGCCGGGGGCGCGGCTGGAGGTGCGCAGTGTGGCCGCGCAGCTCGCGCTGCCCGGGCGGCCGGATGCGCCGGCGTCGCGGCTGGAGATCCGGGCGCTCGTCGCGGCCGGTGCGACGTTGCGGTGGCTGCCGGAGCCGCTGATCGCGGCGGCCGGCTGCGACCACCACGCGGTCACCCGGGTCGAGGTCAAGGCCGGCGGCACCCTGCTCTGGCGCGACGACCTGGTCTGTGGGCGGCACGACGAGCCGTCCGGCGACGTGCACACCGACCTGACCATCCGGTACGCCGGCAGCACCCTGTACCGCCACGAGCTGAAGGTCGGTCCCCGGGCACCGGGCTGGTCGGGTGCGGCGGTGCTCGGTGGGGGCCGGGCGGTGGGTTCGCTCGTCCTCGCCGGTCCGGAGCTGCCGGACGCCGCGCTGCTCGGCGGGGACGCGGCTCTGATGCCGCTGGCCGGACCGGGGATGCTGGGCAGCGTCGTCGGGCACGACATCCGTCAGGTCCGGGCGGCCTTGGACCCGCTCTGCGTCGAGCCGCGGCGGCTGCCCGTCGCGGTGTGAAGCGTCCTGCCGAGCGCAGCGGCCGCCCGGCCCGGCGTGAAACGCCCCGCCCAGCGCAGCGGCCGCCCGGCCCAGCGTGAAACGCCCCGCCCAGCGCAGCGGCCGCCCGACCCAGCGTGAAACGCCCCGCCCAGCGCAGCGGCCGCCCGACCCAGCGTGAAACGCCCCGCCCAGCGCAGCGGCCGCCCGGCCCAGCGTGAAACGCCCGGCCCAGCGCAGCGGCCACCGGCCGCGGCGTGACGCGCCCCGGCTCAGCGCAGCGGCGCGAAGAAGGTGCGCAGGTCGGCGGCGAGCGCGGCCGGTTCGTGCAGGGCGACAAAATGACCGCCGGGGTTGCCGGCCGGCCAGTGCGTGATCGTGTTCTGCTCCCCGGCCAGCCGCCGGAACAGCGGCGGTCCCCCGGCGTAGACCCCCGTCGGCACCGCCTTCTGCCCCTTCGGCCAGGCGAACGCCGGTGTGTCGTACATGAACCACGAGGACGAGGCCGCCGTCCCGGTGAACCAGTAGATGCTCGTGTTCGTCAGCAGCAGATCCCGGTCGATCACCAGGTCGCCGAACTCCTTCATCTTCTGCATGTGCCAGGCCAGCAGCGCCACCGGCGAGTCCTGCCACCCGTACGCGAAAGTCTGCGGCGCCGCCCGCAGCAGTGAGTGGTGGTCCACGCCCGACCCCGCCCATTCCTGCATCGCCGCGTAGTCGGCGCGCTCGGCCTCGCTCATGCCCGGCACGTCCGCCTCGGTCGGCATGCCCGGACCCGCGTTCACGTGCACGCCCACCACCCGGTCCGGCGCCGCCACCGCGACCGCCGGGGCCAGGTACGCGCCCAGGTCACCCCCGTGCGAGCCGTACCGCTCGTACCCCAGCCGGCTCATCAGCTGCGCCCAGATCCGGCCCACCTGCTCGACCCCGAATCCCGGCGTACGCGGGGCCGCCGAGTAGCCGAAGCCCGGCACCGACGGCACCACCACGTGGAAGTCGGCGCTGAGCACCTCGATCAGGTTGATGAACTCGACGAACGAGTTCGGCCAGCCGTGGCTCAGGATCAGCGGCAGCGCGTCCGGCCGCGGCGACCGGACGTGCAGGAAGTGGATGTCCAGGCCGTCGATCTCGGTGATCCACTGCGGGAAGGTGTTGAGCCGCGCTTCGTACGCCCGCCAGTCATAACCGGTGCGCCAGTGCTCGGCCAGCTCGCGCAGCCACTTCACCGGCACGCCGCGGTCCCACTCCGCCCCGGGCAGCTGCGCCGGCCAGCGGGTCCGGGCCAGCCGCTCGTGCAGGTCGGTGAGGTCGTACGGGTCGACGGCGATCCGGAAAGGTCTCATACTGCCGACCGTAGAAGCCGTTGCGGTCAGTTCCCGGCCGCAATCCGCCGGAGGAGGCGCATCGATGCGACGGGGCCGCTGGGCGTTGACCGGGCTGCTGCTCGGCGCGGCCGCGGGAGCTCTCTGGGGATGGTTCGGCAGCGGTGGCTACGAGGCGGGCGACGCGGCCATCGGCACCGGGCTGCTGGGCGCCGTCACGGGTGCGTTGGCCGGCGCGATCTCCGGAGCCGTCGCCGACCGCCGCCACCGGTGACAGAGCAGGGGCGGCCCCGCGGCCGGAGAACCGGTCGCCGAGCCGCCCCACCGATCAGGCGGCGACCGCGATGGGTACGCCGTGACTATCCGTCAGTGCCAGCCGGGTCCGCAGGTTGCCCTGCTCCGCGACCCGGGCGAAGTACTCGGTCCGCCGCCGCTGCAGGCAGCCCTTGCGGGTCCGCGGTCCGCCGGCCGCGACGGTGAGCAGTTCCGGGGCCAGCGAGCTGTTCAGGCCCTCCCGGAGCAGGCGCAACGCCTCGGTGCGCAGCTGCGAGATCCGCGACTCGGTGACCCCGAGTTCGGCGGCCACGTCGCTGAGCGGCTGTTCCTGCAGGAAGGACTGGGTGACCACCAGGCGCAGCCGTTCGGGCAGGGCCTGGATGGCCTGGTGCAGATATCCCAGCCGTTCCCGCTTGAGCAGCAGGTCCTCGGGCCCCTCGGACAGTTCCGGGACCATCTCCTCGGCGGCGCCGGTGGGGAAGCCCTGCAGGCTGAGCAGGGCTGCCTTCTGCACGTCGTCCTCGACGCTGGCCAGTTCGGCGACACCGATGCCGAGCATCTCGGCCACCTCGGCCTCCGACGGAGTCCGGCCGAGTGCCGCGGTGAGTTCCTGGCGGGCTGTCGCCGTACGGCGGGCCCGGGCCCGGACCGATCGGCTGGCCCAGTCCTGCCCGCGCAGCTCGTCCAGCAGTGCGCCGCGGATCCGGACAGCGGCGAAGCGGTGGAACGGGATGCCCCGGCTCACGTCGAAGGAGCGCGCGGCGCCGAGCAGTGCGGCGAATCCGGCGGACGACAGGTCGTCGGCGTGAACGTGGCCGGGTACGCGGTTGAGCAGTTCCCGAACCAGGTGTCCCACCATCGGCATGTGTTCGCGGACCAGGTCCTCGAGGTCGCGCGCGGACGGCGCGTCGTGGACGATGCCGACGGTGGCGGGGAGTTCGGTCGTCACGGTCACGTGTTCCTCCTCGCTCGTACAAGCCGGCAGGTGAACCGGCTGATGAGGAGAACACTTATGGCCGAAGGGTGCAGTGGCGGCCGAACTCGGTTGCTTTTGTGGTGTTTTTTGCGAAAAAGGCTCAGCTATCGGGGGTGCTCCCCCGGGGGCCTTCTCAGCTGGCGAAGTGCGGGTGGCGCGGCGCGGCCAGCATGGCGCTCAGCTCGCGGCGCACCCAGTTCATCCGGCGCACGGCGGCCTCCGGGTGGTCGCCGAACTCCGCCGCGACGCCGGCCGCACAGCCGTCGCTGCCGTGGCGCAGCAGCATGGCGGTGACGGTCTCTTCGACAGTCTGGCGGCTCGGGCACTCGGACGGCTGCAGGTAGGAGACGAACAGAGCCTCCGCGGCCAGGTCCTGGACGGTGCTGATCATGTGGAACTCCCCGATGTGCGACGACTTGCCTGGTTCCAGCTAACGCTCGCGCCGGTGCCGACCGGAACCGCTCAGGTTGCAGACCGGTATCAGTCATCTTCCCCGTGGGCGTCAACCCGGCCCGCAGGCACGCCGATACGGTTCATACCGATTTCGGCGGAAGGCTCTCGTCACGGCCGTCGCGGGTCGTCACGGGCAGCACCGGTTCCTGTCGGGCTCAATTCGACCTTACGCGCAGCTCGGGCGGCCGAACCGGAACTCCGGTCGACCGCCCGAGGACGCGCTTGTCGGATTTCAGCCCACGGCCCCCGGCACGGGCTCGTTGCCGGAATTGTCACCCGGGTCGGTGAACGTGTCCGTCACCGCCGGCGTCGTCTCCGTCGCGGCCGGCTCCGTGGTCGTCGGCGTGACAGCCGGCGTCGTGGTCGGCGCGGACGGCTCCACCGGGGTCTCGTCGTCGTCACCGTCGTCGTCGCCGTTGCCGTTGCCGCCGCCACCGGGGTCCACCACTACCCCCGGTGTCGTGGTCGTCGGCGTGACCCCGGCCGGCACCGTCGTGTTGACCGGGACCGGGACCGCCACCCCACCCGGGTTGATCGATATCCCCGGGATCGGCGTGTCCTTGGTCGGCACCGGACCCAGCCGGACCGTGCCGTTCGTGAGGTGCTCGACCGGCCGCGACGGCGCGCCGGGCGCCGGCGAGACGAACGTCTGGCAGGTCTCCCCGCCGAGCTCGAACACCATCGGAGCGGCGTTGCTGGCCCGGTACCGGCCGGTGAACTCAAGCGTCTTGGTCTTCTGCGGGCTCAGCGGCGACCGGCCCAGCACGGTGACGCCCTGCCCCTGCTGGTCCAGCTTGAGCGCACCGTTGCCCGACACGACCTGGTCACCCGGCATGAGGAACCAGAGCTTCCAGTCGTTGATCGCCGAGTTCTGCCGGTTGGCCAGCGTGATCGCGGCCCGGAACTTCTTGTCCTTGTCCTCCCAGACCGCATAACTGACCACGCACTTGTTCGAGCCGGTGAGCGTGGTCGATCCCGCGTTCGGGGTCTTCGGCGACGCGTCCTGGGAGAGCGCGGCCACCGCGGCCGAGGCGACCAGGACCGCGCCGACGATGGAGCCGGAGATGATGAGCACCCGGCGCCGCTGGGTGATGCCGCCGTTGCCACCGGGGCCCGAGGGGCCGGTGGCCGCGGAGCCGGGCCTGTTCTGGTTGGGCGGGCTGCCGCCACCGGGACGGGCGGGCGGCGTGTTGCCCCGGCCGCCGTGGCCTCCGGCACCGGCCGGGCGGGCCGGCAGCGCGGGCGAGCCGCTCTCGCGGGGCGGCGGCCGGAACGCGTCGTCGCCGCCGAAGGCCGGGCGCAGGGCCGGGCCGGCCGGAGCGGCATCCTCGATCGGCGGTGCCGTGGCGCCCGCCGCCGAAGCGACCGCGGGAGCCGGTGGCACGGGACCGAACCGGCTGTTGCGGGCGCCGCGCTGGGGCGGGGACGACACCGGGCCGACGGCCGCCTCGACCTCCTCGACCGAGACCGCCGGGGGCACCGGCGTGCCGGCCGGGGCCGGCGAGACCGGCGCCTCGGCAGCGGGAACAGCGGCGACACCGCGGCCGGGAGCAGTGGAGTGCACCTGGGCGAGGCCCGGCCGGACCCGGCCGAAGGCGTCGGTGTCCCGCCGGGCCGACGGCAGGATCGTGGTGTCCTCGCCGTTCTCGGCCCAGTCCGGCACGTACGCGCGGCTGGCCGGCACCCCGGCCGACACCGTGCCGAGCACGTGCGCCAGCTCGGCACTGGACGGGCGGTCCGCGGGCCGCTTCTCCAGGCAGCGGGCGATCAGCGCGGAGACCGCGCTGGGCAGGCCCTCGACCGGCGGCAGCGGCTCGGGCTCCGTGTACTGGTGAGCGCGCAGCAGGGCCGTCGTCGTGCCGACGTCCCAGGGGAGCTGCCCGATCAGGGTGCGGTAGATCAGCAGGCCGACCGCGTACACGTCGGTGGCCGGGCTGACCTGGCCGCCCTCGAGCCGCTCGGGCGCCAGGTAGGCCGGCGTGCCGAGCAGGCTGCCGTCCGGGTCGATGTCGTTCTCGCCGATCAGGGCCGAGATGCCGAAGTCGACGACCTTGGCACCGCCGGAGGTGAGCATGACGTTGGCCGGGGTCACGTCGCGGTGCACGATGCCCCGGGCGTGCGCGGCAGCCAGGGCGGCCGCGACCTCGGAGGAGATGCGCACCGCGGCCGGCCACGGGAGCCGGCGCGAGCGGGCCAGGACGGCCGCCAGCGACTCGCCGTCGACGAGCTCCATGACGACGTACGGGACCGGCTCACCGTCGACGGTGGTCGCCTCGCCGTAGTCGTAGACGTTGGTGATGTGCGGGTGGCTCAGCCGTGCGGCGGCCTGGGCCTCCGCGCGGAGTCGGCGTCGGAACGAGGGGTCGGTGCTCGTCGAGGGCGGCAGGACCTTCACCGCGACCTGACGACCGAGCACTTCGTCGAACCCTCGCCAGACCACTGACATCCCGCCGGCGCCGAGCCGCTCGACCAGTCGGTAGCGACCGGCCAGCAGACTCGAACCGGGCAGGTCCGTCGTGCTCATGTGCCCCCACATGCGCGATCGGAAGAAACATCAGCACTGCACCGCCATGCGTGCTGATGCCGGGGCGGTTGTCGGTCCGCCGTTGGACCGAGCATTCCCCATCGACGGCGAGGATGTTAGCGGACGATCGGCCAGGTCTCGACTCCTCGACAACCCTGATGAGCTGGGCGTCGTCACGCTCTGTTCCGCGCTGTTCGCCTGCGGTGGGCAGCCGGCGTCAAGAACAGAATGCCTGGTCAGAGCTGTATAGATGGTCATGCAAAACAGCACTGGGTCGTATGCCCGCTTCGTCGGAACTTGCGGCTGGACAACGAATCTCGCGGTTTCCCCCGGCATTCTGTACGTGCAGTCGCTTTTGCATCACGCAAAGAGACGATGGCGAGATCATGAGTGGCGCTCATCTATACCCAGCGTGATGATTGCCACAGGGCAATGACCTGGGCAACCCCGCCCGATCGGGTGATTTCCCGGCGCCGATCATTCTTTGTTGCCGCAAGCCATCAGCGTTGCTGACAAATCACCCGATCCAGGGAATCACTACGGGGAAACGGCTGCCCGGGGCGTCCGCGTGACCGTACGGGCCGGGTGCGCGGAGAGCCGTTCGGCGTGCACCACGGCGGAGTCGGCGGGTACGGCGCCCAGACCCTCGAGGTGGTTCAGCATCGGCGCGAGCTTCTCGTAGAGCACGAGGATCACGTCGCCCGGGACGGCCAGCCGCAACGCCGCGTCGACCGCCGCCCGGTAGCCCGGGGTCCGGACCACCTGGATGAGCGGCCGGCGTCCGCGCATCTCGCGTTCCACCAGTGCGGACACCTCCCCCGGCGCCCGGCCGCGCGGGTCCTCGTCGTCGTAGAGCACGGCCCGGGTGACGCCGTCCGCGAGCACCTGGGCCGAGGCAGCGAGCAGGTCGTCGCGGCGGTCGCCGGGCAAGGTGACCGTGGCCAGGCATCGCTGCGGACCCCAGAGCCGGTGCAACGCCCGCAGGACGGTCGCGATCGCCGCCGGGTTGTGCGCGTAGTCCACGAACAGGGTCACGTCGTCGAGACGCAGCAGCGTGGCCCGGCCCGGGTTGTCCACCCGCGGCTCGAAGGCGGCCAGCCGCTCGGCCACCACGTCCGGCGAGGCGCCGAGAGCCCGGGCGGCGGCCGCCGCGGCGAGGGCGTTGACGGCCGCGTACGACGCCGCTCCGCCGAATGAGCCGGGCACGTCCGCGATGCGCAGCAACGGGGTGCGCCGGCCGCCGGTGGCCTGCACCAGCCAGCCGTCCTGGAGCACGTACGCCGTCCCGCCCCGGCCCAGGTGCTCGGCCAGCACCGGCTGCCTGCTGTCGGTGCCGAACCAGACGACGCGCTTGCGGTCGGCGCGGACCCGGGGCCGCTCGGCGATGCTGCGGACCCACGGGTCGTCGGCGTTGAGCACCAGGGTGCCGCCGTCCCGGACCCGCTCGGCGATCAGCGCCTTGACGTGGGCCAGGTCCTCGATCGACTCCAGCCCGTCCTGGCCCAGATGGTCGGCGGTGATGTTGGTGAGCACGCCGACGTCGGTCCGGTCGTACCCCAGCCCCCGGCGCAGCGTGCCGCCCCGGGCGGTCTCCAGGACCGCCGCCTGGACCCCCGGGTCACCGAGCACCATCTGCGCCGAGCGCGGCCCGGTGGCGTCACCGACGTGCACCACCCGGCCGTCGATCGCGACCCCGTCGCTGCTGGCCACGCCCACCCGCAGACCGGTGCCGGCCAGCAGGTGCGCGACCAGCCGGGTCACGGTGGTCTTGCCGTTGGTGCCGGTCACGGCCACGGTCGGGATCCGCCCGTCGGAACCGCCGGGGAACATCGCCCGCACGATCGCGTCCCCGACGTCACGGGAGCGCCCGCGCACGGGCGCGAGATGCATGCGCAGCCCGGGTACGGCGTTGACCTCGATCACCCCGGCGCCCAGCTCGTCGGGGTCCCCGGTCGGCGGCAGCGGCGCGGCGATGTCGGCCAGCCGCAGGTCGATGCCGGCGATGTCCAGCCCGACCAGGGCGGCGACCCGCAGGCAGAGCCGGCTCACGTCGGGGTGCACCCGGTCGGTCACGTCACTGCCGGTGCCGCCGGTGGACAGGTTGGCGTTGTCGCGAAGCCACACCTGGCGCCCGGCCGCGGGCACGGTACCGGGCGTGCAGCCCTGCCGGTTCAGCGCGGCCAGCGCGTTGGCGTCCAGCTCGATGCGGGTCAGCACCCGGGCGTGCCCGACCCCGCGCCGCGGGTCCGCGTTGGTCAGCGCGACCAGGTCGGCCACCGTGCTCTCGCCGTCGCCGACCACGTGGGCCGCGACCCGCTCGGCGGCGGCCACCACCTCACCCGCGACGACCAGCACGCGGTAGTCCCGGCCGGCGAACTGCCGTTCGACCACCACGTCGCCGCCCGCGGCCGTGTACGCCCGTTCGACCTCCTCGGGCGTGCGCAGGTTGAGCACCACGTGCTCGCCCTGGCGGCCCTGCCGCGGCTTGACCACCACCGGCGCACCCAGCTCGCCCAGCAGGCGCACCGCTTCGGCGACGGTACGGGCGGCCCCGCCGGGCGCGACCGGCACCCCGGCGTCCTCGAGCAACCGCCGGGTGACCTGCTTGTCCGCCGCGATGTCGACGCCGACCCCGCTGGTCCGGTCGGTCATCGCGGCCCAGGCGAGCCGCCGGCGGGTGCCCCAGCCCAGGCGCAGCAGGCTGAGGTCGGCGTACCGCTCGACCGGGATGCCCCGGCGCCGGGCCGCGGCGATGATCGACGTGGTGCTCGGGCCGGTGGCCTCCTGCTCGGCCAGCGCGGTCAGGGCGCTGAGACGCTCGGTGAGGTCGGCGGCGGGCACGGACTCGCCGCCCGCGACCGAGGCGACCAGCTCAGCGGCGGTCTCCAGCAGCTCGCCCGGCAACGTGGAGTCCGGTGACTCGTCCACCGGGCACTCGATGATCAGGTCGTAGAGCCCCGGCTCGCCGGCCGAGACGGTCCGGCCGAAGCTGACGTCGCGCCCGATCCGCTGGGACAGCTCGATGCTGACGTGCTCGGTGACGTGGCCGAAGTAGGTGCCACCGCGCATCCGGCTGACGAACCCGCCGGGCGAGCCGGCCGCGCAGTGGTGCTCGGCCAGGCCCGGCAGGGCACGCAGGATCCGTTCGGTGAAGCCGGCGACGTCGCTGGTCTCGCGGCCGGAGAGCTCGTCGAGGCGCAGCCGGGCCACGATCGCGGGCCGGGACAGGTGGACGTTGGGCCCGCGCAGCCGGTGGATGCTGAGGATCTTCATGCGGCCAGTTCCCGTTCCCCGGCGGACCCGTCGACGATCGAGGGACGGCGGCCGGACAGTTCGAACCTGCACCCGGCAGGCAGCACATGCACCCGCGCCCCGGTGAGCGCGATCGGACCGTCGGCCGGTACCCGGATGTCCGCGGCGGCGCCCGCGTCGACGATCGTGACCGCGCCGGTGCCCAGCACCTCGAAGCTGTCGCCCTCGGCGAGGATCGCGGTGTCCTCGTCGATACCGAGGCCGAGCTCGTGCGGGTAGAGGGCGACGGCGCTGAGCAGCCGGTTGAGCCGGCCACGCTCGGCGAAGTGCATGTCGATCAGCACGCCGGGCAGAAACTCCAGCCCGGGTCCGGTGCGCACACTGGCCCGGGTGACCCCCGGGCTGTCGCCGCCGAGGATCATGGTGCCGGACATCATCGCGGCGCCGGCGCTCGTGCCGCCGAGCACGATCGTGCCGGTCTGCACCAGCCGCTGCAGCGCCGAGTCGGCCAGCGTGCCGCCGAGGACGGTGGTGATCCGCAGCTGGTCGCCGCCGGTGAAGAAGACACCGGTGGCGGTGGCCAGCGCCTTGATCACAGCGGGCTCGTTGGCCTGGGCCCGGTTGTCCAGCCGCAGCGCCCGGACCCGGGCCGCGCCGAGGCGGGTGAACAGCGCGGCGTACTCGGCCTCCAGGACGGCGGGCTCCGCGCTGGCGGTGGCGATGACGATCAGCTCGGCGGCGGGACCACCGGCCAGGCCGACGAAGCGGCGCAGGATCTCGGTGCCGCCCGGACCGTAGCGTTCGGCGCCACCGATGAGGAGCAGCCGGGAGTGACCGGAACGATCGACGAGTGCCACGCCGTGCCTCCTGAAGGGCCGCACCCCTCGAACCGGCGGCCTGCCCTGAGGCTAATCGGAACAATCCCGAAACATCGGGCTAATCCGGCGAGTCGGCGGGCAGCAGATGCGAGACGGCCGGTGGGCCCTCGGCCAGCGCCCACGCCTTCTGCTCGTCCTGCTCGTCGCTGCCGGTGAGCCGGCCCTCGTGCTGGCGCAGATGTTCGTCCCACGTGGGCACCAGGTAGACCTCGACGAACTCGTCCGTCGCCTCGCCCGGGCGGAACAGTCCCCACCGGGTGGCCCCGGTCCGCTGCCGGGAACGCCGTACGGCCTGCATCGCCGCGACGAAGGCAGCCCGGTTCGCCGGCCGCACCCGGAACGTCGAGGTGACGAGCACCGGTCCCTCGTCCAGATGCGGCTCCAGCATCAGGTGCGGCTCGGCCCAGTAGACCGCCGGGCTGCGGTCGCCCTCCTGGTGGTGCAGCGGCAGCCAGCGCACGGTCGCGGTGCCCAGCAGCATCAGCGCGGCCGCGGCGAGAAAGGCGGCGCGCAGGCCGAACGCCTCGGTGACCTGCCCCCACAGCAGAGCGCCGAGGGCCTGGCCGCCGGCGAAGACCACTTGATAGACCCCGAAGCCGCGGGCGCGGACCCAGTTCGGCAGGAACAGCTGCAGGCTCGCGTTCATCCGCGACACCTGGATCATCCAGGCCAGCCCGGCGGCGAGCAGGACCGGCACCACGACCAGAACGCTGGCCACCGTGGCCACCACGAGCAGGGCCAGGCCGTAGACCGTGCCGGAGAGCATGAGCAGCCGATTGGCCGGGACGTGCTCGCGGACCCGGGGCATCAGCAGGGCGCCCAGGACCGCGCCGACGCCCAGGGCGGCGAGCAGGACGCCGTACCCGCTCGGGCCCATGGCCAGCTCCTGCTCGGCGACCAGCGGCAGCAGGCCCCAGACGATGCTGCCGGGCAGGACGAACAGCACCACGCGCAGCAGGATCCGGCGGACCACCGGCGAGTAGCGCACGTACCGGCCGCCGGCCCGCAGCGCCGGGCCGAACCGCTCGGCGTGCGCGGTCCCGCTCTCCGGCGGCCGGCGCCAGCGCAGCAGCGCCACGGCGAAGACCACGAACGACAGCGCGTTCAGGCCGAAGACCGCGGCCACGCCCACGTGCGCGACCAGCAGCCCGGCCACCGCCGGCCCGGCCGATCGGGCCAGGTTGGTGTTGACCGCACCGAGCGCGGACGCCGAGGCGAGCTCGTCGCGCGGGACCACCTCGGGGATGATCGCCTGCCAGGTCGGCAGGGTCAGCGCCTGGCCGACGCCGAGCAGGAAAGTGAAGATCAACAGCAATGGCGGCGGCATCCGGTCGAGCCCGGTCAGGACGGTCAGCGTCCCGGCCACGGCGAACAACCCCACCTGTACGGCGAGCAGCAGCCGCCGGCGATCGAAGGTGTCGGCCAGCGTGCCCGACGGCAGCGCCAGCAGCAGGACGGGCAGCATCGTCGCGGTCTGCACCAGGCTGACGTAGGTGGCCGCGTCCGGCTCGTGCACCAGGTGCCACTGGGCCCCGACGGTCTGCATCCAGGTGCCGACGTTGCTGGCCAGCACCCCGATCCACAACCCGCGGAAGATCTTGTCCCGCAATGGGGCCCACGCGGACGTTTCCCGTGCTGATGCCCGTGCCCTCGCCACGGCCAGGGAGCTTAGCCGCGGCGCTTGGCCCCCGGTCCGGGGCGGGGAGCGACCTCCCGGGGGTCGGCGATCCGGTGGCCCTGGGCGCAGTGCAGTTCGGTGTGGATCCGCGCGCCGCAGTCGCGGTGGCCCATCTCCAGCGGCGGGCCCGCCGGATCGGCGAGGTAGCGGTCCCCCCATTCCATCACCGCGGTGAGCACCGGGTAGAGGTCGAGCCCCTTGGCGGTGAGCCGGTATTCGTGGCGGATCCGCGCGCCGGGCTCCTGGTACGGCTCGCGGCGCAGCAGGCCGTGCTCCACCAGCGAAGCGAGCCGGTTGGTGAGGACCTGGCGCGGGATGCCGGTGCGCTCGCGCATGTCGGCGAAGCGGCGGACACCGGTGAAGACCTCCCGCAGCACCACCACGGTCCACTTCTCCCCGAGGATGCCCATCGCGCGGCCGATCGTGCAGGCGTCGACGGACCAGTCGAGGGCGGACGGGCGGGCGAGGGTGGGATTCATGACACCGAGGCTAAGTCTGTTTGACAGACACAGCAAGCGGGTGCCAGTCTGCGTCCATGACGCAGACCCAGGACGGGACCCGTACGCGCACGTATTCCTGGACCGATCCGGCCGAGCACGCCGCCGTGCTGGGCACGACCAGTGGCCTGGACCTGATGCGCCGGATGGTGGCCGGCGAGCTCCCGCCCCCACCGATCATGAACCTGATCGACATCTCCGGCATGGAGGTCGAGGAGGGCAGCGTCACGTTCTACCTGGCGCCGCAGGAGTTCCACTACAACCCGCTCGGCACGATGCACGGCGGCGTGCTCTCCACGCTGCTCGACAGCGCCGCCGCGTGCTCACTGCACTCGACGCTGCCGGCCGGGGTCGGCTACACCTCACTCGACCTCAACGTGAAGTTCCTGCGCGCGGTCACCGTCGACTCCGGGCAGCTCACCTGCAAGGGCGGTGTGCTGCAGAAGGGCCGCCGGACCGCGCTCACCGAAGCCCGGATCACCGACACCGCGGGACGCCTCATCGCCCACGCCACCTCCAGCTGCATGATCTTCGAGGCGACCCGCTCCTGATCAGACCGCCAGCAGCCGGCGGACCGACTCGTCGCCGAGTTCGCCGGCCGGGCCCGCCCGCACCACCTCGCCCGCGTCCAGGATCACGAACCGGTCGGCCAGCCGCAGAGCCAGCTCCAGATACTGCTCGACCAGCAGGATCGTCAGCCCGGCCGCGTGCAGCTGCCGGATCGCCTCCTCGATCTCGCGCACGATCGACGGCTGGATGCCCTCGGTCGGCTCGTCCAGCAGCAGCATCCGCGGCTCGGTGACCAGCGCCCGGGCGATCGCGAGCTGCTGCTGCTGACCGCCGGAGAGAAAGCCCGCCCGCCGCTTGAGCAGCCCGCGCAGCGCCGGGAACAGGTCGAACGCCTCGTCGACCACCCCGGCCCGGCGGTTGCCCGCGGTCTCCCGCGCCACCTGCAGGTTCTCCGCGACAGTCAGCTGCGGGAACGTCTCGTGGCCCTGGGGCACGTAGCCGAGCCCGAGCCGGACCCGCTCGTGCACCTTGAGCCTGGTCAGCTCCCGGCCGTCGAAACGCACCGCGCCCGAGCGGACCGGCAGCACTCCCATGATCGCCTTGAGCAGGGTGGTCTTGCCGACACCGTTGCGGCCCATCAGGCACACCAGCGACCCGGCCGGCGCGGTCAGCGAGACCCCGAAGAGCACCTGCGCCCGGCCGTACGACACCTGCAGGTCCTCGACCTCCAGCACGTCACGCCACCTCCTTGTCGAGCTCGTCGCGGGACCGTCCGAGATAGACCTCCTGCACGCGCGGATCGGCCTGCACCTCGGCCACCGTGCCCTCGCACAGCAGCCGGCCCTCGTGCAGCACCGTCACCGTGCTGGCGAAGCGGCGCAGGAAATCCATGTCGTGCTCGACCACCAGGACGGTGTGGTCGCGGGCCACCGACTGCAGCAGCTCGCCCGTACGCTCGCGCTCGGTGCGGCTCATGCCCGCGACCGGCTCGTCGAGCAGCAGCAGCCGGGGCCGCTGCACGACGAGCATGCCGATCTCGAGCCACTGCCGCTGGCCGTGCGAGAGCACCCCGGCCGGGCGGTCCGCCAGGGCACCCAGCCCGATGGTGTCCAGCGCCGAGGCGACGTCGTCGGAGACGCCGTGCCGCCGGCGCAGCAGGGTCGGCAGCCGGCGCCGGAAACCCGCCGCCAGGTCCAGGTTGTCGACGACGCTGAGCTCCTCGAACACCACGGACGTCTGGAAGGTACGGCCGACGCCCGCGCGCACGACCTGATACTCCCGGCGGCCCACGAGCTCCTGCCCGGCGAAGCTGACCGAGCCGGTCGCCGGTCTGGTCAGCCCGGTGATGACGTCGATCAGGGTGGTCTTGCCGGCCCCGTTGGGCCCGATGAGGAACCGCAGCTCGCCGGCGTCGAGGGAGAAGTCCAGGTCGGTGATCGCGTGGAAGCCGGAGAAGACGACGTTCAGGCCGCGTACCTCCAGGAGTCTGCTCATGCCCGTACCTCCTCCAGAACCGGCGGGGCCGGCGCCGCCGGACGGCGCCGGGCCGCGATCACGTCGCGCAGCTGCCCGGCCAGGCCGGCCAGACCGCGGGGAGCCCAGAGCATGACCGCCACGAACAGCGCGCCCTGCACGTAGAGCCAGCTGTCCGGCCACTGCTCGCTGAAGATCGTCTTGCCGTAGTGGAACAGCAGCGCGCCGCCGACCGCACCGGCGAGCGAGTACCGCCCGCCGATCGCCACCCCGATGAGCAGCTCCAGCGACGCGACCACGCCCAGGTTGGCCGGCGTGAGCAGGCCGACCACCGGGACGAAGAGCGCGCCGGCGATGCCGGCCAGCCCGGCCGAGACCGCGAAGGCGAAGGTCTTGACCAGGGCCGGGTCGTAGCCGAGGAAACGCACCCGGTCCTCGCCGTCGCGGATCGCCACCAGCAGCTGCCCGTAGCGGCTGCGGGCCAGCTGCCGCACGACCAGATAGGACAGTCCGAGCACGACCACGATGGCGAAGTAGAGGATCCGGCGGTCGGCGTCGTCGTAGAGGTCCAGGCCGAAGAAGAGCTGGAAGTTGGTCAGGCCGTTGGTGCCGCCGGTCAGCCCCTGCTGGCCGACGAGCAGGATGACGAACGCCGCCGCCAGCGCCTGGGACAGCACCGCGAAGTACGCGCCCCGCACCCGTTGCCGGAAGACCAGCAGCCCCAGCAGCAGCGCCACCGTCACCGGCAGCACGACCACCATCACGAGCGCGAAGACGGGGTTGGCGAACGGCTTCCAGAGCAGCGGCAACTGCTCGACGCCGCTCCACGACATGAAGTCGGGCAGCTGCCCCGGCCCGGCCTCGACGAGCTTGAGGTGCATGCCCATCGCGTATCCGCCGAGCCCGAAGAACACGCCCTGGCCCAGCGTCAGCATGCCGCCGCGGCCCCAGGCCAGGGCGATGCCGAGCGCCACGATCGCATAGCAGAGGTACTTGGCCAGCAGGTCCAGCCGGAACGGGCTGAACACCAGCGGCGCGGCGAGCAGCACCACGGCGATCAGGGCGAAGGCGATCCGGTTTCTCATGTGAGTGCCCTCGATCGCAGGACGAACATGCCCTGGGGCCGCAACTGCAGGAACGCGATGATCACGGCGAACACCACCACCTTGGCGAAGCTGGCCCCGTTGGCCGTCCAGAACTCGACGAAGCTGTTCAGCACACCCAGCGCGAACGCGGCGATCACCGCACCGCGCAGCTGACCCAGCCCGCCGGCCACCACGACCAGGAACGCGTCCACGATGTACCCGCTGCCCAGCGTCGGGCCGACCGGGCCGATCAGGGTCAGCGCGACCCCGGCCACCCCGGCCAGCCCGGAGCCGATGAAGAAGGTGGCCTGATCGACCCGCCCGGTCGCTACCCCGCTGACCGCGGCCAGCTGCCTGTTCTGCATCACGGCCCGCATCCGCCGGCCCTGCCGCAGCTTGCTCAGGTACAGCGAGATCGCCGCCACGCAGCCGATCGCCAGCACCAGGATGAACACCCGGTTGTACGGGATCCGCACACCCACGTCGATCCCGCCGGTGAGCCAGCCCGGGGCGGTGACCTGCACGTTGGGCGCCCCGAAGATGTCCCGGGCGACCTGCTGCAGGATCAGGCTGATGCCCCAGGTGAGCAGCAGCGTGTCCAGCGGGCGGCCGTAGAACCGCCGGATGAACAGCCGTTCCAGGATCAGCCCGAGCACCCCGCCGACGGCGAAGGCGACGGGCAGCGCCACCAGCACGGCCTGCTCGCCGGCCAGCGGCTGCAGGACGTACGCGGTGTACGCACCGGCCATGATGAACTCGCCGTGGGCCATGTTGATGACGCCCATCTGGCCGAACGTGAAGGTCAGGCCCAGCGAGGCGAGCAGCAGCACCGCGCCGATGCTCGCCCCGATGACCAACTGGTTCAGGGTTCCCATGGCTCGCTCAGGACGCCAGTCCGGCGGCCCACGGGTAGCCCTTGAGGTAGGGATCCGGCTTCACGGGCTCGCCGGAGTTCCACACCTCCTTGATCTGGCCGTCCGGCTGGATCAGCCCGATCCGGGCGGTCTTGTAGACGTGCTGGGTCTCGCCGTCGATGGTCACCTTGCCCTCGGGCAGGTCCAGCGAGATTCCCCCGGCTGCCTTCTTGACCGCCTCGACGTCGGTGCTGCCCGCTTTGGCGGCCGCCGCGGCCCACAGCTTGACCGCGTTGTAGCCGGCCTCCATCGGGTCGGAGGTCACCTTGGTCGCGCCGTACTTGGCCTTGTAGTTCTTGACGAACTCGGTGTTCGTGGCGCCCTCGGTGGTCTGGTAGTAGTTCCACGCCACCAGGTGACCGGCGATGTTGGCCGGGCCGATGCCGCCGACCTCCTCCTCGGCGACGCTGACACTCACCGTCGGCATGGTCTTGTCGGTGAAGCCGGCGCTGCGCAACTGCTTGAAGAAGGCGACGTTGCTGTCGCCGTTGAGGGTGTTGAAGACGACGTCGGGCTTGGCCTGGCCGAGCTTGTTGACGATGGTCGAGTATTCGGTGTTGCCCAGCGGGGTGTACTCCTCGCCGGCCACGGTCATGCCGTTCGCGGCCGCGTACGCCTTGATGATCTTGTTGGCCGTACGCGGGAAGACGTAGTCGCTGCCGACCAGGAACACCGACTTCTTGCCCTGCTGCTTGAGGTAGTCCAGGGCGGGCACGATCTGCTGGTTGGTGGTCGCGCCGGTGTAGAAGATGTACGGCGAGCTCTCCAGCCCCTCGTACTGCACCGGATACCAGAGCAGGGCCTTGTTGCGTTCGAAGACCGGCAGCATCGCCTTGCGGCTGGCCGAGGTCCAGCCCCCGAAGGTGGTGGCGACCTTGTCCTCGTTGATCAGCTTCTGGGCCTTCTCGGCGAACGTCGGCCAGTCCGAGGCACCGTCCTCGACGACCGGTTCGAGCTTCTTGCCGAGCACGCCGCCCGCCGCGTTGACCTCCTCGATGGCCAGCAGCTCGGAGTCGCGGACCGTCACCTCGCTGATGGCCATCGTGCCGCTGAGCGAGTGCAGGATGCCGACCTTGATGGTGTCGCCGGAGGAACTGCCGCTCGCCGACGGATCATCGGCGCAGCCGGCCACCACCAGAGTCGTGGAGAGGAAAAGGATCGAGAGAGTCTTGGTCCACTTCGTAGATGACATGGGGACTTGTCCCTTCGCCCGCGGGGGGTGGTGCCCCGAAAGCTAAGAACCGCTCGTTTCACGCAACGTATTGACACATGTCGAATAAGTTAACGCGCCCTCACAGGCCACATAGGATCTTCGGCGCTAGGCTGGCGCGGTGCTCAGCGGAATCCTGGTGCCCGGCGGCATCGGCATCGTCCACACCACCCTGCTGGACCTCGGCTGGGAGGCGCTGACCGACCGCCGGGCCCTCATCGAGCCGGTCACCTGGACGATGCCCGAGGGCCTGATGGAGGTCGGGCCGGAGCCGTTCGTCCGCGCCTGCGTCGCCGCGGCACTGCACCGGCTGGTCCAGCGCGACCCCGACGCCCGGCCGGTACTGATCGCGAAGTCGCTGGGCACCCACGCCGCGACCCTTGCCGCCGACCTGGAACTGCCGGCGATCTGGCTGACCCCGCTGCTGACCATCCCGCCCCTCGTGGACGCGATCACCCGCAACCCGGCGCCGCAGCTGCTCATCGGCGGCACCGCGGACCCGTGGTGGGTCCCGGAGGCAGCCCGCTCGACCGGCCAGCAGGTGCTGACCATCCGGGACGCCAACCACTCCCTGCGCGCGCCCGGGACCCTGCGGGACTTCACCGAGACGCTGGGCGTCATCGGCACCGCGATCGAGGACTTCCTGGACGCGCGCTGACGCCGGGTCCCGCGGCGGGCTGCCGGCTCCCGGCCCGGCGGGCTCAGCTGCCGGAAACGACGGGAGTCAGGTCCTCGGCCGGCGGCTGCCACGTGGACGCGTCGGCCTCGACCTGGTCACCCGAGCGGATGTCCTTGATCGTGTCGGCCGCGCCGTCGGCTCCGGGGAACCACACGTACGGGATGCCCCGCCGCTCGGCGAAGCGGATCTGCTTGCCGAACTTGGCCGCCGACGGCGCCACCTCGGTACTGATCCCCCGGCTGCGCAGCGCCCGGGCGATCCGGTCGCAGGCCGGGCGCAGCTCCTCGGCCGGCAACGCCACCACGACGCAGGTCGGCACCGACCGCGAGACGCCCAGCGCGCTCCGGCCGAAGAGCAGCCCGAGCATCCGGGAGACGCCGATCGAGATGCCGACGCCCGGGAAACGCTCGTTGCCCGCGGTCGCCAGATTCTCGTAACGGCCGCCGGAGCAGATCGAGCCGAACCGCTCGTAGCCGCGCAGCTGGGTCTCGTAGACCGTGCCCGTGTAGTAGTCGAGCCCGCGGGCGATCTTCAGCTCCGCCCGGATCAGGCCGGGCGCGTGCTCGGTGCCCGCGTCGACGACCCGGACCAGCTCCTCGAGGCCCTCGTCCAGCAGCGCGTTGTCGACACCGAGGGCCCGCACCGCGTCCACGAAGGAGGCGTCCTCCGCCGAGATCGAGGCCAGCTCCAGGCAGGCCTTGGCCTGGGCATCGGTGGCACCGGCCGTCTCGACCAGCAGGGCCGCGACCTTCTCCGGGCCGATCTTGTCGAGCTTGTCGACGGTACGCAGCACCTGATCCGGGTCCTCGAGGCCCAGACCCCGGTAGAAGCCCTCGCACACCTTGCGGTTGTTGACCAGGATCGTGGCCGGTGGGATCGGCAGCGACGCGAACGCGTCCCCGATCACCAGCGGCATCTCGGTGTCGTAGTGGAACGGCAGGTTGTCGCGGTCGACCACGTCGATGTCGGCCTGCAGGAACTCCCGGTAGCGGCCTTCCTGCGGGCGCTCACCGCGCCACACCTTCTGGATCTGATAGCGGCGGAACGGGAACTGCAGCTTGCCGCTGTTCTCCAGCACGAAGCGGGCGAACGGCACGGTCAGGTCGAAGTGCAGGCCGAGGGAGTCGTCGGACGGCGCGCCGGGATCCTCCTGGAGGCGGCGCAGGACGTACACCTCCTTGGAGGTCTCCCCCTTGCGCAGCAACTGGTCCAGCGGCTCGACGGCGCGGGTCTCCAGCGGCGCGAAACCGTAGAGCTCGAAGGTCGCGCGGATCCGCTCGACGACACTCTGCTCGATCATCCGCTGCGCGGGCAGCCACTCCGGGAAGCCGGAGATGGGCGTGGGCTTGCTCATGGTGCTGTTCTCCTAGCGAAAAGTCTCAGAGGCCCCGGCCGGGCGCGGTGGTCAGCTCCCGCAGGTACGGGTTCGCCACGCGCTCGCGGCCGATGGTGGTTTCCGGTCCGTGGCCGGGCAGCACGACGGTGTCGTCGGCCAGCGGCAGGATCTTGTCCCGCAGGCTGGCCAGCATCGTCTCCGTGCTGCCGCCCGGCAGGTCGGTGCGGCCGATCGAACCGGCGAAGAGCACGTCACCGGAGAGGCAGACCTGGTCCGCCTCCCACTGCGAGCCCGCGCCGGGCAGCCGGAAGAGCACCGACCCGCCGGTATGGCCGGGCGCATGGTCGACGGTGATCTCCAGCCCGGCCAGGCTCAGCGTGGCCCCGTCGGTCAGCTCCGCGACGTCCTCGGGCTCGGTGTACGACAGCCGGCCGCCGAACAACGCGGTCAGATCCATGCTCAGGCCCTTGGCCGGGTCGGCGAGCATCTCCCGGTCGGCGGGATGCACGTACGCCGTGATGCCACGCGCACCGCAGACCGGCGCGACGGAGAACGTGTGGTCCAGGTGGCCGTGGGTCAGCAGCACCGCGGCCGGGTGCAACCGGTGCTGGGCCAGCACCTCGTCGAGACGGTCGAGCACGCCGATGCCCGGATCGACCACCAGGCACTGCTCCCCCGGGCCGGCGGCCACGACGTAACAGTTGGTGCCGAAGGCGTCGGCCGGAAAGCCGGTGACGAGCACTGGGCACCCCTCTCTCGCGGTCGGATTCGCCGGTCAAGCCTAGCGGGACACACCGTACGCACCGTGACGGAACCTCGCACACCACATTCCCAGCGGTTACCCGTACACTCTTGCGGGCGTGTGGCGTGGCGCACTGGACAAGAGTTTAAGGAAGGGGAGCACTCGGTGGCTTCCAGCAGGGACCGGGCGCGAAAACTGGCGCGGGAGAAGCTCGATCGGCAGCTCGCACGCCGTGCGGGCAGGCAGCGCCGGCGGCGGCAGATCCAGGCCGGGCTCGGTGCGGCACTGGCGCTCGTCCTGATCGTGGGCGGAGTGGCGTGGCTCGGCGGCGCCTTCGACGGCGACGACCCGGTCGACCCGACCGCTTCCGAGGTGTGCGCGTGGACGCCGCAGAACGCCGAGTCGAACCCCGACCTCAAAGACGTCGGTGAGCCGCCGACCAGCGGCATCCCCACCGCGGGCACCCGGCCGATGACGATCACGACCGACCAGGGCGCGCCGATCGTCGTCACCCTCGACCTGGCCGCCGCGCCGTGCACCAGCGCGAGCCTGAGCTACCTGGCCGGCAAGCAGTTCTTCGACAACACCACCTGCCACGAGATCACCGCCGAGGGCGCGATCCACTGCGGGGACCCGAAGGGCACGGGCCAGGGCGGTCCGACGTACACGGTCTACAACGAGAACACACCGACGGCCCCCGCTCCGGCGCCCAGCGCGTCGGCCGCGGCGGCGCCGCAGGAGCCGCTCTACCCCAAGGGCACCGTGGCGATGATCGGCAACCCGCCGGGCGCCAACGGCAGCCAGTTCCTGATCTTCTTCAAGGATTTCACCCCGAAGACGGAACCGCAGTATCCGATCGTCGGAAAGGTCACCGGCGGGCTGGACACGGTCGCCAAGATCGGCAAGATCGCCACCGTGGCGAACAGCGCGGGCGACAAGGTCACCCCGAAGAACAAGATCACCGTGCAGAGCATCACCGTCGGCGAGCCCAGCGCAGAGCCCGCCGCCACCGCCCCCTCGGCCGCCCCCTCAGCGTCCAGCGAGTCCTGAGCTTTCCGGACCAGAATCGTCGCAACATATCCCCTCACCGCACCGAGGCATACAGGAGGAACACCGTGTCGTCGATCAAGGACCGGCAGCGCGCGGCGGCGCGGGCCCGGCTGGAGAAGGAGATGGCCGAGCGGGCCACTGCCGCGCGCAAGCGCCGGCAGCGGCAGGCCATCATCGGATCGGCCCTCGCGGTCGTCGTGATCGCGGGCGCCGCGGTGTGGATCGTCGCCGCGCTCGGCAACGACGACGACAAGAAGTCGACCGACGCGGCTGCCCCACCCCCCGGCACCGTGGCCTGCTCATGGATCCCGGAGGACGGCAGCACGGGCAGCAAGGTCAAGGACGTCGGCACCCCGCCGTCGAACGCCCCGAACGTCGGCAAGTCGACGCTGACCATGGACACCAACCTCGGCGCGATCACGGCTTCGGTGGACCTGAGCAAGGCGCCGTGCACGGGTGAGGCGTTCACGTTCCTGGCCAGCAAGAAGTTCTGGGACAACACCAAGTGCCACCGGCTCACGACCGCGGGCATCAAGGTCCTCCAGTGCGGCGACCCGACGGCGACCGGCAAGGGCTGGCGCGAGAGCGACGGCTCCGGCGGCCCCAGCTTCCGCTACGCGGAGGAGAACCTCCCGACGAACGCGAAGCCGGCGTACCCGAAGGGCACGATCGCGATGGCGAAGACGTCAGCGCCGAGCTCGACGGGCAGCCAGTACTTCATCGTGTACGAGGACACCGACCTGCCGCCGGACTACACGGTGCTGGGCACGATCACCAAGGGGCTCGACATCGTCGAGGCTGTGGCCAAGGCTGGTAGTGACAATGCCAATGGTCAGGGTGACGGGCACCCGAAGAAGGAGATCACCATCAAGACTCTGACGATGGCCAAGGGCTAGATCTTCTCGTTCATCCGGAAAGGCGGAACCCTGTTTTTTGGGGGTCCGCCTTTCTGCTTTTCTCTCGCGGTGGGGGGGGGGGGGGGGGGGGGGGGGGGGGGGGGGGGGGGGGGGGGGGGGGGGGGGGGGGGGGGGGGGGGGGGGGGGGGGGGGGGGGGGGGGG
>NZ_JBVJIR010000021.1:0-878 GCF_055586185.1 Actinoplanes sp. NPDC051405
CCCCCCCCGCTCCCCCCCCCCCCCCCCCCCTCCCCCCCCCCCCCCCCTCCCCCCCCCCCCCCCCTCCCCCCCCCCCCCCCCCCCCCCCCCCCCCCCCCCCCCCCCCCCCCCCCCCCCCCCCCCCCCCCCCCCCCCCCCAAGCCCGTTGTGGTCCAGGTCTGCGGATTGGTGCGATCATCCCCCACGCCGCGCATCCACCCGGGTCGCTTCCGCCGCCGCCTCAGCTGCCTGGGCTTTCCGGGGTCATCCCCCACGGCAACATCCACCGGATTTCCTCACCCCGGCCCGGAACGACCCCCGGCCCGTCGCCGGGCCGCCCATCCATCGCGCCATCCACCGGATCACCTCACCGGCGCCCCGGCTGCACGGACCTACCGCCAACCATCCCCACGGCCGCCCGTCCACCGGATCACCTCATCGGCTCCCCAGGTGCCCGGGCCTTCTCCCCGCCCGTCCCCTACGCCCCCCGGCACACCGCACTGCCCGGCTGGTCACTTCACGTTCGCCGACCGAGGCTGCCCATCCTGTCCCTGGTGCCTTGTCGGATTTATCCGGCGGATTGACGTCGGGCGAGGATTCGCACAGACACGTTGGCGCGGCCTCAGCGCAGCAGCAACCTCCACCGGCGGGATGTCGGAGGACTCAATCGCCGGGCCCGCTGCGCGACGCGCGCTGCGGCCCAACCGCCTCGTTCGGCCCGACCCCGGTGGCTTGGCACGGCGTGCGGCGTCGCCCTTGCGGCCCGGCACGGTCGACGCCGCCTCCGCGACTCGGCATGACCAAGCGGCACGGCCCAGCAGGCAGTGCAAGACAGCGGCATGGGGCAGCCCGATGGGCATGGCCCGGCCCCGTGGGCCCAGCCCAGCGGGCGTGGCCAG